>CAMBBS010000017.1 GCA_945863875.1 Desulfopila aestuarii DSM 18488
CAAAAGGCCCATAATGGAATCGGTATCGAAGAACAAACATTGATTGGCCGGCATGAATCACTCGATCGCTATGCCGCTGAACTCAAAAGGCAGGCTCGCGGGCGGGGAATAGTCAAACTGCGCCGCCTGCTTGATCTTAAAAGGACATATCCTCCGGCTCCGTTCCAAAAAGCAGTTGAGGAAGCATTGCGTTACGGGCTTTACGATCTGGCCAGACTGGAAAAAATGATCCTAAAAAACACGGGGGGCGAATTTTTCGAACTATAATGAGTGCAGACCTCGTAAATGCATCCTGAAAATAGGTAAAATTAATGGACACATTCAAGTTCTCCTTAAATCAAAATGTATTGTATCGCATTACTGCAAAAATGACGAAATTAACCTGTTTTCTTGACTCTGATTGTCCAGTCATCATGTCATATGTTGCATAATCAACTAGTTGCGATCATTCAGATGTTCGGTTGTAACGAGGTCTGCTTTTCCGTATTTCTTACGATCTTATTCAATTTTTCGGCACCACTTCTTTGTGGCACCGGGATTCCCCCGGTGCCACAAAGAAGGCATATACCAAGGTTAATCCGTAAGAGTCTCCAGGAAAGTGACTATCAACTGTTCTTGGCTGTCGTTGAGGCCTAAGTTTCCGATGTCCTGATCGTTAACGTTATGAGTAACCTCGGGAGGTGCCCAGTCAGAAACTTCTCGCGTATTGTAGAAATGGACAATATCAAAAAGAGTCAAGAAGTAGCCATTATGACCATAAGGAGCAGTTTTTGCGATATTCCTTAGTGACGGCACCTTAAATTTACCTGCTTCGGAAGCAACTACGGTCTGGTCATTATCTGCATCTTCCAATTTTGGTAACTCCGTGTCTGCAACAGTTTGCAAAATTGTCACCTGTGTTCCTAACCCGTAATCCGTATCATCAGAACCATTCAGGTCTTTTGCTAACTGGTTAACTGGAATTCCCATGTTTTCATAAGAAAAATCAGTAAATACTGATTCTGCCTGGGTGGCACCAGTGGATGGAACAGGGTGACATTGAGAGCATCCACCACCACCCGAATCCCTGGGGGTATTAAACAAAGCTAACCCATCAATTTCATTGACGGAATATACAGCTGAGGTGATACCTGTCGAGTTTGCTGTGGTAATAGTGCTGACATCAACCGACTCAAGAGCTTGCTCAGCACGAAAGGCATCAAATTTTGACTTGAATTTGTTGACGGTAGTGGAACTTTCGAAAGCGGCGATTGCTCTGGCGATGTTATTATAGGCGTCATTGTCAGAAGCTGTAGAAATAGAAGGGTAAATCTGATTATAAAATTTCACATATTTCTGATTTGCCTTGAAAATGGTTAAAAAAGCTGCTTTGTCCACTAGCGCCATTTCGACCGGATTGAGAAACGGTCCCTTGGCCTGATCGGCAAGGGGGTCCCCGGTTGGCGTATCGCCAGGGCCTGCTGTACCTGAAATGTCCATACGCCCCGTTGCACGACCATCCCAAAACAACCCACCGGAAAAGAAACAATCTGCGCCAGTCGCATTACAGTTCCTGTCAAATATTGGGCTAAAGGCGGCATAGGCAGCGGGCGGGGCATTTCTACCACCAAATAATCCCGGGATGGACCCCTCAGATACCGGGACAAGATTTCTCCGGTTAACCGGATCTGCGAATCCTGCACTGGGGTGGTGGCAGGTTTGACATGATTGATTGCCCCTAAGTGAGAATGCTGTATCCTGATAGACAGATTGTCCCAAATTTTCTTCAGGGGTTAAAGCCGAAGCCACGCCTGTAAACGACAGAAAAACAATAAAAATAACCAGTCCATACAGTCCTTTATTCATTTGTTTCCTCCTGTTGATTTATTTTTTCCGTTTGCAGGTACGCAGGAAGGGCTCCTTCCGGCATAAACTCTGCTTTTCGTCAGGCGTAAAGCACACGTTTCTTTTTAGAGATAACCTTGCAGACATGGTAGAAACATATAGTGCGGTTAGTCACGGGAGGGAATTCACCTGAGGCGGAATTTGCTGGTACGAAATCCTGCATTGCATATAAGCCAAATCCTGAATGACATTTCGTAAGCAAACGATGTTTAATCATCCACGCTGGTGAGACCTTGGCGGATAGCAAATTTGGTGAGTGCTGCAACGGAGTGGATCTCCAACTTTTCCATAATTCTTCTTTTATGGGATTCCACTGTTTTGGGACTGATATGAAGGCATTCAGCGATCTGTCGAGAATCTTTTCCTTCTGCAACAAGCTGAACGATTTCTCGTTCGCGACAGGAAAGCGGCGAGTCCGATTCAGCCATGTTCGCTTGGAGATGTCCCAGATATCCCTCGACAACCTCGCCGAGAATTTGCGGACTTAGATATTTCTGCCCTTTCATCACGCGTCGGATAGCCGAGATCAGTTCCGCCGCGACACAGTTTTTCAGCAGGTAACCGGAAACTCCGGCGGCAAGCATGCCCTTGATGAACCGTTTATCCGAGTACATAGACAGAGCTATCACCTTTACCTTGCTGATATCTCGAAGGATCTGCCGAGTGGCATCAATACCATTGAGCTCCGGCATGGATACATCCATAATGATAACATCAGGGCTATGCTGTCGGGCCAGTTTCACCGCAGTCCGACCGTCATCCGCTTCGGCAACAATTTCGAAATCTGTCTGGGCCTCAAGCAAAGCCCGAATCCCTTCACGGATGATGTGGTGGTCCTCGGCAAGTAAAATTTTTATTGACATTTTCCCTCTATTTTTGTGGGCAGAATCAGTTCAGCATGTGTGCCTGTGCCGGGAGTTGATTGGATAGAAAAATGACCGCCCAGGGATTCCGCCCTCTCTTGAATACTGAAGAGCCCAAATCCGCAATCAGTCGACCCATGGGGCCATAACGCGGCGGTATCGAAACCCACTCCGTCATCGATAACCTGCAAATGTAATCGATCGGCAAAATGTCGGATGTGAATCTCGATATTCTGTGCATTGGCATGTTTGACAACATTCAGGGTCAATTCCCGAAGTGCCCTGAAGGCGAATACGTTTAATGTCTCGATATTGAGAGGATCAGAAATATCACTTGTTATGTGCACTTTAATGTGATGCTGTTTTTCGGTTTCCTCGGCAAACCACTCAATGGCGGCTTCAAGGCCGAGTTCATAAAGAACCGGCGGGCTAACTTCGAATGTTAGGGTGCGGGTTTCCTGAATGATCTGTTCAATGCCGTCGTGCACTTCCTTGATTTTGTCGTCTAAATACCTGTTTTGATTTATTTGCGTAAGCAGACCAAGTTTTATCTGACAAAAGGCCAATGCCTGGCCTATCCGGTCATGCAGATCGCCTGCGAGGCGGCGACGTTCGCGTTCTTCGGTAAAGAGTAATTGAGCAGCCAGTTCTCGCAGCTTGTTTTCATGGGAGATCCGTAGACTCTCGGATTGTTGACTTTTTTCAATCTCGAGACTCAACCGGAGGTTGGCTTCAAGAAGGCCTGCATGATAACAGTTCTGATCCCTCAACATGTGCTCGAATTCACGGTAGAGATCCTCGATTTCGTCGGATCTGCGGCTAAAGGATCTCCGGAGGAGTCGGTTATCCGAGCCTCGTATCTTAATGACCTGGCGAGTCAGATCGACAATCGGACTGAGTATGTTAGAGTTCATGAGGAGCCATAAGCAAATCAAGATCAAAATCCCCGCGATGCAAATCAAAACCATTGCAAACCGGATGGTTACGACTCCTTTGGCGTACACTTCCCTTGGGATGGAAGCCTGGATCATCAATGCGGGATTGCCATATATGTCCGAAAATGTATTTTTAACCCGTAGAATTCGCTGATCAGTGTCATCGAAATGGCTGCAGTTTTTATAGCAAAGGGAGGTCTGATGCGCACACCCTGCAATCCATTCAGAATCGTCTTGGGATGCGATAGGCAGATATGTATGTTGAACGTTGATTTGCTCTGCAAGGGTCTTGACATAAGCTTCATTTAAAAACCGACCCATCACCAAATAGCCACGTATCGGCCCCGTGTGGTTGCTGGTAATGACGGGCCGCGATGAAATAAGCATAGGTCCTTTACTGGTAATGATAATACCAGATATCGCGAGTTCAACATCGTGGTTTGATAAAAGAATATGTCCTTTTTCCAGACCATCCGATGGAAATTCCGGAAGGGACATTCTCTGCGCAGCATTCAAATCCCATGCTTCCCCCCACACTTTTTTCCCGTCAGATGTACAGATGTAAATCAGATTAAACTGGTTATCAAAGAAAGTCTTGGCGCCCAAGTTGGATGTGAGAAATTCGGAATCGCGCTCTTCAATAAAGCGATACGTGTCGTCCCATGCGGCCCAATCGTGGGCCACAATATCCAGATGATGTGCCTCCCTGCGAAGTGCTGCAATACATCGATTGAGATCCCGCTCTGCGAGCGCCTGCTCAAGAGCAAGAAAATTAGGAAAAACAGCTAACCATTGGATGCCAAAACTCAATCCAGCATAAAGGAATAGAACAATGAGTAGAATTCCGATTATTTTGGTTTTCAGTCTCAATTTTGTGTCACCTCTTCAGAGACACTAGCTTTCCGCAATAGACTGTGTGCGTATTAACTCTTCTGCTATTGGTGAAATCGACTGCAGAAGAGGGGAATGTTGATTGGAACAATACTGCAGTTTTTGGTTCAACAGGAACATTTTTTGATGTTTTGGCAACGAATATCATGACACTCTCTTATAGCCTCTGCCCGGAAGCGGCCAGAATTTGCGGTATATGCAGCTCTTGCAAGGCACCAAGGCCGACATGTTCAACACCAATTGGCCGAGGCCGAACCAACTCCAGGGAATTGACAGCCACTTCCTGATAGGCAAAACTGCTCCCATTTTCGTGTTCCGGCAACAGGCCGGGTGTTGCCGGTTCGTCTGGAACAAAGCCCTCGCTTTACAGAAGGACCGCCAACCGACACCTGCCTGAACTGTTGACCAGCGGCCAGGCAGGAATGGGGTCACGCCGGTGATGCGTTTTGCCCGCAGAGCGATTGCCTGAGCCGCTCACTAAGAAAGACGATTGATTCGATATCGAGGTGCTCGACCACCGTTTCATCAAACATCAGCGGAACCTTCGTTGGCAGACATGGGTAGAGCACCAGGGGCCAGAGCTCGCTCACGGAGTTCTTCCTTTCTGCCGGAAAAACTTTCAATCAGCGGATCTTCCACCGCCTTCCGCATAGCGACCGCCTTGGAGACGGTGTTTGGCAGCTCAACAAAGCCCTTCCATTTACTGAAGGTAACCGAAATCAGGCAGAAAGCAGGACTCTATTTTGCCTCGCCGCCGTGAGGCTTGTAGAAGATATGCTCGCCGACCTCGACCGTCTTGCTGAATTCCGTGGACCAACTGGGGGTTACTTTTCGCTGGTGGAAATACAATGCGCCTCCGGTTCGGTCCGGTAGTTGCCGGTTGAGAGCCTTTCGCGCTATTTCCTTGGCAATCGCGTAAGATTCCTCCTCTTCTGCGTCATCCGAACGGCCATCGCACCACCACGAAAACTGGCAGGCACCCTGCTCGCGGCCTTGCCTGACAACTTCACAGATCGTATTTGGAAAGCCCTCATGGCCTAGACGGTTCATGACAACATTGGCTATTGCTTCCATACCGCTCGCCCCCTCGCCCCTGGTTTCCCAGTAGATGGTGCGTGAAAGACAGGTGATCGCATCGTCCAAGAGTTCTTCGCCGACCGGATCGACCGCCTGCGCTTCCGGCTTGGTGATGATTTCGGATCGAGAAGGCAGCGACTTTCCGCCATCGGCGGCTGCATCCTGCTCCAGTACCTCCGCCTTGCTCTCAGCAGTTTCCGCAATCCGTGCCTGGTCAGCGGCGATCGTTTGGCTCACGGAAATCATTACCGCAAGGCACGTCAAAATCCATATCTGGCGCATGGTCAACCCTCCTTGATGAATCAAATAAACATGGCCCGGCACCCGAGCTTATCCGTCAGACGGTCTTCGTGCAGAACGTGGAGCGGGATGTCTAATAACACGCTCCTCTGGCCTCTGCTGTTATCTGAGGCGCATGTCGCCATTTTCCATGAAGAGTTGCTGCATGAAAAACGCCTTTGGGAGGATATGCGGTTCGTGACCGCAACCGCTACGTCACACCGGCCCCATTCTTTGGCCCGCACATTGGTCGACAATTCTGATGCCTGCCATGACACCGGTGATAAAGGAAGCCCCCGGTCTTTATCACCGGGGACTCATCAGAAGCTAACGCGCGTGTATCGGAATATAATCATAACACAGGTTACCCGTATAGATTTGGCGTGGCCGAGCGATTTTCCAATGGGGGTCATCGATGCTTTCCTTCCACTGGGCGATCCATCCAGGGAGTCGGCCGAGGGCGAACATCACCGTGAACATATTCGTGGGGATGCCAATGGCTCGGAGAACAATTCCACTGTAAAAGTCTACATTGGGATAGAGATTGTGATCGATAAAATACTGGTCTCTCAAGGCAATTTCCTCAAGCTCCCTGGCGATATTCAGGAGAGGATCATCGATTTGCATTGATTCCAGCAGATTGTCACACATCTTTTTCATAATCTTGGCCCGTGGGTCATAGGTTTTATACACCCTGTGGCCGAATCCCATGAGCCGGAAGGGATCATTTCTGTCTTTGGCACGCTGGACGGTTTTTTGGCAATTCCCGCCGTCCTTTTGGATAGCCGTGAGCATTTCAATGACCGCCTGGTTGGCTCCTCCGTGCAACGGCCCCCAAAGTGCAGCAATGCCCGAAGAGATAGCGGCATAAAGGTTGACCCGGGCACTACCGACCATGCGGACGGCGGAGGTCGAACAGTTCTGCTCGTGGTCGGCATGGAGGATCCAGAACCCACGCAGGGCATTGACTGTTTCCCGTTTGATCTCGTAGGGTTTCACCGGGGAGTCGAACATCATGTTCAGAAAATTCTCACAATAGGTCAGATCCGGGCGTGGAAAAACAATTTCATGACCCCTGGAAATTTTATAAGACATGGCCGCCATGGTCCGCACTTTGGAGAGGAGCCTGGTCATGGTGATGTTGATCTCTTCTTCATGGCTATCAAGTGCTGGATAAAAGCTTCTCAGGGCATTGACCATGGACGACAGGATGCCCATGGGATGGGCTCCCCTGGGATAATTCTGAAAAAAGGTTTTTAAATCGGTGTGGACCAGGCTGTTGTCATTGAGCATCACCGAAAATCGGGTCAGCTCATTCCTGTTGGGTAGCCTGCCGTTGATGAGCAGGTAGACGGTCTCCTTGAAGGAAGAGTGTTCGGCCAGCTGTTCCACGGGGATGCCCCGGTAACGAAGGATGCCTTTTTCTCCATCCATGAAGGTGATGGCGCTCAGGCAACTGCCGGTGTTGGCATAACCGGGGTCGAGGGTGATAAATCCGGTCTCGGCCCTCAGGCTGGAAATATCTATGGCTTTTTCCCCTTCGCTCCCGGTAATCACGGGGAGCAGTATTTCTTTTCCGTTATAAGTGAGAGTTGCGTATTCGTCCAAAATATCTCCTTTCTACTCTAATGCTCTGATGACGCCTTAACCAGAGTCGTTGTATCTGAATTTGAATGTCCTGCCGGAAAAAAGGCAACACTGTATTTTGTAACCTACCAAAACCTCTTTGTAAACCTGGCAATTGTATCAAACAGATAAAAAGGTCAGTATATTTCGGTTGGATGTTTCCAGGTCGATTTTGCAAGGACCGTTTGGACGTGAAAAATGTTTTGTCGGGCTATCTCTCACCGCGGACCAGTATCCACCCCGGCTTCCTCAAACGAGGCCATTTCTCGCATCATGCGGCAGGAGAGGTCGACGAGATTCATGGTTATCGCGGCCCCGGTTCCTTCGCCAAGCCGCATGTCCAGGTCGATAACCGGTTTAAGGCCCATGATGGACAGGGCGGTCTGCTGTCCTGTTTCCACTGACCTGTGCCCCGCGACAAGATACCCCTTGATTTCCGGACAGAGCAGATAGGCCAGGAGGCCGGCGGCGGTGGAAATAATGCCGTCCAGGACCACGCAGCAGCCTGTCGAGGCGGCGGCCAGGACAGCGCCGCAAATGCCGCCGAGTTCGTAGCCGCCGACCATGGACAGGAGTTCCAGGGCATCGGTTCTGCTCGGCTGGTGCAGCGTGAGGGCCTTTTCGAGTACTTCCCGCTTGCGCTCAAGGCCTCGATCGTCGACACCGGTGCCGCGGCCGGCGATTTTTGCCGCAGGCAGCCCGGAAGCACCGCAGATGATCGCCGTGGCACTGCTGCTGTTGCCGATGCCCATTTCACCCATGCCGACGAGATCGCAGGGCTGCCGGGCATGTTTTTCGAGAAATATCTCTGCCCCGGTTTCGACGGCTTTAAGTGCATCAGCCGGGCTCATTGCTCTTTGCACGGCAAAATTCCGGGTTCCTCGGGCCATTTTGCGCTTTATCAGCAGCGGGTGATCGCTGAAGTCGCCACCCACACCCATATCGACGACAGTCAGATCGATGTCGTAATGGCGGCAAAATGCGTTGATCGCCGCGCCGCCATCAAGAAAATTCTCCACCATCTGCACGGTCACCTTGGCCGGAAAAGCCGAAACCCCTTCCTCGACCACGCCGTGGTCACCGGCAAAGACAAACAGCCGTTTGCAGGAAATTGCCGGATTGAGGTTTTTCTGGATGGCACTTATCTGCACGGCGAGTTTTTCTATGCTTCCCAGGGCGCCGAGAGGCTTGGTCTTCAGGTCGACTTTTTTCTGGGCCTGACCTGTGAAATTCTCGGAAATCGGTTTGATCCCGGCGATGAGTGCGGAGATGTATGGCGACAGGCGGCTCTGGCTTTTGCCGTTGTTGTTGCCCTGGTTGTTTCGCTTTGCCCCTCCATGCATGTCCGGTGCGGGAGAGGCCACCGGCAGCTTTGCCGCTGTGCCGAAATCGACAATATATTTCAGAGCATTTCCGGCGAGGATATGCGGCAGCACGGCCTCGACCTCGCTGGGCCCGATGATTTTTTCAACGAGCAGCGCCAGATTTTCCTGCTGCCGTGCACAAAAGGGGACGGCCTGGACCATATGTTCTCTTCTCGGGCCGTAGGCCCCGCGGATCTCCAGTTCCTTGTAATGAATCAGGTTGAGCAGATTGGTGTCTATCTCCTGGTTTTTTTTCAGGCCGCTGAAAAAAACCAGCTGCCCGCCCTTGCGAAGTTTGGTGAGACAGAGACTGAAGGCGATATGGCTGTCACAACAGTTTATGGCCATATCAAAATCAGCGGCGACGGTATCCTTGCACAGGGTAATATTGTTTTTTGCGCAAAAGGGGCGCAGGCGGGCTATCTTCTCCTCACTCCGTTCAATAACCGTGACGGGGCAGTTGCGCTCCCGGAAAACGAGGGCGGCGATCATGCCGATGACCCCGCCGCCGTAGAGAATGACCCGTCGGCTGGCAGCGATATTGAGGTGCGAAAGACCATTGAGCACACAGGCCACCGGTTCGGCAAAGGTCAGCAGGGGCGACTCCAGGTCCTCGTTTACGGCAACCAGACTGTCTTTCGGGACGACTACCGTGTGCGCAAAGCCGCCATCCGCATGAAAGCCGATAATGCGCATCTCTTCACAGAGGTTTTCCCTACCGCCAAGACAATAGCGGCACAGGCCGCAGGTCTGCCCCGGCCAGACGGTATAGAGCTGGCCGTTTTCCTGGTCATAACCGGCGATTTCATGGCCGAGGACCCTCGGCAGAGCAAGGTCGCGATGGCCTCCGCGCCACATCTTGGCATCGGTGCGGCAGACCGCGCAGTAGCTGACCACCAGGGTGAGGTAGCCATCTGGCAGCGGGGTTGGGCTGTCTTGTTCACTGTATTTCAGTACTTCACACTGGGTCATGGCTAATTTCATATCGCTTTATTCCGCAGAGGCTCGTAGGATTCTTCAATGATGGTGAGTTTTCTTAGTTCCGCGCCGACCACACCGGTTTCCTGCAGTTTTTTGCACAGTTGTCCCGCCTTGCCGGCCTGGTCCAGCGGAAAGACGCTGGCCTTGCTCAGTTCGCAGGGTTCAAAATTGTCTTCCCGGCAGCGGAAATAATTCTTTCCGGCCTTGATGATGAGGAGCTCGGTCATAGCAGCGCTCCGGCTTTGTGCAGTTCAGCCAGTCTGGCCAGGCCGCCGGTGGGATCGCTGTTCTGGACTTCAACCCAGCGCTTCAACGTGGCCAGAGCCTGTCCGGACCGGAGGATGTCCCTGGCCTTGTCGACCCCTTCGGCGATTGTCGCAACCGCATTCTGCACATAAAAGATCAGGCCGCTGTTTAAAATAACCGCATCCAGCCGTGCCGCATCGCCCGTGCCGCTCAGCAGCCGGTGCATTTTAACGGCGGCGGTGTTTTTACTCTGATCTGCGGCCAGCAGTTGCGGCGGATGGGTTTTTAGGCCGCAGTCCTCGGGGTGGAAGGCGAGGTCGGTGAGTATGCCGTTGTGCAGGTGGACACCGGTCGTCATGCCGCAGACGGAGCCCTCGTCCATGCCCCGCTCGCTGCCGGAGATACCCCCGTAGACGACGAGGGCATCGGTATAGCCGATTTCCTGCATGACTTCAGCCACCGGACGAAGCAGAGACGGCGAATAGACACCCCGCAGGGCAACCTTCGGCATGGCGGGATGGGCGAGGGAGGCGGCAATATTCAGCGGGGAGCCAAAGCAGATCTGCGACAGAATACGCCCCAGCGCCATCGGGTGGACTTCCGAACTCATACCGTTGAACAAGCCGATGCCCGCCTGTCTGATACTTTTTTCAACCGTTTCGACGCGGCATTCTACATCAACCCCGAGACATTCAACCATATCGACCGTGCCGCAGCTTGAGCTGATGGCCCGGGCGCCATGGCGGGCAATGGTCACCCCTCCGGCCGCTGCGACCAGCGAAGCTGCGGTGCTGATATTAAAGGTCTTGAAGCTATCCATGCCGGTGCCGCAGTTGTCGACGATGGTCAGGTCGGTCAGGTCAACTTTTCGGGTGTCGAGCTCGTACACCGCCCGCCAGCCGCCGGCGACTTCGGCCGCGGTTTCGCCTTTGGTGGTAAGGGCGGCGAGAAAGGCCCCCTGCTGCATGTCGGAAACCTCGTTGCCGAGCACCAGGCAGAAGGCCTCATGGGATTCTTCCTGGGAGAGATTTTCTTTGCCGATAAGCCGGGTAATTATTTGTCCAAGTTTTTTGTTCTTTTCCTGATCCATTTTAATACTCCGCAATATTTCCGGTGAACGGTTACGATTATTTTGTTGTTCTGCCGGTCAAGCGATATGTAAGGATACGGAAAAGAACGTTACAACGGGGGAATCGTCTCCGTATCCGCAATAATGCACGGTCTGCAGCAACCAGACAATACAATTCCAGATACAGAGAACTCCAGTGGTTAGCTCTGGGAGTGGACCGACAAGAAGGTCCACCGGGTGCAGGCAGGCTTTCTGACTCACGAATTATCCTGCCGAACAGCCGCCTTCCCGGTATGACCCAGTGACGAATCTTTAAGAAACAAGATTTGGGGCACGGATATTTGGTGTGCCCAGCTGCAGCAGCCTTCGTATACAGCAAGGACTGGCTTGTGACGGACTCGCACCGTCTTTCCTTTTATCAACATCGAGGTGCACCTGCACATGAGCTTTATACCTTGCTCGATTAAAGAAAGCAATATATCCGACAGACTCCTTGGCGAAGATGGCGGGGGCAGTTCTGTGCACCTCCGCCCATGTTCATGGTAAAAGGGTTAAAAAACGGCTGGATTGATTTTTGTGCACATTGACAATTTCCTGTACTGTTGAACTTTATAATTGACGACAAATAGCGTATAGTGCAATCCCTTTTGCACGCGGTGCGAGAATGGACCGGTCGTCCTGGGCGAAGTGTTCGAAATGACAGGCAGAGTGCAGCTTTACTGTCGTGCAGGCATGTTTAAGCAGCTTCATGAATAAAGGAAAAAATATGTTGATTTCACCGGTTGCCATGGCCAGTCCGGAAGGCGAAAATATTCTCAATGGTCTGCTTGACCGTTTCCAGGCGGCCGACAGTTCCTGTCAGCAGTCGGTGACAGATATAATCGAGGCGGTCAAAAACAATAAAGATGCGGCGGTGATCGGCTATAGCCGGCAATTTGACGCGCCGAATCTCACCGTCGCGCAGTTGCAGGTAAGCGGCAGCGAACTGCAGCAGGCCTATGAACTGGTCGACGACGATTTTCTTGACACCCTTGGCCGGGCCATCGCGCGCATCCAGGGCTTTCACGAACGGGAAATGGAAGATTCCTGGCTGCAGACCAGAGAAGACGGAACGATTGTCGGCCGACTGGTTCGTCCCATCGACTCGGCCGGACTGTATGTGCCGGGAGGCAGGGGCGGGAGCACGCCGCTGGTCTCCTCGGTGCTGATGAACGGCATTCCGGCCGGGATCGCCGGTGTTCACCGGCGGGTCATGGTCACGCCCCCCGGCGAGGATGGCTCCGTCAGCCCGCATCTGCTTGTCGCCGCGCAGGAAATAGGCATTACTGAGATTTACAAGGCGGGTTCTGCCTGGGCGATTGCCGCCCTGGCCTACGGCACCGAGACTATCCCCAGGGTAGACGTCATTGTCGGACCTGGAAATCAGTATGTTACCGAGGCCAAAAGACAAGTCTCCGGCATGGTGCGCATTGATATGATTGCCGGCCCATCGGAGGTGTTGATTGTTGCCGACAAGACCGCGCGCGCGGCCAGTGTCGCCGCGGATATGCTCGCCCAGGCGGAGCATGATCCCCTTGCCCTGGCCATTCTTGTCACCACCCATGAACCTCTCGCCGCCGAAGTACTGGCTGAGCTTGAACGACAATTGCCGCTTCTTGCCCGGCAGGAGATTGCTCGAACCGCCCTGAGCGACCGGGGCGTGATTCTTGTCGCCACCGATATCGAGGCGGCCATCGAGGTGGCCAACGGCGTCGCCATCGAACATCTTGAGTTGATGATTGCAGACCCCTGGGCGCAAATCCCCCATATCCGTCATGCCGGGGCCATTTTTCTCGGCAACAATACCCCGGAGGCGGCGGGGGACTATTTTGCCGGGCCAAATCATGTCCTGCCGACCATGGGTACGGCGCGATTTGCCTCGGCGCTGGGGGTGGAGACTTTTCTGAAAAAGAGCTCGATCATCAGTTATTCGGCGGGTGCACTGGCCGTGGACGGGGAGCATATCATGCGCCTGGCCAGGCTTGAAGGCTTGACCGCCCATGCCGCTTCCGTTGCCGTTCGGCTTGGTAAGTAATGTTTGATTTCAGGCAGCGGCTGGAGACGGGACTGCACCTGCTGGGGACGGAAATTTCTCCGGCGAGCGTCGACCACCTGGCCATATATTTTGCCGAGCTGAAAAAATGGAGCAGGAATATCAACCTGATCGCCAAATCGGCCGGGGATGAACAGATCGTCGAAAAGCATTTTCTCGATTCCCTGACGCTGCTGCCGCTTCTTGGTGGTGCCGGGAGCCATCTCCTCGACATCGGCACCGGGGCAGGTTTCCCGGCCCTGGTCTGTAAGGCGGCCTGTCCGGAGCTGGCCGTGACTCTCGTTGAACCGCGCGAAAAAAGGGTAAGTTTCCTCGGTCATATGGTTAGAACGCTTGGCTTGAAGGAGGTGCAAATACTCTCCTGTCGGGTGGAAGATGAAACCCAGCTGCCGTCCACCGCGGTGTTTAGCCATATAACCGCCAGGGCGGTAACCGAGATCGGCCCTCTTCTGCAGATGGTCGAGCGATTTGCGCCATCGGGCCCGCAGCTTGTCTGTATGAAAGGACCGCGGTGGCGGGAGGAAATTAATGCGGCAGCGGAGATTCTTAATCGTTCTTCCTTTCGCCTGGACCGTGTAGTAGAGTGCGCACTGCCTTTTTCTGGGGCGGAACGTCGAATTGTCATTTTTGCAGCAAGGGAACAGCTCAAGCATAATGAACATAATGAAAAAATATAAGGTGAAAGAATGAAAAAAATTGCAGTGCTGGCCGGGGATGGTATTGGTCCCGAGGTGATGAAAGAGGCAATCAAGGTCCTTGATGTGGTGCAGAAAAAGTTTACCTTTGCCCTCTCCTACGAGTATGCCGATGTCGGCGGAATAGCCATCGACAACCATGGCGAGGCCTTGCCCGCATCCACCCTGGAACTCTGTGAAAAAAGCGATGCCATTCTCTTTGGTTCCGTCGGTGGGCCGAAGTGGGAGAGTCTGCCTCCGGAGAAGCAGCCGGAGCGTGCGGCGCTGCTCCCGCTCAGAAAGCATTTTGATCTGTTCTGCAATTTCCGACCGGCCAAGGTGTTTAAGTCCTTGACCGCAGCCTGTCCCCTGCGGCCGGATATTATCGGTACGGGATTTGACATCCTCTGCGTGCGCGAGCTGACCTCCGGCATTTATTTTGGTACCCCGAAGGGCCGGGAAGGGAGTGGGCCAGACGAACGGGCCTTCGACACCATGGCCTACAAACGCTCTGAGATCGAGCGCATCGCCAGAATGGCCTTTGAAGCGGCACGCCTGAGACGAAACAAGGTGACTTCCGTCGATAAAGCCAATGTACTGACAACCATGGTCCTCTGGCGTGAGGTGGTCATTGAGGTGAGTGGTGACTATCCGGACGTCGAGCTGAATCATATCTATGTTGACAACGCCACCATGCAGCTGGTCCGCGACCCGCATCAGTTTGACGTCATGCTCTGCGGCAATATGTTCGGCGACATTATCTCCGATGAAGCTGCCATGCTCACCGGTTCCATGGGGCTGCTCGCCTCCGCCTCGCTCAACAGCGACAGGTTCGGCCTCTATGAGCCGGCGGGCGGTTCGGCTCCGGATATCGCCGGGCAGGGTATCGCCAACCCCATCGCCGAGATTCTCTCCGCGGCGATGATGCTGCGCTACAGTTTCGGCCTGGATGAGGCAGCAGAGGCCATCGACAAGGCGGTTGCCGCAACGCTGGAACAGGGGATTCTCACCGCCGATCTGACAACCGACAAAACAAAGGCGGTCGGTACCGCCGCCATGGGTGATGCGATCCTCAGGGCATTACAACAATAACGCGCAACTGACAGTACCGGAATGGGAGCAGTTGCTTTGTGCTGCCGCCATTCCGGTGTTCGGGGAAGACACATGAGCAAAAAGGATAATGTTCTTCTGGTTGCCAACCATGCCTCCAGTGACTTGGGATATAAGCTGGCGGAACGTCTCTGGCTGCCGTTTACCGAAATGGAGCGGAAGTATTTTGCCGATGGGGAGAGCTACCATGCCTTTCCGAAATCCGTTGACGGCAAAGATCTGGTCATTCTCGGCGTGACCCACGATGACAGCTCTCACCAGGAATTGATCGATCTGATTTCGGGCGGGAGGTACTGGAACGCCGCCTCGATTAACGTTATTATACCCTTTCTCGGCTACTCGACCATGGAGAGAGCCAAGCACAATACCAACGAAATCCCCAAGGGCATCACCCGTACCAGGCAGATATTTCGGGCACGGCCTAATTATGTCGCCTTTGTCGATCTCCATTCCGAAGCAGTGCTGCATGCACATGCCGGCGAGGTGAGGACAAAGCATATCTGGACGGATGACCTGGTCGTCGATAAGATCAAAAAGAGCGGCCTGACGGATTATGTGCTGGTCTCCCCCGATTACGGTTTTTCCAAAAGAGTGGCCCGGTTGGCGAGTTTGTTAAATTGTCCGCATACCGCGGCGGACAAGGACCGCTACGATACCGACAAAACCATTGTCAGCCAGGTTTCCAGTGTGGTCAGGGGCAAGACGGCGATTATCTGTGATGATATGATCCGTACCGGCGGCTCCATCCTGCAGACCGCCGCCAGATGCCTTGAGGCAGGAGCAAAAGATGTGGTGGCCCATGCAACACATCTCGTCATGGCTGGGGATTCCATGGAAAAATTCCGCGGAGGGCTGATCTCCAGGGTCATCGGTTCGGATAGCTATCCGGGGCGAACCAGTGATGACCTGCTCGATGTCTATTCCGTGGCGCCGCTGTTGGCTGAAGTGATCGAACAACATTTGAAAATCTGACAGAGAAACAACAATACGGCTTTTTGCCTACCTCATGAAAAAAATGTCCAAGCATCACCCGGTATTTCCGCCAGACTGTTTATGTTTTTAAAGTACGATATTTCCCCTGCGACAGCCGCATGAAAAGAGAAATAATAGCCCAGAATCTTCAGAAATCACTTCTCTTTAGTGACGCCATGCCGGCAGATATCGCGGCCTTTGCCGAAGTGGCCAGGGTACAGATTTTTGCCGAGGGCGAGTATGTCTACCGGCAGGGAGATGCCAGTGAGGTCTTTTTCGTTATCGCCAATGGCGAGGCGGAGCTGGTTCTTCAGCGCGATGAGCGGGTATCGCGCGTTGTCGGCAGGATAGGGGCCGGCGGCCATTTCGGCGAGACCGGCATTCTTACCGGTAAACCCCGTTCCCTCGGGGTGCGTGCCCTGTGCGACCTGGTGGTCATCTGTTTCGATAAAAGATTTTTCAGGACCGCCATTCTTTCCAACGGTAGAATTCATCAGCAGCTCGATGCGGCCTTGGCCGAAAGGCTGCGGGTCGCCTTTGTCGATCAGATGGATAACAATGGTGATGACGGCCGACTTGAAGAAAAATCCGCCGCGGATGATGTGATTTTGTTCAAGGACAAATCCCTGTCGGCTATTCAACTGCGGCGCTTGGCCAAACAGAAAAAGGATGACATCCGTGCATCAAAAACGACCCGACGGACCCAGGAGGTAATCGATCGGTTTGCCGGCAACAGCGCGCCTTTTATAATAACCGGGGAAGCCGGAACGGGAAAATCGATTATCGCCCGGCAGATACATCTGCAAAGCCACCGTGCCGGCGGCCAGTACCGGGAAATTGATCTGCGTGAGTTCGAGCCGATACGGCTTCTGCGCAAGCTCTTTGGCACGGAACAGAGTGGTTTTCCCTTTGCCCAGGCCCGTCAGGCCGGTTTTTTTGAGCAGACCTCGGGGGGAACCGTCGTGTTCACCCATATCCACCTGATGCCGAAGGAGCTGCAGGAAAAACTCATAAAGGTCATTGAAAGCAGTACCTATACGCATATCGACAGTTCTCGACGACTGGCCATGCAGTCGAGAATCACCTTTATCAGCACTTTTTCTGTCGAACATCTGCAAAGCACCGGGAAAGTGCTGCCCGAACTGCTCACCTTGTTTACCGGGCAGCACTTCGACGTCCCGCCGCTGCGCAATCACAAGGATGATCTTCCCCGGCTCGTCTCGCACTATCTCGGGCGTCACAGCAAGGAATATGGCAAGAATATTCATAAGGTAAGTCCGGAAACCCTGGGGATATTGATGAACTATGATTGGCCGGGGAATCTGACCGAGCTGTCGAGTGTTATCCGCCGGGCGGTTATGCTGGCCAAGAAAGATGAGATTCTTCCTGAACAAATTCTGCTGGGTCTGCCGAAGACGGAGGGTAAGTGGGAGTATAATATACTGCGGCTTGACTGGGTGCGGAGCTTTCTGACGAGTCGGATTTTTCCACGCGTGCCGCAGGTGATAATTGGTTGCGTGTTTCTGCTCACGGTTATGTTTCTTTTTTTCGGACCTTCGAATCCGGAGTCGAACCTCGGTCTTACCCTGGGCTGGTATATCGGCTGGCCGCTGTTGTTTTTCTCGTTCTTTTTCCTGGCAAGAACGTGGTGCAGCGTCTGTTCGTTCGCCGTGCCGGGAACCTTATTGCAGAATATTATCAAACCGACCCGTAATACCCCGGCGTTCATCAAGAATTATTCCGGCTGGATCATGGCCGTGCTGTGCATTCTCGTCTTCTGGCTTGAGATTGTCTGGGATGCTTACAATAATCCCTATCTGACCGGAGGCATTATTCTGATCATCACCTTCAGCTCGATCCTGTTCAGTGTTTTATTTTCCAGACGGAGCTGGTGCCGATATCTCTGTCCTCTCGGGGCGGTAAATGCGATTTTCGCCATGCCGTCGGTGGTGGAGTTGCGATCGAACAGGCATGTCTGTCTGAACCGGTGTCAGACCCATGCCTGTTTTACCGGCGATGCGGATATTTCCGGATGCCCGATGTTCAGGCACCCGTACCTGGTTGATAACAACAGGGACTGCATCATGTGTGCGAAATGCATAAAAAATTGTGAAAACAGTTCGATCCAGTTGAATCTGCGCCTGGCGCCGCAGGAGTTGTGGGCCCTGGAGACCCCACGGCGGGCGGATAGCTTTCTGATCGTCTCCATGGGAGCAATCTTTTTTCCCTTTGTGCAGCAAAATGAATTTTTTCGATTGGTGGATGGGCTGACAGCCGCCCTGGCGAACGTCGGACTTCTTCTGCCGGACTCTATTGTCGCGAGCTTTCTCTTTTTTGTGTGGATTCTCGTCTTCCAGGTGGGCTACTATCTTATGGTTATTGTCCAGTCACTCTATGCAAAAATGGATAAAAATCTCCTCCTGCCGTTGTTCGGATACGGCTGTATTCCCCTGATCCTTGGCGGCTTTATGGCCTTTCATCTTGATGCCTTTGTCAGGGGTGCGGGACGGATTGTGCCCAACCTGCAGGAGTTGTTCGGGTGGCAATACAGCTATGAAAACATTCGCCTGATCAGTTCCGATTCAACCTCTGTCCTGCAGATTATCACGGTGATCGGTGGTTTACTGGCTTCGCTGTATGCAACCTACCGGGTGATTGACCGGGCAATGGCCGGAGATACGGTGACCTCAAGGTCTCTGGTTATTCCTTTTAGCTTTCTGATCATTTTGGCCGGTCTTTTTGTCGTCCTTGTCTGACAATTTTGTTGGTACAGCACCGAAAGAAACGTTTGCGGCCTGGGTGTTGTCCGAAATATAAATGAGGGGAAAGGAAACAGGTTGACTAATTATAGTTAAATTGCGACAATCTTGTTCATCGTTAGGGACAGCCCCCCAGGAGAAACATCGAATAGATAAAGCAGAAAAGATAGAAAAGTGTTTGAAGCGGATGATGTGTAGCCCCAAATTAATCTTAAATGAAATTGTTATTATGATACTAAAAACCGGTCAACATGTGGTCTTTTTTGCAGTATTTGTTTTTTTGTCCTTTTTCGTAGGCAGCGGCGCGGGCGTCGCTCAGAATGCCTATCCTGATCTGCTCGACGAAGATGTGACGGAATTCGACTATCTGGATAAGGATTATCTGAATGCGGAGGCCGATCTTGTCATCCGGGATCCTCTGGAGCCGATGAACCGGGTTTTTTTTGAATTTAACGATGTGTTGTACGTATGGGTTCTGAAGCCGGTAACAAACGTCTATATGTGGTTTCTGCCCCTTGAGTTGCGGCAGGCCTTTGGAAACTTTTTTTTAAATTTATCCATGCCGGTCAGGTTGCTTAACTCTCTTCTGCAGGGAGATCTGGAGAAGTCGGGCATCGTTCTGGAACGTTTTCTTATTAACAGCACCCTCGGTGTCTACGGATTTGCCGATATAGCCGATGTCGAATTTGGCATCAAACGGAAGCGTGCCGATTTCGGTCAGACCCTTGGCAAATGGGGTCTTGGTGAAGGGATTTATTTCTGTTGGCCGGTCTTCGGGCCTTCAAATGTTCGAGATACGGTTGGGCTGGTCGTTGATTCTTACTCTCATCCGGTACCGTATCTCCTTGATAATTCCACCATCAACACGACGTATTTCACGACCAATCGGGTGAACAGTCTGTCGCTGAACCCGGATGCCTATGAAGATTTAAAACGGTATTCGGTAGATCCTTATGTTGCCTCCCGTCAGGCCTATTATGAATATCGGCAGGCGATAGTCACCCACCATTAGTGCCTTACTCCAGACCGCCTGTCATCAATATCAAGAAAGCTGGAGACGTATTTGAAATCAATACCTTAAAGTAACCAGCAAGGCATCTATCCCTGCTTATTCTCCGTTTACCGGGGGGAGTAGCGAAAAATGCAACGGGCAAAAAAAATCGGGCAGAAGATACAAACTGCGTAACTTCTACCCGATTGGGGGGGCTTGTGTATGTCCCTTGGGGAACATGTAAACTTATGCATACACCATGCCGTTCATGCGGCCGAGTTGTTTTTTTATTTGCCTGTAGTTTCAATGGCTTATGTAAAGAAACGGACAGTCCGGCAGACTACCACCACCGCCAATTGCAGAAACATCTTTGGCGTTTCTCAAATGTAATTGGTGGTCGTTTTATGTAATTCATCTGTTCAAACGTCTTTTGTCCTCCTTCTGCGCCGGTTTATTTTAGGGCAATTCGTCTAAGGATGTCTGTATCTCTTTGCAGCAGTTTAGTTTATTAACCCATCTTGAAGGAATTTTGTCCCTGCCATGGTAGGCGCCGAGAAGCATACCCACCACCATGCCACGCGCTGCCGAATCACCACCGGCCATCACCGTTTCAATGAGGGCCTCCTCAAGTGAATCTTCATTTTTAAGCACTGTGTAGACAGCTCCGGGAAGTGCGGCATTTATCGCGCACATCTGGCCGAATTCCTTTACCTGCCGGCGGGTGTCAAGGTTTGTGGCTTCGAGACATTTACGAAGACGAAGATCGAGATCGAGACTGGCCATGGTGTTGTCAAGTGCCTCCTCGAAGGCCTCTCGCGGGCGGGCGCCGTGGAGAATCGAGTAACAGCTCCTCGTCAGAAACAGGGCACCATCGACAACACCGGGGCCGGAATGGGTAAAAGTAGTCTGTGCTGTAACCGCGGCAAGCATTTCATTCAGATTGTCCCGGTAACAATAGATAAGCGGGGCGATTCTTGCCGGGCCACCGAGGTCGGTAGACTGTGAGCCGCATGTCTGCGGTCCTTTGCCGGCTGCCAGGTTTTTCAAGGTCTCTTTGGTCGCTTTGTCCTTATAACCTTGATATCCCATCATGAAAGATTGCCAGTCCCGGCTGTACTCGTTGACATCGAAATGGCCGCCTTTCGCGGCAAGATGTTCGAGCAGATGAAAACACTGGTCACCGTAGTGGGTAAAATCGCCGAGGTTTTTTGCGGGGTGATAGGAACCTTCGACCGGGGCAAGCAGATCGGTTATCCTGCCGAACTGCTCGTCTATTTTTGCTGTGTCATAAATCCAGTGTGCGCCCAGAGCGAGAGAATCCCCAGTAAGTGAAGCGAGCACCATGGCGCGAGCATGTTCCTGCATGAGTAATACCTCCTGAAAGATATAGGTTGCTTGATGCAATCAGTTGACTTTATATTATAGTAACAGCTTAGGGCTGATGTTGGGCCTGGAATGTGTCATCCGCTTGTTGCTGCACATTATTCCGAGAAGTTAAAACAACGCGGGGATAAGTCAAAAAATATCGGTCAGTACGTCGAATGTATTGAACAGTGCAGTATCCGCTTCGGTCATATCGAACGATAATTGGTCGCTGGTGGTCTCGATCGGAACAGCGACTTGACTTTCTCTCCGGCCTGAAGGACCGAGGATTCCACCAGCACCTCCGCATGAGCATACGCTTCTGAGCAGTTGCCTTGGCACCTTCCTGCGGCGGTGCGCCGATCTCCATTATCCGGCACTCTGTCGAACAGCAACAGCAGCTTACGCCTTGTAGCCCCGGCCTGAAGGACCGGGCATTACGGCGCGTTTTTGGTAAACGATGATATGTTGGTATCTGGGGAATTCTGCTTTTATTCTGTAAGAGAGAATTTTGAGATGGAGGGACTCTGGTCAAGAGGTACGGTGGCAAGACCCGTCAGCCCGGGGCAGATATTGCACCGCACGGAGAGAGAAAGGATCAAACAGGATTATTGTCATGCGAATGGTGCAATGCACCTGTTTTTTGGGGTTATTGGATGGGAAGATGGACAAAATATACCGGTATTGGCGGCGGATTTTTTTTGGTATTGATGATCGCCACTGTCATAGTCCTGCCGCTCGTCACCAATGTGCAACGGTACATTCCTGAAATAGAGGGGAAAGTAAGCGCTGTTACCGGAAGGTCGGTTACCATCGGATCGCATCTGGCGATTTCTTTTTTCCCCTCCCCGGGCATATCTTTTTCAGATTTGCAGATAGGTAATCCCGAGGGGTATATCTCCGATGGCTTTTTAAGGATAGCGTCTTTTGAAGCGAGTTTTGCGCTGCTGCCTCTGTTAAAAAAGGAGGTGGCTATCAGCCGCTTCATTATCAGCGGCCTCGAAGTTAACCTGGAAAAAAGAGCTGACGGCAAGGTAAATTGGGATTTCTCCCAGGGGCAGCCTATCGAAGCCTCTACCGCAGAGCCGGTTGAAGCTGTCGCTGGATGGTCTCTGCCGCAGGGGTTGACCATTGGCCTTTTGGTCGTGACCGATGGCGTGGTGAATTGGCTGGACAGTGCCCGGCAAAGCCAGCACAGGTTTGCTGATCTGATGCTTATTGTCAATGATTTCAACCTAGATGATCCCGTTGCTGTGGAGTTCAAGGCTTCCATTGCAGGAAACTCCCTGGCGGCAGAGGGAACGGCGGGACCCTTTGGCCACAGGCCCGGGCATGGGCCATTACCGGTGGAGCTGGCCGCTGGTTTCCTTGACACCTTTGCCGGGCAGATAACGGGCAAGCTGATTGAAGCGCAGAAAGATTCGGCCTCTGGTTTTGTGCTGCGGGTACCGCCTTTTGCACTAAGGAATCTTTTGCCGTTGCTTGCCGCCGGTATCCCTGCTTCTGCTGGCACCGGTGATCCGGCCAAAATCGAGTCGGTAGGAATTGACATGCATGGGACAGGAGAAAAAGAACAGGCGGGCGCCGGCAAGGTCCGGATTACCCCCTTACGGATCGAAGGGGACAGGCACTGAAAAGAGCACCCCCCAAGGGGGGGGCATTGACAAGAATCCCGGCTTGTTTCCTGTACCGGGGTTAGAAAGTATTCGTCCGGCTCAGGACGCCGTCCTGCAGGGTGAGGCAGTGATCCATCCGTTCGGCAAGCTTGATATTGTGGGTGACCATTATTGTCGACAGCTGGCGATCCCGACACAGATCATGCAACAGTTCGAAAACGAGCTCTCCGGCCCTGGAGTCGAGATTGCCGGTCGGTTCATCGGCGAGCAGCAGTGCCGGGTTCATGATCAGGGCTCGGGCCAGAGCGGCTCTTTGCTGTTCGCCGCCGGATAATTGTCCGACCTTGTGGTGCAGGCGATGGCCAAGCTCGACCCGGTCAAGGAGAATTCTGGCCGGTTCCAGCACATCTTTTTTCTTTTGGCCGGCAATCAGTGCCGGCATCATGACGTTTTCCAGGGTGGTGAAGTCGGGCAGCAGATGATGGAACTGGAAAATGAAACCAACCGAGGCATTGCGAAATGCGGCCAACTCTCTGGCACTTCGTGTCAGCAACGGCCGGCCCTGATAAAAGAGTTCGCCGCCGGATGGCTGGTCGAGGGTGCCGAGAATCTGCAAAAGGGTTGTCTTGCCGGATCCCGAGGCGCCGATGATGGCGGTCATCTCCCCCGGTTCGACCGAGAGACAGACATCCCTCAATACAGTCAAAGCGGTGGCGCCATCCCCGTAGCTCTTGCTGATATTTTTCGCACTGAACAGGGCCATCAGGAGAGCACCTCGGCCGGGTGGACAGTGGATGCCTTCCAGGAAGGATAAAGGGTTGCCAGCAGGGTTATGACCACCGAGCTGACGGCGATTATCGTCACGTCGAGCGGCAATACCTTAATGGGCAGGGTGGTCATCGGGTAGACGTTGGACGGCAGCTCGATAAATTTATAGCGTGAGAGCAGCTCGCATAAACCCAGTCCGCCGAGAACGCCGATGGTCGTCCCGGCTATGGCGATGACCAGGCCCTGCAGGAAAAAAATCTTCATGATCGAACGGGAGGTGGCGCCCATTGACTTAAGAATGGCGATGTCCTTGCTCTTTTCCATGACCACCATGACCAGGGCACTGATGATATTGAGGGCTGCCACCAAAATGATCAGGGTCATGGCGATGAACATGCCTATCTTTTCCAGTTTGAAGGCGGCAAATAAATTGCTGTTCATCGCCATCCAATCCTTGGCGATGAAACCCGGACCAAGCTTTTCAGTGATCTTTTTTGCAATCTGATCGGCTCTCCCCAATTCTTTTCTCACCACCGCCACCTCGATGCCGTGGGCGAGGTCGCCGATGCCGAGGAAATCCTGAACATTGCTCAGTGACATATAGGCCAGGGTCGAATCGTATTCAAACATGCCTGTTTCAAAAATACCCGAGACGAGACAGGTCTTCACCTTGGGGATGATGCCCATCGGGGTGAGCGGGCCGGAGGGTGAAATGAGCCGAACCCGGTCATCTACCCCCACCCTGAGTTCTTTGGCAAGATGTTTGCCGAGGATGATTTTAGGTACCCGCACAGCCTGGTCCTGATTGAGTTCTTCGATTGATCCGGCAATCATCTGCTTTGACAGCCCGACGACGTTTTCGGCGGTGGCCGGATCCAGGCCGCGCAGGACAACACCACTGCCGCCGCCGGAGCCGCTCAACAGGGTCTGGGCATACAGGTAAGGGGTGGCGCCGGTGACATCTTTCACGGTGAGGATTTGCTCCCGTGCCAGTTGATGGCTGCTGATTGTGCCACTGAGCTGCTGCACAATGATGTGGGAATTGACGCCGAGGATCTGATCGCGCAGCCCTTCAGTAAAGCCGGAGTAGACGGACAGCACGACAATGAGGGCTATGACACCGACGGTGATCCCTGCCACGGATATCAGGGAGATGAGCGAGATGAAGCCATGCTTATGTTTCGCCCTGAGGTATCTCAGGCCGATGAACCATTCAAACATAGAGGTACCGGAGTTCTGCGTGATATATTATTCTTCTCTTTCCTGCTGTAACTTGGCCTCGGGTTTGAGGTGGGGAAAGAGGATAACGTCGCGAATGGATGGTGCATCGGTGAGAAGCATCACCAGTCGGTCAATGCCGATACCTTCTCCCGCGGCCGAGGGCATACCGTATTCCAGCGCGCGGATATAGTCGGCGTCGAGTTCGGGGTGGATTTCATCATCCTCGCCACGTTCGGCGATCTGCTTTTCAAACCGGGCAAGCTGGTCGATCGGATCGTTTAATTCACTGAAACCGTTGGCCAGTTCCCGGCCGGTGATAAAGAGCTCGAAGCGATCGGTTACCGACGGATCCAGGTCATTTTTTCTGGCCAGCGGCGAAACCTCGGTCGGGTACGAGGTGATAAAGGTCGGATTGATGAGCTTGTCTTCAACCAGCAGCTCGAACAGTTCGGTTTTGGCCTTGCCGGGTCCCGCCTGTTCTTCGAGTTGGATCCCCTTTGCTTTGACCAGGGCCATGAGCTTCTCGTCGTCCACCAGGATCTCCCTGTCGATGCCGGCAATTTCGACCAACGCCTCGTCCATGGTCAGCGTTGTCCAGGGGGGCGTGAGATCAACCTCGGTTCCCTGGTAGGTGATTTTCATCGTACCGTTTACTGTGTGGCAGATAGACGAGATCATTTTCTCGGTAAGGGTTATCATGTCTTCGTAGGTGGCGTAGGCCTGGTAAAACTCGAGCATGGTGAATTCCGGATTATGGCGGGTGGAAAGCCCCTCGTTGCGAAAATTCCGGTTAATTTCAAAAACCCGCTCAAAGCCGCCGACGAGCAGGCGTTTCAGATAGAGTTCCGGGGCTATACGCAGATAGAGTTCCATATCCAGGGCGTTATGGTAGGTTTTAAACGGCTTGGCGGTGGCCCCGCCCGGAATCGGCTGCATCATCGGCGTCTCGACTTCCATAAAGTCTTTGCCGATGAGGTATTCGCGGACCAGGCGGATGATGTCCACACGCTTCCTGAAGGTTTCACGGGTCTCCGGAGTAACGATAAGGTCGACATAGCGCTGACGGTAGCGGGTTTCGACGTCGGTCAGGCCGTGCCATTTGTCAGGAAGGGGCCGAAGGGATTTGGAGATCATGGTTATCCGATGGGCCTGAAGAGAAAGTTCCCCCACCTTGGTTTTAAACAGGGTGCCTTCGACGCCGACGATGTCACCGATATCCCATTTTTTAAAGGTCTCAAAGACCTCATCGCCGAGAATATCTTTTTTTACATAGATCTGCAGCTGGCCGCCGGTATCCGCCAGAGTGCAGAAGGCGGCCTTGCCGAATTTACGCATGGCCATAATCCGCCCGGCGATCGAATAGCCGGCCCCGCCCGGTTCCGCCTCCTGAGGTGCAAGGCTGTCGCCTTTGGGCAGAAGTTCCCTGGTGGTGTTGGCGGGTTTGAAACCATTACTGTATAAGTTGACGCCAAGTTCGGCCAGAGATGCGGCTTTTTCCCTGCGCTGTGCCAGGGTTTGATTTTCTTCGCTCATAATAAACGCTCACAGTAGGAAATATGCAGGAGGCTATAAAAAAAAGCGGCACTACTCTGCCGCTTATTCGTCGTCTGTTTCAACTGCACAGGCTTACCGGGAAATGGTCATTCTGTCAATTCTTTTCAGGAAAGAGTGCTCTCTGGGGCAGCACCTAGGACGTCGGCCGGCCCCCATTGCCAGGCGGTTTTTTTTCTGGTCAGGGCATAGAACATCAAGGCGTTCAACACCAGGCCATGGGCAATCGACCCATCTTCAATGCAGGCAAAGGCCTCGTCTTCCGGAACGAGCAAGACGTCGATGTCTTCCATCTCGTCAAGCGCCGGCCGGCGCACTTTCTGCACATTTTCCACCAGCACCGTATAGCAGAAATTGTTCTGGATCGCCGGGTTTGGGCTGACCTTGCCGATGATTCTGGCATTTTCTCCGGCATAGCCTGTTTCTTCCAGCAGCTCACGCAGGCCGGCTGCAAGGGGAGGTTCAACAACGTCGTTTACAGCTCCGCCGGGGATTTCCAGTTCGATGCGATCGGTGCCGTAGCGATACTGGCGGATAAGAACCAGCTCCTTTTTTTCCGTGCAGGCGATGATGTTCACCCAGGGCGGGAATTCCAGCCTGAAAAAATCTTTTTCGATATCGGTTCGCCGGCAATAGACCCGGCCGGTGGTCAGCTTCATCACCGGCGTGGTAATGAGCGTCTGGGGGGCAGATGTTTCGTACTGGGGAGTATTGTTGCCGTTTTGGTTGTTTTTCACTATCGCCTTCCTGTTTGTTGCCGTATTGTAGAAATATGACGCATTGTCTGAGCATAGAGCACATGACATCGATCGCCAAGCATCTTTTGACTATTGAACGAAACAAATAAACAGGAAAACAGGACAATGACCGGAAAATATCCACTCCAGGCCATATTTTTTGACTTTGACGGGGTAATCATTGCTTCGAATGCGGCTAAGTCTGAGGCCTTTCGCACCTTGTTTGCAGGCTACCATGAAGAAATCATCGCCGAGGTGGTTGCCTATCATCAACAGCATGGTGGTATCAGCAGGGTGGAAAAAATCCTCCATGCCCACGAACATATCATCAAACAGCCATTGACCGAGGAAGAACTGGCCGACTGGGCAGGTGAATATGCCAGACTCGTTGTCGACAAGGTCATTGCTGTCGACTGGATTGCCGGAGCAAAAGAGTTTCTTGACAGTGTTGCGGCGGTTTTGCCGGTTTTTGTCATCTCCGGCACCCCGGAAGATGAGTTGCGATATATAATCATCCAGCGGAAAATGTCCGGCCACTTCCAGGAAATCCTCGGTTCGCCGATAAGGAAACCAGAGCATATTCGAAAGCTTCTCACCCGCTACCAACTCGTCCCTGAACACTGCCTCTTTGTCGGCGATGCCCTGACCGATTTTCATGCGGCAAAAGAAACCGGCCTGCATTTTATCGGCATCCAGGGTGAAGCGGCTTTTCCGAAAGGGACAATTGTCCTGTCCGATTGTCGAGGGCTGCAAGACGTATTGGCGCAGCAGTTTGTCCGGCTGCCGGGCTCGCCTGAAAACAACGAGAGTCATGGCTGATTTTCGTTCGTCGATGAAGAGATACCTGGCAGTTTGCCGCTAATTTGGCTATCTTCTGCAAAATCAATTATACATGAAGGTGCAGAGAACAATGGATGAGCACATGCAAGCAAGCGACGAGGTCATCGCCTCTCCTGAGAAAAGACTGGCAGCACTCGAGGCAGAAATAACCCGTCTGGTGGTCGAAAACACCACGTGGCGCCAGCTCTACGAACGGGCGCCGCTCAGCTACCAGTCTCTTGACGAAAAGGGCTGCTTTCTTTCCGTCAACAAGGCCTGGCTCGATGTTCTCGGCTATCGCCAGGAGGAGGTCATTGGTCAAAATTTTGCTGATTTTCTGCACCCCGACTGGCAGGAGCATTTCAGGGAGAATTTCCCCCGTTTCAAGGCGGTGGGCGAGATTCTCGGCGTGGAATTCGAGATGCGTAAGAAGGACGGCAGTTTCTTCTTCGTGGCCTTCAACGGTAAAGTAGGCAAGGACTCCGAGGGCCGTTTTCAGCAGACCTATTGCATGTTTCAAGATATTAGTCGGCAGAAAATAGCCGAAAAGGCATTGGCTCAGTCCGAGAGAAAATGGCGGAATATTATTGTCTCAACACCACAGATCGGCGTCAGTCTGGATCCCCAGGGGCGAATTATCTTTGCCAATGGTCATTTTCTGCAATTGGTCGGCTGGAAGGAAAAAGAAGTCCTCGGCCAGGACTGGTTTGACATGTTTCTTCCCCGTCACATTCGAGAAGATATGCGAATGGTCTTTTCCTCCGTTATGAACAAGAGGGATACCTTAGCTTTTTCAAACCACGAAAATGAGATCGTCACCAGGAAAGGGGAGCTGCGCAATGTCGCCTGGTCGAATGTCCTGAGCAAGGATGTCCACGGTAATATCCTCGATGTTACCTGTCTCGGTGTCGATCTGACTGAGCGCAAACTGGCGATGACCGCGTTGCAGAAAAGTGAAGAACGGCATCGGATGATGCTCATGACCTCCATGGACGGATTTATGCTTGTCGACCGGCAGGGCTTTATTGGGGAAGTGAATGAGACCTACTGCCGCATGAGCGGGTACACGGAACAGGAACTCCTCTCTATGCATATTGCCGATCTGGAGGCAAAAGAAACAGTGGAGGAGGTTGCTGCCCATACAAAGATAATCGTGACCAGGGGCAAGGATCGTTTTGTCACGCAGCATCGCCGCAAGGATGGGACTTGTTTCGATGTTGAAATCAGGGTGCAGCATAGCCTGGCAATGGACGGATTTATCGTTGCCTTTCTCCGTGACATCACGGAATTAAAAAATGACGAGGCAGAACGGCAAAGACTGCAGGAACAACTGCTTCAGGCGCAAAAAATGGAATCGGTCGGCCGTCTTGCCGGCGGCGTGGCCCATGATTTTAATAATATGCTGGGCGTGATTTTAGGACGCACCGAGATGGCCCAGGAATATTGCGATCCCTCCACGCCTATCTATGCCGATCTGCAGGAAATACGCAAGGCAGGGGAACGTTCGGTCAATCTGACCAGGCAACTGCTGGCCTTTGCCCGCAAACAGACCATTGCCCCCAAGGTCCTCGATCTGAACGAGGCGGTCAAGAACATCCTGACGATGGTCCAGCGGCTTATCGGCGAGGATATCGACCTCGTCTGGCGGCCCGCTGCCGGGCTGTGGCCGGTGAAAATGGATCCTTCCCAGCTCGACCAGATACTTGCCAACCTCTGTATCAACGCCCGGGACGCGATCGCCGGTGTTGGTAAACTCACCATAGAAACGGAAAAAATTACCTTTGATGCAGCTTACTGCGCCACTCATCAAGACTATATAGCCGGCGACTATGTGCTGCTGGCACTGAGTGACAACGGCTGCGGCATGGAGAGGCACACGCTGGCTCACATTTTCGAACCCTTTTTCACCACCAAGGAAATGGGCAAGGGGACCGGCCTCGGCCTGGCCACGGTCTATGGCATAGTCAAGCAGAACAACGGATTTATCAATGTCTACAGCGAACCCGGCCACGGTACAACCTTTAGGATTTACCTGTCGCGGCACCGAGCCGAGGTTGAAACTGTGGCGGAAAACGATGCGAGGTTGTCAAAAGAACGCGGTTCTGAAACCATCCTGCTGGTGGAAGACGAGGCGGCAATTCTCGCCATGACCACAGCTATGCTGGTAGGATTGGGCTACAACGTTCTGCCGGCAGAGAGTCCCAGCGGGGCCATTCGCCTGGCTGAATCGTTCAACGGCAAAATCAGTCTGCTGTTGACCGATGTCGTTATGCCTGAGATGAACGGTCGCGATCTGGCCAGGCAGATGACAGCGCTCTATCCTGAGCTGAAAACACTGTTCATGTCCGGCTACACCGCCAATGTTATCGCCCACCATGGGGTGCTGGACGAGGGGGTAGAGTTTATCGAAAAACCTTTCTCCAAGAACGATCTGGCCATTCGAATCAGAGCCTTGATGGAGCGGATTGTCCTGTAATATAAAACGTAAAAATAGAGATGTGTGGTATTTTTATTTTCCTTGAGTATGTTAGAGATATGTTATAAGAATGAGTCTATCCGATAAGAGCATACCTGCAGTGTTTTGCATTAATTGTATCTCATCACAAACATCCGGAGAAGGAGTATACGATGAAAAAAAGTATTGTCAGGTTTTCTTTGTCTTTGCTTTGTCTATGCATGATGGCTGGTCTGTCATATGCAGAAAGCGATGGTCTTGTACAGATGGGGATGGTGACCGGCGGTGCAAAAGGAACCTATTACCAGTTTGGCTTGAATATGAAACAGTTGGTGGAAAAATATGGCATGAAGTTGGATGTTGCCAACTCAAACGGCTCGGTAGAAAATATTTTCGCCGTCTATAAACGCCCGAAAACGCAGATGGGAATTGTGCAGTCGGATGTGTTGGCCTTTGTCGCGAAAGTGGAGACGGACCCGGTATTAAAGTTGATTGCCAAAAAAATCAAGATGGTTTTTCCGCTCTATAATGAAGAGGTTCATCTTTTAGGCCGCAGTGATATCGCCGATTTTGATGGTCTTGAAGGAAAAAAGGTAGCCATCGGTCAAGAGGGCAGCGGAACCTATCTGACGGCGAAGCTTTTGTTTGAGGTCTCTGATATTAAACCCTCGGAAATGATGACGATCGGCCCCGACGAAGCCCTTCCTCTGGTAAAAGCGGGTGAGATAGATGCCTTGTTTTATGTCGCCGGCTATCCGGTCAAACTGTTCAGCGATCAGGTGATAGAAACAGATGGTCTGGTCCTGATTCCGATCGTCAACAAAAGCATTGTCGAATTTTATCCGGAGACCGAAGTTCCTGCCAAGACGTATGTCTGGCAGACCGCGGCCGTTAAGACCGTTGCCGTAAAATCCGTCCTGGTGTCATATGATTTTAGAATGGCCAATTGTCAAAATGTCGGCAGATTTGCAGATATCCTCGAGAACAATATCGACTGGCTGCGGGAAAACGGCCATCCAAAGTGGAAGTCCGTTGATCTTGAATATCCCTTAAAAGGCTGGGAACAATATGATTGTGTCAGGAATTTTGCGGGAAAGTCGAAAAAACAAGTTAAACCGAAAGAGACCGGTGAGATCAATCCGATCCTCGAAGCGATCAAAGAAATATTGTAAATGTTCATCGGAAAACTGAGAAGGCTGCAGAGGTTGCGAGCTGGAAACATTTACGACATATTATTGGGAACAATGAAGGATCGTCGTTCTTTTTAATGGGTATCCCCGGCCGGCGTGTGATGAGAGTGATAAAATCTTAAAGGCTGGATGAAAAATGTATCTTTCCTTTTATGGGCTAAAACAAAAGCCTTTTCCGGTCAGCACCAACCCGAGTTTTGTCTGGCTCGGGAAAATGCATAAAAAAGTGTTGGCCATCCTGCAGTACGGAATTCTGCAAGACCAGGGGTTTCTTGTTCTTACCGGTGATGTCGGTACCGGTAAAACGACCCTGGTGAATGCGTTGATAAACACCCTGGGGGACGACGTCGCCGTGGCCAAAGTTCCGGATCCCGGCTTGGAACTGATCGACTTCCTGAACTATATCTCCCATGCTTTCGGCATGGACAAAAGGTTCGCCTGTAAAGAAGATTTCTTGATTCATTTCGATCGTTTTCTGCAGGGCAGTGCTGCCGCCGGCAAAAAAGTTCTCCTGATAATTGATGAGGCGCAGCGCTTGAATTCCGCTCTGCTCGAAGAAATAAGGCAGCTGTCGAATATCGAAAAACATCAAACGAGGGTACTGAATATCTTGTTTGCTGGTCAGAACCTGTTTAACGATTTTTTGCAGGAGAGTGGAAACAGGGCCCTCTCGCAACGCATTGCCATCAATGCGGCTATCGGCCCCTTGAGCATTGATGACACAGCTGACTATATCCGGCAGAGTCTCAACATAGCCGGTGCCGAAAAAGATATTTTCAGTACCGATGCCCTCCGTAACGTTCACGAATTCTCCGGCGGATTCCTCCGCAGAATAAATATCATCTGCGATCACGCCATGTTCCTTGGCTACCTTCAGGGCAGGAAAACCGTTACTGTCGATATGGTCAGAGAGTGTGCGGAAGATCTTTGTCTTCCTGATGCAGAACATTTACAAGATATACCACAGGAATCTGTGGAGGTAATTGCTCCAATCCAGGCGTGGAAGATCATGGGTACGGTCATCCTCATTATCATTGGTGTGTTTTTTGCGACATATTATAACTATCCCCAGGAATACCGAACGTTCTTTTCGTGGATCCAGAAAACAGCCAGAAGAGACAATGTAGACGCCGCCGGAGAAGCCAAGGTTTCCGGAGCAGCTGCTATGAAAATGGTGACTGCGCAGAGCCAGGTGGTTGAAAAGATGGCGCCTGCCGAGATAGTTGTAGAAGAACAGAGCGCGGATGATCAACTGGTGGAACCACCTGCTGTAATTGATACCATCGACACTGTCAATCTTGACGCAATACAACCAATTGAAGAAAGCAATATTGACGAAGTGCACGCGCCGAGCGTACAGATAAATGAACTCTCTTTTTCCGAGCAGCAAATGAGCAAAGAACAGGGGGGGGCGGTAAGTATTCCAGCGTTGACGGATGATATGCCGATGCCGTACACGAAAACCGAGCCAGGTGACGAAGGCAGTGACGTCTCTGAAGTGTCTGAAGCAGCAGAAACGCGAGAAGCCCCTGCTCCAGAGGAAATACCCGCACCGTCTGTTGATAGTTTTGTTGCTGAGGAAGAGACCACCGCTGCCGATCCTGCCGCTGCCGGTGCTTCTGGTGAAAGCGTTTCCACAGCCGATGCGGACCTTGTTGAATCCATGATGGATAAGATGACCGGCGATATGCCCGGCGCAGCGGCAGAACCGGCTGAAGCGGAAGAGATCGAAGAATCTGTAGAAGCTGTCGAGGAAACCCCTGCAAGTGTCGATCCTGGTGCCGTGATAGACTGGGTAATCAAAAAACGTTCTGAATAGTTTGCCACACAAGCGCCAGTCGGCTCCGGGCCGACAGGCGCTTTCTTGCTCGGGCGGGAAGACTCTTCTTACATCTTCTGCTCGACCTTCTGGTAGCAGGGAATACACAGCGTCTTACCGGCAAAACGGCGGGTGCGCGACTCCATGGTCCGTTCTCCGCAGTCTGCGCACTCGAGGCTTTCCAATACCCGTGCCCCTCGCGGCGGCCGGTCGGTCAGGGGCTGGGTGGTAAATATTTCCTCCAGGGGCAGGGTCATAACACTCGTCAGCATCTCCTGGCGAAGCTGCGTGAGACGTTCCTGTTCCTCGGCGGCGAGAAGTCCTCGGTTGCCCCGATCCATGAGGCCGATCAGTTCCTGATTGATTGCCCCTCTGGTCTGCTGATTGAACACCAGGCGGATTCCGGTGTTATTCTCGCGGTTGTAAAAGGAAAAGGCCATCTTGCCGTAATCCCGCAGAATAAGGTTCCCCTTGCCGACGGTGCAGCCGGTGAGAAACTGGATGGCATCCACTCCGCACATGTCGGTCTCGGTAACGCACACCAGTGCATTCTGGTTGATCTTACCCATTTTGGCCATGGCCATCTCCGCCGCGCGGATGCCTATGGCCAGTCCGGGACAACTGTGGCCGTGAAAAGCAATGGTCTGGTCGATGATACTCTGTTCAATGCAACAGCTCATAGGATGTTTCCTCTTGTCGGTGGTTGAAAAATAAAAAGTCAATGACTCATTTCTGCTACCGATTCTATCGGCACGACGACAGGATAGCCATTGATGTGATGAATTTCCACGGCTAAGCCGTACACCGATTCAATCATCTCGGCGGTAACCTGCCCGGTTGGGCCGTAACTGTGCATCCGGCCGTTTTTCAGCAGCAAAAGTGTGTCGGCGTAGCGCATGGCTTTGTTCAGATCATGCATGGTCATAACCGCACCGATAGCATGCTCATCGACAACCCGGCGCAGCAGGCCCATGATCTCCACTTGATTCTTCAGATCAAGGGCGCTGGTAGGTTCATCCAGCAGCATCAGGCGTGGTTCCTGTACCAGGGCGCGGGCAATGCAGACCTTCTGCAGTTCCCCGCCGGAAAGCTGGTCGATGCCACGCAGGGTCTTGTCGCCCAGATGCAGGTGGCGGATGGCCGAATCGACAATCTCCAGGTCATGTCGGGATGGCCGCCAGCGAATATGCGGCTTGCGGCCCATGAGGATGGCGTCGAAGACCGTCAGTCGCGCCGTTTCATTCTGTTGCGCGACGTAGCCGATATGAAGGGCGATATCGGCGGGTGACATGTGTAGAACGCTGCGGTCTTCAACTAAAATTGTCCCACCCCTGGGCCGGTGGATGGTGTTGATGCATTTGAGCAGGGTGGTCTTGCCGACCCCATTCGGTCCGAGAATGGCCAGCAGCTCTCCCGGCTGCACCTGAAAATCGATGCCGTCAAGGATGGCCTGGCCGTTATAGGCAAAGTGGAGTTTCTGCACATCAAGGATCATCGTTTTCCTCCTCTGATAATGAGCCAAAGAAATACCGGCGCCCCCATAAAGGCGGTCAGGACCGACACCGGCAGGACATGCGGCGCCAGTATCAGACGAGCGGCCGTATCGGATACAAGCAGTAACAGGGCGCCGCCAACGGCGGATGCGGGCAGGAGAAAGCGATGATCCGAACCGATAAGGCGGCGCACCATATGCGGCACCACCAGGCCGACAAAGCCGATGATACCGAGAAAAGAGATGATCACCGCGGTCAACAGCGACGCGAGCAGCATGCCGAGCATACGTACCCGATCAACCCTCACCCCCAGTCCCTTTGCCGTTTCATCGCCGGCATCGATGGCGTTATAGTTCCAGCTGTTGGCAAAAAAGAACAGCGAGACCAGCAGAGCAATAAGGGAGATAAAAGTCAGTTCACTCCAGGACGCCCGGGCCGTGTCGCCAAATGTCCAGAAAACCATGGCTGCCAGCTGCACATCATCGGCGAAAAACTGCAGAAACATCGTGCCGGCAGTGAAAAAGGCGCCCAGCGCCACGCCGGTAAGCACCATGATCTCAGGCGTTGCACCGCGCAGGCGGGCAATGGCGATGATGACACAGGAGGTGAGAATGCTAAAGAGAAAAGCGGCGGCCGTGGTGAGATAGGGATTGGTGATCTGCACCGCGCCGACACTGTTCGAAGTCATTATGCCTCCGCCGAGAACCATCACCGACAGAGCAGCGCCAAAGGCCGCCGCATGGGAGATACCGAGGGTAAAGGGCGAACCGAGGGGATTGCGGAGAATCGACTGCATTGTTGCCCCGGCCACGGCCAGCCCGGCACCGGCCACCATCGAGGTGAGCGCCTGGGGCAAACGGATATTCCAGATAATGGCGGTTATCTGGTGCGTGGTCGCCTGGCCAAGCAGGCTGCGGACGACATCGGTCATGGAAATCTTGGCTGCCCCAAGAGATATGGCCAGGACCAGGGACAACAGCATAAGAAAGATCAGCAAAACGAGAAAACTGATCTTTCTGCTGATGTAGCGTGTATATTCAGCCGGTATCCGGCCGTCATGAAAATGCATGTTAATGTAAAGGGACTCTTGCGAAGGCCAGATCCTGGAATTGGCTGTTCATTTCGTGGAAAAGAGGCTTGCCGACCAGAAAAGTATAAATTTCATCGGCCTTGGCCGGGGGATCGATATCGCTGAAACGGTCTGGGTAGAGCAGTTTGCCGATGAAATAGGCATTGGCCAGGATCGAATCAAAATTCTGATTGTACCAGTTATAGGGCAATACTCCGTAAATACTGCCGTTTTGCACGGAGGTCAGGGTCTGGTAGGCCGGATCTGTTTTCAGCTCGTGCAGTCCGCCGGCCTCGTCACCCAATTGTAAGGTGGCCAAATCGAGAAAAAGGATATCGGGATTCCAGGCGACGATTTTTTCTTTGGCGATATCGGTATTATTCAGATCCTTCACCGCGGCATTGGCGCCATCGGCCAAATTGCGGGCATTGATGAAGCGAAAAGGCGGATAGGTCGGCTCAGTAGATTGAAAGCCATGCGGCCCGGCGTAGGCCACCCCGCCCAGATAGACGCTGGGTTTTTTCTCGTCCGGGATATCGGCGGTTCGGCTGTGCAGATCGTCAATGGCCTGCTGGAAATAGGCGATCAGCTCCTCCGCCCGCTGTCTTTTGCCGACGACGTCACCCATGATGCGCAGGGAGCTAAAGAGGTCATCGCGCTGATTGGCGAGATTACCGTAATATAGGACAACCACGGGAATACCGGTCTTCTGCTGCAGTTTTTCCGGTTCAAGGCCAACCGCACCCTGGGTGGTGGTGACCACCTTGAGAATAACCTCGGGCTGCACCTGCAGCGTCAAGATCAACTCCGGATTATCTTTGCCGCGAAATTCACCGAATATCGGTAATTCCTTGAAGCCGGGATTGGCCAGGGCATAAGGACGGGCATCGAACTGCCTGCGCCGTCCCTCGATATCATCAACCGCCACGGCCATATTCTGCGCCTGCAGGTAGGTGAGCAGGCGCAGGCACCCGGAACCGGAACAGATGACTTTTTTTACGGTCTCGGGGATGACGAGGTGTCTTCCCTGGGCGTCGCTGATCTCTCGGGCCAAAGCCGCGTGCGGCACAACAAACAGAATTGTAAAGAAGATGGAGAAAAAAAATCGCATAGTTGCGCCCCTGGGTGGGATGGGAAATGTTCACACGAAATAAATAATATGATGCACGAGTCTGTTCTTTACCGCGAACCCGGCACACTGTCAAACAAAAAGCACACAAAAAGTATGTTCGTAATACTTGAGAGGCGCACAAGCCGTTCGTGGCCGAGCCGAAACGCAATCCCGGTTCTTGTGCTGAGATGATTTTTGTCAGTGGGGCAGCAAACTGTCGGCTGGCTTATTTATTCCGCAAACAGGATGCACAGTAAAATTCCAGCCGTATGGTGTATCGTGGCATTATTTTCTCGCATGATATTACTTACGCCACGAGAGGAGCCGAAAGAGATGGTCTGCTCGGTGAGGGGATAGGTGAAGCCGCGTAATGTAACGCCGCAGGCATCACCTTTGAGAGGCAGGACGGAGATTTTTTGTCCGGGGGCGCCGTTGATTGTATGCACTTTTCCTGGATGCAGGAGGTGCATGAAACAGTTGCCGGCCAGCAAAAAGATGTGCTGTTCTTGATACTTTTCGTTGGCAGCGAGCATGAGGTTGGCAAGGCTCATGTCCCATCTGCCGCCGAGGGCACCGGCCAGCCAGACGGTCCGCGCGCCTTTTTCCTTGGCCAGATCAAGGGCCAGTTCCAGATCGGTGGCATCCTTTTGTACTGGATAGCGATGGATGGTAATACCGGCGTGTTCATAGGCGGCTAAGATGTGTGCATCGATTGAGTCAAGATCGCCGAGAAGAATATCGGGGGTGACGGCCAACCTGGTGCAATGGTTGGCGCCACCGTCGGCGGCAATAATAAGATCCGCCTGTTTGAGCAGCGCAGCCAGTTCCGGCGAAGAGTCGAGAGTTCCGTTGGCAAAGATAAGCGTAAACATTTTTTCTCTCCTCGCTTTAGAAACCGATGGCCGTCTCAAGTCTGCTGATTTCTTCCCTCAGTTTGGCTTTTTCCGCATCGGTGAGGTCGGATCGTTGCAGCTTTTGCCGCAGGCCAAGCAGAATCATTTCTTGCCGATAGTCATTGCAGGTATATTGCCCGGGCGTCGCTTTGTCGCTGTCACTCATGATGAAGGCCTTTGCCGCTCAGATGACGTCGAGGGTCTTCTGCACGCCGCTGAAGAAAAACCAGCAGGAAAAGAGGATGAGAAAGACCGCACAGCCGCCGATTAATTTCCGGTAAAAGTCGTTGCTGAAGAGATGTTGACCCTTGGTAATGCCGAAGGAGAGCAGGCCATACCAGGCCAGATCGGCCAGGATATGGCCAAGGAAGAAAGCCGTCACGCCGAGCATGCCGAACTTCAACGAATGCATGATATAACCGAGTCCGATTGACGCCCACCAGAGCAGCCAATAGGGGTTCACGGCGCTGAGAACAATGCCCATGACGACAAGGTTGCGCGATTTTTTTTCACCCGCAGGCTGACAATCCAGGGAAAGTTGCGGAAGAGTGCGCAGCATGGAAATGCCCATCCAGAGAAGGACCGCACCCCCGGTCAGGGAAATAAAGATAAAGACGTCATCTCGAACGAGAATCGGCGCCAGGCCGGAGACCAGGGCGATGACAAGGGCCAGCTCAAGAAGGCCATGGCCAAAAATCATCAGCGGCCCGGTGCTCGCTCCCCGCCTGGAACTCTCGCTGACGGTGACGGTCATCAGTGGTCCGGGCATCAGGGCGCCGGAAAGTGCCAGGACGAAGGAGGTGGAGAAAATAGTGATCAGCGCGATTTCCATGGTCTATCCGTTGTTTGAAATTACCGATAAGGCTGAATATACCGGGCAACAGACGGATTCTCAACAACGGATTGCAAAAGGAGAGGAATCGTTGCGGGTATTTATGCCGTCGACCTTGACCGCCCCGGGCCGCCGAGGTACCGTAAAAAAATTTCAGTGGAGGGCTTACTCGCTGAGAAGAACAAGAGCCGAAGGGTTCAAGATAAGCTCTATCGGCCGGCCGATTTCTGGCGGTGGCGGGTCGATCGGAAGATCGAAGGCCAGGGGAGTATCTCCAGACCGTAAGCCGATTCTGTAGCTGCTCCCCTGGAATTGCCGGCTGGTGATTGTGCCGGACAGGCGCAAGGCATCATCTTTTGCTGTTGAAGAATGAGCGAGGGTGGCGCCTTCCGGGCGGATCAGCAGGATATTGGCGGTTTCTGGCACCATATTCTCTGCACGCACCGGCAGGTTGCCCAGGGAGGAACGGAAAATACCCTGACGCTCAACAGAACCTTTCAGCAGATTGCGAAACCCTAAAAATCCGGCAACGGTGCTGTTTACCGGCTTCCGGTAGAGATGCTCCGGGGTGTCGAATTGCTGCAGGGTGCCGTGGTAGAGGATAGCTACCTTATCGGCGATGCTGAATGCCTCGGCCTGGTCATGGGTGACGAACACGGCGGTGACGCCGAGAGATTTAAGGATGGTCCGGATTTCGCCGGTCAGCCGGTCCCTGAGTGCCCGGTCAAGCGAGCCGAGGGGTTCGTCGAGGAGCAGCAACTGCGGTTCCGGCGCAAGGCTTCTGGCCAGTGCCACCCGCTGCCTCTCCCCCCCCGACAGCTCATCGATTTTGCGGTGCTCCAGGCCTAAAAGGCCAACCAATTCCAGTACCGTCCGCACCCGCCGGACCAGCTCGTCAGGTGGACAATGCTGCATCTCCAGGCCGAAGGCGACATTTTGCTGGACGGATTTATGGGGAAAGAGAGCGTATTCCTGAAACATCATGCCGAAATTTCTCTTATGAGAAGGGACCGCCCGGATATCCCTGCCGCAAAAGAGGATCGAGCCGGCATCCTCTTTTTCCAGTCCGGCCAGAAGACGGAGCAGGGTCGTCTTGCCCGAGCCGGAGGGGCCGAGGAGGCAGAGAATCTCCCCCTGTTTCAGTGCAAAGCTGATGTCCTGGAGGAGCGGTTGCCCTTCATAACGGTTTGACAGCCTGTCCACCTCGAGAATATTGCTCTTGTCCTGCATTCCTTGCACTTTTCGTCCTGTTTTCATAGAGATGCTTGGGGGGGTTTTTTCGAGGCGTCCAGTCTGCCGATGAGCCAGAAACCGGAACAGGTGACGAGCATGAGGATACTGCTCATGGCCATGGCCTGCCCATAATTTATGTCGCCGGGTTGGCCGAGAAAACGAAAAATTGCCACCGGCATGGTCGGGGTATGGGGCCGGGTGACAAAGGCCGAGGCACCGAATTCACCCATGCTGATGGAAAAGGCGAAAACCGCGCCGACGAGAATTGCCCTGCCGATAATGGGAATATCCACCCGGCGCCATACCTGATAGGGCGAGGCGCCGAGCAGAGTCGCGGCTTCTCGCAGGGTCTGCGGGATCTGCTTAAGACTTGGCAGGATGCAGCGGACGACAAAGGGAAAGGCCACCAGGGCATGGGCGATGGGGACCAGGGCCAGAGAGTCGCGCAGGTTCAGAGGCGGTCGGTTCAGGGTAATGATATAGCCAAAGCCGAGGGTTACCGCCGAGGTGGCCAGGGGCAGCATGATAATCGCGTCCCAGAAAGAGGACACCGGGGCCCCTCGTTCCCGGGCCGAAGCAAGAAAAGTTGAGGCAAGCAGGCCGAGGATAACGGCGATGGTCATGGCCGCCAGGGCAAAACCGACACTGTTGGCCACCGCGGCAATGGGTTCGACGAAAAAGACCGACCTGGCCTGGGTGGTAAAAAGTGCCGAGTAATAGGCAAGAGTCAGCCCGTCTTGCCCGGTAAACGAGCGGACGACCAGGGCGAGCAGCGGTGTGACCAGCAGGATAACCATGAACAGGAGGTTTACCCCGATAAGAATCTTCTCCGCCGGACTCTCAACTTTTATTGCGGTGCCGCTTGCCGAGTCGGTATAGAAGGCGATGCGCGATCTTTTACCAAGGCGGGCATGCAGCCACATGAGCAGAAAATTTACGACGATCTGGATCAGGGACAGTGCGGCGGCCATGGGCAGATTAAAGAGTTGCACCGATTGGCGGTAAATTTCCACCTCGAGGGTTGCGTATCCCGGGCCGCCGAGGATGAGCACCACGCCGAAGCTGGTGAAGCAGAAGATAAAGACGAGCAGCGCCGCGGAGCCGATGGCTGGCATCAACAGGGGCAGGGTGATCCGGCGAAAGGTCTGCCACGGCGAGGCGCCAAGCATCTTCGCTGCGGCGCGCAGATCGGGATCGAGTCCACCCCAGAATCCCCCGACGATGCGCAGCACCAGGGTGTAATTGTAAAAAACATGGGCGAGGAGGAAGAAGGCCACCGTCTGATCAATGTTGATCGGAGGCTGGGACAGCCGCAGACCATGCATCAGCCAGGTGTTGAGCAAACCGTTGGTCCCGAGCAAGGCCCGAAAGGCGGCCGCGGTGACGACGGTGGGCAGCACGAAGGGCACTGTCATCAAGGCCTGAAGCAGGTTTTTGCCAAAAAAACGATACCGGGCAAAAACATAGGCCCCGGGCAGGGCCAGCACCAGGGTGATGACAGTGGACAAGGCCGCCTGCCAGCAGGTAAACCAGAGAATGCGGCCGTAGACGGGCGAGTTGACCAGCTTGCCGAGTCTGGCCGGATCCCAGTTGCCGTCCGGCAGAAAGCTGAGCAGAACTATTTTTCCCAGTGGGTAAAAATAGAAGAGGAGCAGGAACAGCAAGGGGAGGGAGAACACTGCCCAGCGGAACAGAGGTCGAGGCTGTTTCACGTCATGTTCTCCCTTTTGTATCAAGCAATCTGTACGCTTGTCAATCAGCGCAGGACGACATTCGTCCAGGCTTCGATCCAGCTGTCGCGGTTGGCTTCAATAGCCGAAGGGCTGAGCTCTACCGGTTTGTCGGCGACGACGGCGTGTTTGACAAAAACCTCCGGCAGTTGAGCGTTTTTGTTTGCCGGGAAGACAAACATCTGCAGCGGGACATCCTCCTGGAAACTTTTGCTCAACATGAAATCGACAAGTTTTTTGGCCAGCTCAAGCTCTTTGGTGCCCCTCAGGATGCCGACAAATTCGATCTGCCGAAAAGCGGTGTTGTCGGCAACCAGAGCGGCGGTGGGGGCTTCGGACAGCGGTTTTTCCGCATAATGGACGACGGCCGGCGGACTGGACGCATAGCTGACGACGATCGGCCGGTTGCCCTTGGAGGCAGCAGTGAAATGGCCATAATAGGCATCCTCCCAGCCATTGGCGACGACCACGTCGTTGTCGCGCATTTTTTTCCAGAAGTCGAGATAACCAGCCTCGCCGAATCGGCCGATGGTGGCAAGAAGAAAGGCCATGCCGGGGGAAGAGGTTGCCGGGTTTTCAACCACGGTCAAGCCCCGGTAGGCAGGTTTGATCAGATCGGCGAGATCGGCCGGGGGAGGCAGCTGGTGGGTTCTGAACCACTGCCTGTCGTAGTTGAGGCAGACATCGCCGTAATCGACCGGCAGCAGGCGGTTCTGCTGGTCGAGTTGCAGGGCGGCGGGGATCTCGGCGAGCAGCGGTGACGCATGGGGCAGGAAAATTTCCGCCTTGAGCGCCCGGGAAAAAAAGGTGTTGTCGACCCCGAAAAAGACATCGGCCAGAGGATTGTCTTTGGAGAGAATAGCCTGTATCAGGGCGGACCCGGCGTCGCCGGATTTTAAAAATCGGACTTTCACGCCGTTATCTTTTTCAAAACGGGCAATGACCTCCTTGCCGATGTTGAAACTGTCATGGGTCATGAGGGTAATGGTTTTTGCCGTCTCCGCCGCGCTGGTGAGAGCCGTCGCGAGTGATAAGATCAACATCGATGCACCGAGCAATATCTTGTTCATCAGTACCTCCAAAATCATAAAAACTGCAAAAAAAAAGCCGCCTCCGGTCAGGAGACGGCTAGATATGTCGCACTGTTCCCTCCGCCGGCATTATCCGGATCAGGTCAAGCGGTCGAGTTATTGCTGAAAACCCCTCTCAGCCCGGTTGTACCGAGCTCCCGCGTCACTATCCTTAAGATAGGCTATCTTGTAACGCTTTGCAACTACTCCCTCACAATTGTTCGACTGATAACTGGTGATGCCACTCAGCCCCGAATCTCCCGGTGGACGGCTGATAAACGTTTTTACTGCACTGGCAAGCGGCTCAATGCCTTCTTTGATCTGCTCGTCGTTCGTTCAGGCATAGCTGATGTGAAAGCAGTGGACATAGCGATGGCAATATCGAACAAGGGCCCGGGGAAAAGGCCACGCCTTTTCCGATGGCGGCGAGAAACATCGCCACACTGGAATATCCCCGCGGCAGCTCACGCAAAAGAGAAAAGCCGCCATCCGGTTCGGTCCAGGTGATTTCCGGCGACCACCGTCTGTTCCGCTCCGAGCTCCTGCATGAGACTTGGCTGGGTCCCTTCGTCGAAACAGAGGTCACTGCAGATTTCGTCGGCGACAGGGAGGCTGCCGGTTGTTTTTGCCCGGTCGACGAGCATGGTGTATCGCTCCTTGCCGAGACTGGTGCCCATTGGGTTATGTGCATAGGGGCAGAGGTAGAGCAGAAAAGGGTTTTGTCCTGAGGGCCGAGGCGGCAGGGAAGGCATCGGTAATCCCGCTGAAACAGGGAGTTGCGCGGATGACATTGTGTCGCCACTCCAGGTTGGCCTGGGCAAGCAGAGGGATTGCCTGCATGGAACCGTTGGTGATGAGCACCTGTTCCACGCCTACTGAATCTTTCGGCAATTTCCCGCCGAAGATCATATCTACCCTGTGGATCCGTTGACTCAAAACGTTCGGTGCCGCCTTTTTGCAGGGTTTTCTTGGTTGCTTCTTCGATTTTGTTGTCAAGGGAAAACTGTTTGAAAAGGAAAAAACAGGGAGGCGGGTTATTTCTGCAAAAGAACCACGGTCTCGATATGGTGGGTCTGCGGGAACATGTCGACGGGCTGGACTTTGCTGATAGTAAAACCTTCGCTGGTCAGCTCGCCGAGGTCACGGCCAAGGGTGGACGGATCGCAAGAAATATAGACCAGGCGTTTGCCGGTAATTGCCGCCAGTTGACCGGCCAGGCCGGGTATGCCCTGCCGGGGGGGATCGATGACGACACAGTCGAACATCTGACCTTGTCCGGCAAGTGCCAGGCATGCACTGTTCATCGAACTCTTCAGAAAAAGGCAATTGGTCAGGCCGGCATGGGCCGCATTCTTTTCCGCGCTGCGGATGGCCGAACCCTGGCCTTCAATACCGAAAACTTCCTTTGCCGTCATAGCCAGGGGGATGGAAAAGTTGCCCATGCCGCAGTAGAGATCAAGCACCCTGTCGCCCTTTTCTGCCTGACAGAAAGCAACAACCGTATCGATGAGGTATCTGTTCTGTGCCAGATTGACTTGACAGAATCCGCCTGCTTCCCAGGAAAGGTCGACGGACGGGTTGGTTGCGGTGCCTGGCGGGTAGTGCACGGTGAAGGTGTTGTCCATGTGATCACGGCCCTTTTCTTGGTTCGTACAATAAGGACCGGTGATCGGGAAATCCGCGCCGATAAAAAAAACGCGCTCCACCTCGTCTGCAGCGGCGCAGAACCGTTTTGCCGATTGCACATCGGCGGGCCGAATTTTTCTTCTGAAATGGAAGATACACACAGTTTTGCCGGTCAGGGGGTTCTCCTGCAGTTCCACCTCCGTTGCCAGCTCGCAGAGCCGGCGCCCGTCATCATGCTCTTTCAGGGCGGTGATGGTGTTGTTAATGGATGCCCCGGCCAGCAGGCAGCGCTCTATGGGGATAATCTCATGCGAGCGAAAGCGGTGGAAACCGACCAGGCCGCGATCGCCTACCTGAAGGCGGATCCGTTGCCGATAGGCAAATGGAGCGGGGGACGGGAGGGGAGAGGCGAGGCGGGCAATCGCTGAACGGACCGCTTCCTCGCTTTGCCGGCGAAGAAGATCAACAACGATCTCCTTTTTTATAAGCAGCTGGGTCGCATAGTCACAATGCTGGAGGTTACATCCGCCGCACTGGCCGTAATATCGACAGGGGGGGAGAATTCTGGCTGGATGTTCTTGAAGGATTTGCTGTACTTTGCCAAAAAGATGGTTTTTTTTCGCCTCTTCTGTGGTTATTATGACTGTCTCATTTGGTAATACCTGCCGGACAAGGGCCACCTGTCCCGTGGAAAGGCGGGCGAAACCGTAACCTCCGTTGACTATCTTTTCTATGTGTATTGTTTTCAGTTCCATCTTTCTGTTGCCACCGGGCAAGGTTGAGCATTTATGCGCTTGAAACGGACGCTGCAGATGCGACGATTCGATTCTGAATTGCTCCCTTTTCATAATCTACCATCCCTGTCTTGTCGAATACTATTCTTTCTTTGCGCCTTGCTGCTGTGTGGTGCAACGACGGTTTTGGCCGTGGTTGCCCTTGAGGTTACCGTAACCGGAGTGAGTGGGCCCCCCTATGAAAATGTCATGGCCCGCCTGGCCATCAACCTGCAGAAAGGCAGCGAACGATTAACGCCGATTGCTATCAGGCGACTGCATCGACAGGCGGAAAAGGATATCAGCGCCGCCCTGGCCCCGTTCGGCTATTATAATCCTATTATCCGCAGCAGCTTGGAAAAGGACGGCGACAGCTATCAGGCCGAGTACACAATTGACAAAGGGCCGCCGGTGATTGTCAGGGAGGTCATGCTGCAGGTGACGGGTCAAGGGGAAAATAATGAGCAGCTTTTGCGGGCCATTGCCAAGTTTCCGGTCAAGACCGGCGATATTCTTGATCAGGAGTCCTATGAGCAGGGGAAGAAGAAACTGGTCTACCTTGCGCTCAGTGAGGGTTTCCTCGATGCGGCTTTTACCGAGCGGGCCCTGCGCATAAACCCAGAGACCAATACTGCCGCTGTCCAGCTGGTTCTGGACAGCGGCCGCCAATATCTTTTTGGTGCAACGACCGCCATTCAGCAGATCCTCGAGCAGGATCTGCTGACTCGATATCTGCCGTATGCCTCGGGCGATCCGTATAATCCGGCAAAACTTTTCGAGCTGCAGTCTATTCTCTACCGGACCGATTACTTCAGCCGGGTGGTGGTGCGGGGACAGACCGACCAGATCGTCGATTTCCATGTCCCGGTGGACATTGAACTGACTGCTCCGGAACATCTCAATAAATATACCCTGGGTCTAGGCTATGCCACCGATACCGGCATCAGGGGGAAGGCGGACTGGTCTGATCGGCTGTATAATTCCCGGGGGCATAAAGCCAGCGCCGGCTTGCAACTGTCCGAACTGGAAAATATTGTAACGCTGCGTTATGATATTCCGCAGGGCGATCCCCGCTATAACAAGCTGGTATATAGTCTCGGCTATCAGGATAAACAATGGGACGACACCGACACGCAACTCCTTACTGCGGCAGTGGCCCATGAATATTCCGGGCCGCGTTTTAATCTCAGTGGTGGTCTGGAGCTGCGCGATGAGGTGTACGACGTGGGGAATACCAGCGGCGACTCGACACTGGCGGTTCCCTCGGCAAAAGCCGGCATGGTATGGGCTGACGATGTTCTGTATACCAAAAGAGGATTACAGGCATCGGTGGGTTTTCTCGGTGGTGTGAAAGGGCTGGTCTCCGATGTCAATTTTCTTCAGGCGATGATCAACAGCAAGGCGATCATCTCACCGATTGAAGGCTGGCGGGTGATCGGCAGAGGGTCGCTTGGAGCGACCGCTGTTGATTCTATTGATTCCCTGCCGCCATCATTGCGTTTTTATACCGGCGGTGACAACACCATCCGTGGCTACAGCTATAAATCCATAGGGACGAAGGATTCCTCCGGTGCAGTCATTGGCGGCAGGTATATGGTGGTCGGGAGTATGGAACTGGAGCGCGTTGTCACCGAAAACTGGAGCCTTGCTACTTTCTGGGACGCAGGAACTGCAACCGATGATCTGTCTCTTGATTTCAGCCAGGGAGTGGGGGCGGGAGTTCGCTTTCGTTTGCCTTTTGGGCAGATACGGCTGGATCTGGCCTCTGGCCTGTCTGAGGATGGCAGCCCTCTTCGCATACATCTAACCGTGGGAGGAGATTTGTGAAACGAATCGCATTCTTCTTCGTGTCCCTTCTTGTGCTTCTGGCGGGCTGTTTCGTTTTCATTTTCACGACGGAATCCGGCCTGCTACTCATGCAAAAAGGTATCAATCGCTGTGCTGGCAGCAAGGTTTTTATTGGACAGGCAGCGGGAAGATTGTCCGGCCGCTGGTCTTTGACCAACCTTCGATTAGTAAGCAACACTGCGGAGATCGGAGTGGATCGGTTGGAATACTCCTGGCGCCCGGGTCGCCTTCTCAAGGCCGAGCTTCATATTGCCAAGATCGTTCTGACCGGCGTGGATATCGTTTTACAAGATGACCCGGCAGACGAATCAGACAATGCTGTTGTCCAGCTGCCCCGGGCTTTGCTGCCTGTTACTGTTCTGGTAGACAGCCTTGTCGTGGACAAGCTGGCCATAAGAGACCGTGCCGGGGCAGAGCTGTTCAGCGTTGACAGGCTTCTGGCCGGCCTCGAGGGTGATGCGCATCGCTTAACCGTCAGGGCATTTGAGTTGCAGGGTCCGGACATCGGCCTGGCACTGCACGGGAATATCCAGGTCGGGAACAACTGGTCCCTGGACCTGCTGGGTAAGTGGCGTCTGGCTGGTTTCGGGTTTCATCCAATGGTCGGCACATTTTCGGCAAACGGTCCGCTCAGTGACCCGCATCTTGAACTTGGCATACAAAGTCCCGGCGATATCCGCGTGAGGGCAGATCTGGTCAATCTTCTGCAACGGCCTCAGTGGACAGCGCAACTTGAGGCTAATACGGTCGATTTGTCGACTCTTATCGAAGACTGCCCGAAGATCGAACTGGCCATGGTAAAAGCGGATTTTGTCGGCAATTTCGACAAATACCGGGGCCATGTGCAGGCCAAAGGAAGCTGGAACGCCTATGAAGAAATGCATCTTGTCAGCAACCTTGCCGGCGACTTTCTCGGTATTGATTTCCAGTCACTGCACATTGATTCCACGGAGAGTTTGGCCGAGGTTGCCGGTGGGAAAATTTCCTGGGCGGATATTTTTTCCTGGGAAGGATCGTTTTTGTTCACAGGATTCGATCCTGCCGCTATCAGCGAGGAACTGCAGGGCCGACTCAACGCAAAGCTGGTGAGTAAGGGAAATGTTACGGAAAATGGCGTTGTCGCCTCTTTTGGAATTGCTGAGCTTGATGGTGTTTTGCGAGGGCATCAGGTGGCGGCAAGCGGCAATGTCTTCCTCACGGAAACCGATGTGCATACCGACGGGCTGACTCTGCGAAGCGGTGAAGTCGCGGGCCTTGCTTCCATTGAAAATGGGTTTTTTTCCTGGGCTGACGAACCGCACTGGTCGGCAGAAATACGTTTGGATCAATTTGACCCGTCCTGGCTGTATGAAGCATTCCCCGGAAGCGTCAATGGGATAGTAAAAACCGAGGGAAAACTGGCAGATGACGGACTGGAGGCCTCGCTCAAGATAGACAAAATATCCGGTACGCTGCGCGGCAATGTAGTCGCGGGCGGCGGCGAGCTCACCCTCGCCGGCGATATCCTTCAGACAACCGGGCTGACTTTGCGGATCGGGACCTCGGAACTGGCGGTCAAAGGGCGGGCTGGAGAGAGGCTGGCCCTCGATTTTTTACTCTCTTCCAAGGATATCGGGACGATTCTGCCGGACAGTCAGGGCAGCCTGCTTCTTCGGGGCAGCCTGCAGGGCAGCCGCAATGGGCCGCAACTGGATGCGGAACTTCAGGGCACCGGGCTGCGTTACGGGGAAAACAGGCTTGGCCGGGTGCAGGGAGAGATGGAGGCCATGTTGACAGGCGATGGGCGGCTGACTGGTTCGCTTGTCGGCGAGGGCATGTCTCTGGACGGCTTCTTCATTGATAAAGGCCGCATTGAACTGGGCGGTACCTTGGCCAGGCATCAAATTGTCGTCGAAGGATCCGCGGCCATGGGGAGGTTGGCGTTCAGGGTCGGCGGGAGCTATCGACAGGCCTGGCAGGGGGAACTGTCGCATTTTCAATGGACAGCCGGTGAGTACGGCGTCTGGCGCCAAGAGGAAAAAGCAGCGATGACGGTTGGCCAGGCTGGCGCTGTGCTCAAAAGATTCTGCCTGAAAGACGGAGAAAGCGAAGTTTGTCTCGATGGTGATGTCCGCCTGGGAAAAGATGTGGTATGGACAATGCACGGCAAGCTTTCCTCCGTACCGCTGAATTGGCTCGAGCGGCTGGAACTGGCCCCTGTCCCGGTAAACGGAGTAATCCATGCGGATATTGCCGCCAAAGGCAACAGCCACCGCGTAATCTCCGCCAAGGCCGAGTTCAGCGTACCGGCCGCCGATGTATCGCTGGAGGTCGAGGAGAGCGAACCGGCCTCGTTTCATTTTGATGATTCCGTGCTGGCCCTGGCGTTGACCGACGGCGTTTTGCAGGCAGATCTTAACATCCGCATGCGCCAAGGCAGCCAGCTCATCCTGGCCGCAGAGGTCGAAGGCGCCGGGGATTTTTCCGTGCCGCTACTCTCTCTGCCTCTGCGTGGCGATCTGGAGTTGAGAGACTTTGACCTCGACATGCTCAGTGTCTTTACCGGTTACGGTGTCGAACCGACAGGAAAGATAAACAATGCCTTGACCCTGTCAGGAACGGTAGGGCAACCGAAAATCTACGGGGCAATAACGCTACGGGATGGAGGCATAAATCTGCCCTATCAGGGTATAACCCTGGAAAACATTGTCCTGTCCGTTGCAGCCGGGGAAGATGCGGCACTGGTCACCGCCAGGGCAACGTCGGGCCCGGGACAGGTGACCACCGTCGGCACACTGCTCTATGGGGATGAGGGGCTCGAAGGTGCATTGACCATCAAAGGCAGTAATTTTCTTTTGGTCAACCTTCCGGAGTATGCTTTTCGAGTCAATCCCGATGTGCTGTTGAATTTCAGTAACGATAAAGCCGAGATAAAAGGGACGGTCGACGTGCCTTATGGACTGATAGCGCCCCATGAAATGAGTGACTCGATCAGTGCCTCCGAAGATGTCATTCTCGTCAGTGGCACCAGGGAAAAACGGCTGAATGGTTCACCCTTTACCCTGGATATCAATGTCCGACTGGGGGACGACGTACGCATCGATGGCTATGGCTTGACCGGTCGACTGGACGGCGATCTGCGGGTCCAAACTACTCCGGACGATTCTCTAGCCGGGAGGGGGGACCTTGATCTTATCGAGGGAAACTTTGTTCTTTACGGTCGGACCCTGGAAATTATGCGGGGGCGGATGCTGTTCAGCGGTGGACCCATCGATAATCCAGGTGTTGATGTCAGAGCGCAGATGAAGGTCAGTGATGAGGAGGCACGGGGAAAAGGATATACTGTCGGGGTGGACATCAGCGGCCTGGCCCAGGACCTGCAGTACCATCTCTTTTCCGATCCGTTCATGGAGGACGCGGAGATTCTGTCGCTCATGATCGTTGGCCATTCCTTTGCCAGTTCCACCCCGACGGAAGGAAGTCTTCTCGAAGCGGCAGCAGTGACCCTGGGGGTGAAAGGGAGCCTGGACTTTGTGCAGGGGATCGGCAATCTCTTCATGCTTGATGATTTACATCTCGAGGGCAGCAGTTCAAAGGAAAACGTGTCTCTGGTCGTCGGCAAAAAGGTCACCAAGAATCTTTATATAGGCTATGATCTGAATGTGTTCAACCAGCTCGGTCAGTTTCGGGTGCGATATGATCTCACTCATGGATTCTCGGTGGAAACGAAAAGTTCTTCCGAGGCAACCGGCGCAGATCTGCTGTATACCTTTGAAAGGTAGGCGGCAAATGGTCTCGATTCGAGTGCGTCGACAAAAGAGCTGTGATTGATGCGGTGGCTTTTCTAGCTGGTGGTTTCAAATCTGTTCTTTGCAAGGTTTTTCCATACCTTGTCGGCAGGAAAGAGCTTGCCGTTCATGGCAATATAGACTCCGGGAGGCAGCGATTGAACGGCACCGAGAGCGCAGCCTATATTAAATACCGCATCGCTGGTTTTAAAAAGAGCAGGTTCCAGGGCACCGGTGAGAACGATGGTTTTTTGGACGATGTTTGTCAGTTCCCTGGCGGTTTCCACCATGGTGTCCGTTCCATGGGTAATGAGGATTCGGTCACAGGGGTCCTTGGCCACCGTTTCGGCAATCAGGGCCCGGTCCGCAGCGGTGAGGTCAAGGCTGTCCTTTCTCATCAGTGAATTGACGCTGTAGCTGAGAGAAAGGTTGAGCTCCGACAACACTTTTTCGATGTTTGGCGGCCCGACCTCATACTCGCTTTTTGCATCGAAATACACCTTGTCGATGGTGCCGCCAACGGCGATTATTGAAATGTCAGCCATATGCATCTCCAGAAAAAAATGAACAAAGACAACTGCACGATAATGGGTCCGGTTTGCCGCGGAAAGAAAAAGCCTTCGTATCATTCATACACCCCGTGCGCTGAAAATCCAAGCTTTTTGCCTTGCGTTTCCATGTGGATTGGCACATATAGTGGCTTGTTAAACGAGTTGAAAGAGCAGTGTTTTTTTATCGAAGGGCAAGAAACAACTGTTTCCTGGAAAGGAGGAGCACGGTGGCGGCGAAAAAAGATCCGGTAACGATTCTGGTGGTCGATGACGACCAGGTACATCGGTATATGCTCTGCTCTATGCTGCAGGAGTGGGGCTGGCGCTGTGTCGAGGCCGACGACGGCAGCACGGCGGTGGCTGCTGTCGAAAAACACCACTACGATGCGGTTTTGATGGATGTTCGAATGGCCAGGATGGATGGACGCGAGGCCTTTACCCGCATTCAGGCCCTGCAGCCCAGTCTGCCGGTGATCATCATGACCGCGTATTCTTCCGTTGATGATGCGGTTGAGGTTATCCAGCAGGGGGCGCATGATTATCTCACCAAGCCGCTTGATTTCGACCGCCTGCGTCTGGCCCTGTTGCGTGCCGTCGATCATCATCAGGTGAGCAGCAAGAAACAGCAGGCCGAAACCGGCAGTGCAAAGCTGGAGACGGCGATTATCGGCAGCTCACCGCCAATGCTCGAATTACTGGAGATGGTCAGTTATGTCGCGCCGACCGAGGCGACGGTGCTGATCTATGGCGAGTCCGGGACAGGCAAGGAACTTGTCGCCGAGGCACTGCATGGGAACAGCGAGCGAAGAAAAGAACCTTTTATCAAGGTAAACTGTGCGGCCCTTGTTGAAGGTCTTCTGGAGTCGGAGCTTTTCGGCCATGAAAAAGGCGCCTTTACCGGGGCGGAAAAAAAACGGGAAGGAAAGTTTGTCCAGGCCGACGGCGGGACGCTGTTTCTCGATGAGATCGGGGAGACTTCCCAGGCCATGCAGGTCAAACTGCTCCGGGTACTGCAGGAACAGGAGCTGCAACGTGTCGGCGGAGAAGAGACGGTCAAGGTGGACGTTCGCATCATCGCCGCGACCAACAGAAACCTCGAAGAAGAGGTGGTGGAAAATAGATTCCGTGAGGATCTGTATTATCGACTGAATGTGGTCATGCTGACCGTGCCGCCTCTTCGGGACCGGCGAGGGGATATTCCCCCGCTGGTGGAATATTTTGCCCGTAAATTCGCCGAGAAAAACCGCCGGGTTCTCGACGGGATCACCTCCGAATGTATGGAATTGCTTTCCAGGTACAGCTGGCCGGGTAATGTCAGAGAGCTGGAAAATGCCGTCGAAAGGGGCATCATTCTGATGCGTGGCACGGAACTGACGGAAAGGAGCCTGCCGCTCTCCATACAAAAAAAACTTCCCGGCCATGATGCGCTGGAGGCAACCGCGCCCGTCTCTCTTTTTGATGCCGAGAAACAGCTTATCCTCAAAACCCTCATCGACACCGCGGGTAACAAGAGTGAGGCCTCAAGGAGGCTGGGGATCACGCGGAAAACGCTGCAGAGCAAGTTGAACAGATACGAAGAATCTTAGTCCACGTGTTGAGGGTCCCTTCGACCGGCGTGGCGCGGTTGCAGCGATTTTTTGTTTTCTCTGGTTTTGCTGCTTTTTACCGGTCTCTCTCTTGCCGCACACACCATTCGATTTCGTTTTCCAACCGCCTCTGTCATAGGGCCAACACGACCTGGTAACTCTGCGCCCTTTCTGACTTGATATGATAGCGGTTTATTAATGATTCAGCGTTACTTGACAAGGAAAAACCAGCTACTTATTGTTGGCACAAGTTTGAATATGGCGTGGTTGGCGTGTGCATCGTTGATGCCACAACGGCCCGGTACGGGAATTGAAATTTGCTGACAAAGGGAGGAAATGGGTGAGCGAAGAGAAACTAAACGAAGAGCTTCAAGAGGACACTGAAGTTGCTGTTGAGGTTGAAAGCGGTTCCAAAACCCCCGAGGAAACCATTGATAATGAAGAGCAGGGGGAAGAAGTGGAACGTGACCTGGAAAAAGAACTCGCTGAGGCGCAGCAAGAAATAGCCGATCTTCGCGATAAAATGCTGCGTGCGGCTGCAGAAAATGAAAATTTCAAGAAGCGGGTGGAGCGTGAACGATTAGCGAGCCTTAAGTACGCCGGCGAGACCATCTTTAAAGAGATCCTGCCGGTAGTCGACAATCTCGAGCGTGCTCTCGGCCAGGGCGTAGTTGAAGGAGTACCTGCCGAGAAGAATCTGGCCGCCTTGCTTGAAGGTGTCCAGCTGACACTGAAGAGGCTCGTTGCAACGCTGGAAAAGTTTGACGTAAAGACGATAGAGAGTGTCGGCAAACCTTTTGATCCCAAGCATCAGGACGCAATGACGATGGCCGAAAGTGACAGCGTACCGGCCAATCATGTCCTCACCGAATTTGAGAAGGGATATTCCTACAAAGACCGGTTGCTGCGACCCGCCAAGGTTGTCGTCTCTTCAGGGAAAAATGAGGAAAAGACGAAAGAATAAGAAAAACGGAAACAGTCTCAATCTCTTGACAAATAAGGGAAGATGACAACTTTAGAAGAGGTTGCCACTACCATGGGTAGAGCAATTAACAGAACGTTTAAAGAATGCTGAACGGATAGATAATCCGCTGAGAATGTTATAAGGAGAGAGAAGATGGGTAAGATTATTGGAATTGACCTGGGTACCACCAATTCATGTGTGGCAATTATGGAGGGGGGCGAACCAAAGGTAATTACCAACGTGGAAGGAAACAGAACAACTCCATCCGTTGTTGCCTTCACTGATAACAATGAGCGATTAGTCGGGCAGGTTGCCAAACGTCAGGCGGTAACGAATCCCACACGGACGCTGTATGCGATAAAACGTCTTATCGGACGAAAATTTTCTGACATTGAGGTGAAGCGTTCCATCGAAATCAGCCCGTTTAAGATTGTTGAAGGCAGTAACGGCAGCGTAGCCGTCAATGTTGATGGCACGGTGTATCGACCAGCGGAAATTTCGGCGATGATTCTTACCAAGATGAAGCAGACCGCGGAAGAGTACCTGGGAGAAGAAGTAACCGATGCGGTTGTTACCGTTCCTGCTTATTTCAACGATTCACAGCGTCAAGCGACCAAAGACGCGGGAAAGATCGCCGGGCTCAATGTTTTGCGCATCATCAACGAGCCGACGGCAGCCTCGCTTGCCTACGGTCTCGACAAGAAAGGTGAGGAAAAAATCGCCGTCTTTGACCTTGGTGGAGGTACCTTCGATATTTCCATCCTGGAGATCGGTGACGGTGTCTTTGAAGTAAAGTCGACCCACGGCGACACCTTTCTCGGCGGCGAAGATTTTGACATGAGGATTGTCAACTGGCTGGCCGATGAGTTCAAGCGGCAGCAGGGCATTGACCTCAGATCTGATAAAATGGCTCTGCAGCGTTTGAAAGAAGAGGCCGAGAAAGCAAAGATGGAGCTGTCCACCACCAAGGAGACCGATATTAATCTGCCGTTTATTACTGCCGATGCATCCGGTCCCAAACACCTCAATTTAAAGCTGAGCCGCGCCAAACTTGAGAATCTGGTCGAGGATTTGATTGAGCGTGTCGTCGGCCCCTGCAAGACCGCGCTGAAAGATGCGGGCCTTTCCGCATCCGATATCGATGAGGTCATTCTCGTTGGCGGTATGACCAGGATGCCGAAAGTACAGGAAAAAGTTAAGGAAATATTTGGTAAAGAGCCCCACAAAGGTGTCAACCCCGATGAGGTCGTGGCTATTGGTGCGGCTATTCAGGGCGGTGTGCTTCGAGGTGATGTAAAAGATGTTCTGCTGCTGGATGTCACGCCGCTTTCCCTGGGTATCGAGACCCTTGGTGGCGTCACCACTAAATTGATCGAAAAGAATACCACGGTGCCGACCAAAAAGAGTCAGATTTTCTCGACGGCTGCCGATAATCAACCGGCGGTTTCCATTCACGTTCTCCAGGGCGAGCGGGAAATGGCCCAGGATAATAAGACCATCGGACGTTTTGAACTGACTGATATTCCACCCGCCCCGCGTGGCGTACCACAAATTGAAGTTACCTTTGATCTTGACGCCAACGGAATTCTCAGCGTCGGGGCCAAGGATCTGGGAACCGGAAAACATCAGTCCATCAAAATCACCGCTTCTTCCGGTCTGACCAAGGAAGAGATCGAGAGAATGACCAAGGATGCGGAGCTCCATGCCGACGAAGACAAGAAACGCAAAGAGCTCGTCGAGACGCGCAACTCCGCTGATGCCTTAGTGCACGCAAGCGAAAAAAGCCTGAAAGATCTCGCCGACAAAGTTGACGATCAAACCAAGGCCAGTGTGCAAAAAGAGATAGATAATGTTAAAAAGGTAAAAGATGGTGATGACATAGATGCCATCAAGGCAGCGGTTGAGGCTTTGACCCAGGCCTCCCATAAACTGGCCGAATTGATGTATGCCCAGGCAGCGAAGGAGAATCCCGACGCAGCAGCCGGCGCCGATGGCGGTGCCGGTGGCAAGAAGAAGAAAGACGATGATGATGTCGTCGATGCCGACTTCGAAGAAGTGAAGTAACTGGTAACACTTAAAAAAAAGGGAGGAGGGAAAATTTTTCCCTCCTCCCTTTTTTTTGTGCTTTAAGGTATGATATCCACCGTGATTATTGGTAATAACGGGAAATAAGCCAAAATTTTTCTTATGCATTAAATCAACAGACAAAAGGCAGTTATGAAAATATTATCAGGTATTCAACCCTCCGGTCAGCTGCATATCGGCAATTACTTTGGCATGATGCAAACCATGATTTCTCATATGGAGAGCGATGAACTGTATGTGTTTATTGTCGATCTCCACGCTCTTACTTCCGTGCACGACAGTGCTAAACTTGCCACGGGGACCCTCGAAGCTGCCGCCGATTTTCTGGCTTTGGGGCTTGATCCTGATAAATGTATCTTTTGGGTGCAGTCCGATGTCCCGGAGGTGTGTGAGTTGACGTGGATCCTCTCGACTCTCGCCCCGATGGGACTCATCGAGCGTTGTCATTCTTACAAAGATAAGGTGGCCAAAGGCGTTACCGCCAGTCACGGCCTTTTTTCCTATCCAGTGCTGATGGCCGCCGACATTCTGCTCTATCAGGCGGAGCAGGTACCGGTCGGCAAAGATCAGAAACAGCATCTGGAAGTTGCCCGCGATCTGGCCATTAAATTCAACAATCACTACGGCGAGACCTTTGTCGTACCCGAGCCGGCAATCAGTGAGACAATGGCGACGGTACCCGGCATAGATGGTCAGAAGATGTCCAAGTCCTATGGCAATACCATCCCTATCTTTCTCGAGGGAAAACAGTTGAAAAAGCGGGTCATGGCCATCGAAACCGATGCCACACCGGTCGAAGAACCCAAAAATCCGGACAGCTGCAACCTGTATAAGATCATGCAACTGTTTGCCGCGCCTGCCCGGATGCAGGAAATTCATGATCTCTATGTCAACGGTGGCGCTGCCTATGGGTATCTGAAACTTGAACTGCTGGATTTGCTTAACGATAAATTTGGTGAGGCGAGAAAGAAGAAACAGCAATATCTGTGCGACCCGGCCATGTTGCGCGCTATCCTGGCAAAAGGCGCCGAAAAGGCCCGGGAGAAGGCGATTGTCACCCTTGATGTTGTCCGTGACCGCGTTGGTTTGAAATATTGATTTTCACATTGTCTTCTGTATTGGAACTTTGATTGGGAGAAAGAGCATGACCTATGGCCTGACCCGGGAAGAGGGACTGGAACTCGTCCGGAAGCATTTAAAAAATCAGAACCTTGTCAACCATTCACTGGCCGCCGAGGCGGTGCTCCGGGCCATGGCCGAGAGGCTCGGGGAGGACCGGGACAAGTGGGGCCTTGCCGGCCTGCTGCACGATCTGGATAGCGAAAGCCAACCCGATCTGGTCACCCATACCTCCGAGACGGTGGCCATCTTAAAGGAAAAGGGGCTTGATCCGGAGATTGTTGAGGCCATACGTCTACACAACCCCAGTGCCTGGCCCGGGGAGCAGCGCACCACCGTCTTTCATCATGCCCTTGCCGCCGGGGAGACCATTACCGGCTTGATCATTGCCGCCGCTTTCGTCAATCCGGCCAAAGAACTGGCTGCGGTAAAAGCCAAATCGGTAAAAAAACGCTATAAGGAAAAGGCCTTTGCCCGCGGGGCCGACCGTGAGGTCATCGCTGAGTGCGAAAAGGCCGGCATTCCGCTGGCCGAATTTTGCGAGTTAAGCCTTTGCGCCATGCAGGCGATCGCTGAAGAGATCGGGCTCTGAGCTGAGAGTTGAGATGTGAACGAACTGGTTTAATGACCAAAGGGTAATAAAGATCAAGGGTAACGGAAAAATATTGCCGTTACCCTTGATCTTTTACAACTGTATCCAGGTCATTTACTGGAAATTCACCAGTTCAACATCGAAGACCATGATTGCATTGGGTGGAATCGGACCGCGCCCCGACGGACCATAGCCGAGACTGGGCGGAATGATCAGAACGCGCTTCTCACCCTTTTTCATGCCGAGCAGGGCTTCGTCCCAGCCTTTGATCACCTGGCCGGAGCCGACCGGGAAATCGATCGGCTGCTTACGATCATAGGAGCTGTCAAATTTTTTGCCGTTCAGCAGTTTGCCGGTATAATGCACAGTGACCATTGCACCCTTTGTCGGGCTATCGCCCTCGCCTTCTGCAACAACGACATATTTGAGTCCGGAGGGAGTAGTCACGGCTTTTGGCCATTGTTCGTCAATCAGGGCCTGTTCTGTCTCCAGTCCCGCGAGTTCTTTGTCCCGCTGGTTCTTTTCGAAGTTTGCCAGCAGGGCATCAAAGGCCTTCTGGTCGCTTTGAAAGGCTTCAGCGGCGGCACCGACGCGGATAATTTCAATGGAATTAAGGGCGTCGTCGCCGGCAATTTTATCGACTACATCCTGGCCTGAGACAACATGGCCAAAGACTGTGTGCTTGCCGTCCAGCCATGTAGTCGCCACGTGGGTGATAAAAAACTGGCTGCCGTTTGTTCCAGGTCCGGCGTTGGCCATAGAGAGAATTCCGGGGCCGGAATGGGTCAGGCTCGGATCAATTTCGTCGGGGAAGGTATAGCCCGGTCCGCCGGTACCTGTGCCCAACGGACAGCCGCCCTGGATCATGAAGTTGGGGATGACACGATGGAATTTCATTCCATCGTAAAATTTATCACCTTTCGCCTTGGCGCCGCCGCCGAGATCTTTCGTCCCTTCAGCCAGACCGACAAAGTTGGTTACGGTAAGGGGTGTTTTTTCAAATTCAAGCTTGCAGAGTATTTCTCCCTTGGCGGTATCAAAATTTGCGTACAGGCCATCTTTTAGCTTTGTTGTTGCCATTCCTGATTCTCCAGATAAAAGTATAAAAGTAAAAATGAATACGAACAGGGTGCAGATTCTATACATAGATTCTCCTTTTGCAAAGGTTTTCAGGTAAAAAATATCAGTAATTCGGTTGTATTTCCGGCTCGGCACTCCGATAAGACGACAGAGCACCAGCATATTGCCGGTTGCTACTATAGCGGATGAGAGTCACGATGGACACTGATTCCTCGATGTTTGTTCCGCTTGCTCCGTGACTCTCCCTTACGGCTGCGGCATCGGGGGCGGGGGGATGGTCAGTTCGACTTTACACAGAAGTTCCAGGTCCTCACCCTCTTTTGTCCTGACGACCTTGATGTCAATGGTTGCACCCGCCTTGGCGTCAAGCATGGCGATGCGCAGGTCGGCCATGTCGAACACAGGATATCCATTGACCTGCTGCAGGACGTCACCTGGCAGCAGTCCCGCGGCGGCCGCCTTGCCGTGGGGGCTGAGCCGGCTGATTTTCAAAAAGCTCCGGCCATCTCTTTGCTCCGTATCAAGGACGATACCGATCTTTGGCGCCTCGGCAAGTTCTGCCGGAGCTGCGAGAAAATAATAATCGGCCACTTCCGCCAGCTTGGCGGGGGCACTGTCGCTGGAAATATTCAACACCGAGGCCTGCTCTACCGGCCGTCTCCGCTGTACTCGGGGCGGTATGCCCGAGTCCTTGCGGGTATGTTGCGAGCCTGCCAGGACCACCAGCTGATACTCCGGGTGGCTGGTGAGAAAGGCGGCGATATTTTCCGCCATGGTCTCGTCCCACAGTCCCTGGGCCTGAATAAAGCCGCTTACCGCACCACTGGCGTGACTGCCCTGCATATGCAGCGAATGCATCAAGGAGAGTCGTTCGCCGTAGCCGGGCATATCGAGATTTCGGTCTGCGGGCAGGATTTCCCGCACTTCTTTAGCCAAAGTGTCGGTGCCGCCTGTGCGAAAGACCTCGGAGGTAATCCGCCGGTCAAGATTGAGGCCGATGACCGGCAACCTGTTTTTCTTGGCAAAATTGATTATGTCTCGGAAGTAACGGTAATCAAATCGCCAGACGTTATAATAATCGGATTCTTTCAAAAAGGTCTGTTCAGCAACCTCTTCGCCGCTTAAGGTATATCTGTCAAGTGCTGCCTGGGAGGAAGTGGGAAACATCTCCATGCCGATGGCAATCTTTGGATTATTTCTATGCAGGGCCTCGATAATTCGCAGCTGCAACAGATGGTCGGCAAGGGAGGTGTGGGTCTCACCGACATAGACCACCCGGGCCTCGGCAAGCTTTTCGACGATCTGTGCAAAAGGAGCAAGGGCGGAGGTTACGCCACCGGCAGGCAGTTCCTCCAGAACAACACGGAGACCGGAAGGCGTCGGCTCAATCCTTTTGGTCGTGTTGCGGCCGTCCTGGAAGGTCAGGCAGGAGTATTTGCCGTAATGACTGATGCGCCGGGCAACAGCGGCAGTTTGTTCCTCTGCGCTGCTGGAAACCAGCACGGCGACATGATTTGGGTTCAGGGGATGCCGACGCACATCAAGGGTGAAGCCTTCTTTTACATGGTCCGGCAGGGCAAAGAGGGCTCTGCTCGGTGCCTGGTCAGGTCCGAGAAAGAGCAGGTCGTGTTCGCTCAGTTCCAGGTTGCTGACTTCTGCGGCGGTGGTAATGCGCAGCCCCTTTTTATCGAGCGTATCAAGAAATGGTTGATAAAGGTCCCGGTCGCTCTCCTTGCCAAGAATGACCAGCTTTTTTTCTGCGCCGATGAACCTCGACCAGACGGGGGGCAGCTCTTTTTCGGTCAGCTGCCTGAGAAAGGCATGGTCGGGATCAACTGTAAATGCCAGAGGCACCTGGTCAAGAGGAATGGATATGTGGTTTCTTTTCTCGGTAATCGCCGGGTATACCTCAATGGTCGATGACACGGTTTCAATCCGGATCGGCACGACCAGAGAAAAGGGTTCCGCCGATTGCTGGACCAGGGTGAAAGAGAGGAGGGGCGTATTCCGGGTGTAATCGATTTTGATGTCTTCGACCCCCAGTTCGGCAATGTCGTTTCTCGTAAGCCTTTCGGTGAAAAATCTGTCCAGGTCACGTGCTGAAGCGGTGGTGAAACTCTTTTGCAGGTCACTCCAGCCGGCGTTTTTGCCGTTATAATCCGCATAAAAAAGGCGTATGCCGTCAGCGAAGGCCTTTTTGCCGATCCTCTCTCGTAATTCGTGAAAGAGCAATGCTCCCCGGTTATAGCCCACTGCTCGCCGTGCTTCAGCCATCGGCTGGTCATGGCTGGCAGAGGTGAAAGCGGCCAGGGGAATGGCGGATTCCTTGTGCACATAGCTGAGGTATCTGGTAATACTCTCCAGGCGATCGGCTCTCCCTTCGCCTTTTTCCTCGCGAAAGGCATGGTCGGTGAGAAAGGCGGTAAGGCCTTCACACCAGTTGCCCTCGGACGAGTCGACTGCCACACCATTACCGAACCAGGAATGGACAATTTCGTGGCCAAGGGAGGTTTCCTTGATGAAGGGGAGGCGCAGGACCATCTGGCCAAGAAGGGTAAAGGTCGGCATACCGTAGCCGGTGGGAAGCCGGTTGGCGGCGATGACATAGTGGTTATAGGGGTAGGGGCCGATCTCTTTTTCATAGCGCCTGAGAAAGTCTGCCGCCGTCTGCAGGTAATCGCCTGCGAGTCCGGCGTCTTCTTTGAAAAACATTGTATAGGCCGTCAGACCTGCACGGACGCGTTGTTCTTTCATGGAGTATGGTCCGGCATTGAAGTGAATGCTGGTGACCGGTTTGGCAAAAGTTGCCGTGACTGTATTGCCCTGTTGTCGCAGTGGAAAGCTGTCGGCCTCCATGACCGCGGAAAAATGATCAGGCAGGATGGCGGTAACCTGGAATCGCATCGGTTGTTGCGGAAGGGGGTACCAGTTGCTCGACAGGGAAATCCCGGCGGGGCTGATCAGGTTGTCAAAATCTTTGCCGATCCTTCGGGTAAATGAAAGGTAGAGGGTGCGTCCCGTCTCTGCCGCGGGAAGAATGAGCACATCGCCTGGCGGCAGAAGTTCATGTTCCCCGCCGGTTTCATCCTGGAGCAGGGAGCCGGTTATCTCCAGTCCGTATAAAAAAAGGGTAAGTTTTTCACCTTTTTTAATGGTAATCTTGCTGGTGCCGATCAGCCGGCCCTCTTCAGGGACAAAGGCCAGAGACAGCTCGTAGTTGCTGGCTGGCGGTATTGCTGCCAGAGATGCCGAAGCAAAATAACCGCAGAAAACAACAACGAGGAACGTGATAGCGGTCGGAAGGTGATCAGAAATATATGCCATGTGACGTATTCCGTGATAAATGAATATGCTTCCCTGCCGGTTTGCATGGCCCGCTGGGGGTTTTTTTCTTTTGGTCCGGTAAAGAGTAATGTCAAAAGTCCGATCGTGCTAAAAATAATTCCACTTTTAAAGTGGCTGCAAGGTGTTACAGGTGAACAGCAACAAAAAAAAGGTCAAAATAGTCGGTCTCAACGCCAGGTTCACCCATTCGTGTCTGGCGCTTTTTTATGTCCGCAATGAGCTCTTGAAAAATTGTCCTGATATCGACTTCGAATTGCTCCAGTTTACCATCAATGACAATTACTACGAGATGCTGCTCCGTCTGAGCGAGGAGCGTCCACGCGCAATCTTTTTTTCAGCGGCCATCTGGAACAGCAGTATCATTGAGAAATTGACCCGTGATCTGCTCCTCTGCCTTCCTGACTGCCGGGTGGTCATTGGCGGCCCGCAGGCCTCGGTGCTGGGGGATCGTCTTAATTGCGCGGCTAGCGCCGGCGAGGATATCTGTACCGTGGTGCTGGGGGAGATTGAAGCAGTCGAGCCGGAATTCTATGACGACCTGTGGGCGGGGTGTCTGCGGTCCTGCTATCGCGGCTCATTTTTTGCGATGAAGAGCCGAAGTTTTGACTATCCCTATCGACCGGAGGATTTTTCCGGCCACCTGAACAACCGGCATATCTATTATGAAAGCAGCCGGGGCTGTCCGTTCGGCTGCACCTACTGTCTGTCGTCGGCGGAAAAAGGCCTGTATCATAAGGAGCTCGGCACGGTACAAAAGGAGCTGCGCGATATACTCAGCCACCGGCCCAAGGTGGTCCGCTTCATTGATAGGACCTTTAATGATATCCCTGACCGGGCCCTGGCCATATGGCAGTTTCTTGCGGCCGAGGGAGGGGAGACCCTCTTTCATTTCGAGATGGCCCCTGACCGGTTCACCGAGGAGATGTTTGATTTTCTTGCGACGCTGCAAGCCGGTCGTTTTCAGTTTGAACTTGGCATCCAGTCAACCAATGAGCAGACGCTGCTGGCGGTCAACAGGCGGGTGGATCCGGCCGCGGCGCACCGAAGCATTGCCCGGCTGGGCAGTCTCGACACCATTCATCTCCATGTCGATCTTATCCTCGGTCTGCCCCATGAAACAAGTGCCACCTTTGCCCAATCTTTTCGGGATGTTTTCGCAATGGGCGCCCACTATATTCAGATGGGGCTGCTGAAAATCCTGCCGGATACGCCCATCTGTCAAGGAGCCGAGGAATACGGCTATGTGCACTGCAACGAGCCGCCCTATGCCATCCTGCAGACGAGATGGATGGATCATCCGACCCTCGGGGATTTATATTGGTTTTCCGAAGGGGTGGAAAAATTTCATAATAACCGCTACTTTGTTTCTCTTTGGCGATATTTGCGCGGGAGAGGGGAAGATATCTTTGCTTTTTTTCAGGAGTTGCTCTCGCGCTGCCGTGCTGACGGTTTTTTTCAGTTGGCGGCGACCCAGGAGCTGATGTGCACAAAACTGGTTGAGCTCGCCTCGAGGCGAGAAGACCGGGATCTGATCGTCGAGCTTCTCCGCTACGACTGGCTTCGCTGTGGGTTCCGTTTTCTTCCCCCCTGTCTGCAGGTTGACAGCGAGAAAGAACAGCCGGAGGAGACAAGGTCCATCCTTTACCAGACCCTGCCGCCGGAAATGGCCGGTGTCTACCAAAAAAACACCCGCAACCATTTCTTCCGAAAGTCCTATTTTTTACGAATTTCGCAGGAAGCGCTCACGGAAATCGGGGTATCGACAAATTTTTCCCGGCCCTGTCTGTGTATTCTGCAGGAGCGTGGGGAATCCTTGCATTTGCTTCGCAATGTCATGATCTTATAAGATAAATAAAGAAATATTGGAAAAAAGTTGACCTCTCGCGCGGCCGTTATATAGTGAGCAGCTGTTTTGCCCTGTAGCCAATGCTGAAAACGAAGATTTTTTTCAATTAGAAAAAAGGAGTGTCTCATGCCGGTGTATAAGATTAAGAAAATAAACAATATTTCCAAACAGGGTTTGAGGCTGTTTGGCGATAAATTTACGGTTTCCGCAGAGGAAGAAACCCCGGATGCCATTGTCCTGCGCAGTTCGCCCCTTGATGTTGACGATTATCCAACACTTCTCGCCGTTGCCCGGGCCGGGGCGGGGACGAACAATATCAATGTTGACCGGGCGACGGAGAGAGGTATCTGTGTATTTAATACCCCCGGCGCCAACGCCAATGCGGTCGTTGATCTGGTGTTTCCGATGATCGGCGTGTGGAAGCGCAATATCTATCGCGGCATCGAATTTTGTAAATCCCTGGCCACATTAGAACCTGACAAGGTTAATAAGGAGGTTGAGGCGCGCAAGGCCGCGTATAAGGGAGAAGAGATCGCCGGGAAGACCCTGGGTGTTGTCGGACTCGGTCAGATCGGTGTGCGGCTGGCCAACGGGGGAGTGTTCAGGCACATGAAGGTCAACGGCTTTGATCCTGCCCCGTCTTTGGCCAATATTCACCAACTGTCTCCGGAAGTCCGAATCTGCCGGAATCTGGGCGATGCGGTTGGCAATGCCGACGTAGTCAGCCTGCATCTGCCCTTGATCGACCGGACGCGCAATCTGGTCGATGCTGAATTTATCGCCAGGATGAAAAAAGGGGCGGTGCTGATTAATTATTCCAGGGGACCGATTGTCGATGAACAAGCGGTTATCGATGCGCTTGACAGTGGCTATCTGGAAGCGTATCTCTGTGATTTTCCCAGCCCGGCCCTGGTCAAGCACGAAAAGGTACTGACAACACCTCACCTGGGCGCCTCCACCTCGGAATCAGAAGAAAACTGCTCGACCATGGCGGTGACAGAGATCTCTAACTATTTGAAATACGGCAATGTTGCGCACAGTGTCAATTTCCCGAATATTGAATCGACGCCAAGTGACAAAGCGCATTCGAGATTGATTGTCATCAACCGAGACGTACCGGGAATGATAGCCTTTGTGTCAAACATCTTTGCCGGCCATGGGGTGAACATTGCAAGTTATTTGAACCAGTCGAACGGCAAGGTCGGCTATAATATCATCGATGTCGAATCCCCGATTCCTTCGGCGGTTATTGACCATATTAAGAAAAACGCCGATGTTATCCGCACTCGGATGATCACCTTTAAACCGTAATTGCAAGAGTACATGCCTCATTGTTAAAAAAATTAGCCGAGCTATCTCCTTGAAATCTTTTCTTAAGAGAAGGTGTCTTTGTGCTTTTTTGGATATAAAGTATAAAAAACTGAACATCGATGGGTGGTTGTTGCTGGATTGAGCAACAACCACCTTTGTAACGTGCTGAATTTACGGATTAACGTGATTGGATGAGAAGTGGCATATGATATGCAATAGAAACTATGCTTTATCTCTTCTCTCTTTTCTCCTGGAAAAACCGGACTCCCCTGCTAGGGTCCGGTTTTTCTGTTTCCATGCGCCATATCGGCAGATAACCTCTTTTTCTCCATGAAGAGCACATCCCAGAGGGTGGTGTTGCAGAGTTGCGACTCTTATGACCGATTTGTTCTCGCCGAGCGTATTGATTTATCGATGAAACATATCGATCCGTTTGGTTCACTCCACGGAAAAACAGTGCTTCTGAAGCCGAATCTTATCAGCGGCAGCGGGCCTCGGCTCGCTTGCACCCATGGCGGCCTTGTCGCCGGAGCCGCCTTATGGTTCCTTGAGCAGGGGGCCAAAGTGCTGGTGGGGGATTCTCCGGCCTTTGGCAGTGCCGCAAAGGTCTGTCAAAAACAAGGGATCTCTGCGGCACTGCAGGGACTCGATGTGCGATTGGTTGATTTTGTCTCCCCGGTCAGGATGAAGCTGGCCGGCGGTTGCTCCGTTACTGTTGCCAGGGAGGCGCTGGCCTGCGATGTATTTGTCGGGCTGCCGAAAATTAAGGCCCATAACCAGATGTTTGTCACCATGGCCGTGAAAAACATGTTTGGCATCATAAAAGGGGCTAATAAGGCAATGCTGCACATGGTGCATGGTGACGGCGACGATCTGTTTGCCGGAATCATTCTCGATCTCCTGTCGCTGTTCCCCTGTCAACTGCATCTGGCGGACGGCATAGAGGTTATGCACCTGTCTGGCCCACTTGACGGAGGTTCGCTGACGCTCAACTGCTTGGCCGCTTCACGTTGTCCGGTGGCACTGGATACGGCCCTGCTTGATCTTCTGCAGTTGAACCGAACCAAGAGCCCTCTCTGGCGACTTGCTGCTGCGAGAGGGATGGACGGCAGCGATAGCAACAATCTCTGTTATCCTCTTCTTTCGCCAGAGGATTTTTATGACTCGGGATTTATACCTCCCGGCACGCTTGACAGCATACGCTTCAATCCCCTGCACTTCTTGCGAGGCCTGCTGAAACGTGCCCTTTTGCGGGTTTCCGGCTGAAGGGGATCGGTAGGTGGCAGAAATGGTGCGTCATTGGGGCAGTGGGAAAACAATTTTAAAATATTCATAAGGATCTTCATGTTTGATTTGCACGGAAAGGTGGCGCTTATTACCGGTGGATCCCGGGGAATTGGCCGGGCCATTGCCATTCGCCTGGCGGGACAGGGCGCTGATGTTATCGTCAATTATGTTCGTCATAGAAAGGATGCGGAAGAGACTGCCGCGGAGGTTGAAAAACTTCACCGAAAATGTCTTTTAGTCAAAACCAATGTTGCAAGGAGTGAAGACGTCAAGAAGATGTTTGCCACTATTGACGATGAATTTGCCCACCTGGATATCCTGGTAAGCAATGCCGCTTCCGGTGTATTAAAACCGGTCATGGAATTAACCGAACGCCACTGGAACTGGGCAATGGATATCAATGCCAGGGCGCTGCTGACGCTGGTGCAGCAAGGACTTCCTTTGATGCGGCGTGGAAGTCGGGTGATGGCCGTCTCGAGCCTTGGCTCGGTTCGAGCCATAGAAAACTACACCACGGTGGGGGCATCAAAGGCGGCGTTGGAATCGCTTGTCCGGCATCTGGCGGTAGAATTAGGTCCGCAGGGAATCAATGTCAACACCATCAGTGCAGGTGCCGTCGATACCGATGCACTGAAGCATTTTCCGAATCGAGATGAAATTCTCAGTGCAGCGATGGCCCGGACGCCTTTAGGGCGGTTGACAACACCGCAGGATGTCGCCGATATTGCCTTGTTTCTCTGCAGCAATTTGTCAGGGATGATCCAGGGGCAGGTGATCACCGTCGATGGCGGCTATGCTATCAGAGGATAGTGGGGAAAATGTACTATAATAAAGAAAAAATTATCCTAGCGTCCGGGTCCCCCCGTAGACGGCAATATCTTCAAGAGATGGGCATACGCTTTGCGGTTCGAACGGCAGCCGTTGATGAACAGCCTTTAGCCCAGGAAAGTCCCCAGGACTTTGTGCTGAGAATGGCCCGGGAAAAAGCCGCTGCGGTAAGCGCTGAGTACCCCGGCTCCTGGGTGATCAGCGGCGACACCATCGTTTGCCTCGGGGATAAAATTCTCGGCAAGCCAGCTGATGAACGTGAAGCCGTAGCTTTGCTCATGACCCTCGCTGGCCGTGAGCACTGCGTGAAAACCGGTTTTTGCGTTAGCCATCGAGCCCGTGGAGTGCATATTGTCCGGTTGGTTACGACCAGGGTCCTTTTCGCCGATTTTTCTGAAGCGGTGGCCCGCGCCTATGTCGCTGCGGGAGAATCCCTTGATAAAGCCGGGGCATACGGCATTCAGGGAAAAGGCATTTTTCTTGTCAAATCAATTGATGGTTCCTACTCGAATGTCGTCGGTTTGCCGTTGTTCGAGCTGATGGAGGTTCTGCTGGCAAACGATGTTATTGCACCCGGTTGCCCCAACGCCTGAGTGCGAAACGCAAATATTATCAAAAAATTTTGGTGTATGGCTCGAATTAGAATATACTGTGATTGTAATTTTCAACGAATCATTGTCGCCTTCAATGAAGGGCGGGGAACAACCCCAGTAAGTACTGATGGTCAGTCTGCCTGTCCTTCTAATAACCGCCATATCGATTGAAATCGATTCAGCTGGTCCGGTCTGCTCTCTTCAAGAAAGGGTCGGGCAGAAGAACAGACCGTATTGGATAGTAAAATTTCGTGCCATGTGACAGGATGCAGAGAAAGAACGGGCAGTGTGCGCCAAAAAAAGAGATGACCGGGTAACCCGTGCCGGAGAGGTGATTCGTACCCTGCGTCAATGAAACCGGGCGTGACAGGGTGGGCTCAAGTCTGTTGTCCGTATGGCGCGCCAGAGCCGGATGCACCAAAGAAGCTGAAATACGAGTGCTATTACATAAAAAATTTATCACTCGGTTTTGATCTGCTGGTTATTTTCAAGACAGTGCAAACAGTTCTGTTTAAAAAGGGTTCCAGGTGAGCGATAATGGTTTGGATCAAACAGGTTAGATGTTTTTTATAGCGGTGTCGGACCATGAATCAGAGAGAACAGCAGGGTAAAAATATTGAAGCACTGAAGTCATTCAACAATACTATCGTTACGAGCCGGCTGTATCCCCCGGAGGCTCCCCAGGTCGCAAGCGCTGTGGATAGAGGGTATAAAGGCATGAAACTCTACCTGCGGCAGTATGGGGATTTGCAGTACGCCCTGCAAGGCGGAGTGCCCTTCCTCTGCGGGCAGCCTTTGAATCAGGAAACCGTTGATTCCTTCGCAAATCTGGTTGTTTATCGGCAGTTGCGGCTACTTGGCCTGTCGAAGCTGGTTGTCAGTTCCGAGATGGACCGCTTTGCTTTTGGCCAACTCCTTCAGGTTTTTAACGCCTCCGTTGAAAAAATTAAGAATGAGGGCGGGGGCCTTGAGTATATCACCAGCCTTGGCCTGGCAAGTTATTTTCCCGACGAGAGAGGAGAGTCCGAGGCAAAGCCCCCCTTTGCAGACCAGGTAGATGAGACACGGACTCGGAAACCGGCAGGGGTGCGACCGGAACTGGTGGCCTGTCTCTTTGGCAGGGACGCAAGACCTGTCGTCGAATCCGAGCTGCAGAAAAAAATGACCACCACGGAAATGGCAATTGATATTCTGGCGGCCGGTGCAGCGCGTATTTTGCAGGACATACAAAAGAAAAAGATGATTGTCACATCACAGGATTTTCCCTTGATGCTGGAAAAGGCCGGGGCATTGATCGACAAGGATAAACGGACGGAAGTGGCACTGGGGCTGGCGAAAGTACTGGAGGAAAATCTAAAGGAACCAGCCCTGGGCGTTTTACTGGCGCAGGACTATTCCGATGGGGGTGATGCTTTTGGCAGTACGCTCTATGATGGATTGGTCGGTTTTCTTACCACGGAGAAACTTGCCGGCATCATGCGGTTTTTCAAGGAGAAGTTGGATAAAGCGCGACGTGTCGGCGGTGCCGATTCGTCCCAGGTGCAGTGCCTCGGTAAGGCGCTGATGCTGCTGATGAACAGCAAAAAAGGGAAACATTTTCTTGGTGCTGAGAAGGCGAGAACTCTTATTCATGAAGGCGAGAGGGAAAGGAAAAAACGCCGCCTCGAGGCCGGTATCCAAGGAATTCTGCAGGGAAACACCAGTCTGTTAAAAAGTGAGGAGCTGGTTGATTATCTCCCGCATGCGGTGCGACAAATACAGAAAAAAACTGGGGATGCAGAGGTGTCCATACTTATGCGCCGTTTGACGGCATCTCTTCAGACAGAGAGTGAAGACGTTCGGCAATCACTGCTGAAAAGTATCATACCTATCGGCGAAGATCTTCTTGCCGCCGGGCATTGGCGCCATGTCGATCTCCTGCTCAAGCCGCTCATGGAAGAAGTTCGTCAAGGTGGGTATGAAGATGCCCTGCTGGAGAAGGCATTCGCTTTTTTCCAGCAGGTGATGCAAAAAAGCTGGCAGGATGGCGAAAATGACCGGGGGGATGCAATACTCAATCTTTTTCATCAGATCCGCTCTGGTCAGTTGGCTCTTTCGCCTGCAACAAAGGCCATAGTGGCCAAAGTGCAGGACAAAGGAATTCGCCGCGCATATCTACCGCAACTTCTTGCCCAGTGCCTTGCAGTTCCACTGGATGAAAGGCTCAGTTATCGCCTGATACTTCAGGGTCCGGTCGCGCTTCGTTTCCTCGTCGAATCCCTTATCAATACCGGCAATGCGCCTGATCGGATAAAAATTATAGATCTTCTCACCGGTAATCCGCATTTTCTGCCTGCGGTCATTCACGAGCGATTGCAGGAACATATGCCCTGGTACGGCAAGCGCAATCTGATTAAGCTACTGGGTGAGACCGGTAAAGAAGAAGATGCCGAGAACATTCTGCCCTATCTGCGTCATGATGATTTCCGGGTACAGCGGGAGACCTTTCTTACCCTCTATAAGTTAGGAGGACGAAACAGAAAACAATTGCTGCTACGGGCTCTCGACGAGTCCTCCGAGTCGATAAAGGTCCAGGTGGTCGGGGCTCTCGCTAATTTCTGTGATGCAGAAGTGGCGGTGAAACTGGTTGACCTGCTGGCCTCGCATGAACACTTTAGCGAGCCAAACCGCAATGATCTGCTGCTGCAATTAATGGAGACTCTTGGGCGATGTGCTTTTCCCGTGGCGCATAAGGGTGTAAGTGCCTTTCTCCAGGCGAGGGGACAGCGGGCGACGAAGAAGATTTCCGAACAGGTCTGGTCCTCGGCGGAAAAAGCCTTGAAGTTTTTGCATAACGAGCTGCAGGAAACGCGAAAAAAACATATTCAGGCCAGCCAGTTGCGAAAAAATGCCCTGAAACAGGCGGCCAAAATGAGCAAGACAGGGGTAACGCAGCGGGTTATCACGGGTTTGCCGCAGGAACAGGCCGTGCGAAGCCTTGTTGCCCGCGGGGATAAAGAAGCAGCTGGAAAACAGCTGCTTGAGCTCATTGAAAGAGCGGCCCGTCTGCGCAATTTTGTCCAGGCGGAAAAATTACGGGAATGGCTTGTCGAGATCGATTCGACGGCTCTTGGCCCTATCGTTCTCGCCACAGAGATTATTGATCAGGAGAAAATTGCCGCGATTGACAAAGGCCATCTGGAGATTTGGAGCGGTTTGTATGACATTCTGACCACGGATGAATTCAGTGCCGTCTATCACGCCCTGAAACATAAAACGTATGAAAACGAGGAGATTATCGTCAATCAGGGGGCCTTGCAGGGGGCGCTCTTTTTCATCAATTCAGGAAAAGTCAAACTCTATTTTGGTGACCAGGGCAGTGAGGTCCTGGTTGACACCATGGGAAGGGGGCAAGTCTTTGGGGAAGGGGCATTTTTTGAAGCCTCGGTGTGGACCATTTCAGTCGCCGCCGTTGGAAGGTCGGAAATATCCGTTTTGAAGCTGGACGCCCTGCAGCAATGGGCAGAGGACTTTCCCGGCCTGGACGAAAAATTACAGGCTTTTTGTAAAAAGTTCGAAAAAATTGAGGACTTCATCAAGCGGACATCGAATGATCGACGGCAACACAAACGGTATCGGATCGCTGGCAGGGTGGCAGCAACACTGCTCGATGATCGCGGTCGAGGTATCGGTACCGGCTTTATGGCCGAACTCTTCGATATCTCCGCAGGGGGTCTTTCCTTTCTGCTGCGGATCTCACAAAAAGAAAATGTGCGTTTACTGCTGGGCAGAAAGATGCTGGTGCAACTGCCGAAGGGCATGATGGCAACGGAGGGCATCGCCCTTGCCGGTGATATTCTGGCCGTGAAAAACACCTACGCCGTGGAGAACGATTATTCTCTGCATATGAAATTTGACACGGTGATAGATCTCAAGCAGCTGCATGATGTGGTAACCTTGATGCGTGAAGAATCACCGGTGATCGAGTAAATGACCGGACAGATAGGCACCCAGCCCCCTGACTCTTCCTCTCCAGAGCTTCGCCTGGCTGAACGGAACGATCTGATTTCCCGGTTCTACCTCAAACATCTGCCGGGTAAGTGGCAGGAAAAATTCGTTACCGAGTGTCCTTTTTGTACAGATCATGGGTATGCCAGCGGTCGCTTGGTCATTTTTTTAAACCGGGAAAGTTTTTTTCATGGGTATTTCCGCTGTCTCAACCGCTGTGTTCCCGGCGGCTTTCCCCTCTGGTTTGCCCATCTGGCCGGCATCTCGCTGAAGGAGGTGCCGGATTATGAAGAGGACCGGCAGGTCGCTTTAGAACAACCGGTTTTTCCGGTGAAAAATATCAATGAAGAGGTTCGTGCCTTCCAGGGCCGGATAAGCGAGCCCGTCTTCAGGCAGTTCGAGCAGAGTGGCGTTACAGAGGCTGCCCTTGTGGAAATGCAGGTGGGGTTCAATGGTCGCTATATTGTCTACCCCTATATTCAGGAAGACGGCAATTGTTATTCCGCCCGCTGCGTCTATCCGGAAAAGACGGAAGACTTCTTCTGGCATGGAAATGAAGAGTTCAGCAGAGAGCCGTTTACTCTCTTTAATGTTCAGGATATCACCCGCTGCGAAAATGGAGCACTGTTTCTCTGCGAGGGGGAAGAAAACCTTCTGACCTTGAAGCAGCTCGGTTTTCCAGGTGTGGCCGTATCGCACTACAATGTTCTGGAAAAACTTCCTGCCCAGCTGTTTGATAAGCTGAACACAGTTTTTATCTGTTGCGCCAATACCTTGGAATCACAGAAGAGTGGTGCAAATCTTGCGTCAAGGATCGGTTACAAGGCGAGAATTCTTACCTGGCCGGAAAAGAGTCCCAGGCCATATACTCTTTGGCAGCTGGCCAGGGATGCAGGGAAAATGTTCGGTGCACACGTCGGGGAAATGGTCAAGGCATCTTGCGCTTTCTCACCGTTTGCCTCACCCCTGCGGGAATATCATGGCTTTTTACAAACTCTGGCCAAAGAACAGGGGGAGGAATATCTCAACCTTTCCTCGGGGTTTTCCCGACTGGATGCGGCCCTTGGCGGTATCCACGGCCTTAATGTGATCGGCGGGGCGCCGAAGCTTGGCAAATCGACATTTTTGATCCAGATTGCCTCGGAAATGGCTTCAAGGAAGATACCGGTTCTCTACTATGACTTTGAAAATGGCCGGCAAAAAATCTATCAGCGCACTTTGAGCCGACTGGCGCGGTTGTCAAATGACCAATTGACAGAACGGCGGCTGTCGGCAGAGCAGAAACAACACTTCGCAGCGGCACAAAGAAAACTGCAAAAAATGTTTTTTTTCTGGCGGGTGATCAACGACCGCAAGCTAACCCCTGAACTGATGCGTAAACATATCGATTTCATCCGCCATGAAACGAGAAGTGCATATACCGTCGTCGTCGTCGACAGTCTGCATAAACTGCCGTTTAACGAATTTACCGAGAGGCGCACCGGTATTGATGCCTGGCTGCGGCAGATGGAGTCTATCCGAGATGAGCTGCAGGTGTCTTTTCTGGTTATCTCGGAACTCTCCAGGGGGGCAGGGGGCTCCTACCTCGAAGAACCGCATCTTGGGATGTTTAAAGGATCCGGTGATATCGAATACAGTGCCGATAACGCCATGGTCCTCCACCGCCCTGCCCCGGACAATAGTCAACCGGGTCAATATGCAGGAAAAGAAACTACCCTCTCGCTGGTGGCGAGCCGGGAACATAGTCCGGGGCGCGTTGCCGACTATCATCTGGATTTCCCCTATTGGGGCTTCACCGAGGGTCCGGTGTCGGAAAAAGGCCGATCCCGATAAAGAGCAAAGAGGCCATGTCTTTTCTATAAGAGATTTTCCAGCTGCCATTTTTCGAGCGCGGCCAAAGCTCTATCCGCTCGCTCTTGTCCCCGGAATTTTTTTCTTATTTTTTTCTCCCAGGCTGGAAAGAGGCCGAAGTTGATGTTCGACGGTTGAAAGCGAGCAGGGTCACTCTCCGTCAGGTGGAAGATCAGCGAGCCAAGTGCGGTCTCGCGCGGGGGCACGACGGGCGGCTGGTTGTTTATCAGGCGAGCGGCGTTGATTCCTGCCAGCAGCCCCATGGCGGCCGATTCCACATAACCTTCAACTCCTGAGAGCTGTCCTGCCAGCAGCAGATCAGACCTGATCTTGAATTGCAGGGTCGGTTGCAGCAGCTCGGGGGAGAGGACAAAGGTGTTGCGGTGGATCGAACCCAATCTGGCAAATTCGACCTTCTCCATGCCGGGGATGAGTCGAAAAATCCGCTCCTGTTCCGGGTAGGTCAGTTTGGTTTGAAAACCGACCATATTATATGTGGTCCCGGCCTGGTTTTCCTTGCGCAGCTGCACCACGGCGTACGGCTCCTCTCCCGTTTTAGGATCGGCCAGGCCGACCGGTTTCATCGGTCCAAACCGCAGGGTCTCGACACCGCGAGAGCACATGACCTCCACCGGCAGACAGCCTTCAAAATATTTGACATCCTCAAAATCTTTCAGGGGCATACACTCGGCTTTACCAAGTTCGTCAATAAATTTCAGGTAGGTGTCTTTGTCCATCGGACAGTTCAGATAATCGCCGGGGCCGTCGTCGTAGCGTGATTTACAGTAGATGGTGTCCATGTTCAGCGAATCGGCAGCCACTATCGGCGCTATGGCATCGTAAAAGGCCAGGCGCTTTTTGCCGGTAAGCTCGGCGAGAGATTCGGCAAGCGGAGTCGAGGTCAGGGGACCGGTGGCAAGAATGACCGGCGCGTCGCCCGGTGGCGGGATTTCGTGGACCTCCCGCCGGTCAATTTTGATGAGAGGGTGAGCCGCGATGATTTCGGTGATCCGGCTGGAGAATTTTTCTCTATCCACCGCCAGAGCCTTGCCGGCCGGCACTTGGGTCTCGTAGGCCGTTCGTATGATCAGGGAGTTGCAGCGCTGCATCTCTTCTTTCAACAGCCCGACGGCAGACGTCTGATCGTTTGACCTGAGTGAATTGGAACAGACCAGTTCACCAAGTTTTTCTGATCGATGCGCCGGGCTGAATTGCAATGGTTTCATGTCGACAAGATGAACCTGACCGCCTCTTGCGGCAATCTGCCAGGCCGCTTCGCAACCGGCAAGCCCGCCGCCTATGATAGTAACTGTCTGCTGCTTGTCCATGGGGTCTGTTTTGCTGGAGAGGTTACAGGGCAAGATATCAGGTTCTGCCGCTAGTGGATAGAAGTGGATTATCAAAAGTAGATGCCGTCACGGCGCATTGTAAGCACGCCTCAGGCATCGTCAATTGGTTTTCGACCGGCAAGGACATAGTAGAGGAATCCGAGAAATTCAAGAAGCAGCATCAGGAAAAAACCGACAGCGAAGCCTTGCGGGGAGAGGGCCGTTGCGTCCCTGGTAAAAAAATCGATGATGCCTCCGATAGCCCATTGACCGGCGAAGGCGGCGACGAAAACAAGGAGATTGACGGCGGTGGTAACCCGGCCGGACAACTGCACCGGAAAGGACTGGGACAGAGCGGAATAGGCGATAATACCCGATGTTCCCAGGAAACCAAAAGCGAGCCAGACCGGAACATGCCATGCGGTGGGGCCAAAGATTAACAGCAGCTGGACGACCATGAAAAGAGTCATGCCGGTTACCGCGGTGGTGGCGACAGAGATCCCCCGCTTGTTTAACTGTTCGGTGATGCTGCCAAGAGTGATAAAGCCGGCAATCATGGCCACGGCGATCCAGAAAAGCAGTCCCGCCACCTCCGTTCGCCCAAGCCCGGCAACATGGCTGAGCCACGGGCCGGCCCAGAGCCCCTGGATGGCTAAGAAAGCCGCCTGGGACATGGTGGTGAGCGGGGCGGTTCGCCAGAATTTTCTGCTGGTAAATATCTCCCGGATGCCGCGCAGCTGATTGTCCAGGCTTTCTCCGGCGGCTTCGATTTTTTTTTCAGGGACAATAGAGAAAACAGCCACCGCCGTTACAAGGGTCAACAGGGCCAGACCCATGAACACCCCCCGCCAGTCGGTAAACTGCAAAGCCGCCTCAACCGGGGCGGTGGCGGCCAGGGCGCCAAGGCCACCGGCGGCCATCTGCAAGCCGTTGACCATCGCCCATTTTTCTCGTGGAAACCACAGGGCATAGCCCTTGAATGCGGCCATCAGGCAGGCGGAAACGCCGAATCCGATAAAGGCGCGGCCGACGACAAGACCGGTAAGGCTTTCAGCCCGGGCAAAGATAAAGGCGCCGAAGGCGGCAAAAAGAAGCACGGCGGCTTCAACCTTTCTCGGGCCAAAGCGGTCGAGCAGGACCCCGAGTGGCAGCTGGAAGGAGGCGAAGGCGATAAAATAGGTGGCCGTGAGCAAGCCCAGGGCGGATGGACCGACGCCGATGTCGGCGATAAGATCGGGGGCTATCACCGCATTGACCACCCGATAGAGATACGATAGGAAATAGCCGGCGGCAAAGGGGAGAAAAACCCGGAGGATAGTCAGTGGTTGCATGGTCATAATACATTTAAATGGCAAAGGTTCCCTTGGGCCGGGTGTCACCGGGGATATTCGATGACAACCCGCACTTTTTTTCTGCCCCAGACGAGGGCATCGCTGTGCGAGTCAAAAAAGAGATCGATCCGGTCCGGCCCCTTGATGGCCCCCCCCCGGTCTTCGACCACACCCCAGCCATAGCCCGGTACATTCATGCGGGTACCGAAAGGATAGTATTTCGTATCGGCGGCGATAGTACCCTCTTGGGGCAGCAGATACCAGGGGAAAAACACAAGACGGACGGGGATCATCCAGGGACGGTGCAGAGAGTCCATGGAAAACAGCCCCTCCTCTGCCTCGTAGGGCACCGTGCCGCTGGCGGTCAGGCCGCTGTACGGTTTGCCGGCACTCGGGCCTGCGCTGACATAGCGGTTCCAGAAATCGAGTTTGAACAGGTGCCAGCTCCCCCTTTCCCAGCCGCAGCACGAAGAGCAGCCGCAATAGGCGGTGGTTTCCATTATTCTCGCGACCGGGGGCTTGGCACAGCCGCTGAGCAGCAGCACCGCAAGCATTGAGAATAAAAAGAACAGGCGACCCCATTGGGTGCCCGGTGCCTCTGCCTGCATGTTGTTTCTTTGTCTCATGGTACTGTAGTGTGCTCAATGAACGCGCAATTATGCCGGCGTGCAGCAATGAATGGAAAATATGTATATGCTGCCCAATGATACCACGATTCATCGGTAATCGATAGGTTACAATAACAGGCCCATTGTCGGCCATTTTTTCCATCGGGTGGGGCAGTTTTCATAATGGAGATCATGCAGCGGATAAACTTTGATCTTGTCGCTGCCATGTCCGAAATAAATTGCACGGAATATCTGATAACGAACGTCCATGATTCTGGTGGCCTTTCGCAAACTATGGCGCAAGCCCATTTCTGTTGCGGAAAATTATGATATGGTTTTGCGGCAACCGGCAAGCCGTTTTTTCTTGACAAAAAACTGGCCGTGAATTAATGCAATATGACACCTGATAACAGGATCGCAATGATGTTCGGATAGCCAACTAAGTATGATGAATACTTATTTTTCACTCACAATTTATGGAGGTAATTCATGTTTGAAGTAATAGTAGACAAAGATAAATGCATCGGTGACGAAGAATGTGTAGCGGCATGCCCAGCGCAGGTTTTCGAGATGGTGGATGGTAAAGCAGAGCCGGTAGAAATGGACGAGTGTCTTGGTTGTGAGACCTGTGTTGAAGTCTGTCCTGAGGGCGCCATCACTGTAAACGAAGTCTAATACCCGCGCTTCGATTTTCATAAAACAAGCCCATCTCCTGCAAAGGAGATGGGCTTGTTTTATTTATGCATGGTGAGTTTTTAATGATAAACGGTCTGTCTCGTTTTAAACCGGGGGTGAATAGGCGCACCCATCTTTTCCTGTCTGCCGTGCTTTGGACGACGATTGGTTTACTGTTATTCAGCAAGGGTATTTTTCGGCTCAGTCAGCTGAACGACTGGCAGTTCCTGATGCCAACCGCTGCGATCCTCACCGGCAGCCTTAAAGCGTTTTTCATCCTCGACAGATCCGCCCGGCGGGGAATTACCCGTATCCTCACCTTCAAGAATGGAACATGTCTTGGCGCGGTGTACTCCGTAAAAACATGGATATTGATATTGTGCATGATGGGTATGGGTGTTATCTTGCGAAATTCTTTTCTTCCCATTAGTCTGCTCATTTTTCTGTATATCACCATCGGTTGGGCGCTGCTGTTGTCCAGCAGGCTCGCCTGGAAGGCATGGCTCGATCGAAAGTAATCTTCTCTCCATTTTTTGCCGCTATGTATACTAAATCGTTTAATAGCATAAAAATAAACTGTACCGCGTTGCAGCAGAACTATACCCAGCTGCAAAAAAAAGCAGGCGCAGGGGTTCCGGTCATGGCCATGGTCAAAGCTGATGGATACGGCCACGGGATGGTGATGGCGGCAAGGGCCTTTGACCGTGGTGGCTGCAGGACCTTTGGTGTTGCTGAATTGCGTGAAGCCGTCCTGCTGAGGCAGGCGGGCATGCGGGGTGATATTTACGTGACCATCGGTTTTGCCGAAGAAGACGCTGGCCTCATTTTTCAATATCAGCTGACGCCGGTTATTTACAGCTATGCAGCAGCCCAGGCCCTTTCTTCTACAGCAGTTGCCCTGGGACAGGAAATCGGTGTCCATGTTAAGATCGATTCGGGGATGAGCCGGCTGGGGCTTTTTCCGGCTGAGATGCCGATGTTTCTCGATGCCGTCTCATGTTTACCGGGAATGAAAATCGCCGGGATAATGAGTCACTTCCCGGAATCGGATAATCCGGCCTCCGGGAGCACGACCCACAATTTCCAACTGTTTGCCGACGCCTGCCGGGAATTGAAAAACCGGTTCAATGGTATTTGTCATATTGCCAATTCCGGAGCAGTGCTTAAATTTCCCGCCACATACTGCGATATGGTGCGGTGCGGCATTGCTCTTTATGGATACCATCCTGCCGTTCGGGTTACCCCAGGCGACGGGCAGGCCCCGGATCTGCTGCCGGCGATGTCCTTTACCTCGAGAATTCTCCAGATAAAGACGCTGCCTGCCGGAACGGGGGTCAGCTATGGCCATACCTTTCTGACGCATAAACAAACCAGAATTGCCGTTGTGCCGGTCGGTTATGAAGACGGCTATTCCAGAATCCTGTCCAACCGAGGACACGTCCTTGTTCATGGTTATCCTGCTCCCATTCTGGGGAGAATCTGCATGAATATGTGTATGATTGACGTCAATGATATCGAGGGAGTTCTGACAGGCGATGAGGTTGTCCTGCTCGGTCGCCAGGGTCCGGGGAACATCACCGCCGACGATATAGCGGAAAAAATGGGCAGTATCAGTTACGAGGTTCTCTGTCTGCTGGGGAATAATAATCAACGAGAATATATTGAGTAGAGACGAATGATTCGTTCACAATTGAAAAAGGTGCTTGACGACTGTTTTGACCAGGGTGTTACTGAAGGCTTATGGACAGGCGGGGCGGCCGGTAAATTTACCGTTGAGTTACCCAAACATGAAGGGCAGGGGGACTTTTCTACCAATTTCGCATTGGTGCTTGCCGGCATTGAAAAGAAAAACCCCCGGGCAATAGCCCAGACCATTGCCGAAAAATTAGCCATGCAGACTGCCCTCATAGCCCGGGTGGAGATTGCCGGGCCCGGTTTTGTCAACGTCTTTATCAACCATGATGTCTGGCGCAGGTTGATCCCGGAGATTATCGCAGAGGGCGCAGCCTATGGTAAAAGCAGTGTCGGTGGCCAGCGCAAGGTGATGGTCGAGTTCGTCAGCGCCAATCCCACCGGGCCGCTCAGCATAGGTCATGGTCGTCAGGCGATTCTTGGTGATGCCATCGCCAGATTACTCGAGGCAACCGGTCATGATGTCTTTCGGGAATACTATTATAACGATGCCGGCAGGCAGATGCGGGTCCTGGGCGAGTCAACCCGTGCCAGATATCTTCAGTTGCTCGGCGAAGATTTCACCTTTCCCGAAGACGGCTATCAGGGCGAGTATATAATCGACATCAGCCGCTCGCTGATCGAAGAACGTGGCGATTCGCTGAAGGATCATCAGGATGTGACCCCCTTCAAGGAACAGGCGGAAAAACATATCTTTAAAGATATTTCTTCGACCCTGGAGCGGATGGGCATTGTTTTCGACAATTACTATAATGAACGGTCCCTCTATGAAAACGGCCATATCGATGATGTGGTCGCCGAGTTGCGAGCCAAGGGCTATGTCTACGAGAAGGACAATGCCGTGTGGTTCAGGACCACCGCCTTCGGCCACGAGCAGGACCGGGTCATCATCAAAAGCAGCGGCGAACCGACCTATCGTCTGCCGGATATAGCCTATCACCGGGAGAAGTTTCGGCGAAATTTCGACTGGCTGGTGGATATTTTTGGTTCCGACCATATCGCCACGGTGCCGGATGTGCTCGCCGGAGTGAAGGCCTTGGGCTATGATCCGGACAAAGTGACCGTGGTTCTCCATCAGTTTGTCACGCTTACCCGGGATGGGAAACAGGTGAAAATGTCGACGCGAAAGGCCAACTTTGTCACCGTCGACGAGCTGGTGGATGAGGTTGGCGTTGATCCGGTCAGATTCTTTTTCATGATGCGCAAGGCGGATAGCCAGCTCGAATTTGATCTGGATCTCGCGACAAAACAGAGTCAGGAAAATCCAGTGTACTATGTGCAGTATGGTCATGCGCGGCTCTGTGCTATCCTGCGGCAGGCGGCGGAGAAAGGATTTGCTGAACCGGAATTCGATGTCGCCGAATCGGTGCTTCTTAACGAGCCGGAAGAACTCAAACTGCTCAAGACCATGTCGACCTTTCCGGCGACCATAGAAAGCAGTGCGCTGGAACTGGCACCGCATAAAATGATCTTTTACCTCATGGAACTTGCCGGACAACTGCATAGCTACTATAACAAACACAAAGTAATAACCGATGACATCCCCCTCAGCCGGGCCAGGCTCTGTATGATAAGAGCACTTCAGGTGGTACTGAAAAATGGTCTCGACATGCTCGGCCTCTCCGCTCCGGATCGAATGTAAGGTGGGTACGTCAAATGGCAGTGAGGCGAAAACCCCAGGCAAAAAAGCTCAAATTTGAGTTGACGAAGAGCGCGATCGCCGGCATCGCCGTGATAACCTTTTGTCTTTTTTTGTGGATGTTTTTACTTGGAGTCTGGACCGGGCAGTCACTTTTGCTGCCTGTCTATGAAAAAAACGGCGTTGCTGCCAGGGAACCGGGTAAAAAAATCGGTCCTCTGGTGATTCGTGCAGAAAAGAAGGTTGTCCAGGAAGCAGAATAGGGAACAATGCAGTTCCTCCGCATGCGTGAATTTGTACTAAAGAGAGCAGGGGCGATTTTATTACCTTTAATAATGTAAAGCGTTTTTACCGATAATAACTAACGGCTGGATACGATGATAGGAAAAATACTTACCAAGGTTTTTGGCAGCAGCAATGAAAGATATCTTAAGCAGCTTCGACCTGTAATTACCCGGATTAATGCGCTGGAGAGCATCATCCAGGCGCTGGATGATGCGGCATTGGCGGCAAAATCCGTGGAATTCAAGCAACGACTTGAAAAGGGTGAGCCTTTGGACGATCTTTTACCGGAAGCCTTTGCCGTTGTTCGCGAAGCCGGTAAAAGGGTTCTTGGCGAGCGTCATTATGATGTCCAGTTGGTCGGTGGAATAGTTCTGCACCAGGGTAAAATCGCCGAGATGAAAACCGGCGAGGGGAAAACGTTAACCTCAACGCTGCCGGTTTATCTCAATGCACTGGCGGGAAAAGGGGTACATGTCGTTACCGTCAATGATTATCTGGCCGCCCGTGACAGTGAATGGATGGGCAAGGTGTATACCTTTCTCGGCATGAGTTTCGGCAAGATTATTCATGGCCTCGACGATAAGGAACGCCGCGCCGCCTACGCCGCAGACATCACCTATGGAACCAATAACGAATTCGGTTTCGATTACCTGCGTGACAATATGAAGTTTGACCTTGTTGACTTTTGTCAACGTGGTTTTAATTTTGCGATTGTCGATGAGGTCGATTCCATTCTGATCGATGAAGCACGGACACCGCTGATTATCTCCGGTCCGGCAGACATTTCCACTGATCTTTACAAAAATGTCGACCGGATTATCCCCAAATTCAAGAAAGATGAGCATTACACGCTGGACGAGAAGTCCAGGCAGGTATCCCTGACGGAAGAGGGGGTTGCCCTTGGTGAAAAGCTTCTCGAAGTGGAAAATCTCTATGACCCGACGAGTATAGAAAAGCTGCATCACCTGAATCAGGGACTAAAGGCGCATGTCATTTTCAAAAAAGATGTCGACTATATTGTCAGGAACGATCAGGTTATCATTGTTGACGAATTCACCGGCCGAACCATGGAGGGCAGGCGCTACAGTGATGGACTCCACCAGGCTCTCGAGGCCAAGGAACGGGTGAAAATCGAACAGGAAAATCAGACGCTGGCCTCGATTACTTTTCAGAACTATTTCCGGATGTATGAAAAACTCGCGGGCATGACCGGTACAGCCGACACGGAAGCTCCCGAGTTCAAGAAAATCTACAATCTTGACGTGGTGGTCATGCCGACCAATCAGCCGATGGTCCGCATTGACTACGCCGATGTTATCTACAAGAACGAGGCGGCAAAATATCGGGCGGTGGTCAAGGAGATTGCCGAGCTGCACAGGATTGGGCGCCCGGTGCTGGTGGGGACCATATCCATTGATGTGTCGGAGAAAATCTCCGCTATGTTGAAGAAAAACAAAGTGGAGCACGAGGTTCTCAATGCCAAACATCACGAGCGTGAAGCGGAAATCATTGCCGGCGCCGGACAGCTCGGCAAGGTGACCATCGCCACGAACATGGCCGGCCGAGGAACGGATATCAAGCTCGGGCCGGGAGTTGTCGAGGTGGGCGGTCTGCATATTCTCGGCACTTCCCGCCATGAATCCCGTCGTATCGATAACCAGTTGCGCGGTCGTGCCGGTCGTCAGGGTGATCCTGGATCTTCACGGTTTTACCTGTCTCTGGAAGACGATTTGTTGCGGATCTTTGGTTCCGGGCGTATTACCGGCATTATGGATAAGCTGGGCATGGAAGAAGATGAGCCCATTGAGCATAACATGATATCCCGGGCCATCGAGAACGCACAGCGCAAGGTTGAAGGCCATAACTTCGATATCCGGAAACATCTGCTTGAGTATGATGATGTCATGAACAAGCAGAGAGAGGTCATCTACCGGCAGCGCCGGGATGTACTTGAAAAGGACGATGTGAGTCAGGTTGTCCAGGATATGATAGAAGACCTTGTCGATGAAGTCACTGGAGAATTCTGTCAGGATCGCCTGGACTCCGCGGAATGGGACTGGCCGGGATTTAAAATCCGTATGGGGGAAATTTTCCACCATGTGCCTGCGTGGCCGGAAGAGGAACTGGTCGGATTGAAACGGGAATCCTTTACGGAAAAAACTCTTGATTTTGTCCAGCAGGCCTATAAAACCCAGGATGAAATAAACGGGGCCAAGACCCAGCGTCACATCGAAAAACTCATTCTTCTGCAGGTCGTTGACAGTCATTGGAAAGACCATCTCTTGTCCATGGATTACCTGAAAGAGGGTATCGGCCTGCGCGGGTACGGCCAGAAAAATCCTCTCAACGAGTATAAACGCGAGGGATATGAGATGTTTGGCCGCATGGTCGAGACGGTCAAAGCACAGATTGTTTCCAGCCTCATGCGGGTACGGGTAGTCCGCGAAGACGATGTGGAACGTATGGAGGCAGAGCGGCGTAAACGTCATGAACAGGAGCAGCTGCGCATGAATAAGGTGGTTGCCGGGCAGGAACCGGAGCTGGTTCATCCGGTGCGGCGCGAGGGAGATAAGGTCGGTAGAAATGCTCTCTGTCCGTGCGGTTCCGGTAAAAAATATAAAAAATGCTGCGGCAAAGAGGCCTAGTTTCCTCTATCGCGAGAGGGCGCAGGCAACTCGGATACATGCCGAGATTTACTCAGCAGGCCGACTGGTTCTTCCCGCCGGCCTGCTGGTGCTTTTTCAGCCGTGCAGAAGCTCCGGCTGCATCAGGTTTTTTTCCATATGCTTGAGTTCGTCGATGCCGGAGACAATAATTTCAGGATCAGGGGTAAGTTCTTCCGCCCCAAGCTTGTTGTCATAATCCATCTGGCTGAGGATGGTTTTTATGCAGTTGATTCGAGCCCTTTTCTTGTCATTTGACCGAATGATCGTCCAGGGGGAGAGGGTCCGATTGGTTTCCGAGAGCATCTGGAACTTACGAATGGAGTATTGATTCCAGTACTCCTGGGCCAGATTGTCAACCGGAGAGAGTTTGTATTGTTTCAGGGGGTCGATTTTGCGTGACTCAAAACGTTCATTCTGAATTTGTTTTGATACGGAAAAGTAGAACTTGAACAGTTTGATGCCGTCTTTCACCAGCATTTCCTCAAACATCGGCACATCTTTGAGAAAACGTTTGTTTTGTTCGTCGGTGCAGAAGCCCATGACCGGTTCAACCATCGCCCGGTTATACCAGCTGCGGTCAAAAATGACTATTTCCCCAGCCGATGGAAGATGCGCCACGTAGCGTTGAAAATACCACTGGCTCAATTCTGTCTCATTGGGTTTCATCAGGGCGACAACTCTGGTGTTCCGTGGATTAAGATGAGCAATTGCCCGCTTGATAGTCCCTCCCTTGCCGGCCGCATCCCGACCTTCAAAGATAGCCAGAACCCGCTGCCCGGTCACCTTCATCGAACTTTGCATTTTCATAAGTTCGATCTGGAGTTTTTTTAATTCTATTTCATACAGAAGATGTTCGTTTTTTATCCAGATAGCCGTCTTGTCATCACCCTTATCCGTGTTGAGGTTTTTACAAGCGGTTCCTTCCAATAACCTCGTTTTTTCCAGTAAACTGGTTTCTTGCGGTATCTTGTCTTCTTCCAACGCATTTTGCTGCTTTGTTGTTTTCTTTTTGGTCATACGAGGTTCCTCGGTTCAAAGGGAAGGTGAATGTTTCAATGCTGCCGCGGTAAAATGGTTGATGGCTCAATACAATAGCAAAAATATCGGCAGAATGGACAGTTTAATTTAATTTTTTACCTTCCCGAAACATGGTTGCGTATATTTCCGGCAGGCCGTTCGCCCTGATTTTCGCGATTACTTCGGCTATATGATAGTCGATCCTGAAGTGGTGGACGGTGAGCGTATCGGCGGTAATTTCCAGGGTGGCACAGGATGCTCGCGGATCGCCGTCGAACATCCTGCCCGCCGAACCCGGATTGATGAAATGGACGTTTGCCACCGTTTTGTGGTAGGGAGTGTGCGAGTGGCCGGTTACGACAATATGACAATTGGTCAGTTTGGCCAGTTCATGGAACTTGGTGTCCGGCGTATCGGCAAAAAGCAATTCCTCATCGTCGGCGGGGCTGCCGTGAAATATTCCCAGTCTCACCGTGTGTTTTCTGGTGGTTTTTCCCTGGGGAAAGAACTTTAATATATGGCTTGTCGTCAGGGAGAGGAGATAGCGGCGGTTCTGTGTTGTTAACTCTTCCGCAGTTGAAGTGTACATGATGCGTTTATCCGGCTTCCCCGGTTTTTTAAACGACTTGCCCAAAAGCAGTTTGATGACCTTCTTGTCGGTATTGCCGAGGATGGAGATGGCCTGGTGTTTGGCCAGCCAGGTGAGTGTTTCATTTGGAAAAGGTGCATAGACGAGAGAATCACCGGGGTTGACAATGTAGTCGAAGGAGGCGGCATTCAGCTGTTGGTCGATCGCCTGCAGGGCGGGGTAGTTGCCGTGGATATCGGATATGAGTAAAATTCGTATAGTCATCAGAGGAGGGGGGCAACCAGCAAGACGGTGTTTTCTTTAAACTCTTCCCAGCGGCCTCTTGCCGAAAAGAGAGCTATGTCGAGCTCCATTGACTGACTGAGATAATCCTGTTGTACGGCGAATAGTTCCTCGGTGAAAGATTTGCAGTAAATTATAAGGGTGGCTTCAAAATTGAGCCAGAAGCTGCGCATATCCAGATTGACCGACCCAAAGAGCGAAAAATTACGATCGACGGTAATGGTCTTGGAATGGAGCAGGCCGCCATGGAAAAGAAAAATATGTACCCCGGCGTCGGCGAGTTCCTGATATCGGGCACGGCTGGCATACTTGACCAGGAGAGAGTCGTTATGTCGGGGGATAATGATTTTCACTTTTACACCCCGCTGGGCGGCGGCTTTCAGTGCGGCCAGCAGCGGTTCGTCCGGAATGAAGTAGGGGGTAGTCATGACTAATTCTTGACGGGCGGCATAGATGGTGGTGAGGAGCAGGTTGTGAATAGCCTCGGGGACCAGGCCCGGTCCTGAAGGCACAAGCTGGATGGCTGATTTTCCGGCAACCGCCTGGAGATGTATCTCGCCCATGCTCCCCCTGGTAATGTCTTTCAGGAGTGACTCGGCGCGAATATTTTCCCCGTCCGTATCGAGAAACCAGTCACTGATAAAGGTTCCGGCTATGCATTCGACCACCGGACCCTCCACCTTGACCATCATATCAATCCAGTTGCCGACGCCGGCATCTTTTTTAAACACCTCGGGGTCGACCATGTTCTGGCTGCCGGTAAAGGCAATTTGCCCGTCTATGATGACAAGCTTCCTGTGGTTACGGATGTCAATTCTTGAAAACAGGGCATTGATTATGCCGGCGGGCAGTGATTCCTGGATTTTTATCCCGGCTTTTTGCATTCTGGCTGCCGTTGCGCTCTTCAGAAAATCACGGCTGCCGATGGAGTCAAGTAATATTTTACAGCTCACGCCTCTGGCTGCAGCCAGCATCAGGGCATTGCCAACCCTATTCACCCGTCCGCCTTCCTCCCAGATATAGAACTGCAGGTGGCAGGTAGAGGTTGCGGCCTGGATTGCCTGGGTTATGGAACTGAGGATTTCTTCCGGACAGGTAATAAGCGTGAGATTATTGCCGGCCATCGCCGGGATGCCCACCAGTGTTTGGGCCTGGCGGTGGAGAGGAATACATTCGGGATTGATGTTACGCCAGGAAACTGGTGCTCTGTTCTGCAGGGTTTTCTGCCAGCGGAGATAGGTGTCGTAGGAAACCTTTGCTCTTGCTGTGCGTCTTTCTGGGAGCCGGTTTTCACCGAGGAGCAGATAGGAAAGACCTCCGAAAAAAGGCACGACGAGGACGACCACCAACCAGGCGAGTGAAACCCCGTACGGGCGTTTACGCATGATAACCCGGACGGAGAGGCCGATACGGATAAAAAAATCAGCGAGCAGTACGAGCGTTGAAAAGAGGGTGTAATTCCCGTGGAGTTCTAGAATATCCATGACACAAAACCGTGTAATTCCATTGAGTCAGATATGGTCGGATTGTCTGCCGAGAATCGCATTTTCCCGCACACCCCAGAGAGAATTTCTATCAACGACAGTGGAAACAATTTCTCGCAATTTTTTGACCGCTGTCCCGATAATTTTAAAGTAGCATAATCAGCTGGATAAGTGGTAGATGTATTTTGCGTATCTGTTGGGTACGTGAGAAAATAATCTGGACCGGTAACCGCGATTCGAGGCAAAGGCAGAAAAGTCAACTACCCCGCCCTGAAGGACGGAGCGTGTGCAAGCAAGTTCCTGTGTTGACCAGGCACAGCCAGGGCCGCAAGGCTAACGGGCTACGTTAAGAAAGAAGAGAGAGGCACTCTGGAATGCTCCACCAGTTCCAGGCTCAGCGGCAAGTGGTTAAACAGGTTGAAGGGGTTAAGCCAGTGGTGCTGGTACAAAACCTTTCATTACCATTGCCGAGGTGGTTTTTACTCGCGAAAGTGAAGAATTTTAAAGGTAACTTTCAATGCAGCATCTGTTGGTCATAGACAAAAGCAAAATGTTCTTGATGCCTTGTCATCCGGCAAGGGTGAGGGAGCTTTTGCGCAAGGGAAAAGCTGCTGTCTATAAAAGATATCCTTTTACTATCATCTTAAAAGAAA
>CAMBBS010000018.1 GCA_945863875.1 Desulfopila aestuarii DSM 18488
GGGCTCACGTATTGCTGGGGCACAGTTCACAACTTGTGTTTCTGCCGCGTATTGTGTCTGTCTGAGCATGTTGCGTTGCCGGGCTAAGGTGTATTGGGAATCCAGGTGTTAATGGCTGTTTTGTATCCATTGGACTTCTAACCCGTTCAAGACGTTCCTGATTTTTGTGGCCAGATCTTTCTTGGAAAATGGCTTCTCGATGAACTGCACGCCGTGGTCCAACACACCATGGTGGGCGATGACGTTGGCGGTATAGCCGGACATAAACAATACTTTGAGATGCGGATGAAGTGGCATTATATGCCCGGCAAGATCGCGACCGTTCATTTCCGGCATGATGACGTCGGTAAAGAGCAACTGGATTTGGCCGATGTATGATTTGGCCAGACGGATGGCTTCAGTCGGGGTGTTTGCCGAGAGAACGGTGTAGCCCAGGCAGACAAGCATGGTTTCAGTCAATGCCAGGATCGCCGGTTCGTCTTCTACCAGCAGGATGGTTTCATTACCGCCTGCCTCTGCTTGTTTCGCATCAGCCTCCGCTACCGGTCCTGTCCTGGACCGGTGCCGCGGCAGATAGATCTTGAAGGTCGTCCCCTGGCCGAGTTCACTGTAGACGTTGATGAAACCATTGTTCTGTTTGACAATGCCGTAGACCGTAGCCAGACCGAGACCGGTCCCTTTGCCCATCTGCTTGGTGGTGAAAAAGGGTTCGTAGATGTGCGCGAGTGTTTCTTTGTCGATGCCGCAACCATTATCGCTTTGGGTGAGCAGCACATACTCCCCGGGAAGAGAACCGGGATGATGCGCGCAGTAAGCCTCGCCGAAAACGATATTTTCTGTCTCGATGGTGATTTTTCCAACGCCGGAGATGGCGTCCCGGGCATTAATACACAAATTGGCCAGAATCTGATCGAGTTGGGAGGGATCCATCTTGATCGACCAGAGATTGGCCGTGGGCAGCCAGACAAGATCAATGTCCTCCCCGATGAGACGTTGCACCATATTCAGCATGCCGGAGACAGCATCGTTGAAATCAAGAATCTTTGGGGCGATGGTCTGCTTGCGGGCAAAGGCCAGAAGTTGCCGGGTAATATCAGCAGAATGTCGGGCGGCGATGAAAATCTGCTGCAAATAATCGCCCAGGCGAGTTTCCGGCGCCACATCGTGCAGAGCCAGTTCCGTGTAACCGAGAATAACGCTGAGCATATTATTGAAGTCATGGGCTACCCCTCCGGCCAATCGTCCGACTGATTCCATCTTCTGGGCCTGAATCAGCTGCTCCCGGAGTTGCAGCTGATTCTCTTCCGATCGCTTGCGCTCGGTAATGTCACGAACCGCGTTTACCCTCCAGACATCGCCATCTTTTCGAAAGGTCAGGGATTCAAACTCCGCAAAAAAATGCTCACCATTTTTTTTCACGATGCGAATGGTCTGGGGAGCGACATAATCTCGGACGATTTTTCGGTCGACGAGTGACCAATCATCTGCATGGATAAACGCCGAGAATTCCTTATTGAACGCCTCGTCGCCGGCAACACCAAGCATTTTTGCCATTGATGCATTGAGATCTATAACGACGTTGTTTTTTTCAATCACTATCCCTTCCATAGTAAGATCGCTGAGAAGACGGTTTCGTTCCTCACTCTCACGCAGGGCCTTCTCCATTTTTTTACGCGCAATAACAATAGCCACCTGGTCGGCAACGGTAACCATGACCCTGAGATCAGTCTGGTCATAGCAGCTCGGATTGTGATAATTCTGCACCGCCATGACGCCGATGATACTCTCCTGGTTCTGTAAGGGGACGCCAAGCCAGACTTCCGACGGGGTGCATGGAGGGATTTTGAAACCGTTCCTCGCGCGCAGGGCTAGTATTTCCGCCTTGGTCAGCAGCAAAGGATTCTTGCTTCGGATGACCTGTGCAGTTAACGAAGCGGTTTTACTCACTTCTATAACTTTTGGATAGACTTCATCTACTGTGTCGACGATATAAGGAAAGGTAAGGCTATCATCGGTTTTATCATACAACGCAATATAGAAATTGGTGGTATCGATGATTGAACTGAGGGCCTGATGGATCGACTGATACAATTCGTCAAGGCTGGATGTGTCATTGATGGCCGTGGAAATTTTAACCAGCGTCGCATTTATTTCTTCCAGTCGTTTTCTCCGCTCCGATTCCTGTTCCAATAGAGCTATACGCAGCTCCAGCTCTTTGTATGTCGGTTTTTCAGTCATCCGGGGAGTCCTTTTTGGGTAAAAAACGTAACAAATGAAACTGCATACTATACTCGAAACAATTCTACCATTTTGGCCAGTTGCCCCGCCAGTTCCACCAGTTCTGTCGCCGCCGAGAGAACCTGTTGCCCTTCTTGACGAATATCTTCAATGGCCGCGCTGACTCCGGCGATGTCACCGGCCATAGTCGATGACACTGTAGCGGTCTGCGCCACCTGTTCGTTTGAGTTGTGGACCCCTGTCGAGGCCTGGGCAATATTGTCGGCCACGTCTCGTGTTATGGATGCTTGTTCTTCTATGGCTGCGGCGATGGTGGCAACAATGGTTCCCATTTCGACGATAACCGCACCGATCTGATGGATGTCCTTCATGGCCACTCCCGCAGTGTCCTGCACCCCGGTGATCTTACCTTTTATGTCCTCCGTCGCCGTGGCGGTCTGTCGTGCAAGTTCCTTGATCTCGTTGGCAACCACGGCAAAACCCTTACCAGCTTCACCCGCCCTGGCAGCCTCGATCGTGGCATTCAGGGCCAACAGATTTGTTTGAGACGAGATTTCGGTTATCGCCTCAGTGACCTTGCCTATCTCGTTGGCCGCACTGTTGAACTGCTGCATCAATTCGGCGAGCTTCTGTGCTTCAGCACCGGCTTTTTCGCTGATATTGCGAGCTTTTTCTGAATTGGTGGCAATCTCTCTGATGGTTGCGGTCATTTCCTCGGTCGAAGCGGTTACCGAGGCTAAATTTATTGTCGCCTGTTCCATGCTTGCCGCCACGGAATGGGTATTGGCGTTGGCTTCTTCCGCCGCTGCGGCAACGGTGTTGCTTTGCATCGTGACCAGCTCGCTGCCCTTGGAAATCTGTTGCGAATTTTCCTGGAGCTTGCTTGCCGAATCAGATAATTTACGACTTTCACCCGCAACCGTAGCCAGAGTCTCTTGCAGCGATGCCAGAAAATTATTGACACTGCCCGCTGCCTCACCGATCTCATCTTTACTTTTTAGGGTAATCCTTTTGGTGAGGTCGTTGTTCATTGTCGTAAAAAAGGTGCTGAAGGTCTGGATAGGTTTTGCCACCAGGCGATTAAGGGTGACCAGCAGCACACCGGCCACGACGACAAGCAGGCTTCCCATGACAATAAAGAGTAAATTTATCGTAGTGAAGAGCTCGTGTGTCTGCGAAGCGAATTCGTCCCTGCTCATGCCATAGAGATGAACGCCGAATTTCTTTCCGGCAAAATCGACGGCGTCGCTGTAACTGAGAGCGTAACCGTCATTGAGTTCATATCCCTGCCGTGCCAGCTTGTCAAAATGGGCACTTTGCGCAAAAGCCACTGTTTTTTCATCAAACCATTTTTCATGCGCGGTCAGATAGGTATCGGCTACTTCGACATTACTGGCCTTTTGTCTGTAGGCGGCTTCGTCGACTTGCGACTTATCGACAAGGAGGATGTAAAACATCCTGTTGTTTTGCATCTTGCGGCTGATTGATCCAACCCCCATCATCAGTTCAACAACACCGACAAGATCTCCTTTTTCATCCAACACCGGTGTCAATGCCCGCAAGCCGACGCCCGCACGGCCTACCTCCAGACCGAAGGATAGTTTTTTTTCGCTCACCACTTGACGAAGCATTGACCGAAAAGAGATATCATCATCGCGCCTACTGTCGAAACTTCGATAAAAACTCGACATATCCGCTCTGATTAAATGAATCTTTGTTCCCTTGAAATCCGATGATTCCAGGTCGCTGATGTATTTTTTAATAAATGATTCGCTGTGCTTGAAATCATTTTGTCGAAATGCTTCGATAAGCAACGGATTGCCGGCAAGAGCGATTGAGTTTGTCACAAGTATTTGAAATTTACTGTCAATCTCCGCATTGATCTGTTTCTGCAAAGATTCTCCCATTGCCGACAGCCGTTCCTGTTGTACCTGTGTTCGAAAATATTGCAGGTAGGCTAAACCGCTTAGCCCAACAACGACAAAAATTATTGCCAGAATACCGACTATTTTTCCTGAGATGGACTTCAGATCGAGCAATTTTGCCATGATGGTTCCTTTTCGTTTTTGTATGGAGATTTTTCCAATAGCATCTGAAATACCACGAATATTTCAGATGCTCGTTGTGCCGGTTGCAGCAGATCCTGAAACGGCCCAGTTATTAACCCCGTCAGTTATGGAGTTCAAGGACCTCTCGAATTTTCATCGCGAGGTCTGCTTTTGTTAATGGTTTCTGGATGAAATGCACATGTTCATTGATAACCCCGCGATGAGCTATAATATCTGCTGGATAGCCGGACATAAAAAGGCATTTCATTGTCGGACGGATGGCAGCCAGGGTTTTGGCCAGGTCAAGGCCGTTCATTTCCGGCATGATAACATCGGTTAAAAGAAGATGAATCGGTCGCTCATTTTTTTCAACGAGGGCAATCGCCTGACTGGGTAAAGAGGCGGAAAGTACCGTGTAGCCTTCCCGCTCGAGCATGTCCAGAAAAAGATTCTGGACTGCAGGGTCGTCTTCAACCATAAGGATGGTTTCCTGTCCTTTTGCCGCTGCCGCTGGGGCGGACAATTTTCTCCGCGGAACCTGTTTGATATAGCTTTTGGCTCGCGGCAGACAGATTTTAAAGGTGGTGCCTATTCCCGGTTCGCTCGTCACATTAATAAAGCCGCCATTTTGTTTGACGGCGCCATAGACCGTGGCTAGGCCAAGGCCGGTGCCGACGCCTACGCCTTTGGTGGTAAAGAACGGCTCGAATATTTTGCCGACGGTTTCCTTGTCCATGCCGGTTCCGGTATCCGTCACCGACAGCATCGCATATGCACCGGCTTTGCACTCCCGTTTATTTGCACAGCTCTCTTCGCAAATGATGCATGTGGCCGTCGAGATGGTAAGTATACCGACATCGGCGATGGCATCCCGGGCATTGACACAGAGATTGGCCAGGATCTGGTCGAGTTGCGAGGGATCGATCTCTATCTGGTATACATCGTCTCCCGGCAGCCATTGAAGGTGAATGTCTTCGCCGATCATTCTCCGCAGCATGGAGAGCATGCTTTGGACGGCCGCATTGATATCGAGAATTTGGGGGATAATCGATTGCTTGCGGGCATAGGTCAGGAGTTGGCGAGTAAGCTCTGCAGAACGTTGCGCCGCCTCTCGGATTTGTTCCAGACCGGCCAAAAGAGGTTGTTGGGCATCTACCTGCGAGAGAGCAATCTCCACATGGCCGAGAATAACCGAGAGCATATTGTTAAAGTCGTGGGCGATTCCCCCGGCCAGTCTTCCGACCGATTCCATCTTTTGTGCCTGCATGTATTGTTTTTCAAGGAGCTCCTTCTCGCGATCGGCTTGTATTTTTTCGGTAATATCCAGCTTCACGGCAATATAGTTGACAATAGTCCCATCCGGTCCGAAAACAGGAGAAATGGTCGCTTCCTCGGTATAGCGAGTGCCATCTTTTTTCTTGTTCGTTATCAATCCCTTGAATGTTGTACCCGATGAGATGGTCCGCCATAATTCCTGATAAGAAAGATCATCATGCCGGCGGCTTTTCAAGATGTTTATTTTTCGGCAGATGGCTTCTTCTGCCGAATAGCCGGTGACCTTGGCGAAGGTCGGGTTGGCGTACAGGATAACTCCCTGCGGATCAGTAATGACGATTGTTTCGCCACTCTGTTCAATGGCTTGTATCAAACGGTTGCGGTCAGCCTCGGCCTGTTTGCGTGCGGATATATCCCGGACAATCGATAATACACCACTATTTTGTTCCATATCCAGGCTTACGGTAGTCACCTCGACCGGCACGAGCGTGCCGTCTTTTCGCACATCTATTGTCTCAAAAGGAATGCCGCTTCGCCGATCCAGTTCCTTTTTGATGACTGTACCCTGCCGGCCCCTATGTTCTGGCGCCTGCAGCTGCGGGACATACATTTTCAGGAGTTCCTCGCGGCTATAGCCCAAAAGATCACAGGCACGAGCGTTTACATCGATAATGCGGTCTTCCTCGTCTTCGATAAATATGGCGTCACCCGCATTTTCAAAAAGCCGTCTGAAGTATTGTTCTCTTTTTTGCAGATCTTTTTCCGTCTTTTTTCGATCGGTAATGTCATTGAGGCAGAGCAGGAGCTGCGTGTGCGTATCGGTCTCGATGAGTGCGGTAGAGATGAGCAGATAAAATTCACTCCTTCGCCGGTTGTGCAATCGAGGTAGATGGAATTCGATATTCTTGTGCACAGTGCCTGTCCGCAAGGTGTCTTCAATGGCAATTCTGGCCAGGCAATTTTGACATTGCCCGCCAAAACCGCAACCGCGAGGATCTTGCAGGGCATTGATGCAACCGAAGATGCCGCATGCTCGTCTGCCGGTCAGGTCTTCCATGGACAGTTCGGTGAATTCGGCAAAAGCGGCATTGGCAAAGAGGATATCACGATCTTTGTCGACAACACACATCATCACCGGCGCATGTTCATAGACTGCTTTCAGTTCTGCCTGGCTGCGGGCCAATGCTTTTTCATTGTCCAGCAGAGGGCGTATGGGAAAAGGTGCTGTTGCCCGGCAGGCCCTGAGGCACAATTTGATAAAATATTCTTCGTTGACCGGGGTAGAAAGACAGGCCACGACGCCTAAATCGGCAGCAATGTTTTCAGATGCTTTCTCTGCGGCGGCAGCTGAGGTTATGACGATGGGAATATTATGAAGCTTTTGGTATTTGGCCGAACGAAGTTGGCGGCAGAAGAGAGGGCCGTCTATGACTGGCAGAGAAAGAGCGGTGACAATGAGCGCGGGAAGATGGGCATCGCTTGTCTCCGCGCCGTCGTCGCCGGTGGATAAGGCGGTCAGGTGCAGCAAGGCGGATTCGGCATTGGTAAATGCACATGGTTCTATCCCGGCGTTTCGGAGAAGACCGGATAACAATTGCCGCTGCACGGGGTCATTATTGACGACCATGGCGAAAGAAGGAAAGTGATTCATGTTCATTTAGAGAAGAGTGCTCCTTCTTGTCGCATTTTTTTCAGCCGAGGATTATTGGAATTACTGTTGATAAGACAAGTGTATAATAAATATTTGTCAGAGTCACTGTTGTAAGATAATGGATGGAACATTGAGAGAAAATCAATGTTTTTGCAAAATGCACGATATCATGTCTGTTGCTTCGCCCCTTATTCGTGGAATTCCGCATTCAGATAGGTTCGCAGGTTGATCTTTTTATGACGAAGACCAAGTTTTTTACGAAGATTGTTGCGATGAGACTCGACTGTTTGCGACGACAGGTTCAGAACGGCCATGATCTCTTTGGTTGTCTTTCCCTGTTCGATGAAATTTGCTATCTGCATTTCTCTCGTCGTGAGTCCCAGAAAGAGAGAGTCAAGCTTTCTGGCCAGAGGCTGGGCCAGGTTCTGCGCATTGCTTTCCAGCACATCTATCAAGGCCTGGGCATTTGTCGGAAGGTTTTGCTTTTTCAATAATTCCAGCAGGGAAATGATATTGAATCGTAGGTTTGCCACGACGCGTTCCTGTATATCAATTTCTGCCTTTCTGGCATAATCGAGCATCATGGACAGCGTTGCATTCGATTTTTCAAGGTCTGCATTTTTGGTCTCTATCTGTTTTTGCAAAGCCTTGCTTCGCTCAAGTTCCAGGGCAAGTTTTTCTTCCGCCTCGATCCTTTCGGTGACATCTCGTCCAACAGATTGATATTCAACGATATCCCCATTGTTGTTGAAGATGGCTCTGTCAATCCATTCCTGCAGGTGAAGCTGCTGAAATTGATCGTATACGCTATGCACATAGCTTGCCGTGGGCGCATGCCGTGAAAGAGCTTGCAAGGTTTTCAAGACCATTGGCCGTTCTTTTTCCGGGATGAAGGGGAGGAATTGTTTGCCGAGCAGTTCGCTTTTGGGCAGACCAAAGAAATTGCAATAGGCCTGGTTGACGAAAGTGAGTGTTGTATCTGGGGTAAACCGGCAGATCAATTCTGTTTGATCTTCGACAACAGCACTATAATGCCGGCGCATCTCATCCAGCTCTTTTTCGACGGCCTTTCTTTCTGTTATGTCATGGAGGATTGAAACCACCTGGTCGCTGCGGCACCGGACAAAGCGGGCGTCAAAGGATTTTGTCTGACCTCTGATGTCAATGTCGTATTCGAATTGTGCTTGCTGGCTGCCATGCAACACTTTGTCAATATGTGCCAGTACCTTCGCCGCAAGGGGGGCAGGTAATATATCGGCAGGGTTTTTGCCTATTATGTGCTCTATCGGCAGGAGCAGTAGGGATGGGTCATTGGATAAACTCTCAAGATAATTTCCTTTCTTGTCATGGAGAAACATGATATCGGGGATTGCAGCTATAATAGCTCTTTTCTTTTCCTTGATCAAATCTTCCGCAAGTTTTCGTTCCGATATATCGATATGGCGTATTAAAAACAATTCGGTGGAAAACCGCTTGAGTGCGGCTACGCGCATTAAAAACCATTTTTGTGTCAATGGGGATTGGCAGGGGTATTCCATATAAAAACTGTCAAGTGTGCCTTCCAGCACCTGGCAAATACCATGTTTTGCCTGCACCGCCAACTGGTCGTCGCCGTCAATGGCCCGCTGACACTCTGCCAGATAATTGTAGGTCAGCCAATTGCCGGAGACGGAACACCTGTTATCCTCGGCAAATTGTCGCCAGGCCTCATTGACGTAGCGGATATCCCCAGCTTTATTTATGACGACGATGTTATCACTGAGAGAATCGTAGATGGTCTTTTCCAGAGCATTGATCCAAAGGGCAATTTTAGGCATATGTGTATCATATCAGGAGAGTAGGCGGAATTCCACCGCCGGTTTAATTCGATTCCACTCATCCGGCAGCGGTGGATATGCGTTTGCGCTTGAACTGGAAGGCTTACAAATACACAACTATTTTGCACCTTGCTATAAGGTATCATAGAAAAAAAATATCTGTCAAATTTCTTGATGAGAGAACGGTGGCAACTTACCAAGGGATCAGCCTGCCGGCTTTTTTCCCTCGCCGGAAAAACAAGAACTGATTTGAGGTAGAGGCTCAAGACAATTTTAAAAATTTGCAGAGTAACTGCAGGTTGTCGCGGGGCGAGTTAATGCAGGAGCTGCTGTGGAAGAGCTTGCTGTCTCCGTGGCGAATTGCTCGGGTTAAACTGTTTTTTCAGCCAGCGGCAGAAAAACCAGGAAGGTGCTCCCTTGGGCAAATTCACTTTCAACGGAGACGGCACCGCCGTGCGCCTTGGCGATTCCTAAGACTATTGCCAGACTGAGTTCTCGGCCGATAAACTTTTTCGAGAAAAAGGGGTCAAAAAGCATCTCTCTGTCTTCCTCGGCAATGCCGCAGCCGGTATCCTGTACTCCCATGCAGGCGTAGGCCTGCCTTTGAGGTTGCCAGTCTGTCGGGAAGCGCTGTTTGACGGGAATATCCGCGGCCAAAACCGTCAGGATACGCAGCAGCACCGAGCCGCTGTTCTTTGCGATGGCCCCACCGGCGTTGTTGATCAGGTTCAGAACTCTTGATCTGGGTCTGTTCAGTTATCAATCACAATACCCAGCGTAGCGCCTGTTAATAAAGGAATTATTTTAAAATTAACGTTCGAGAAATAAACCTTGCATCAAGAAATCGAAAAAAGCATTCTCTACCTGTCATAGATAACAATTTAAAGAGGGAGAAGGTGCTATGAAACAACAGCTCATCTTGCTATCCATTCCTGCCGGCGCTACTGCAATCAATAATCGGGTCGGAGTTTGGCGTGAAAATGATCGATGGACATATTTTCTCGGTGGCCATCCTATCTATTCGCATAAAGCAGACGACCTACGGATGTTTCGAATCGTTACCGCTCAATTGATTGAATCAGGCGGGTGCCGGCAGGTTGATATTCCATAGCAGATCCGAAGCAGCCAGCAAACTCGGAGTGAAATACAATACTCTTCGAAAAGCGATAGGTGATGGGAGACTGAAAGAACCTCCCTCTCCTCAGACAATCACCACCAAATCATCGCGAAGTATTGTGGATGCTGAAGCTGCCGGCGGATTGGGCACAGCGTGCACCAGAACGGAAGAGCGCATCGACGCAGCCTTTGGCATAGGCAATGGGGCGATCATTCGTTTTGAGCCTTGCCTCGATGTGCCGGAAGGAGGTGCGCTCTGCGCCCTGCCGGCACTTCTGGCAAACGGCCTTCTTCATGGCGCGGAATCACTGCTTGGCCAAGTCAGCGGATATTATCGTACACTGCATATTCTTTTGCTCCTGGCGTTCATGGCCCTTTGTCGCATCAAAACAATTGAGAAATTTCGAGGACATTCCCCTGGTGAGTTTGGAAAACTGCTGGGCCTGGATCGTGTGCCGGAAGTTCGTTGCCTGCGCCAAAAATTGGCTCAACTGTGTCCTTTCGGCAAGCCTGCTTATCTCGCTGGTATTGTATATGCTATGATGTGGCGGGACAGCTTTGTCCCTGCTTTAATTCAACAGGATAGTACACTGCCATTCTCCTTATAGTTCCAGGGCATCCAGCGGTGTGGATGAGCGAAGAGGTCGGCGCTGTTTTTCTGTAGTGCGGTGAGATAGTCAAATGGGTTAATGTTGCCCAGAAAGCAGGTGTGAATGATGCTCATGAACAGGTCACCGATATACGCCCCATGCTCGGTTTTGAAAAAAAGTGAGTTTTTCCGATGTATTATTGACATTTCGAGAGCACGTTCACAAACGTTGTTGTCCAACGGTGCCTTTTCAACCCGGAGAAAGAGCGTCAACGCCGACCAATGGTTGAGCATATAGTTGATCGCCTTGCCCAGACTGGAATTAGGTTCGACCTTCTTTTCGGCAAACTGCTGTTCCAGCCATTGGTGCAGATTTTTCATCAACGGGCCGCTGTTGTCCTGATGAAAATGCAAGCGCTGCTCAGGCGTCATGCCTTGCCTGGCGGCAATCGCGTCAAAATGGTACACCTTCCCCAATGTTTCCACGACGTATTGGCACTCATCGGCAAAGTGGTCGGCTACCTCGACAAAATTCCTTCGACCGTGCGTAAGGCAATTAGCCAGCAGGATCTGGAACTCTTCAGAGCTATTGCGCGACAAGGCGTCACACATCTGGATAGGTGGATCAAGACCGTTTTGCCGCTTGTCCAGAATGGCCGCGAGGTTTTCGCCGGCGTGTTTTCGGCCGGTACGGAATATGGCGATCTTTCGGTCATCGAGAATCGAGAGGATGCCGGTGGTGAAGATTCCCGTTCGGGAAAGCTTGGGTGAAGCATTCCGGTTTTCCGCCATCAACTCAAGGATTTTCATGGTGGTGTCATCGTTATGAAAGATGTCACCCTGAGCTGCCTGGCGGATAAGTTCACTGAAGGCCGGATGAATCATGTCTGCCAGACCTTCGGCCACTTCCCAGCAGGTCGAGGCGGCCACGGGTACGCCCAGGGTAGCCTGAAGTCCGGCCAGACGATTAAAAGGCATGCCGCCGCCATAGTGCAGGACAGCCAGTATGGCGGCTGCCGTCGCATCATATTTTTTCTTTCCGGCCTCAGGCGGCAAATCTGCTGTAAAGATCTTGCCGCAGATGTTGCAGCGCAGCTTCTCCAGCTCGTACACCGTGCCCCACAGAGGAGCGGTCCCCTTGATGCGAACGACTACCCCCGGACTTGACTGCCGGTAAAGCCTGCCATCTTCGCAGGCTGGGCAAGGATCACAATGGTGCAGCGTCTGGTGGTTGATCGCCACCGTCTCTGCACCGGTATAGGTATCGGCGCCGTTTCGGCCATGCCCTTTGGTCTTTTTCTCTTTTCTGTCGGTCTTCTTGCGGCCGGTACTGTTCCCGCCGTTTTTGCTCTTTTCCGTTTTGGAGCCGAAAATCATCTTCAACAAGCGTTTGATGGAGGTGCTCTTTTCATTAACCGCCTGGTTGAGGAGAAGGTGGGTGTCAATCAACCCCTTGATGATCCGGTAGTCTTCGTCCGACAGCACATCTTTTACCCGGGCCAGCAATGCCTCCGCCTCTTCACCACTGATGTCGATCCTTTCGGTGACCGTCATTGCTCCACTCCGGTCAGACTGCTGCGAAAATCCCTACAGAGGGGATAGAGCCAGACACTCTTGGTCGGCACATCTCCTTCTCTGTTTCCCAGTTTGCCTTTGCCGCAGGTCTCGCCAACGCATTGCCAGTTTGCTGCCTTGTAGCAGGTACCTCGGAAGCGTTGCATCTCGACGAAGGTCTCCAGCAGAACCGGACGATACTGATACCGCTCCTGCCAGTCCGCGGCGAGGCGTTTGCCGGCCAGCGACAGGATCCTCGATCCCAGGTTCTTCGAGCGCACCCAAGGTAGTATTAGGAATCTGGCGAAATCCAAATATTTGGATTTTTCACGATTCCTCATTTTACTATGGGTCCAGGTGAAAAATCTGGCTTCTAAAATCCTCGCCATGGCCGCCAATTGGACCCATGTCGGGACCACGAAAGGTCGCGGCAAACTCGGACCGTCAGGAAAGCAAAGCGTGCCGATCAAAGATATCTGGCTTTATCCTTTGAACAAAAACTTCAAAAAAATACTAACTGCGTATTTCGAGTAACGGGATTAACCGAATGATTACGAGGTCATTAATGAGCCGACAGCATGGAACATCAGCGGGTTAATGGCCAGAGCCTAGACAACAGTTTCTGTCGATTCACGATAAAACGGCTCGTTCGGCAACCGCGGCGTCAGGGTAAATGGAAATGACTACTGCCAGCCGTATGCGGCGAGTTGCGTAAAAAAAAGATAGACGGCCAGCAGAAACACAGTGCCAATGCCCAGGCTTGCCGCGCCGCTTTGCAGTTGATCCTTGCATGACGTAAGGCGCTCTTTCAGAATGTTGATGAATGGATTCGTTCGGCTCGCGGGGCAATGACTGAAGATAATCTTGTTGATGGTTTGCGTGTGATCTTTCATTTCATACCCTCCTTTGTTGATCTTACGGGAGAGTATAACCGCCCAGGGGTAGCACAGAGTGAGCACCCGCTGATTTTTTTAAAGGAAAGGAAAAAAACTGATCCCGGCAAACGGGAAACAATCAGGATGAAATCAGGATGATATTATTCCGATTGGCGTGACGGAGTTCTGTGGCCAGCATGGTCGAAAAATGGCTGACAAAATTCTCTTCAAGATCGGTGAATTGAACGGAAAATGCCGCCTCACCGGTACGCATCACCCGTGCTTTGAGTTCGAGCGGTCGGTCGCTTTCCGTCAGTTCGATGACGATAAGAACTTGATCATTTTTCGTGAGTTGTGTACTGCTTTTTATGACAGCGCAGCCACTGGTGGAAATGTTCTGTAATATGGCTTTTCCCAGTTGACCGTTGGCCATATAGGTTATCGGCTTATTGGCAAGCTTGAAACGGAGTGCCGTTCGTTTGGACTTTTTAACTTTTTGAGCCATGTGGACCTGCCGTTGTAAGAATTTTATTCTCTGTCGACAGAGTACGCTATCGCGAGATTGCCTGTCAAATTATTCAGCACAAAAATATTTGTTCTGATGATTTGTCATGGCATGGTTACAATGGTTTCTGATTTCTCTGCAGCAGATGGAGCAGGTCATCCTTGCCGAACCTGTAGCTTTGCCGACAGAATTCGCATCGCACCTCCACGCCGTTTTCTTTTTCCAGCAGGGAGCGAATGTCCTCTTCCCCAAGTGAAAAAAGAGCTCCTTCCATCTTGGCCCGATTGCAGCTGCAGGCATAGACAAGTTGCCGCGAACCTATGGTTTTATGGGGGATGTTTTTAAATAAAAGTGACAAAATTTCCGCTGGACCTCTTCCTTCGAGAAGCAGCTGGGACAGCGGCGACATGGTGGCAATTTCTTTTTCCAGCTGTGAGAGTAGTGTCTCATCTGCGGGGGGAAGGGATTGGATCAGAAAGCCGCCTGCAGCGCCAATCGAACCATCCGGTGCCAGATGAACGGCCAGGGCGAGAGCCGATGGGGTCTGTTCGGACTGGGAGAGATAATAGGCAATATCTTCGCCAATTTCGCTGGTATACAGTTCGATTGTGCCGGGATATTTCCGGTTGTTGCCGATATCCTTCACCACGGTGAGAAAGCCTGCTTTACCAAGACCTCCGGCGACATCTATGCGTCCATCCTTGAGTGGCACCTCGGCATGGGGTTCGGCAACGTAGCCCCGCACCCAGCCATCATAGCCCGCTTCGGTGATGATTTTCTTTAATGGGCCGTTTCCTTCGAACTTTACCTGGACGCTCTGGCTATCTTTTAACAGTGCCGCCAGAAGAGCGGCGCCGGTCAGTGCCCTGCCGAGGGCTGCGGCGGCCAGTGGTCCGACATCATGACGTCGGCACGCCTCGGTGACAAGTTCTGTGGCGGTGCAGGCCACGCCGAAAAAATTGCCGGACAGCGAGATAACTCTTTCTAATCTATCGGCCATGGTTTCCTGTCATTCGGGATTAATCGGTAGCGGCATTAAGATATTTATTTCGCTGTATAGTATATAGTATTAAATATGCCGGGAGCAACGTTGAATCTTTGGTAAGAATAATTTTACGTTTACGTACTCGTTAGAAAACGGTACAGTAAGTCGTTATTTTTCACCTCTATATCGTAAATGTTGACCAGTGCCGGTGAACGTTTACCCCATATCTCAACCTCAGACAAGGGAGTATCACAATGCGATTTTTTGTTCTCTGCTTTTTGTTATGCTGCAGTGTGCCGGCAAATGCCAAAGAGATTGCCGGGGTGATGGTGCAGGAAACGCTGCAGACGGAAGATGGTATTCAGCTGCATCTGAATGGTGCCGGCATCAGATCGAAGTTTTTTTTCGATATCTACATTGCTGAGCTGTACTTTGAGCATCCCTCGAGTGTGGCCGGTGAGGTGATTGAAAAGGACGGACGTAAACGGGTCGTCATGCATTTCCTCTATGATAAAGTGGAAAAGGAAAAACTGATCGCCGGCTGGGACGAAGGATTTTCCGGCAATACCCCAGCGGAGGAAGTGGTCAAATTGCAGGAAAGGATCAATCAATTCAACGCGATGTTTGTCGATGCCAAAAAGGGCGAGAGCATCGTGCTTGATTATATCCCGGCCCAGGGGACCGTGGTCACTATCGCCAAAGAGGAAAAAGGTATAATCTCTGGAAAGGATTTCAACGACGCCCTGCTGCGCATCTGGCTGGGTGAAAAACCGGTCAACAAGGGCTTGAAAGAACAGCTGCTCAGCTATAACAAGTAGGCTAGACCAAGGTTGAACATCCATCGGGAGCAGACGCCGGGAGTCACACCAGTCGACTCTCCGGCGTTTTGCGTCAGTTGTTTTATGCCGCGAGATGTTTCAGCGACATACTTTCTGGAATAGCCCTACGTTTCTCAAAAAAATGCAGTACATAGAGAATGTGGGAGCGCATGGCCGCCTCGGCTTTTTGTGCATGCCGGTTCTTGATATGCTGGAAGATCGTCCGGTGCTGGTCGAGGATATCTTCGTAGGCGACCTCATTATGCTTCATGTGTCCTAGGCTCTTTTTTATGCCGACAAAGAGAAAATCATAAAAATTTCGCGTCAGATGGATGAGAACGGGGTTTTTCGTGGAAAGGATGACCGCCATATGGAAAGCGGTATCCGCTGCTGTCGATATGGCGCCGGTATTGGCGAGGTCGTCTGCCATCTCCTGCAGGCTCTGCTCGATAGCCTGCAGGTTAATGTCCGATGCCCTTTGGGCGGCAAGCTTTGCGGCGTTGCATTCCAATCCGAGACGCACCTCAAGAAGATCGAGATAGGTCGCCTCGTCGGTGTTCATCGCCCCGGAGAAGGGATTTCCCTTGCGGGTTTCCGGGGAGCTGACGAAGGTACCCTGGCCCTGGCCCTGAAGCTGGTACAGAAGTCCAATCTGTACCAGCTTGTCAATGGCGTTTCTGACCGATGTTCTGCTCACCTCCATTGAGGCGGCGAGATCCCGTTCCGGGGGAATCTGCTGCTCCGGTTTATATACTCCTTTATAGATCAACTCGCGTATCTGTTCAAAAACCTGGCAGGAGATGCGTTTGGGGGTAATGGGTCGTATATTCATAATGGTCTACCTAGAAACGTCTAGTTTTTTTCTGAAGAAACGACGGCTCAGTAATTTTCGTTCAGCGATTCCGCCAGGAGCTCCATGGTATGTGCACAGCGGATCGTTTCGTCCGCCTTGCCGACGGCGCCCTTCAACATGATCATACAGCCGGGACAATCGGTGGCGACGATTTTGACGCCGGTGTCCTCGATAGTCGCAACCTTGTCCTTGGTGATCTGTCGGGAGATCTGCGGGTGGCTGAGGAAAGAATAGGTTCCGCCAAAACCGCAGCAGCGGTCGGAGTTCTTCATTTCTTTGATCTGATGCCCGGAAGCCATAAGCAGAGCGCGCGGTTCCTTCCAGACATTGGAGCCACGCTTGAGATGGCAGGAGTCGTGGTAGGTTACGGTTTTTGTCGAACCCGAATCTTTTACCAAATCCATGGCCCGAAGTTTTTCTGATGCACCGAGGATATTTTCAAGAAATGCCGCGGCATCCATGGTTTTACTCGACAGGGCCATGGCCTTGGCTGACCACTGGGGATGATCGGCGAGCCTATCGACGAAATCTCGCTTCACCGCCATGGTGCAGGTTGGACAGATGGCGAGGATATAATCGACATTTGCCTCGGTAAAGGCCTCAACACTCTGTTTGGCCAGATCCACCCCGGTCTCGGTATCGCCGGCGTACAGGGCGGGAATGCCGCAGCAGTTCTGGCCTTTGGGGAAAACCACCTCGACATCCAGAGCATTGAGTACCTTGATCAGGCTGACCCCCACTTCCGGATAGACGAAATCGGCGCCGCAGCCGACAAAGAAGCCGACGCGGTAGAGCGGCTTGGTGACATGCTGCAGGATTGTGTTGAATTGATCGCGAAAGGATTTCGGGGCAATAGACGGCAGGTCGCGCCATTCGGTAAAGTCTTTTTCCATGAAATGCAGGGGCAGGTGACGGATAATGCGACGTTCCGAGCCGCCGCTTTTTTTCTGGGTAACTGGCCGCTGCAGTTTGGAGGCGGCACGGACCATGCTGTGAAAAAGTGTGCGATTTTTCATCACCGCTTTGAAGGCGATGTTTTTCACAACGCCCATGCCGTATTCTTTGGTTACCTCGTTGCGCAGGTGCAGGATGATCTCTTCCAGATCTATTTTGGCCGGACAGACGGCCACACAGGAGCGGCAGCCGATACAGGCTCTGGTGATCTCTTTCGCCTTGTCCAGTCCCTCGTAAAAGGCGGTGAGGATAATGCCGATGGCCGAGATGTAGATCGAACCGAAGACATGGCCACCGACGGTCTGGTAGACCGGGCAGACATTGGCGCAGGCGCCGCACTGGATACAGCGCAGGGCATTTTGACAGACTTGTGATTCGTACAGGGCTTCCCGGCCACCGTCGATGAGAATGATATGCTGCTCTTTTTGTTCTCCGCTTACCGGTACAGCCCCGCGAATCCAGGTTATATAGGAGGTCAGCAGCTGGCCGGTGGCGTTTCGCGGCAGGAGCCGGGTGATTTTGATGGCATCCTCCATGTTGCGTACCAGTTTGTGGATGCCGGCAAAGACCACGTGTACTTTCGGCAGGGTCGCGCAGAGTCGGGCATTGCCCTCGTTGGTGACCAGGCCGATGCCGCCGGTGTCGGCAATGAGGAAGTTGGCACCGGTCAGGCCGATATCGGCATTGAAGTATTCCTTACGCAGGCGCTGGCGGGCATGATCAACCAGGGTTTTAATCTCCGGAGAAAGTCGGGTGCCGGATTCCTTGGTGAAGAGTTCGGCCACCTCTTCCTTGAACATGTGGATGGCCGGCATGACCATATGGCTCGGGCGCTGCCCGGCCAGCTGGATGATCCACTCGCCGAGATCGGTCTCCGAAGCACGGATACCCTGCGCCTCCAGGGCCTTGTTCAGGTGAGCCTCTTCGGATACCATTGATTTGGATTTGGCAATGAGTTTGGCCCCTTTCTCTTTGGCGAGCTTGATCACATAGTCGTTTGCTTCTTTGGTATCCCTGGCGATAAAGACCTTGGAACCGGCGGCCTCGGCATTTTTGATGAATTCGGCGAGCAGTTCTTTGCGGCGTATCCGAACATCATCTTTCATGGCGGCGAGCTCGGTGCGCATCGCTTCAAAATCAAGGCCTTTGAAGGCGTTCTCCCGGGCTATCAGGTAGGCATCGCCAAAAAGGTGGAGCGCTTTACTGAGTTTTGGGTTGGCGATAGCATCTTCAACACTCTTTTTATACGTTTCGTCCGTGGCCATGGCAGTTTTCCTTAATCAGTTTTCAAATAAATCACTGGAGATGCCGTTGACCAAAAGAATATGCACTTCTCTTGGACCATGACAGCCAATGGTCAAAACCCGTTCAATATCGGCGGTACGGCTGGGACCGGTGATGTAGGCAATAAATTTCGGCGCATGTCCCTGATGGAAGGTGGTCATCGGCTCGACCGCGGCCAGATTGTCTTCGAGGATTGTTGCCGGGTCGACCAGAATAAAATGCAGCTCGGGTAAGGTTGTCGCCAGACGAATTTCCTCATCGGTGCTTTCCAGAACCACCGTTCCGCTGTCGGCCAGACAGAAATTGCAGAAGGTTACGCCCGTGCCGGGCATCTGGCCGGCATTTCTGAATTTTTCGGTAAAAACGTCAACGCCGGCCTCGGATAAAAGGGCCCGCAAGTGATGGCGCCTGACCAGTGACGTCTCGGGAACAAGGGCCGTCCCTTTTGCCTTATCTTTGATATAGGTGACGGCATCCTGAAGGCTGTCCACCTGGAGAACCTCCGCCCCGACACGCCTGGCAGACTCGATGAAACGGGCGGTATAACGCGCGGTATTGTTTTCTGTCATACACTGTCTCCTGCTCTTGATGGTATATACTCTGTAAAAGATGCAATGTTTGTTTGGTGCGGGCATTTGTCTTGCTCCTCAAGAATTAGCAACTGTTGTGCCAGAAGAAGTCTTCGGTAGACTATTGATTAAAAATCAATCTATTAGCTTTTTTTTGCCAAGCCGCCTTCGACGAACAGTGGGCATGGTGTCTGAAAAAAAGGACATTGTGCGGCCTTTTTTCCAGACCTTGCGATGGTATCCGGCAGTATCACCCCCAGGAAAAAATCTTCTAAGATATTAGAAAGAAAAAGTAATTTAATATTTTTCGGCTGTCTGAAAAAAAGGATGAATGTGCAGAACATACTTGGTGTGTGTTTGTTAAGCGCCCTTTTTGTGTGGTAAATTGTTGCATTTGTGACATTAATGCCTTGTCTTAAAAAAAAGACAAGAAGCTGTTGCATGGCCTATATATGGGGTGGTGAAGGCACTACCGGGATCTATGGTTTACAGGGAAAGATGATACTTTTTCAGAAGTGCATAAAAGTGGGAACGCGACAGCCCGGACACATGCATGATCTCATGCATATTGCCGTCGCACTGGCGGATCAGCTCACCGAGGTAGATTTTTTCGGCGGTATTCTTGAATTCTTTCAGGGGCAAAAGTGAGCTGTCAAAAATATCTTCAAATATTTTCTGGCCGACAGTCTGGACCAGTGGATGCATTTCGCCATGTGTCTCCTCTATGACCTCTCTGCCGGTAAGCTTTGATATCTGCGCCTTGGCCACCTGGATACGCAAACTTCTTGGGAGGTGCATGGCGTACAGGGTACTCTCCCCGCCGGCATCGATTACCGCCCGCTCGAGAATGTTAAAGAGCTCCCGGACATTGCCAGGCCAGTTGTATTCATTCAGGGTCGGGATGAAATCATCGCCGAATTTTTTATGTTCCAAACCAAATTTTTCACAGAGCTGGCCGCCCCTGACTGTTGCCAGTTCGGCAATGTCACCGGTGCGCTGTCGTAAAGGAGGCAGGTGGATGCGCATGGTATTGATGCGAAAGAGCAGATCGTTGCGAAAGAGCCCCTTGGCAACCATGTCGTCAAGGTTCCGGTTGGTCGCGGCAATGAGCCGAAAATTGCTGATCTGTTCCTTGACGGCACCAACCGGCCTGAACTGTTTTTCCTGCAGAACCCGGAGAAATACTTTCTGGATGGACAGGGGCATTTCGCCCACCTCGTCGAGAAAGAGTGTCCCACCGTCGGCAGCATTAATAAGTCCCTGGCGATCAAATTGCGCGCCGGTGAATGAGCCTTTTTTGTGGCCGAAAAGGGTTGATTCGACGAGGGATTCCGTCAGGGCGGTGCAGTCGACCACGACGAAGTTTCCCAAGGAGCGGCCGCTGTTTTTATGAATAATGCCGGCAAACAATTCTTTTCCGGTGCCGGTTTCTCCGCTAATCAGCACGTTGGTATCTGAACGCGCCGCCTTGGCGGTCAGGCTGATGCTTGCTCGTATTTCCGGGCAGCTGCCGATGACTCCCTGCATGGCCGGTGCTGCCGGTGCGATGTGGCCTTTTTTTTCCGTGCGATATTTCAGTGCCCTGTTAAGGGTAAGGGTGATGTCGCGAATGGAGGTCGGTTTGAGGAGATAATCCCAGACGCCCCCCTGGATGGCCAGTTCGGCACCGTTCGGGTTGCCCTTGCCGGTCAGGATGATGACTTCAGGCGGATCATCCTGGGCCAGCAGTGACGGTAGAATTTCCAGGCCATTGCCGTCGGGGAGGAAGACGTCAAGAAACACCACGTCATAATTGCTATTTTGGGCAAGACGCAGGCCCATCTGGCGCGTGTGGGCCATATCGGCATGGTAGGCAAGCCGGGTAACCAGGCTGACCATCGTTTCGCAGGCTTCAACATCATCGTCTATTATAAGGATCCTGGGCATACTTTTTTCCATTGTGCATAACCTCACGGATACCGTCCATGAGATCTTTTTTGTCATAGGGCTTGATAATGACACTGTGGATATTTGAGTATTCCTTTGCGGCGACCCGGGCGTCGTCTCGACCGGAGAGAAGAATGACCGGGAGTTCGGGGAGCAGGCCGGCCAGTTTGGTGCCGTTCATGATCGGCATGTCGAAATCGGTAATGAGCATGTCGAAATGATGGGTTCCGGCGGCAACGAGGCGTAATGCCGCTTTCGCTTCGCGTAGCGCGGTGACCGAAAAGCCCATATCTTCCAGCAGGCGGGGCGTTGTCTGCAGCTGGTCTTCATCATCCTCAACAAAAAGGATGTGTCCGCCGAGGTCATGCAGGCCACCCGGACTGCTCGAGACGATATCTGCACAGGCGGCGGCTTCCGGCAGGAAGATGGAAAAAGTTGTCCCTCCGGTATCGCCGCAGCTGACTTGAATGGTCCCTAGATGACTCTTGACAATACCATGGACGACGGCCAGGCCGAGGCCGGTGCCCTCTGATTTACTTTTCGTTGAGAAAAACGGATCAAAAATCTTATCCAGTATTTCCGGTTTTATGCCAGGCCCGTTGTCTGAAACCGAGAGTCTTATACATCCTTTGGCGGCGGCTGTATCAGCGGACGTCAGGGGATTTTCCTCACATGGCGTGGGGGCAAGCTCGATGTCGATCTGACCGCCGGTTGTCCGCAGGGCATGGAAGGCATTGGTGCAGAGGTTAAGGAGGGCCTGATGCATCTGGGTTGGGTCGGCATGGACAAAGAAATTCCGCTCGATTGCAATATGGCTGCTTACCGTTATATCGGCAGGCATGGACGCCTCCATCAACTGGACAACTTCCTGCACCACCTGGCCCAGATCGGTTGGTCGAAAACCCTCGCGCGACGGGCGACTGAAAGAAAGAATCTGCTGGACAACCCGCGCCCCTCTCCGGGCCGCCTTGAGAACTCTGTTTAAGTCGGCCTCGGTTCGGCTGCCGGGGTTTAAATCGCCGATGGCAAGTTCCGTGGAATTGATAATCGAGGTGAGGATGTTGTTGAAGTCGTGGGCAATGCCCCCGGCAAGGGTGCCGATGGCCTCCATTTTCTGCGACTGCAGGAGCTGCTTTTCAAGGTTTTGTTCCTTGGTGATATTTTCCGCAGTGGTGAGGATGCCAACTATACGATCCCCCTGGCCTCTGAGCGGTACCTTATTGACCTCTATCCAGGCCTCGGTGCCGTTCATGTCGTTGACCTTTCGGCGTATTTTACGATAAGCTTCGTTCTTGTTGACGACGAAGCTGTCGGTGTTTATCGACCATTCACTGTAGTCTTTGTCGCTGAGCAGTTCGCCAGTTTTTTTACCGACGACCTGGAGAATATTCCTGATGCCGAAAAAATCAATGAATGCCTGATTGGCGCCGAGATACTTGCCCTCCACGTCTTTCCATGAGACAAGCTGGGGGATGGTGTCCATGAGAGTTTCCTGAAACGCCAGTTGGTCGGTTATTTTGCGCTCGACCTTGCGGCGTTCGAGCATTGCCGCGACCATGGACATCAGAGCAAGAAAGAGTATGACAAAACTGATTATCATCGTCCAGAACAGCTCTTTTGACAGAGAATAGAAGGCCTCCGGCGCGTTGATGATCCTGCTGTTTTCCGGCAGGAGCTGCTGGTTGATACCTAGCTTGTCCATCACCTGGTAATCAAAGAGATACATACCGTCACCCGGCTCGCGGATGAGGGGGATAGCATCGGCCTTGACGCCGCCGAGGATCTGCAGTGCCATCTCTCCGGCTGTCTTGCCGTGCTCCACACCGGAAAGGACTCTGCCGCCGACGGTGCCGTAGCCGACCATAAATTCCCAGGCGGTGTAGATGGGCACGGAACTGTGCTTATAGATGGCGGCCGTTACCTCTTCCGAGGTGTAAAATCGTCCGTTGATGGTCTGATAATAGGGGGCAATAAACAAAAAAGCGTTGTCGGGGAGCGCGCCAACCCTTTTTTGCGTCTCCTCGAGACTGAGCTGACTCCAGAATTCTACCTGCAGTCCCAGATTGTTTTGTTCGAGAAGTTTTTCCGCCTGATGGCGAATGGCGATACCGGTGGTGGATGTGTCAATGAGATAGACGAGGCGGTTTTTTTCCGGATGGAGTTTTTTTGCCACCTGCAGGGTGCCGATAAAATCGTAGACCTCGACAATGCCGGTAATATTGCCTGCGGCTATGTCGGCATCGCCGAGGTCGTTGACACCGCAAAATACAATGGGAATGTCTTTGAAAAGATCGTGCCGGTGCTTATTGACGAAGTTTAAGGCATCATTATCGGACAGAATAATGACGTCAAGGTGCTCATCTTTGAATTTATCCCGGTACAGTGCATACAGATTGTTGGAGATACTTTCATAATTGTATTTCTTCGCATCCATATACTCAATCTGCAAATCCACTTTATAGCGGCTCTGGTTTAACACGGTGCGAATTCCCTCGAGCAGTCCATCTGACCAATGGTAGCCGTTGTGATAGGAATTGAGATAGAGGACGGTTTTTTTCTCCTGATCGGCAAGAGGCTGTGGCGGCAGCATCAAGAAAAAGCATGCAATAATACAGGCCAGGCAGATAATAAAACATGCAGCGCCGGTTCGTGGGTGTGGATTTTCCTTCATAGTCCTCAAGGTTGGTCTGGTCCGATTTTATTAAAGAAAGATATAATACCTGCAAAATCGGGTAAAAGCAAAAAACATACCGTGGAGTTCTCTTCGGTTGCTTTTGTTTTGAGACAATCTGCTGGTGCAATCCCTTTTTGACATGCACTTTTTCTGCGGATGTGGTTACGGTTTGCATAATTTTCTCAAAACACCGTATGCCATTGGACTCCTGGTGTACGGTGTTGCCAAGCTGATGCCACCTTTTTTATGAGATTCATTTATGGAATTCATGATAATTGCCCTGCCCTTTGTGAAAGTGATTGCGGCCTTTTGTCTGATGCTGGCCGGTATTAGAAACAAACTCGGCCTTGCTCTGTCTATTCTGGCGGGCGGGCTGTTTATGGGGCTGATCTTCGGACTTTCGACCACCGCGCTGTTCAAGGCAAGCAGCCTCGCTTTGGTGCAGGAAAAGTTTCTCTTTCTGGTGACCATCGTTGGCTCGATACTCATTCTTTCCGATGCGCTGGAAAGGTCGGGCCAGTCCGTAAGGCTGATGGAAGCATTGTCCGGCTATCTTGTCCGGCCGCGCTTGCGGTTGATATTTTTCCCGGCGCTGATCGGTCTATTACCGATGCCCGGCGGGGCAATTTTTTCGGCGCCAATGGTCAAGGCGGTAAGTGCCGGTATGGGCCTTAACAAAGAGGATAGGGTTGTTATCAATTACTGGTTCCGCCACGTCTGGGAGATGGCCTGGCCGCTGTATCCGGGAATCATACTGACCGTTGCCCTGGCTGATGTCCCTGTCACGGCATACATCGCCAAATCCTGGCCGGGGGTTGTCGCCATGTTTGCAACCGGCTGGTTCTTTTTCCTCCGGCCGGGAGTGTTGCATATCGTGCCGCTGCCATCGGCAGCCGACCTGCCCCAGGGGAAAAGGAGCAAACGTAGGGTGGTGACCGAGGGGCTGCCCCTGCTCATCGCCATAGTCGGGGCCATCGGGCTGGAGACGCTGCTGGCCGGCTTTGCCCCGAATATTTCCTTTGAGTGGGGAGTTATTATTGCCCTGTTCGCTGCCATTATCTGTATTATGGTTCAGAATCGGCTTGGCGTCAGTTTTCTCGCGGCAGTCTTGAAGAAGAAAAGTCTCTGGACCATGCTCATGGTTATCGCGGCGATTTTTGTCTTCAAGGACGTGATGCAGGCAGCGGGAATTGTTGAGGCGATGGCGCAAAGTGCCGGCGGTGGGGTTGCCCTGTTTGCCGCGGCAGTATTTCTTCCCTTTTTGGTGGGGATGGTCGCGGGCATCAATGTGGCCTTTGTTGGGGCGACATTTCCCCTGTTGATTGGTCTTCTCAAGTCGCTTGGCATGGAGGACCAGATAGTGCCGTACTTGATATTAGGATCGTTTTCCGGCTTCACCGGGGTGATGATCTCGCCAATTCACATCTGTTTTGTTCTTACCTGTAATTATTTTGATACGGACCTGGGCCGAGCCTGGCGCAGACTGGTTGCACCTTCGATTTGTTTCGGGTTGTCAGGTGTTTTGCTCTTTTGGTTTTTATTGTTATAAAACCACCCCCCCACCAAAAAAAGTGGTTTTTTCAGGCAAGAGGTGGTGGGGTGGCGAGCAATTATATTTCAGCGACACCCGAGGGAATGAGGCAGATAAAGACGAAGTCTTCGCCGCCGCCGTTCATGAACTGGTGCTCTTCATTGCCGGGAATGAAAACCACCGTGCCGCTGGTGACGGTCCGCCATTCACCGTTTTGATAGACCTGTCCTTTACCGGAATGGATGAATATTTCGTGCTCCCATGCGTGCGCGTGCCGTGGGGTGAACCCTCCGGGAGCTACGGTGAATACCCGCATACAAAAGTTATCGGCTGCATCTTCCTTGCCGATGACAACCCTGCCGGTGACGCCTTTGACTGTCTCATTGTCAAATTTATGGGAGGGGGAATCCTGGTAGTCCGCAATTTTCATAATAGTCTCATTGATGTGGTTTTGGAAAAAAAATTACTGCCTCTGCTAATAATAAAGCGAAATACTTCTTCTGCAACTCTTTAAGGTTCCGTCCGTGTGGTCTTACCGGTTAGTCCCATATAAATGGCCGCCAGGGTCAGGACAACTCCTGTCCAGTTGAGGATGTCCGTCGGCCGGTTGAACAGCAGAACATCCCAGATAAAGGCCAGGGCGGGTTGGAGAAGCAGGATCAAACCGGTGAATGATGCACGGATTTTCGGCATGGCATTGGCGATCAAAACCCAGCCGATTGTTTGACTGAACAGGCCAAGGCCAAGCAGAGAAAGAAGGCTTTTGGTATTCGGAATGACAAAAGAATCCCCGGCATGAAACATCTTCATACCAAGAAAGAGAGCGCAACTGATGGAGATGATCATAAGGGCTGAAAAGATGGAACTACTTTTGTCCGACTGAATTTTTCGCAGGCTGAGAAGGAAAGCGGTGTAACATACAGCCGTCAGCAAACCGTAATAGATGCCGGTCTTATAGTCGTTGTCCAGGTTGCTCCAGTTGAGGCCGACAATGAGCAGGAGGCCGACAACTGCCAGAGGTATGGCGGCAAAAAACCTGGGCCGGCTCTTTTCACCGAAAAAGAGTATTCCGGTCGCAGCAAGAAAAAAGACCTGGAAATTGCCAAGAAGCGTCGCCAGCCCTGGGCCGATGTACATGATACTTTCATGCCAGAAAAAAAGGTCGAGGGCGAAGACAAAGCCGCAAAAAGTAATCAGAAGTAACTCGACGGGAGTGAGTTTTTTGAAATCTTTAAACCAGAGAGTGGCGCACAGCAGAAAAAACGCGCCAAAAAATACCCGATAAAAAGCTGACGCCGTTGGAGGAACATCTGCAAGCTTGACAAAAATCCCTGAAAAACTAATGAGAAAGGCACCGCAGAGCACCTGAAAAGTCGGCATATGCCGGAGATGAGAATTGTCCATAGCTGCTCTATTCGAAGGGAAAAACATGAAGTGCAATTGACGATCGGCAATGGCTTATTTGGACAGAAGTCGTTGCCCAAGGAAAGATTCATTTTTGGCTAAGATAATGGGCCTGGTGAAATTACGCACATGATATTTTCTCGACGTGGCGCACCTGGGTTGCTGTCTTTGCCCCTCACAACCATTTCTTTGTGCATATGTTTCTCAAAGAGCTCTACGGAGTAGCAGTATTGCACAATATGTTGAAGGAAATCATAAGTCGTCTCGCTCTGATGGGAGACGCAAACGGAAATGACGTGAAAAATATATTACGAATAATAACAATAGTATAAGTAATTTAATCTGTAATTGCAGTGAAATATTGTTGAAGTTTTAGAAATATTTAGTATGTCTCTAGGCGTAATATGCAATGGTAGCTTATTGTTTTCTCTTGGTCGCGCACACTTTGCACAACAAGATATAGGGAGTGGCGCGGAAGAAAACGGTTTTTTTGTGTTGATTGCCCGGCTGAACATATTTTTCAATGGAGAACATCTTAGACAATATGAATGATCTATCAACAAAATACCTAGGACTGGATCTCAAAAATCCGTTGATTGTCGGCAGTTGTGGATTTACCAATTCGGTTGACAAGATAAAGGAGCTAGCGGACAACGGTGCCGGTGCTGTTGTGTTGAAGTCTCTTTTTGAGGAACAGATTCAGGCGGAATTATCCGCTAACCTCGACAGCTATACTGCGGATTATCCAGGGGCAACGGATTACATTCGTGCATATACCCGCGGCAATGAGGTCGACAGTTACCTGAAGTTGATTTCCGGCGCAAAAAAGAGCGTTGATATTCCGGTGATAGCCAGTATCAACTGTGTCTCGGCGCATGAATGGGTTGCTTTTGCCAAGTCTATTGAGCAGCAGGGTGCGGATGCTATTGAACTGAATATTTCCCTCCTTCCCTCAAACCCCAAAATGACCAGTGGGGAAAATGAGCAGAAGTATGCCGAGATCATCAATGCTGTCAGTGGGATGATTTCTATTCCTCTCACTCTGAAAATGAGCCATTATTCGGCGTCGCTGGCCAACCTCATCCAGAAGTTGAGTTGGACGGACAAGGTGTCCGGTTTTGTGCTGTTTAATCGTTATTACAGTCCTGACATAGATATTGACAAGATGGTTGTAAAATCAGCAGATGTCCTGAGCAGTCCATCGGAGGGCTGTGGTCCTCTGCGCTGGATAGCTTTGATGTCCGGTCTGATCGAAAAAGATCTGGTGGCCTCGACCGGTGTGCATGACAGTGAGGGGGTCATTAAACAGATTCTGGCTGGAGCAACCGCTGTGCAGATCGTTTCCACCGTGTATAAAAATGGTGCCGGGCAGATCGCTAGGATCCTCAAAGGGCTTGATGAATGGATGGAACAAAAGTCTTTTGCCGACTTGGCTGCCTTTAGAGGGAAACTCAGCTATGAGAAGGCGACCGAGCCCGCAGTCTTTGAACGAACACAATTTATGAAGTATTATGGCGGATTGTCCTGATCGGCTGCTCTTGCCCCAGGAAAAAATACCCGTACAGACCTGCAATGCAGGGGAAACTGCATCCAATTAACTAAAATTATCAAGTAGATATGAAATCGTTGCTGACATTTCCAAAAGGTGGTGTTCACCCGCCTGAATGCAAAGCGCAGACGCAGGGCTTAGGTATAGAAATAATGCCTGTCCCCGACGAACTCGAGCTTATTCTCGGCCAGCACATTGGTGCTCCATGTACAGCGACGGTCGCCAAGCGTGATGAAGTTATCGAGGGTGCGGTGATCGGCGAGGTGCAGAAAGGCCTGGGCGTTCCGCTTCATTCACCGGTTGCAGGGAAGATAAAAAATCTGGCAACTTCCGTGCATGCGGTGCGGGTGAGCGCCCCGTCGATCACCATTGAGGTGGACAGGGAGGCTGCGCCTGTGCAATACCAAAAGGTCGACTGGCAGCAGCTTGCCGGCGCGGATCTGCTGGCTAAAATTCATGATGCCGGTATCATTGGTATCGGTGGTGCCGGTTTCCCGACCCACGTAAAACTCAATCCGCCCGCGGATTCACCGGTTGATACTCTGGTGCTCAATGGCGCCGAATGTGAGCCCTACATTACGGCTGATCATCGACAGATGCTGGAAAACCCTGGCCAGATAGTCGAAGGGGCGAAAATTATCCTCAAAATTCTCGGTATCACTAGGTGTTTTATCGGCATTGAGAACAATAAACCGGACGCTATCCGCGAGATGACCAAAGCCGCGGAACAGGCATCCGGCGGAGAATACTCCATCACAATCCAGCCGCTGCAGGTGAAATATCCGCAAGGTTCTGAAAAACAGCTCATCCAGGCGATCACTGGGCGGAAAGTCCCGGCTATGGCGCTGCCTTCGGCGGTGGGAGTTGTCGTGCAGAATGTTACCACGGCGAAGGCTATCTACGATGCAGTCGTGTACGGCAAGCCCTTGTACGAAAAGGTTGTTACCATAGCCGGTAAAGGTATTGCCAGGCAAGCCAACCTCCAGGTCAAGATAGGTACAAAGGTAAGGGATATTGTCAAGTATCTTGGTGGCTTGCAGCCCGGTCTGGCAAAAGTCGTCATGGGTGGTCCGATGATGGGTTTTGCCGTTTCCAGCCTTGACGTTCCGGTGACGAAAACCACCTCGGCCGTCCTGTTTCTGACGGAAGATGAGATTGACACGAAGCCCCATTCCCAGTGCATTCGCTGCGGCTGGTGTCTCGATGCCTGTCCGATGGGGCTCGAGCCAAAAGAGATCGGTATCTACGTGGAAGCAAACAGGGCCCAGGATACCGCACAGTTTGGTGTCTTCGACTGTTTTGAGTGTGGCTCCTGCGCCTATGTCTGCCCGGCCAAACGTCCGCTCGTGCAATTTATCCGGCTGGCAAAGATGAAGGCGAAGAGGCAGTAACTGCAGGCTGAAAGCCCCGGTATATGAGAAATAAGCCGGGATAAGTACCAAAGGTACTAAGGAATACGTTGAATATTTGGCAACGGTAGAAAAAAGAGTTGGCCCTGATCCAGGGTCTGGGCATTAACTACGATGTTTTGAGGAGAGTCGTGAGCATACAGCAAGCTTCAGATGATCAGACGACTGCGCCGGCGCACCTGTGGAAGGTTTCCGTATCGCCGCATTTGAAAAGCAGTGAGTCGGTTGAGAAAATTATGTGGACGGTTGTGGCCTGCCTTGTGCCGCCGTTGATTTTGTCGGTTTTTGTCTTCGGCATACAGACCCTGCTTATAACTGCCGTTTCCGTTATAAGCTGTGTTGTTGTCGAAGCCGTAAGCCAAAAAACCCTGGGCAGGCCGGTGACAATCAAGGATGGCAGTGCCGTTCTGACCGGTTTATTGCTGGCCTTTGTCATCCCGCCCGGTGTGTCGCCGCTTCTCCCCATTCTCGCAGCGGTTTTTGCCATTTACATTGGCAAGCATCTCCTTGGCGGCATCGGCTATAACTTCTTTAATCCTGCTCTTCTTGGCCGGGCGTTTTTACTGGCATCGTTTCCGGTTGCCATGACCTCGGCCTGGCTGTCGCCGGTTGAGGGGTTTGGCATTTTTTCGTACCTGGCCGGTTCCGTCGATGCCGTCTCGACCGCCACGCCTCTCGCCGTTATGAAAGAACAGGGCATGGCAATATTCACCGAGACCTTTGGCAGTGGGGCAAGTCTTTATGGTAGTTTTTTTCTTGGCTGGCGTCCGGGCTGTATCGGTGAAACAAGTGGTTTCCTGCTTGTCCTCGGCGGCCTGTATCTAATCTACCGCGGCTACATTACCTGGCATATCCCCGCTTCCCTTCTCGGATCCATTGCCGTACTGACCTGGATATTCGGTGGAGAAAGTTACTTCAGCGGTGACCCGCTGCTTGCGCTTTTGTCCGGTGGAGCAATCCTTGGGGCTTTTTATATGGCCACCGATTATGTGACCAGTCCGACGACGAAAACAGCGCAGATCATTTACGGCATCGGTATTGGTGCTCTGACGGTACTCATCAGACTGAAAGGGGGCTATCCCGAGGGTATTTGTTACGCTATACTTCTTATGAATCCACTCAGCACCGTTCTCGACGGCTGGTTTAAACCAAAACGTTTTGCCCTGCCTGCAGGAGGTGCAAAATGAGAGATATCATAACAATTGTTGTTCGCCTGACGGTCTCCTGCCTGCTCGCCGCGACAGTTATGGGCCTGTGCTTCATCTTCACCAGCAATGCCAAGAAACATAACGAACATGTCAAAGAGCAGCAGGTCATGTATGAACTGCTCGGCTACAAAGGCGGGGCGGCTATACCTGAATCCCTGGCCATGCATGAGGTATATAGATACGTTATCAGCAACAGTGAAAAACAGTCCATCGGCTACCTGGTGCCTGCCGGACACGGTGAAGATGGGAAGTTTCTCTTTGTCAACATCGACCTCGACGGCACTATGATTGAATCCAAACCGGTGACGCTGAGTGCCATTGAAGCTCTGGAGGCTGAGACGCGTAACAAGGCGGTCCTTGCCGCGGTGAGCCCCGGTAATACGGTAACTTTTGCCGATCAGACCATTGTCGTCACCGAAAACGGCAACCGCATCGCCTATCTGCTTGGCGGCAAGTTCCAGGGCTTTAAGACTTTTGTTCACGTGATGCTTGCGGTTGATCCCGCCTTTTCTTTCGTTGGCATGGAAATTCTTGAGCATGAGGAAGATCCTGGGCTTGGCGCAGAAATTGAACAGGATTACTTCAAGAACCAGTTTAAGGGAAAACCCTTTGCGGCCCTGAAAGCTATCGATGTCGTCAAGGCACCGATTCCAGATGATTATTTCAAGGCTCTGACCGGCAAGGTCAGTGATGACGACATCATGCAATTTCGCGAGCAGTATAAGGACAAGGATATTTACGCACTTACCGGGGCGACTATTTCAACAAAGGCCGTCGCCTATGGGGTGAAAGGCATCGTTACCAAATTTGCCTACCGGGTAACTGTCCTGGATAAGGTTCTGAAAGAACAGCAGCTTGCTGTATCGTTTTAATTCTTGTAAGAGGAAGTCGACGTGGCAAATGACAAATCCAGCATGCAGCTGATCACCCGGGGGATCTTAAGTGAGAACCCGATTTTCAAGCTGGCGCTCTCCATGTGTCCTGCCGTTGGTATCTCTACCACGGTAATGAACGGTATTATGCTGGGAATTGCTGTACTTTTCGTGCAGGTTTTTTCCAGTGTGACCATATCTCTTTTTAAAAACCTTATCCACCCGAGGATTCGTATACCTACCTATACGCTGACAATTGCTACCTGGGTGACGGTCATTGATCTGGTGCTGGCGGCTTACATGCCTGAAGCCTATGCGAAAATGGGTATTTTCGTCAAGCTTATCGTCGCCTTTGCCATCATCACCATGCGGCTGGAAATGTTTGCCTGCAAGGAATCGGTGAATGATTCCTTCTGGGATGGTTTAGGTATGGGCCTTGGCTTTATGGTCGGCATGGTCGTTATCGGTTTCGTTCGGGAGTTGCTCGGATCCGGTATGATCCTCGGCTATGATGTTCTTGGTTTCAAGCCCCTTCTTTTCTTCATCCTGCCCAGTGCCGGTTTCTTCGTGGTCGGATTGATGATGGCCTTTTTTAATTGGATTGAAGTTTATTATAAACGCTCAAAAGGGTTAAAATGATGACTCTTGCACACACAAAATATATCGTCCTTGCCGCACTGATTTTTTGCCTGACCCCGATATTTTCTCAGGCTGAGGGACTTATCGCCGATCAGAAATTCAAGGCGGACAACGAAATTTTCGTCACCTTTTCCGGCGCGGTCGACCGGGCGGTGGCAGAAAACATAGCTAATTATACCGTCTTTGAAGAACCGGATCCGGACATCCAGCTGGAGTTGGAATCCGCCACCCTCTCCGAGGATAGTACGCGCGTTTCTCTTCGCTTCAAGGAACCGCTGAATACGGCAATGACCCATGTGGTATCAATCAGAGGGCTGGCCGGAATCGATAAAACCACTTTTACGGTCAGTAAGTCGTATTTAGGATACCTGTTCGGCATCCTCATATCCGCTCTTTTGATCAATAACTTTGTCTTTACCAAGTACCTCGGGCTTTGTGTCTTTTTCGGCACGTCAAAGAAAAAAGAAACGGCCAAGGGTATGGGCGTTGTTTTTACTCTGGTCATGGTTGTGTCGGCCTTGATGAGTTGGTTCTTTTACAATTTCATCCTGATTCCGTATGATCTGAATTTCTTGCAGATTGTCGTCTTTATCGGCCTCGTTTCTCTGACGGTTCAGGCGGTCGATACGGTGCTGAGAAAGGTCAACCCCATTCTCTTCAATTCTTTTGGGGTATTCCTTGTTCTGGTTATAGCCAACTGCGTCATTATTGCGGTGCCACTGATTCTGGCGAACAACAATTACAATGTCTTTGAGACCTTTATGCTGGCCCTTGGCGCCGGCGGCGGTTTTCTCCTGGCCCTGTATTTGATGAGTTCGGTAAGCGAGCGGATGCAGCTCGCAAAAATTCCACCAACATTCAAAGGGCTGCCCATCGCCTTTATTGTTGCCGGGCAATTTGCCATGGCGTTTCTTGGATTCTCTGGACTGCAGATTTTTTAGTACCTTGCAGATTGTTTTCTTGTTTTTTGCCGGAAAATATTCTGCGAAAGGCACTTATACCCCCGTGAGAGGTGTAAGTACCTTACGGCTGGTTTCCCGTTTACCGGGGTTTGAAATAAAAACGAAGACTTAATTTGAGAGTTAAACAATATGGATCCGGCATTAGTTAAATTAGCATTAGGCGGTCTGGTTCTGCTCGGCTGCATCGGGTTGTTTTTCGGTATCGGGCTCGCCATCGCTGCCCATAAATTTGCCGTCGAGATCAACCCACTCATTGAAGAGGTTCTAGAATCCCTGCCCCTCGCCCAATGCGGCGGTTGTGGCTATGCCGGATGTGAAGGCTATGCCATCGCCGTGGTCAATGATCCTGATGTGCCGCCGAACCTCTGTTTTCCAGGAAAAGAACCGGTGGCCAAAAGGGTGGCCGAACTTACTGGCAAAAAAGTCACTGCTCTTGAGGATCAGATTGCGCTTGTGCGCTGTTCGAGGGTTGAGGGCAAGGTGAGCCATAAGCATGAATATTACGGTTTTGCCTCCTGTACCGCGGCGAACCTCAGTTTTGGCGGACCCTCAGCCTGTCAGTATGCCTGCATAGGTCTCGGCGAATGTGCGGAAGCCTGTCCCTTTGGTGCCATTGACATGGTCGAGAATTTTCCGGTCGTCAATCCGGATAAATGTGTCAGCTGCGGCGTCTGTGTGCGGACATGCCCGAAAAAGATCATCGAGATTCAAACGCTGAAGGCGCGGGTCTACGTGCCCTGTTCGACACAGGATCTCGGCAAAAATGTCAAGGCAGTCTGTGCAGTAGGGTGTATCGGCTGTAAGATGTGTGTGAAGGCGTGTCCCGCAGGCGCTGTCACCTATGAGAACAATATGGTGAAAATTGATCACAAAGCCTGTATCGCTTATGGTCCTGGTTGCGAAACAGCGTGTGTGACGAAATGTCCTCGGGATATCTTCAGACACTACGAAGGCCGTCAGGTAATTTCCCAAAAGAGCAGTGTTGATGGATTGAAGATGGCTGGTTGATAGTGTAAACTCGGCCGGTCGACCAGTCGGATAGCTTGCAAACAGGAAATCCCGGAAACCTTCTTTGTTCACAAAGGAAGATTATCTCCGGGATTATTTTTATGCAAAAGGTGTGATTTCTATCGTGGGCCGCGGCCGTTATGGTGTAGCCGATCGTCTTATAACTCAATCCTTAAACTGTGAGGCATCAAGGTTATACTTTTTGCTTTTATACTGAATGGCCCGGCGGCTGATACCTAATAACTCCGCAGCATCCTTTTTGACTCCTTTGGTCTGTTTCAGGGCCCGGATAATCGCCTCTTTTTCACTCTGTTCAATTGAGAAATTAGCATCACTACTCTCAGCCATTGGGATGTGTTCATCATCTAACTGGAGATCTTCCGGGAGGATCCGCCGGTCTCTGCAGAGGATGATCCCAGTTTCCAGGGCATTTTTTAACTCCCGAACGTTACCCTGCCAGGTAAGTGTCTGAAGCCAGTCCAGGGTTCTTTGGGGCAGCTCCAGACTGGGCAGGTTGTTGTTTCTTGTATAGGTGTCGACTAAAAATCGAGCTAACTCAGGGATATCTTCCCGTCTTTCGCGGAGCGGAGGAACCACAAGCGTCACCACCTTCAACCGGTAATACAGGTCAAGCCGGAACTTTCCTTCTTCGGCATCTGCCCTCAGATCAGCATTGGTCGCCGAAATCACCCGACAGTCGATCTCTTTTTCTTTGATGGCCCCAACTTGTCGAATGGTTCTTTCTTCTAAAAAGCGGAGAAGCCTGCTCTGCATCTCCTGGGAAATATTGCCCACCTCATCGAGAAACAGGGTGCCGCCATGGGCAGCCTCTATCAATCCTTTTTTGTCCTGGATGGCATGGGTGAACGAGCCTTTTACGTGGCCGAACAATTCACTTTCCAAAATGCCTGGGGGCGTCGAGCCGCAATCAACTACGATATACGGCTTGTCTTTTCGCGGACTGCAGCTATGCAGCATTCTGGCGACACTTTCCTTGCCGACCCCGCTTTCGCCGAGAATTAGCACATTGGCGTTGCTTGCTGCGACTTTGATCAGCAATTCCTTCAGGTCAGTCATGGCGACGCTGTTGCCCCAGAAGATGCCTTTCTCATCTGCAGGCTGCAGGACGGCAGGCTGCTGTGGAAGCGTGGCGATGATCTGCTCTATTTTCCAGACGAGTTCTTTGCCGTCGAACGGTTTGGTCAGATAGTCCACAGCGCCGGCCTTCACCGCATCAACTGCATCAGGAATTGTGCCATAGGCGGTGAGAAAAATAACCGGGAGCTGGGGAAAGATCGTTCTCGTTTTGTCAAGAAGCTCCAGACCGCTCATCTCCGGCATTTTTATGTCGGAGACAAGAATATCTATCGGAAATATATTGAGAAGTTCCAGTGCGTTGGATCCGTTAGTCGCCTTGTGTGCCTTGAATCCGGCAGCAGTTAACCGGGCCTCCAAAACCTCTAATATAGAGAGATCGTCATCAACGATCAGGACGCGAATTTGTTTACTCATAAAGATTTTTGTTTTTCCTGAACATTTTCATCAATTGCTTCAAGTGCTGCAATCTGATTGTGCAGTTCTTCAATCTGGCTATGCAGCTTTTGAACGGTGGATCTCATCTCGGAAATCTTTTTTTTCTGGTCATCAATGAGAGAGGTTTGTGCTGTTTCACGAGCTATCCGTTCCTTGTCCTGCTCAGTTATACGTTTGCTTTGATGCTTTAATGCAAGTACGAGGAGAAGACTATTTTCGCTAAAAGGCGCGGTACCCTTGCCGGCATCCCATTTTTGCAGGTTGCCGATGGCCTCAGTAAACTGCTCCTCGGTGTGGCCTAACATCATCTGGGTACAGGCTAGGCCATAGAGAGCATGGTTTCTTTCTTCTGGTGACAGCGCAGTTTCGTATATCTGCTCGTATTCAAGGAGCGCAGTTTCGAAATCGCCGTTAAGAAAGAGTTGTTCGGCTAAAGGCTGAATATGCTTCCCTGGTAATGGAGACTTCGGCTGTTGCATCATGGTGCAGGAACTAGACAATGAGAGCAGCAGCAAGGATAAAAACAAAAGGGGGACTAGACGAATTAAACGTCTGTGGAATGTATGCATAACTCTTATAGACCTCCGAATATATCTTCAGGCAGTCTCTGGAAATATCTCTTTGTGTAAAAATGAATCATACTATCCTTATGATCGAGTGGGTAGTGTAAAGGAAAAGGTGCAACCGCTTCCTCTGTTATTTTTGACCTGTATCTTTCCGCCATAGCTGGCGACAATTTTCCTGGATATGGCCAGTCCCAAGCCAACGCCATCGAGGTGCCCTCGCACTGTTTTCGTCCGGTAGTATTTGGTGAAGACCAGGGAAAGTTCATCGTCGGCAATACCGGGGCCGGTGTCCGACACGTGGAAGAGCAGAAATTTCTTTGTTGCATCTTTCATCCAGGAGACCATCACGGAGCCTCTCTCGGGAGAATATTTGATAGCGTTTCCAATGATGTTGATAAATACCTGTTGCAACTCTTCCCGGACGCCAAAAAGATCGGGAGATTCGTTGGAGTCACCCACCATTAAGGTTACTTTTTTCTGCTCGGCAAAGGAAGCAAAAACTTCGGTACTGCTCAATACCAGCTGTTTGGTATTCAGCCGGGACGACTTTTTTTTGCGCACATCGGATTCAAGAACCGACACATTGAGAAGATAATTAAGGAGTTTATTAATCCGCTGGATTTCCACACCGGCAATTTGCAGAAACTTACGCTGCTTGTCGTTTATCGGCCCAAAAACCTCTTCGATAATCATATTGACCGACTCGCGAATTGAAGAAAGCGGCGTTCTGATTTCATGGCTTAGGGTGGCGATAAATTCGTTGCGGATATTTTCCTCCTCGCTTAGCTGTCTACTCATATCATTATAGGATGCAGCCAGCTCACTAAATTCTTCGCCGCCTTTGAGGGTAATGGGTTGGTGAAGTTTATCAATCGAGATACGTTGCAGGCCCCTGGCGAGAGTTTTCAGCGGTGTAAAGAAAGATCGAGTAATATACCAGAGACCGGTAAAGCCAACAAGAACGCTTAAGGCAAAGCCATAAAGGCCATTTCGTGAACTGATATGGCTTCTACCATTGAGTTCCCGCAGGGCGTACTCAATTTCGTGTTGATTTTCTTGTTTGCCTTGGTTGATACCTTTTATCCAGAGAGAGACAACTTGTTCGGTGACCCATTTCGAACCGAGCAGGGAAAAGGCGGGATTATCCCATAACCCGAGGCGGTGACGCCGATAGCTGTATTCGAGCTCCAGCCATATCTTGCCGCCGTTCCGGGTTGAAGCGGAAAGTTCAACGGTCTCGGTTAAAGCCTCTTCAAAGTTGATTTGGGCTTGCTTGAAACGTTCGGAGTATCGGTCATTTTTAAGTATTATCAGTTTCTTGTGACTCGCGTCCATATTGAGCAGACTTGTTTTCAAGGTCTCGCTGAGCGCGTTTATTTTATTGTTTTTAATGGCTATTTTTTCTGTTGCTTCAACCATCCTCTGTACATTGAATAACAGAACGAAGACTGTTCCTGAAAAAATAAGAAAAAACAGAAAAAAAATCAGAAAAAGTTTCTGTTTTACACCGAGTTTGACGCGCATGGTTCTCCCTGTACATCCTCCTTACATAGTGTCGATTGCTTGATTTTAGCAAACGTTCCCGCAACTGTCACCTATTGACTGACACTCTTGGCTGATATGTCCGGGTAAATACATAAACGGCCGGTAGGTTGTTTTTCATGGTTCCCCATTGGAGGGTGCTTGAATATCTTGCAGCTGGCAATAAAAAATGCTATGAAACGGTGCGTAAAATATGCGCATTCTTTCTGGGTAATGGGCTCCATTTGCCGGTCAAAGTCTCGCTGTTTCTGCCTTGATTTGGTTAACAAGTTGAATTGCGGACTAAATTGTAGTTGGTGCATCCCTTGCACTGTTCCTGTTATAGGTCTTGTCAGTACTGAGACAGCAGGAGAATACCCACATCCTCTTTTGAAAAATTCTATGAAACACACCGTTACTGCTCTGCTAGCTGCAAGTTTCTGTGCATTTGGCATGATGGCCGTGGCTGAAAAAGTCACTCCCTCTGACCCCCGAGAATATGGCGAAACGATGAGCCGGCTCATTCTTCGCGAACAATGTATCTTATCAGGTCTTGTTCTTGAAACGAAAAGAGGGATCGCTATCACCACCAACCGGGGAACATTTCTCCTCAAAGGGGTCGAAATTGACACCTTCGTTGGTAAAAATGTGCGGGTGACGGGGGTGATCAGGGATGAATCAATTTTTGCCGTGAAAATTGACAGTTAAATTTCGCAGCAGAATAGGAGGCCAAGCGGATTTTAACTCTTCGCTCCGGTTTGCCTGTTTAAACCCCATTCTCTTAATCCTCCAGTGCGAATCGAACGGCTTGCTCGACGTGCAGGGTGGTCGTGTCGAACAGGGGGACTGTTGTGTGATTCTGCTGCACCAGCATGGCGATCTCCGTGCACCCTTCAATGACTGCTTCCGCGCCTTCCCGGCGCATTGTCTCGATAATGCGCAGAAAATGCATTCGCGATTCGGGTGAGATTTTTCCGCGGCAGAGTTCTTCAAAAATAACCTCATGGACTATCCGACGGTCTTCCGGCGGCGGGACGATTACTGTCAGACCGTGTCTTTCGCTGAGTCTCCCCTTGTAAAATTCTTCTTCCATGGTGAAGCAGGTACCGAGCAGTCCGACCGTCTGCATGTTTTCCGCCTTGACTCGTTCTGCCGTGGCATCGGCTATGTGCAGGAGCGGAATGCTGACAGCAGCGGTTATGATCCCGGCTACTTTGTGCATGGTGTTGGTGCAGATGAGAAGAAAATCGGCTCCGGCTGCCTCTATCTTTTGCGCTGCATCGGCCAGACGTTCGCCGCATTCAGTCCATTCGCCGCGCAGCATGGCTGTTGCCAGCGGCTGGAAATCGACACTTACCATGGCTATTTTAGCCGAATGGAGTCCTCCAAGCTTTTCATTGATACCCTGATTGAGTAACTGATAGTAATGCGTGGTGCTTTCCCAGCTCATGCCGCCTAAGAGTCCGATTGTCTTCAAAATATTTCTCCACTTTTTCCTTCACCTGCAGCTGTTTGCTGAGAGGGTGAATACCTTTATTTTGACAAATATCAATCAATGACGGTTTTCAGTAGGTTTGCAACCTTCCCGGCATCGACATCGGCTGTGGCAAAGGCCTTGTGCAGCGAGCGCATTATTTCCCTCAACACAGCGATTTTTGGTTTGGGGGAGAGCATCTGAACGTCAATGGTTTTCAGGTCGAGGATAATCTCTTCAAGCAGTTCGTATTCGACACTGTGGCCGGAGAGGGCATCTTTTATTTTCTGGGTGAGCAGATGTATCGTCCGGCGATCATTCTCGTCGGCAACCGGCCCCTTACCGAGAGAAAAACCGTACTCTGCTGAGGTGGCAGGGGGCACAGCAATACCCAGGAATGCGAGACCGGCTGGGGTGATACTGATACCGCCGGCCAGGGTTCTCAGTTCCACCTGGCCCAGCACCATCAATTGTTCGGCAACACTGCCGGCTTCGGCTTTGTCAAGACCGATCGCCGCACCCAGATCATACATGGAAACCTGCGCCTCGGTATTGCCGGCTGTTTGTCGATACAGTTCGTCGAGGTAACTCTTAAGATTGAGGTCATTGATATGCATGGGTATGGGTCCTCTGTTGAGATATGCGGGTAAGTTAACGAAAAATATCATCAGGACAATCTACCATCACACTGCATAGGAGTCGAGATGGATTTGTCGGTGGAACCACGTTCGGTGCTCATCTTTTCGGTGGCTGACAAAGAGAATGGTCGAAAGTTTTTTGTCGGCGATCTGTTCAAGAAGATCAAGCAGGCTGTTTCGGTGGACATCGTCGAGCCCCTGGGTGGGTTCATCGAGGATAAGCAGCTTCGGGCGTTTGATGAGTGATCGGCCAATGAGCACCAGGCGCTGCTCGGCATAGCTCATTCTCCTAAAAGGGGTATCACTTTTTCCCGCAAGCGAGAGCCAGTTCAGCCAGTGTTTTGCGGCGTTAACCTCGGTACTTGAAACCTTGGTGTACAATCCGATTGAATCATAGAGTCCGGAAAGGACTACCTGGAGAGCGCTGCCGGGAATCCGATGTTCACGGTGCAGTGCCGGGGAGATAATGCCCATATGTTTCTTGATGTCCCATATCGATTCCCCGGAACCGCGCCGTTTGCCGAAAATCCGCAGCGTGTTGGCATAGCATTTAGGGTTATCGCCGGTGATAATGTCGAGAAGTGTCGATTTGCCGCAGCCGTTTGGGCCGGTGATCAGGGTGTGGTCCCCGGCGTTTATGGTCAGATCAAGGCCGGTAAAGAGTTTCTTGTCCCCGTAGCCGGCAAAACCGCCCCTAAGATATATGAGCTCGTCGCTCTGGACGTCGCCGGCCGGTGCCGGCTGGAGATGCTTTCCGCTGATCGGCGCAGGAACGGGCCGCCGGGGCTTCTGTAAACTATGGAGCAGGGGCTGTACTATTTTCCGCAAGCCCGATGCCTCCAGCCGTCCCGATGCGAGCAACGCCAAATAGCTGCACCAGGGGGGAATGTCACTTTCGCTGTTGACCAGCAGGATAAGTTCGATGTTTCGGTCCGGCAATTGCTGCAAGGCCAGATTAAGCTCATGGCAGCTTTCCTGGTCGAGGCCGTCATAGGGGTTCTGCATGACCAGGGTGGTCGCTCCGCCGATAAGTTTTTGCAGAAAGAGCAGCTTTCTGCTCTGTCCGGAACTGAGCTGGCGGTATCCCAGCTGCAGGCAGTGATCCATGCCGAAGGCTTTAAGGAGAGGCAGATGGTTGCGGTAATCGGGCAGATATTGGCAGACCGGCGTGCCTGGATCGATTCTGTCGAGGAAGTCGCTGTCGTCGTTACGCAGTTCTTCTTCATAGACTTCCTGCTGTGCCTGGAATGACAGAATAGCCGGATGCTCGGGCAGGTGCAGGATTTTAGCGGAAAAGTCCTGAAGCCTGCCGGACAAAAGGTCAATGAAACTGTCGATGCCTGAGCTGTTGTCACCAAAAAAACACCAGGCTTCTCCGGGTTTGGTCAGTAACTTATCAATCTGCAGATTTTGGTGCCGAAAAGTATGTATGCGCATGTCGGTGGTGGTATTGTGGTGAAAATGCTGTGCATAGCAGCCGAAGGACTAGCAATGTGCTCTGGCCAGCAAATTTTGTCAATTGTGTCGACAATAATTTGTGGCAGGAATATAGTCAATAAGCAGAAAAAAGCAAAGTGGAGCGATCTTTTCAGGCTCCGGGAAGATCATATGTGATGGCAAGTGTGTGGAAGCGAGTGGTTTTGCATGCAAATCGGAAGAAAATAATGCAGACCTACCGTAAGGCACCGTCAATTCCTACGAAACCGGCTGCACGATTTCCTCGGCCATTGCCGCTTTTCTGGCCGGAGGCTTTGGCCTAGCCGAGGCGGTGAAGAGGGCAAAAAAATAGGTCAGCCACGATCTGCAGGGCGGAGCAGGGGTGCGATTGGGGTATGGTTATGGCTCGGTCCAGCATTTTTATGCCTGGCGGCAGCCTTGATGCTGTTGTGCGGACCTTCTCTAACCTGAGCGGAGAAAATGAAGATGTCGACCGTCTTGCAGATAGTGATTTTTTTAATAATTGGGTACCTTTTTTGTGTCGTTGTTATGTACCTGCGCCAGGAGTCGTTTCTTTTTTTTCCACCGGCGGCACGTCATGAAGGGCATGACTACAATGATGTCAGCGACTACCACCTGACCCAGGGGGGTGTAACCTTGCGCGGCTGGCTGGTCAATCCGGAATTGGTCAGGGAAAAGCTGCTCGTCTACTATGGCGGCAATGCGGAAGACATTTTTCTCAATATTGACGAGTTCAGGGATATCAACGCCGCCTCGCTGTTTGTCGCCTATCGCGGCTATGGGCCGAGCGACGGCAGTCCGGGGGAGGCGGAGCTCTTTGCCGATTCCCTGGCGGTGATCGATGACATGGTCAGCAGATATTCGCCGAAGAAGATCTTTTTGATCGGCAGAAGTCTTGGCTCGGGGGTGGCCTGCTATGCTGCCGCCAATAAAAAAGTCCACGGAGCGATCCTCGTCACCCCCTATGACAGCATCGAAAACATTGCCCGGTCGACTTACCCCTGGCTGCCGGTCTCAATGCTGCTCAAACATCGTTTTAATGCATTACTTTATCTTTCTCGGATAGCTTGTCCGCTGCTGGTCATTTGCGGTGGTCGTGATCGGGTGGTGCCTCCGGAACGAACGAAAAATTTTATTGACCATATCGTCGGGGAAAAAGAAATCGTCTTTATCAAACGGGCCAACCACGGCACGATCGATATGTTTACTGAATATTGGACGGCCCTGCTAACTTTTATCAATCACCAGCAGGCGGAAACACCGTAAGAAAGGTGAGCGGGAAGCGACAGAAATACAAAACGGTGCAAGCAGAACGATAGAATTCTGCTTTAGAGGCTGGGATCGCCGCAACTGCAGCTGCGCTCGATCACCTGTTTTTTCCCGGTACTGTCGACGGCCACGTAGGTGAAGGCTGCTCTGGTCACCTGGAATTTCACATTCTCCTCCTTTGGGCTGTACAGGATCGGTTTGACCCAGACTTCGAGGTTGATGGTAATTGAGGTCGTGCCGATTTTCACCACCTCGCCATAGCAGCAGACCACATCGCCGACTTGCACCGGTTTGATAAAGGATATTGATTCAACGGCGACGGTGACGACCCTGGAACAGGTTCTTTCCCGGGCCAGTATGCCGCCGGCGATATCCATCTGGGACATGATCCAGCCGCCGAAAATGTCGCCGTCGGGGTTGGTGTCAGCCGGCATGGCAAGAGTTCGCAGGATAAGGCTGCCCTTGGGCTGGTTGTTTCCTTGCATGAGGTCCGTCCTTAAGGGAGGATGGGAGGGTGATGTACAACGGAAGGGGACGGGAAGTCGCAACAGCTGCTGTTTATTGAGATGGGCGTTGCTGTCTCTATGACGGTCTGCTCGTATCTTTCCGGGAGTTTTGTCAATATGCTTGCTTTCTCACAGTATACAGTGTTTTTCTATTTTCAATCTAAAAAAGATCGATGTCCAAGGGGGGAGTCAACTACCCCGCCCTGAAGGGCGGAGCTTGTGAAAGCAAGGTCCCCTGTTGACCAGGCACAGCCAGGGCGGCAAGGCTAACCGGCTACGTTAAGAAAGAAGAGAGAGGCACTCTGCAATGCTCCACCAGTTCCAGGCTCTGCGACAAGTGGTTAAACAGGTTGAAGGGGAAAAGCTGCTGTCTATAAAAGATGTCCTTTTAGGATCATCTTCAAAGAAAAGAGCGGCAGTGATGTTCAAGATCTTGAGTTAAATCTCGATCCAGGGAGCAAGACGACAACCATTGCCTTGGTGGCAGAGTGTCAGCAGGGCGGAAAGGTTGTTTGGGCCGGAGAGCTTACTCACCGTGGACAGGCCATGAGAAATACTCTTCGCTCAAGGGTGGACAATGTTTTTACCTGGGTAATGCGTCCCATCAACTTTGCTCCAGTATCCGGGATGGTGGTTGAAACAGTGCGTTTTGATACGCAGCTCCTGCAGCATCCTGAAATTTCAGGTGTTGAATATCAGCAAGGGGAATTGGCCGGATACGAAGCCAGAGAATATTTTTTGGGAAAATGGGGTCGTACCTGCGCCTATAGCGGAACCGGGAATGTGCCCCTGGAGGTAGAGCATATTGTCCTTCGGGTAAAAGGTGGTGCCAACCGGACAAGCAACCTTGCCCTTTCTTGCACACCATGCAATCAGGCCAAAGGCTTGCAGGTTTCCTTCTGGTCCGGAGGAAGAACCAAGTATAACCGGACGAACCAAAGCGACGGAAAATCCCATTGGCTTGATGCCGTTTGCGTCGGTGCAACAGGCGGGCGTGTCCATATTCCGCCGGGACTGCAACCTCCTAATGTTTCTGCTGCTGGCAGAGGATCACGGCAGATGTGCCGGGTGGATAACTACGGTTTTCCTCGAACGTCAGCGAAAGCAAGAAGAGTTGTCAATGGATGTAAAACCGGGGATCCGGTCAAGGCACTGGTCAACAAAGGCAAAAAGCTCGGGACGTATGTTGGCAGGGTGCCTGTCCGAAAGTCCGGCAGTTTCAATAGCAAGACAGAAGCAGGTACAATACAGGGGATTTCATGGAAACATTGCTCTCTTTTGCAGCGTGCCGATGGTTACAACTACTACATGGGAGACAGCGTTTCCTCCTCCACCTGAAGGAAGAGGTAGCCACGCTGTAATTTTAGATGAGTATTTTCAAATACACCGCGACAGAACTCTATGACGCACTGACGACAAAAAAAGACATGGTCGTTCTAGATGTCAGAAACAAGGTGGACTTTGGCAGGTTCAAAGTAGAGTCCCCCTACCCTTTCATCCTGCAGAATATTTCCTATTTCGATTTCATGGAAATTGAAGATGAATGTGTTGCCAAGGTGATCAAGGACAAACCGGTGCGCATCGTCTGCGCCCAAGAAGGTTCAGCCAAATATGTGGCAGAAATTCTCGAACAGCATGGCCTGCAGGATATTGGCTACCTTGCGGGAGGTATCAAATCCTGGGGTAACCTGCTGGTACCAGTCCTGCTCAATCCCGGGGAATCATATAAATTGTTTCAATTTATCAGACCCGGCAAGGCATCCACCAGCTATGGCCTGCAAAGTGGCGACGAGTTTATGCTCTTTGACCCTTCGCGAAACAGTGATTTCTACCTTGATTTTGCCGAGAAGAATACATGCAGACTCATAAAGACCTTTGAAACCCACCTCCAGGCTGACTATATCGCCGGCAGCAGAACCCTCTCGGAAAAGAGCGGGGCAACGTTCCTGGCCAACGAGAATGATTTCGCCGGGGCCAGGATTAAATACACCCCCTTACAGGACGAAGCCATTTACAAATTTTCCCAGCCCGGACCAGCGGTACAATGTATTTTCACTCCCGGACATACCCCGGGATCGACCACTTTTATCATCGATGATCGATATATGATCACTGGCGATACTGTTTTCATTCACTCGATCGGCCGCCCAGATCTTGGCGGGCAGGTGGAAGCATGGTCCGACAAGCTCTTCGAGTCGCTGCAGAAGATTAAAATATACCCGGCTGACATGATTGTTCTTCCCGGCCACTATATGAGCTGGGAAGAGGCGAATGACCGCTTGGCCTTTGTCTGCACGTTGGCTGAAACAATGGCGTCTAATAAAGATATCTACGCCATTGAAGACAAGGCCCGTTTTCTCGATTTCATCAAAAGCAACATGCGGAAACAACCCGATGAATACGCGATCATCCGGCGAATCAACGCCAATCTGCAACAGGTCGAGGATGACAAGGCCGAAGAACTTGACCTGGGTAAGAATGAATGTGCGGCTACTGCGTATGCCGCCAAGCAGAAATCGGCGGAAACTTCAAGCTAAGCCATAGCATTGTCAATCAACTATCAGGGCCAACGGTAAACCCGCGCAACGGCTTAAGGAGCCTTTACAAAATGGGTGAAAATGGCCGGGTTCGTAACGGCTCCTCAACTGCACTGGTATTCTTTTTCATTTGCCACAAAAAAGCCCATGAAGTTCATTTGAACTTCATGGGCTTTTTTATTCTAGTGACGTCCGAACCGGACCGTCACTCATACCTTTTTACATAGAAGGTGTAAATTCAACCCTTCTGTTTTTTGATCGATTCTCAGGTGTGTCATTGGGATAGGCCGGTTTTGCCTCGCCATGGCCAACTGCGGTGAGTCGATCTGCAGAGATGCCAACCTGATTGACCAGATACTTCATGACGGCGTTTGCACGTCTTTCGGAGAGTTTCTGATTGTATGCATCGGTACCGACGCTGTCGGTATGACCGTCAATTTGAACCGTCATTGCAGGATAAGCGTCAAATATTACTTTGGTTTCATCCAAAACAGGATAGTAGTCTTTCTTAATCACCGCGCTGTCGAAAGCAAACAACAGTTTGTCTTCAGCTGCCCAGCAACCTCTCTCATCGACAACAACACCCTTGGGTGTACCCGGACAGGCATCCCTGTCATCTGGAACGCCGTCACCATCCTCATCACCAATAGTTGAAACAGGAACGGCAGCTGCAACGACAGGCAGGGAGTAGGCGCTAAGAATTTTTGTCCATTCCTCTCCACCATATGCGATAGAATCACTGCCAAAAACTATTGTATCATTTTTGACCTTGGCGTACGAAGAAACGCTCAGCTCGTTCACTGCCTGCGGTGTCAACTCGAGGCCGTAAGCAGTAAAAATGGTGTGGTACTGGGCAGGAGTGTAGGCAATAGAATCGTTATTAAAAACAACTTTGTCATCTGAAACTTTTGCATAAGTTGCCGGCACGCCGGACACAGCCCCTGGAGCAAGGTTTAAACCATATGCCTCGAGAATGCTGTTAAATTGATATGATGATGCGTAAGCTGTTGGTGACTTTTCGAAGGACGGAGTGGCACCTGCGGGTAACTCAATAGCGAGAGCGGGCATACTGATGGCAAAGAGAGCCATCAGGACAAACAGTGTTTTTTTCAGCATAATTATTTCCTCATTTAAATTTTAATAAAAAACCTCTACAAAACAATACTGACAACGACGAACAAATCTAACAGCTTCTATATTAAATTGCAAACAGCAATTCTAGCAACTTCCACCTAAATGAATGCTCCACATAATCTCCACCGTAATCAAAAAACATTCTCTTCCAGAGAAATAGCATTTCCACCCTCTCTGATCCGAACAGTCTTTCGCGAGAAACGTACCCACAGCGTTACAGGTGAAGACAAACAAAAACTCAAGGCGGAAAAACTTTCCACCGAGTCAATCGAACTCCTCGGCACATATTCCGCGCTCTTTAAACAAGATTATTACTTTTTGAACGCAGCTGACAGCCCAACCTGCCGTAATGAAACCATTATAAGCAGTATACATGCAAAATCCAGCTATGTTTAGCAATATAATATAAACAAAACATTCCAGCACAATGAGCAGGAAAAAATCCGAGTCTGGGTCGAATATTTTACTGCAGCAACTGTAAATGGGCTAAAAAATGTCTTCTATTTCATTCAAGTGCATCAGCAAACAACATCTCTACAGATGTTCATTTTTCCAATCTGGCGATGTGAAGGATTTTTTTTGTGCAGCACTTTTTTTGCTTTCTATCAGATAGATGATGGCAGTAAAAATTTATCTTATTTTGAAAAAATCTACCAGGTTTCGCTCATCCAGTCTTTTTGTCGGGGCTCAAAAATGAACGGAAAACAAGGGGAACCCTCTGGTATAATTCCGCATATAAACCAAAAAGTCACCTGTGTCAATAAGACATCATAAAAACCTTGGCCCAAAACTGGTTACATATTGACAGCCCGCTTAAGTCTGCTGATAGTTTCGACCGTGGTGATCCCAATCAGGCCCTTAATCTATTTATTCGGAAATCTTCCAGACGCCCCATGAACTGTTCGCAATACAACAAATATTCGCTCAAAGAAGAACTCACCAATGGCATTACTCATGGAATCGGTGCAGGTCTCGCTCTCATCGGGCTCATCACGCTCCTTTTCACTGCCATCCGCTACGGCAATGTCTGGCATATTGTCAGTGCTGCAATTTATGGCAGTTCCCTGATTCTGCTCTATTTGGCCTCTGCCTCTTATCATCTGTTTTCCCTCCGCGGCCTAAAGAAGTTTTTTCAAAAACTTGACCATTTAATGATTTATGTTTTGATTGCCGGTACCTATACACCATTTACATTGGTGACACTGCAGGGAACATGGGGGTGGACCTTGTTTGGCCTGGTCTGGGGAATGGCCCTCTGTGGACTATTGCTGGAGCTGGTTTTAAAAAAGCGGGTCGAGTGGCTCTCTCTGACATTCTACCTTGGGATGGGCTGGCTGTTACTTATCGCCATCAAACCTCTGGCAGTTTCTCTGGCAAAGGGTGGCCTGATCCTTCTTCTGACCGGTGGCTTACTTTATACTTTCGGTATCGTCTTCTATGTCTGGAAAAATCTCTCCTACAGTCATGCTATTTGGCATCTCTTTGTGATGGCCGCTAGTACTGCGCATTTTTTTGCCATTTTATTTTATGTCATGCCATCCGTCCATTAACTATCATTCCGATATCATTTAACATAACACCTGAAAACATCGACGTTCAGCGCTTACCAGAGAAGGACACAGGGCCGCTTCCGGTTTATGATGAGCAGCAATGGCGGGGAGAAGAATGAACATTGCAATCATTTTTTTTCGATAAAATCAGCCAGTGAGTGGACGCGCATTAAATTTGGTGTATACTATACAATAGTTAGTAATGGTTAGGGATCTATCCCTCGCGACTGTTTAAAACCAGCTTATTTCCTCTTTTTTTCTATGCAGCTGCCTATCAGAAATTTTTGGAGATACTGATGCATTCTTTTCTCTCTATTGGCATGCGTGAAGGTCAGGACAGTGAGACCCTGAGAAAAATTATTATGTTAAATATTTTTCTTTCTCTCGGCACTCTTCTTCTCTTTATTATGGGAATTATTGCTCTAGCGCAAAATGCCATGCTTCTGGGTATCGCCGATTTTCTTATTGCCGCACTTCTTTCTATAATTCTATTTTATCTTTACCGAACAGGAAACGAACCCATTGCCTCCCACTGCGGGGTCGGCACTTTGTTTTTCTTTTTTTGTTATCTTTTCTTGATCGGTGGTGTCCAGACTACCTCATTCATGTGGCTCTATACCTATCCTCTTTTTTCTCTATATTTACTAGGATTACCGCGAGGCATGTGGTCAACCGGTCTTCTTTTTGGTTTTTGTGCCGGCTGGCTCAGCTACGATTTAATTTCCGACGGTATCAATGTGTATGACAAAGATTTTGCTATTCGTTTTATCCCTTCTTACCTCATTGTCTGTGTTCTCGCGTTTCTTGTAGAGGCCAGCCGGGCCGCTACCCGAGATGCCCTGCTCGACAAACAGCAACTTCTTGCCGGAACCATAAACGAATTACAAAAAAAAGAAACAGAACTGGAAGAGGCGAGAAATCAACTCGAACTGAGGGTTGCGCTCAGGACTGCCGAACTGGAGAAGGCCAACGAACAATTACGGCTGGAAATGGAAGAACGGAAATGGGCGCAGCAGGAACGTTTGCGTCTCGAGGCCGAACTTCAGAGGGTTGAAAAAATGGAAGTGCTCGGCCGACTGGCCGGTGGAGTTGCCCATGATCTCAACAATGTGCTGTCCGGTATCGTCAGTTATCCCGACCTGTTGCTGCATAAATTAGCTCCTGAGAGCGACATGCGGAGTCCCCTCGAAAACATACGTCGAGCCGGAACACGGGCAGCAGTCATTGTCCAGGATCTGCTGACTCTGGCGCGTCGGGGTATAACGATCAGAGAGAAAGTGCAGCTCAATGATGTTGTCTACGCCCATCTGCAGAGTCCGGAATTCCTTAATCTACAAAAAAATTATCCAGGGGTGACACTGGAAACGCGGCTTGCCCCTGATCTGCAAAGGTTGTATGGGTCGCCTATACATCTGGAAAAAACAATCATGAATCTTCTGGTGAACAGTTTTGAAGCGATAGGAGACAAAGGCACCGTTTTAGTGACAACCGAAAACCGTTATGTCAATAGCCCCATTAAGGGCTACGATACCACCATTCCAGGCAACTATGTCGTGCTGACAATTAGTGATAATGGCATGGGTATTCCGCCGGACAAGCTGGCGAGAATTTTTGAACCGTTTTACACCAGCAAAGTCATGGGGCGCAGCGGCACGGGGCTCGGCATGACGGTGGTCTGGGGGACTGTCAAGGATCATGGCGGCTATCTCGATGTTACGAGTTCTCCGAAAGAGGGTACGACCATTACCGTTTTTCTTCCTATACAGGAAGGTAAAGAGGGCCAGAAGGCACAAGCCGCCGTTACACCTGAGGAGATGAAACAGGGCAACGGGGAAACAATTCTGCTGGTCGATGATGATGAAGCACAGCGAAAACTCGGAGAAAGTATTCTCACCACCCTGGGATATAAAACTGAGACGGCAGAGAGCGGTGAGGACGCCCTGGATTTTCTAAAAGAACGTACGGTTGATCTTGTTCTGCTCGACATGGTCATGGAACCGGGAATGGATGGTCTGGATACCTATCAGAACATTCTTACCATCCGGCCGGACCAGAAGGTGATTATTGTCAGTGGCTACTCCGAGACCGATCGGATAAAAAAGGCTCTCGAGCTCGGCGTACGCAGCTATGTGAAAAAACCCTACCGTCTTGGAGAGATCGTAACGACAATCCAGGAGGTACTGGCAGGATAAATGTGATTTTCTGAAGAAATCCTTACACCAAAAAGGCCGCATTATCTTATGATAATGCGGCCTTTTTGGTGCCATTCCATTGCTTCGAAAGAATGTTCCTCACTTTCCCCACCCATTTTACTATCGTAGCGAAGATTTTATTCACCGTAGCTTGAAGGCGTATCGGGCGATAGAATGTGTTGTTGCTTGAGGCCAAGGGCCTGCAAATATTGGCACTGGATATCAGTCAGGGGCATAGTCAGGCGACATATCGCACCGAATCTGACAATCTGAATGCCCGCAAACATCGTGCTCATCATGAATGCGCTGGGGCGGCGTGTCTTTTTGTTGTCCCAACCGGGAAGCTCAACGTTATTCCCGAGCACATGTTGACGCAGAAGGAGCTCGATGAGGTCCCAGATCAGCAGCGCCATCCGTAAAATTGCGCCGAGTACCTCAATTCGTTCCGGTTTCTTAAGGAACATGTCGTTGACGATCAGTGGATCCCTGAGAAAGGAAAAGTTGCGCCCGATGGTGTACTGTTCTTTGTATGCGCGCAGAAGATCAGCACCGGTCTGAGCACCATCTCCTGCAAGATAAACATTGCACAGGAGCACGAAACACCCTGCTTCTTTCCGTTTTTGTTCGATATGGTCCAAATTTGGTTGTACTTTGGCGTCGAGAACGTAGTACTCCGAGGCGATATTGCGAGATTGGCCCTTTTTCTGGCGGCCACGAGCATAGCGGACCTTTTTGCACACCGAGGTCTCGATGTAATGGAAGGTGTCTCGTTGAGGGCTCCGATCTGCTCCCGACAATCCTCAGCCACCGATTCGACAACCACGCGAGACGCTTCGTTGCAGGAGAAAGGCAGACGGGTGACGAAGACGTTTTCTCCAATTGCGCGCAGATTGTCCTCGCTCACCATGGCGGCATCGGCAATAGACAGGAAGGCACCGGGTCCGAGTTCATGCCTTGCCATGTGCTTGGAGATACGGCTCAGCAGGTCGTTGTTGACTGTCTTGTCGGAGGTGTTGCCGTCTATGCATCCTCCCGGGACAGGGATATTTTTGCCCACGCACAGCATCTTGACCATAAACTGTTTCAAGTCTGGCCGGTGGTCCTTGCTGTGGCCATAGGTGATGTTGATTTTGTCGGAATCAGCGCTGCACTGGTCATAATTTTCCCAGATGTTAACCGAGGTAGTGTCGAAATGCACCTTGCCCATGTCCAAGGGGAATCGCCGGCAAGCCTGGCAGGCGGCCTCGCCGAAGAGTTTTTCGGCTCCCACCTCGAAGATGGCATCCATCCATGGCACGACCTGCGCTCGTATCATTGCACACCGAGTCGGCGAGCTGGCGGCCAAGTAAAAGTGCAGTGTCCTGGTGCTTGGAAAAATCGGCCTGACGGTACAGCGGACTGCGCCCCGAGAGCGTATCGAGTACCATGGCCGGAACAGTTGTGCCTGCGTCTGCATCCGTTTCGGTGGGCACGACGCGGTTGATCGTCTCCATCAGCCCTATGCGGCGACAGAACGCGGCGACAGTTGACAGATGGTCAAGCCGGGTTACCCTCATTTTCTCAAGGGGCTTGCCGATCTCTTGCATATGTTCCCCCTCGATTTTACAGGCGAACGGCAAACTTTCCCGGCGCGACCCGACGCACAAGGATGCCCTGATGATCTTTCTTGGCCAAGGCGCTGGAGAGCGAATCTCTATCCGTGAGACGGCTGTGTCGCTCCTTGAGCAACTCGACCAACTCGTCGACATGCACCGGGCGCTGTTCCTGTGTAAGTATGATGACGGACAAATCCACCAGGTACTTACGTTTACGGGCCTTGCGCCGCGGTGGTACTCCACCCCCCTCTTCTCTGCCGCGAAGTTTTCGAACGCTCATTAGCTGCAGCTCTAGCATGGCTTCAAAGGTCTCCAGAATCACCTGGCGAATCGCTGGTTTTTCCATAATTCTCCTCCTTCCTTGATGTATGTATTTGGCTGTGTTACTTGTAATGCTACATACGTATAAAAGGGAGTGCAATAGGCGTATCTTCAAGGTCAGCTGCGAACTTAAGCAGACGTCTTTTTTACGTAAGTATAGAAATAGCTCGGATCAGCAAATAAAGGTGGGGAATGTGAGATGTTCAACAAAAAAACATAACCTTCTTTTCCTCTTTTATTTTTCTTGTGAGATAATCATTTTCGTCCCAACTACCGATACCTAAGAACAAGGGCTATTTCGTTTTTATTACAACCGCAAAGATAATATTGACAAATTCAACAGAAGGAGAGCGTAATGGACAAGCTCATACGACAGCTGATTTTTCTCGTTTACACCTTAATTTTGCGATGGCCGATCTGGTTGCTCATCTGGATTTTTGGTCGCGGCGGCATGTTCAAAACCCTGTTTCTCATCTATCCGACAGACCACTCTGAATGTCTCGACTTCTGCCCTGATATTAAATGGCTCCGAAAATTCTTTGCCGGTCGCCCTACCCCAGCCGGTCTGATCATGGACGGATGGCATCCTATTGGAATATATCTTGTGATTCCCAACTCGGCTCTGGAGCTGATGCAGAGAAAAAACCGGCCTATGGTCGAAACCATTATCAGGCGCATGCTCTGGGTGCAGAAGATTTCCAGGGCAAAGACAATCGGCTTGGCAGGTCAGCTCGGCCCGATATTCGAAAAACGCCATGGTCTGCCGATGGAACCTCCTTTTTACAGCAGTACCTATGGCAATATATTCAGCATCCAAAAGGCTGTCAGTCATCTGACGAAGGCGGCAAAGAAAAATCCCCGACAAGTCTGCCTGGCCGTCGTCGGAGGAGGCCTCCTTGGTGAACAACTGGAAAAACATCTGGGTGATGATGGCTATCACATATCGATGGTTGATGTCAGATATACCAGAAAAGGCGATGTCAAGTTAATGGACGAGGAACAAGCGAGGCGGCAACTCGGTGCGGTGGATTTCGTCATCAACCTCCTGCCCAGAGGCAAGGATTTTCTCGACTGCCGGCTGCACCGTCAAATTGCCGAAACTGCAACTATAATTGATTTTTCCCGGCCGCCGATCCCCCCACAGGCTATCCCGCAGAAAATAGTTATGGGAAACCGGGTGCAGCGAAACGGCATGCACTTTTTCATGCGACTTCCCGGCGGCTGGCAACGCCATGAACTTCCGGCCTGTTCCATGCCGTCTCTGGTAGCATCGCTTGCTGCTTTACCTGTCAGCAATATGGCCGAATTTCACCTTGCCGCCGGACAGTGCCAATTCTATACTGCACTGGCTGGTGCACCAGTCCAGAGACACCAGGCTATCGGAGACCGGCTCCGTGGTTTTACCGCCCTGCATCCAATTGTCAATCGTTGCATGCTGTTTTTTCTGAGAAGTCGGCCCACCTTCAGCGGATGAAAGAGCAGCTCAGCGGTAATTACCTTACAGATTATTGTCTTGCCTAAAACCAATAAAATAGTCTGTAAGGCGCTAATACTTAATATTCACCTCGAATTCCCTCAAACGCTTATGGATTGACCGAAGTTCGGTAATGGTCGTCCAGTTGGCAATAAATATGGAAAAAGATTCCCGCACCTTGCTGAAAGCGTTGGAGACCTGCACCAGCACGCCCAAGGTGATAAGGCCGGTAAAAAGGCCAGGGCCCATGATCAGGTAGGGCACGATAACCATCAGCTGTTCAAAGAAATTCACCCAGATATCAAAATATCCATAATGCAGGAAAAGCCGATTATAGTTGAACTTCAAACCGATGAAAAGTTCGGTGATGGTTTCGGTTTTACCGTAATTGATTTTGTCGTCCTCGGCGTAGACCAGCTCTTTTCGAAAGGCCGCTTCCACCTTCTGGTTATTATACTCCAGCCCCGGTAACTTTATACCAACGAACCAGGAAATAACCAGACCACCCACCGATACCAGCAGGGCCACCCAGACCAGACTGCCGGGCACATCCTTGACAAATTGAATATCAACACCCTTACTGAGCGCCCAGAGAATCGGCAGAAAGGCCATGAGGGTCATGATCGCCCGTATTACCTGCAGGCCAAGGCTCTCGAAAATCCGTGCAAAGCGATAAATATCCTCCTGAATACGCTGACTGGAACCCTCCACTTCCTCTTCAACCGTCCGCCATTTCTCCACATAGGAAAAGGTCATGGCCTCCCGCCATTTGAAGGCATAGATACGGGTAAAGTATGCGGTCATGGTGGCAATGAGGACATAGGGAAAGGCGATTTTGGCAAAAATGAGCATCTGGTCCCAAAATTCACCCACCTCGTGTTCCGTGGCCTTTTGCAGAATATTATAAAAACTGCCGTACCATTGATTAATCTTAACCGTCAATTCCACCTGAACAAAGAGCGCCATCAACAAGATACATCCACCACCATAGGCCCAGAGGGCCCATCTTTTACTTTTAAAAAACGATCGAAACATTATTGCTTCCTTGTCAAAAAACAAATAAACTCAGCTGCATCGAGGATGCGCTGAAGAAAGGTGTACACCAGCGACAAACCATAATCGGTTATCTCTTCCCGGCCACCCTTTTTTCTTCAGCCTTGTTCATTTCTTTCGTAAGGATACGGACCATACATACCAACAGCCCAACGCCAAGAAGCAATACAGCCCAAAGCAGCCATTTTTTCCACGGCGGTGATTTCACGGGACCTTTCAGGGCCGCATCTCCTCCGAGAAGTATTCTCTTGCCTATTGTAGCCCGACCGATCACCGGCGAAGGAGATTGTGTTGTGATCGTCTGCAGGAGCATGCCCTGACCTTGACGGGGCGGCGTCCCCTGCTGGGCAAGTTTACCGCTGCCAAAGGCGAGCAGATAGGGCGGCGCCCCCCGGCCGACAAACAACAGCTCCGTTGCTGGCCAGCCGAGCTGCAGGGTAAGCCTGCCATGGCCGATTCGCAATCCGGCCCCGTCCTGCTGGACCACCACCCGCCAAAGAGGATCGGCCGTCGCCGGGAAGCGACACGGTTCATTTTCTATGATTGTCCCGGCAAACGTCAGGCTATAAAACACCTGTTCACACCGCGTTCCCCACTCGGCGCCGGTTTCGGGTCGGGATTGTATGGCCAGGCGAGCAAGAGAGTTCGTCTCCGGAAAACCAATGTCTACGCTGCTGGTCGACAGCTGAGAGGTGGTGGAAAAATCAATCAGCAACAGGTCATCTTTTTCCTGAACAGCTCCGTTGCCAAGAGAAAACCAATGGTGTTTCCTGCGCGCCTGGAACACCTCGGAATAGCTAAACACACCGGTTAATCGAAGTGACCGGCCGGACTCCTGCCAGGTCAGCTTCAGGTATTTCAGCGGCGGCGACGGCAGGCTGACGGTTCTTCTTGCCACCTGCTCACCGGCGAACTGCAGCTCGGCAAGCGTAGCCTTTGGCACCAGAGGCGACCAGCGCACAAGGTCGTCACTCTGTTCGATATGCACGGTAAAAAAGGAGGAATCAGTGTCCTTTTGCCAGGAAAACTCGAGTTCCGCGGCATTCTGCTTTAGGCCACTGAGATCGAGCAGATAACCGGTGATTTTCTGTTCATCCTCTTCCATCGCCGGAGCCGGGTTAATATTGACGACCGCTCCGGTCATATCCCGGGAAACCTCCAGGGACAGCTCTGCCGAGTGACCCAGCGTGCTTGCCTGAAAAAGAGGAAAGGAAGGGAGCATCTCTTTGTCCCGAAGCGCTGTTTGATCGATTTCCACCGGGCGAAATTCATGCGGTACAACCTCGCCCGCAGCGTTAAAAATCCTGATATCGCCAAGAACCGGACTCTGCACGGTACGGTAGACATCCTCCGGCAATTCCAGAGAATAGAAAGCGCCTGTCTGGTCGACCTCAAGACAATAGCCTGCGGCAAAATCACGCGATGTAATATCCTCGGCCATCAACTGGCCAGACCAGAAAAGCAGCAGCAAAACTATCAAGGGGTATCTCCTCGCGAATTTTCCTCTTTTTTCGGAGGCAAGGGAGAGAAATAACCAATAATGAGCATGAGCACACCGACAACCAAAAAAGAAACAATACGGGCGATGGTTGGTGTACCAGAGAGATCGACGACAAAAAGCTTCAACACCACCATAGCCAGCAACATAGCCCCTGCGCCCCAGAGCGGGCGACTCCCCTTCCGAGCGGCCCAGACCGTAATAGCCAGGGCGCCAAAACCCCAGAGGGCGGCAAGTGCTGCCTGAAAAATCGCCGAGCGATACAAGGCATCAGCATGATACGGAATGCCTACATAAAAATGCACCGAACGGGCAACCACACTGTTTACCCAGAAAAAGAAAACAACGCCGAGGGCCCAGAAAGCCAGCTGCACAGGAAGACATTTCAGCACATAGCCATTATTTTGTAGGTTAAATAACCACAGGACCAGGGTGATAAGAACGATAAGCCCCGAGATTTCGACTGGATTGATTAGAGGCATATAGCTGAGCGGAAAGGGGTCCCCGGCGACGGAAAAAGACACGATGGTCCAGAGCACCAGACCAAGGGCCGGCAGCACACCGCCCACCCCGAGATAGGCTGAGGCATACCTGCCGACAGGCCAGAAAACACCTCTGCCCAAATACAGGAGCAACAGCAATCCGCCACCTGGAATAAGTGCCCAGCAGCAGAACGACCAGACCTCGCTCAGGCCGGACAATCGGCCAACCGCCCTACTGCCCTCGTGGCTCAGGGTTAAGAGTAGAAGCCATAGGCTGCCGAGGTGCCAGGCGATCATGTTTGGCCTGGGCCAGTTGTCGGCAAAGAGATAAAGAACCCGGTACTGGGTGACAAAGGCCACGGTCCAGGCCACTGCCCCCCAGGCCGCAAAAAGGTGGGAACTGGAATACAACCCACCTGTGCTAAGAAGAAAGAGAACCACCATGGCCGGCAGCTGCAGATAGAGCGACAGCTCAAAACGCGGCCATGAAAGTTTTTTCACGCCCATCCCTATGAGCATGGAACTCGCACAGCAAAATAACAAAAAGCCATTTGCCTTGTCTCGAGATGCCATCTGCATGTTTACTTCACGCAGCCCGCCGATATACCACCAGGCGAGTCCGATAATCATCAGCGGCAGGGCGAAATAGTGCTCCCAATTTTTCAATTCGCTGCGATATCGGTCCAGGAAATAACAGGAAAAAAGCGCGGCAAGCGACAGGAATAGACAACCAAGAAAATATTGATTGGCAAAGGCCGCAGCGGAAAATGGATACCAGACCGAACCCAGAAAGATGTAACCGGCCGCCAGTTGCAGCAGGATCCCGAAATGCCGCGCAAGTACCCGCTTCTGCCGGCTCCCGACCCAGACCATCCCGGCACCCTCAAGGGCCCAGATCGAGGCGGACCACTGTCCATCAAGGGCGAGGGGAATGACAAGACTGCCAAAAACCACGCCCAGGGCGAGAAACGCTTCACACAAGAGGTGCATGGAGAAAACAAGTCTGCGCCATAAAACGGTTGCCAGCGTCAAGTAGAAAAGCCCGAGTCCCAGAGCTGAAAAGGCCATGCCGTATGGAAAGTCCTTGACGAGAAAATACTGCAGGCCAGAGACGATAAGGGGCAGGCCAAAGACCAGCGACCCATCGATAAACCCGCGAAGGTTGACAGGCTGGCGATGGGCATCAAGGATGGCAATAAAAACATAAAAAACAAAGAAAAGAACCAGAAAAGGCTCTGTTGACCAAAAGAATTCCGGCTGATAGGCGGTGCTGCCCCAGAGATTGCCGACGGCAAAGGTGAAGACAAAACCAAGAAGGTTCAGTTCTCGCCACGATTTATACCAGGCAACGCCGAGGATTCCGGCATTGAGCAGGGCATAATAGGAAAAGAGCAGCACATGACTGCCGCCGGTGGACATCAGCACCGGTGCGAGAAAACCACCGACAACCCCGAAAACGGCCAGGGATCGGGCCGCCTGCAGGACCGCCAGCATGCACGACAGGGCGACAAGACCTACCATGATCAGAAGCGACAGACTTATTGGTAGAAAGTCATACAGTTTTGCGGCGGCAAAAACCACCAGATAGAGGATGCCCACCCCGCCGCCCTGCAGCGCGAGACCATAGCCGAAGCGTGTTCGCCGCAGCCACCAGCCGATCCCAAGCATCGCCATGCCACTCGATGCCACTCCGACAAGGCGAAATTCAAGGGGAATCATATTGCGCTGGGCGGCGTATTTCAGCAAGAAAGCCACCCCGAAAAAAAGGATGATGATACCAGTTTTCAGCACCAGATTGCCGCTGGTGAAAAAATGGCTGATCTTTGCCGTCAGCTTGTCGGCGCTGACGCCAAGACCACCAAAAAAACGATCGAGGCGTGACTCCTGAACGGCTGACTTTTTTTCCTCCGCTTTGCGTGACGGTGGAGGCACCCGAACTGGTCGGCCAGGTCCCGGGCGAGACTGCTGCACAAAATCTGCCGGCTCTAAAGAAATTGATCCTGGAGAAGCAGGGGGAGAGACGACATCCCGGGCGGCCGTCTTGCATGGCTCCGCGGCTGGTGGTTGAGATTTTTCCAGAAGATGCATTCTTTTGCGCAAGGACAGAATTTCCGCCGCCAAAAGACCGACCAGACCACCTAAAATGCCGCTGCTCACGCCAAAAGCTGCCGTGCCCAGAAAACCGATCACCAGCCCGAGAATCAGATGCATCGTCTCTCCAATAGTTAGCGAAGTTTGTTTGCTGTTAGCGGATAAGCACAGCCGCTTCCCTGTCGCCGGGAAGATCTCTTTGCCGCAGATAGGCACGGATTTTTTCTTTCTCCGCCGCCGATTTTTTCTGTGCCAGGTTGGCCTTGGCGGAAAGGGACAGAGGCCGCACAGCCACCACCGTACAAAAGTTTACCGCCGGAGTATCGGTATTAATTCCGGCAAACTGCACGTCGTTTTCATGGCTGGCCATCAGCGCGTTGAGCGCACCGACCTTTTCAGCCATTTCTTCGACGATTTTCGCCTGGCCTCGAATAACGACGCTCTGGTAAAATTGCCCGACATCACAGACGGGCAGAGCGGGGTCATAGGCTGTGTCGAGATAGGCAAGCGGAATATCCACCTCAAAACACACTTTTTCATGACGCCTGATGTTGTCGAGCTTCTCCCCTTGCGTACTGCAATGAAAATAGATGCTTCCCTGCCAGTACACATAATTGACCGGCGTAATGTAGGGGTAACCGTCCTCACCGAGTGTCGCCAGCCGGCCTACCCTCGCTTTTAGCAAAATACCTTCAATTTCCGTTTTCTCTGTTATCTCATTCTGATTTCTGCGCATCTCTTTTCTCCTGCCGTACATCTTCCTTTATATAGCAAGACCGCATACCCGAAACAGCTTGGATCCCGATTCTTACTATGCATTTCATCGGTTATCGGCTTTTCACCAGAGCAAAAAAAGTTCCTCGATGCCTTTTTTAGCGTACTTCGCCATGGCCAAATATGCTTCATCGGCAAACGGCTGCCCCTCGGCAGTCGCCTGAATCTCAATCCAGCGGCCATCGCCGGCCATGACAAAGTTGGCATCGGTTTCCGCCGACGAATCTTCACTGTAATCGAGATCAAGAATCGCATTCCCGTTCAATATTCCGGCAGAAATAGCAGCCACCGGCATAATATTCGGCAGACTCCCCAGCCGGCCTTCGGCAACAAGCTTTTGTAAAGCATCTCTTAATGCCAGTGCCCCCCCGGTAATGGCTGCCGTGCGGGTTCCACCGTCAGCATTCAAAACGTCGCAGTCAACGCGAATGGTCCGCTCGCCAATTGTCGCCAGATCGACCATCATACGCAGACTCCTGCCGATCAGACGCTGAATTTCCATGGTTCTCCCGGATTGTCCATTGGTCTCACGTCTGTATCGACTGTTTGTTGCGCATGGCAGCATGCCGTATTCGGCGGTTATCCACCCCTGACCGGAGTCCTTTAAGAAAGGCGGCACCTTTTCTTCTATGGACACGCCGCAGATGACATGGGTATTGCCCATGCGAATAAGCACAGATCCATCAGCCTGGGGCTGCAAGCCTCGTTCAATGGTGATTGGCCTGAGACCGTCGGGTTTTCTATTATTACTTCGCATACTGCTCCTGTATAAAATTATGGCCTGCCTGAAATTATCGACTTTCGACGTGTGAACTCTCGTCTTAAGCGGCTGTCCGAGAATAGGACATCCTCGGACAGCCTCCTCTTCTGAAAATGTGCAGGGTCATTGTACGCTTTGCTTTGAATAAACGCAACTCAGGCCCGATATGCCACCAGGGCACATCAGACCTGAAAAAATAAAGACGATCTTTCCCGCCTGAAAAGAATCGTAAATAGTATAAACGGACTATTCCTGCAAGACCTTCCGCACCTTGTTCAGAATCCCTTCACCAATTTTCGGCCCCCATTCCGCCTAGACCGGCTCGTTCTCGTCATTCGTCAAAAATGAGCCCACACCTAATTATATTAATGCACTAACATATCTATCCTAATTTTATTTCTTTCATTATGCTATTTCAGGCATTTACTTCATAAAAATGATTCACGAACACGGATTATTCATGGTATGGAAAATGGCATTCATACAGGACAAATCATTTCGCAAAATATCCGACGAAAGGATTTTTCTCAGTTCTCATCCACTCAATGGAGGCCCGCCAATGAAGAAGCTCTTTATCGTTTTACTGCTCGCACTCTGTTTACCGGGTGCGATTTTCGCCGCGGAAGAAGAAAAAAATCCGCTGGAGGCCTGGCAGCCGGCATTTGATCCGAGTAAGGCCGATTTCACCTATATTCTTTCCAATGTTTCACACCCGGTCATCAAGGCGTCGGTGTGGGATATCGTATTCGTGACAGAGTCTGGGAAAAATCGGCAGGCCGACTCTATGTCGACTTTCGTCCCCTGAGCCAGCTTGGCGGCGAGAAGGATGTTATCAGCAAGCTCAAGCTGGGTGCCATTCAGGGCATGATGAGTTCCTCGGTTGCCGCGGCCAATGTCTCCGACCTCCTCGGCATCGTCAATCTTCCCTACGTCGTTGACACCTTTGACAAACTCGACAAGTTCAGAAATACTCCTGAACTATGGCAGTCCTTAGCCGATGGTGCACTAAAGCAAGGCCTTTTCGTCGCCGACATAACCGGTTATGGTCCCTGCGGCCGGGCGACCACCACGCCGGTCCGGACCATAAAAGACGCGAAAAACACCAATTTCCGTATTGCCGAAGCCCCTGTGAATACAGCTACCTACAAGGCCTGGGGACTAAAGTTCACCGTAATGCCCTGGCCGGATGTGCCGCAGGCACTGCAGACAGGGGTCATTACCGGCCTTGACCACACCGCCATCGTCTGTAATATCACCAAAAAATTCACCATCGCCAATAATTTTACCGAACTCGATTACGCCCAGGGCCTGTTCGTTCATTTGATCAATAACAGATGGTTCAACAAGTTACCGCAGGACCTGCAGGAAATCCTGCTTGCCGCTATCACAGAAGAGAGCGAAAGCAGTCGTGCCCTGACCCGCCTGCAATACGACGACCAAATGTCTAAAGCCCAAAAGGAGGGAGTTGAATTCATCAAGCTGTCCGACAATGACATTAACCAGCTGAAAAAAATGGCCGAACCGGTATTGCAGGACTGGAGCAAAAAAATCGGCCCGGAGTACCTTGCCAAAGGACGAGCAGGGTTGGGCAGCTAATCGATACAACGCGTCTTTCCCAACTGTAAGAAAGAGAAAGTTTCAACACCCTCCATATTATTGATACTTTCTCTTCCACGGCCCGGCGCCATCGGGTGAAAACCGGCCCTGTCTGCACCATACCTCCTCGACATCAATGCTTTAATGGACTATTTTGTCCTCACACCTGCTTAAATCAGTTGACCATTGATATTGTCCGCCATATCCTCCATAGTACATGTTTCGGAAATAGATCGGCGAAAGGATCGAAAAAGCAGTTGAGATGCTGCGTCGACATTTTGCTCAATCTGGTGAGTGTCTTTGCGGTATTGTTCCAGGTTAGAAAAACTGCTTATCGAATTCGTCTATGGGTTTCGTTACAAATATGCTTATCGAAAATACACCAATACAGCGACATGACCATACGTTCGGCCAGGATTTGAAGCGCCGGGGAGAATCGCGCACCCTCATCGTTATCGCGATTACTGCCGCCATGATGGCCGTTGAACTGGTCGCCGGCATCATTTTCGGTTCCATGGCCCTCCTGGCCGATGGGCTGCATATGGCCTCGCACGCTGTTGCCCTCGGCATCAACGCCTTTGCCTATATCTATGCACGGCGCAACGCTCGTAATGTCCTGTACAGCTTCGGCACCGGGAAGGTCAATGCGCTTGGCGGCTTCACCGGCGCGGTGCTGCTGGCGGTATTTGCCTTAATAATGGCGGTTGAAAGTTTTCATCGACTGATCAACCCCATTGAGATCATCTTTAATCAAGCGATTGCCGTTGCTCTCCTGGGCTTGATGGTCAATGGCATCTCTGTTTTTATCCTTGGCACCAATGATCATGCGCATGACCTTGGCGACCATCACCAGAGCCACGACCATGACCACAACTTAAAATCAGCCTACCTCCATGTCCTGGCCGACGCCCTGACGTCCATTTTAGCAATTTTCGCACTACTCACGGCAAAGTATTTCGGCCTGATCTGGATGGACCCGGTCATGGGCATGGTCGGAGCCCTTCTGGTGGCCCGCTGGTCCATTGGTTTGCTCGGCTCGACGAGTGGCGTATTGCTTGATCGCCAGGCACCGTCCAGCCTCCGCCATGAAATTAAGGAAAGAATGGAAGCAGACGACGACACCCGGGTTACCGATCTTCATGTCTGGTCCATTGGACCGGAGATCTACTCTGCGCTCATCTCGGTGACTGCCCATCAACCTGCCACACCGGCGGAGTACAAGACGCGCATTCCCGCAAGTCTTGGGCTTGTCCATGTCGCCATCGAGGTCCATGAATACCCACAAGATGTTGCAACATTGCAGATTATCGACCAAGACCAGGCGGGAGAGAGACAATGAAATCGACTGCAGCCGGCATCATGACGACTAACTTTCCGACCCTGCTCCCCGAAACTCCGCTCACTGACGCCATTCGCCTCTTTCGTCAATCCTCCCGGCAACATGGTCGGCGGTTGTTCGGCATCATCGTCACCGATAAAAATCAACATCTGGTCGGCATGCTGTCGATGTACGATATTCTGCTGTATATGCGGCCAAAACACATTCAGGTCTGGGGTGCCATGGAGGATCTCGACGTCGCCGGATTGATCGATGCCGCCGGCAGCCGTCTCAAAGCAATCCAGGTCGGAGATATCATGACCCCGGAAGTGATTACCGTCGGCCCCAATGTTGATCTGTTTATGGTCCTTGATATCATGATCAAAAAACATGTCCGCAGGCTGCCGGTGGTGGAAGACCAGCGCATTATCGGTGTTGTCTATATTTCCGACCTGTTCAACCACCTGCTGGAGCGAATCGGCGACTGAACAAAACACTCTCGATCGGTGCGGCTGTGGCGCAGGGAACGTATTCATCCTTCGCGTTTGATTTTACAAAAAAGAATTTTTTACGGCTGGAGTAATTATGGTACAGGCCAACACCCTTAGAAATCTCAGTGTCCATAAAGCCATGCGGCGGCAGGTTATTTGCCTTGAGCAAAACAAAACCATCGGCCACGGCATCAGTACCATTATCAAGCATAAGGTAAACGCTCTTCTCGCTGTTGATGCCGAGCTGCAGCCGGTCGGCGTGGTGTCAAAAACGGATATAATGGGCGCCTATTATGCAGGACTGCCGATCGATTCCCCTCTTGAGTACATCATGCTCTCGCCGCCGCTTTTTTGTAAAGCCGGTGACTCCCTGGAAACGGCTCTCGAGCAGATGCGCACCAGCAAGGTCTACCGCCTGTATGTCGCCGATGACCAGTCGGGGGAACTCGTCGGCGCCCTGGCATACCCCGACATCGTCGGACTTCTCTACCAATACTGCCACCAGTGCCCCTACAGCCGGCTCAATCGAGAAAAGCAACCGGGTGACAAAGAAGACCTGCTGCGTTTCAGGGTTCGGGAACTGATGACAAGCGGCGTAAAAAGTCTGCCCATGGATGCGACCTTGACAACGGTGATGGAGGCCCTCTCGGCATATAGATTCGGGGCCATGCTCATCACCGATAATAACGGCCGGCCCGCCGGCGTTTTATCGAAAACGGATCTGGCCCTTACCTATAAGCATGGCCTCGCTCCGTCGGCCGCCGTCCAGGAGGTTATGTCCACCCCGGTGCACGCCTGCGACGCCGATGCATTACTCGAAGCGGCCATAAAAGAGATGATTCTGGCGGATATCCACAGATTGTTCGTCCATGAAGGCGATACAAACACTCTCATCGGCGTCCTGTCCCTGACGGATGCGGCCCGCGGTCGCTCAGGTTCATGTCATGGCTGCGTGTCCAGCCGCATCAAGGTTGAAGACCATGCTTAACACAACAGCGATTTTGACACTCTCTCCCAGGAAAAATGGTAACTGCATGACAATACAGAAACTTAATTCAGAGGAAAGCTCATGGGTATACTAGCACTTGTCCCCTGTGATATGCACAGCCGGGGAAAATATCTCAGCAACAGGAAGCTCCCGACTAGCTATATGGCTGATTTTACGCTGATGGGTTTCGTCGTGGACCGCTACCAGGAAGCTCACACCCTTCTCATCTCAGCTGGCTACCGGATCGTTGAACAGGACGGAGGATCCGATATCAGCATCACCAGCCCAGGACACCTGTTAGAAATCAAAGCGCTCTTGACCGCCCACGGTATTCAATGCAACTTTTCCGATGTTGCCGACACTCTCTATCAGGCCTGATAGTTTGCCGGCTGCCAGGTGGGCGGCTCTGCTCCATTCGACCATATCGACGGTATCGTAAAAAACCATAATCAGCGGCCTGACCTATCGCTTGACATGCACCTGCCTGTGTCTAATTCTTTACTGTTAATGCTGCTTTACTACTGCGCAGGCTATGAGAGTCACAACGAACCCAAGACCAACGACGTCAGCAAAATAAAACGTAAAATCCGTCCTAAGCTGTAAATCCATCCGTCCCGATGCCCGGCTTATCCAGGCATTAGGCGGTCAGGATCCTACCCTCAAGCTGGAGAGAAAAAATGTTGCCAAAAATTGAGACCATCCTCTATACCACCGGCCTTGGCGCCGGCGCTCCGTACGTATTTCGCTACGCCCTGGCGCTGGCTCGTCAGCATCAGGCGAAGATCGTCGCCGTCCATGCCATGGAACCCCTCTCCTCTTTTGGCCGGAGCCTGGTTGAACAATATATTTCCCATGAGAACTCGGTAGAAATGCACAACAAGGCACGGGAGTCGGTCAGAACGAAAATCAAAGATCGCGTGCAAGAACTCTGCACAAGCGAATGCGAAAACGCCCCGTCCTGCGAAAGTATCGTCGCTTCAATCCATGTCATTGAAGGTTATCCCGATCAGGTTATTCTTAATCTAGCTAAAGAATGCTCCGCGGATATGATCGTCATGGGTACCCAGGGCCACAGCCTGGTCGATGAAGTTTTAGTGGGAAGCACAACCCGTAAAGTGCTGCATAGTGCTGACAAACCGGTTCTTGTTGTAAAGATTCCCAAAGATTATACCGAGGAATAAGTAACCATCGCCGGCTGAATCCATGACCTATCAGGAAAAGGCAGTCGGCCGGTATGGCCGAAAAGGAAATAGCTGAGGATGAATTGCGAGAAGGTAAATATCAGCAGGACGAATATCACGACCACCAGGAGAGCGGATAAGGCATCGACATAGCCTGACCATATACTCGACGACTGCTGAGAATATCGGTCTCGGGATGCCATTTTGTCTCCCACGATTGACGAGCGGGGCCAGGACTATCGTTGGACGGCCCGGCGGGTTTCTCTTGGCACTGTGCATCCAGATGGCTGTTCGTCAGGCGCTACTTCCGGATCAATTCGGCTAACTACGCCCGGTCAGGTCCGACCGGGGACATGCAGGCCCTGATCCTCGAACTGCCCCTTGGTTGTCGAATCAACCAGCTGGGTAAAACCCGACAACCACTCTTCACGTTTATTAAAGAAGCGGTTTTGGAAATGGTTGGCCTGAATATCAGAAAACCCCAGCACCAGGGAACCGCCCAAACCAAAAAGTGACCAGTTGAAGGCGGTGCGGTGGCTCCGGTAAGCCAGCCGGCCTTCATCGTTTGAAACATCAGGTTGAAATCGCCATCGCCAACCTCCAGCCCGCTGAAGACCGAACCTACCACGCCAACGGTGCCAAAAAGCCCCCAGTAGCCGCTCAGCAGAGCAAGAAAAACGAGCAGACTTATGACCTACCTCGATATCTTCCGCGATTCATCGAGCCGCCCACGGATTCCCTCGAGAACAGTCCGCAGGGACGAGGCCGACAGACGGAAACGATCCCGGTGTATGCCCTCGAGGTGCTTGGCGAGCGGCCGGCGCAACTGCGGGACTTCAGCCATCGACAACCCGGACGTACCGGATCGAAAAATTTCGATCCGGCTGATCTCTGGCCCGGGGACCACCGCCCGAAAGTACAGGAAAATTCCGGCGGTCAGCATCCCGAAGATGACCGTATTAAAACTTTAATGGGCGAGAAAGGCGACCATCCAATAGATAATAATGCGGTTTGCTTATGGCCTGTTCCCCCAGGGGTTGTCGGTATCAGCTATATACCGGTTGCAACATGTACTGCCTCGTCAATACCGAGACCAAATACCACCGTCATTTTTTTTTTGGGAAGCCACCAGAAAATACTGTAACTTCATTCAAAATACAATAGCCATGCCCGGCTGTGGAAAGAGCGGAAAAACACAAAATTAAATCCTCATCATATCCGAACAAATCTCTCATATTCCATTAATATAATGGCCACGACGTCCTTAAATGGTGAGCAACTTTTAACCCCGGCAGAGGAAAAAACAAATATGATTAGTGTTGGCGTTATAATTGCCGCCCTCGGCATAGTTGGCTTGCTAATCCTTGGAATGTTCCGAGCCGGTTTTTTTCCACCGAACGTCCGCTTATTATGCGATGCATGGGCGGTTGTTGAACAAAAAATGACAAACGATGATACGGTTTTAATTTCGAAGAAAAACCGCAATCGATCAAGTAAACAAGAGGTATGAATCATGCGTAAAATCCTTTTCATCTGCGAGCATAACTCCGCCCGCAGTCAGATGGCCGAGAGCTATCTCAATTTCTTCGCCGATGGGAAACTCTTGGCTGAGAGTGCCGGGCTGGAACCAGGCACCCTGAACCCCTACGTAGTTGATGTTTTGAAAGAAGAAGGTATTGATATTTCCACGAAAAAAACTCAGGGAGTATTCGAGTTGTTCAAGCAGCAAAAACAGTATGATGCAATTATCGCCGTCTGTTCGCCGGCGGTAAGCGCACGATGCCCCATCTTCCCCGGCCGAGCCAAACGATTCAACTGGCCATTCGACGACCCGTCGAAACTTTCCGGCAGCCGCGAAGAAATTCTTGCACAAACCAGAACGATCAGGGATCAGATAAAAAAGCAGGTACTTTCTCTTATACGAGAATACGAGGAGATGGGATTAAAATTGTTTATGGAGTAAATTGTTTATTTTTTGCCAGTCATCGACGGAATTGTTTATAGGAAGCTGGCGATTCACGCTGGGGCATCAGCCATTGCAATGGCAGCCTTAAGGAATTCTTCATCAGCTCTCTCTATCAATACCAACACCAAGGGACCTGTTACAATGTCGCACGTACATTCCTTTTGTTGGGTGGATATGTGTTTTATCATCCGCCAACACACCTTGACATTCAATCTTTATGGTATTATTAGATCCCAGGAAACAATAATATAAAGATTAGACTTAAAGGAAGAATTATGGGTAATTTCAAAATAGAGTTAGACGCGAATAAAAATGTAATAACATTGAAATTCTATGGCACTGTGAAATACAAAACATTGCTGAAAAGCCTGAGAGATTTACTTACAGTATACCGACCGAAGGATGTTCATATTGTATTGGATTTCAGTGAAATAAAATCTTTGGGTGTTAGCTACCGTCAAATCACCAATTTCCGAGACGGCCTGAAAGTACTTTTTCCTAAAAAGACGGTCGGCAAAATTTCCATCATCAATTGCCTTAAAAACTCTTATGGTGATGTAATCTGTTCCACCACCCCAACCATAGAGACTGAATTCATCGGACTTGATTTGCGCTGTTTTGAAAGTCATAAAAAAACTGAAGCATACCAATAAATACAGCAATTTTTGCTACCCTGCTCCTTCCTTCTTTAAGCAAACTATCGACTGCCGGGTACTTATCCCGGCTTGTTTACCGTTTACCGGGGTTATACCCCTCCGGTTTCAGGAGACTGTATACCGCTCGTTCCATTTTCCCCAAAAGTTCCTATGAGTTATCCGTGTCTTCACTCCCACGATAAAGGTACCCCAGACGGGGGTAAATGACAAGCTGCGATCAAGCCATCATGACAAACGATCCGGCTTCAGGTATCATACAGAACCGCAGTTGGGATGGCAGCACAATCTGCCATGACAGATAATTTATATTGGACCCAATAATGGCCTCTTTGGATTTCGAACAGGAAAAAACCGTTTTCAGTCAGTACTACGATGGCAGCCGGAAACATTTTCTTGCTGCGAAGAACACCTATATCCGCATTATCGTCGCGCTGATCAAGCGATTAGGCCTCGATGAGGTGACCAAAATTGAAGGACGAGTCAAGGATAAAGAAGAGTGCATCAAAAAGTTTCACCGTAAATACCAGAGCCGACTTGAAACAGCTGAACAGCCGTATGAGATCAAGTCATTTATCTCGGACCTGATCGGTATCCGCATCGTCTGTCTCTATGAAGACCAGATCATGCCGTTGTCGGAATTGCTGCAGCAACATTTCAAGATTCTCGACATTACCGACAAGATAGCCGCAGTGGAAAGTACCGAGGAATTCTTCGGCTATAAAGGTCTGCATATGGATCTGGCCCTGAACGATGCGACAGCTTCTGCAGCAAAGTACCGTCCCTATGCCGACACGTCTTTCGAAGTGCAGATCAGATCCTTGATCCAGGATGCCTGGAGTGTCTTAGACCACAAGATCAAATACAAAAAATCCATCCCCATTGATCTGAAACGCCGGATCAATATTCTTTCCGCGCTTTTTGAGCTTGCCGACCGGGAATTCAAGGAAATTCGCAACGCCACCACGGAACTGATGCAGCAGGAAACGGTGACGCCGATAAATGAGCAAGCCGAGGATGCCGATAAAACTGCATGGCAGGGAACCCCATCAACCAGCGCAAAAACCATCAACGCCTTTAATTTTCTGCGCATCGCTGGCCACTTTTTCAGGGATTTTGAGTTCGACGATTTCAAAGTCGATAATTTCGTCCAGGAGATCCTGAAACTGCACAGTGGTTTTACAAAGGCGGATTTCCATCAATGCCTGGACGAAAATCTCCCCATCGTCAAAGAATTCCATCTACATTTCATCGCCGAGAATCCCGGCAGAGCTTTCAGCCCCTTTACCTTGATCAGGCACTGTCTCTACCTCGACGATCGAGAAGTTTTCGGGCGAATCTTATCAAAAAAAATAAGGGCCAGATTTCTCGACTGGTTGAATGATCTGCAGAAAAATCCTGCATAATACAGCTGGCACATGCAGTTTGCCGGTGGACGGCTAACAGCCGGGAAGAGTATCCCCTCGCACAAACTGTAAGTGGCAGCGCAACCTCTAAACACCAGATCGAGCTGTTCACAGCTTGTTGCTCGATCTTTCCATTCAAATTGCCTCCGCCTATTCCATCCCTCTTCTTGATCGGAACTACCTATTGGACATATTTACCTTATTGCGGTTAATGGGTATTCACTTGCTCCATGCATCTCAAGTCGACAATGCACCACGTGCCGCTTGAACAACGGTATTCTTGCGTTAGTTGACCCTACAACGCAACATGCTAAGATGGACACAATATACAGTATTTTGACTCCGAAACGGCATACAGCAGGTGGTACACATTTTCATAGGTTGCGTTGTAGGATTAATAAACGACCATAGTAATCCACCAGGGGGCTGAACATGAAAAAAGCAGGCTTAATCTTTCTGGCCCTCATGATGATCGCAACGCTTGGGGCAACGTGGGCGACCTCTGCCGATACCTACAAGTACATAACAGCTGAGGATCTCAATACACGGCTTGGCATGGGGTCACCGATGATTCTCATAGATATTTGCTCGGTTGAGCAATTCGCCAACGGCATCGAGGCAGACAGGATACTCATTCTTGAAAATGGCCTGGATAAATGGCCTTTCCAGACTGTCGCAAAATAAATGGGGAAATACACTCGCATGTCCCCCTCACCGGACTGGATTCAGCTTCACTTTCATGAAAAACTGAAACGGGTCAATGCCGGCAGCCAGATCGGCAGGCTTAATTCCCTGTCGGGCATCCTCTCGCAGGGATTAATCACTTTGCTGACCTTGCTGGGAATATTTCCGTTGATCGTTCGTCACAACCTTGGCCCCATTCGCAAAAAATATCACCGGAGTACCGGCAATGACACACCCGCCGCGAAGATTTCAAGTGACTCGAAACTGGCCGCCTTGCAGTGCAATATCGTCGAACATTGCTGTGATTGCCGTGCCTGCATTAAATCCTGCGCCTTTCTTACCCAATACGGGACACCGAAGAGCATCGTCACAGATTTTGACTTTTCTTCATCCGAAGGCCAGGCCCTTGCCTATCAGTGCAGCCTGTGCGGTCTCTGCACGGCGGTCTGTCCGGAAAAACTTGATCCAGCTGGTCTATTCCTGGAGGTTCGCCGTCGATGTGTCGCAGACGGCAACTTTAATGAATCCGTCTACCGGACCATTCTCGCTTATGAGAAACGGGGTGCCTCGCCGCTTTTTTCCTGGTACGGACTTCCCAAAGGATGCAATACCATCTTTTTCCCAGGGTGTACTCTGCCGGGAACTCGACCGACCGTAACCACCGAACTCTATCGACAGATTCAAGAGATCATTCCAACGGTCGGGCTAGTTTTGGACTGTTGTGCGAAACCCTCCCACGACCTGGGACGAACAGCAGGCTTCCGTGACATTTTTGACAAGATGCACAACTATCTCACCAGCCAGGGTATCCAAACAGTCCTAACCGCTTGTCCAAACTGCACGAAAATGTTTCGTCAGTACGGCCATGGCATGACCGTCCGAACCGTGTATGAGATCCTTCCCGTCAGGAAAAAAGATAACTCTGCCCTTGAACCTGGCACTGAAAATGCCATCACCGTTCACGATCCCTGTCCCTTACGCGACGATCTCCCGACGCAACAGGCGGTTCGCAAGATGTTAGCCGATATGGGCCATACCCTGGTAGAAATGAAGCATCATGGCAAGCGCACGCTGTGTTGCGGGGAAGGAGGTACTGTCGCCGCCGTCAACCCCAGTCTCGCCAAGGCCTGGACAACCATGCGCAGCAAAGAGGCCGGCGGGCAAAAAATCGTTACCTACTGTGCCGGCTGTACCGGTTACCTGAACCGGGTCGTGCCGACCATTCATATTGTTGACCTTTTGTACAGACCCGAAGTCGCCTCAAACGGGAATCTGAAGATCGCCCGGGCACCATTTACCTATTGGCATCGACTTCGCCTGAAACAACGCATGAAAAAAGAACTTCGAACCTAAATTTTCGACTCAAAGGTTTCGGCTCAAGCTTTTACTGAGCGAGCCAATTGAACCAGGTTTTTTTCCAGCGGTGGTCTATGCAGATTTTTCCAGAAAACTCTTTGCTTATCCATGAGTCTTAACCCATGTATTCGTCGAAGAGTCGACCAGCTGTCATTGATCCCGGTCCCCGTAATTTTCGCCGCGGAACCTGAATAGCTTGATACGCCAGCACGGTGATAAAGAGATGCCCCTCGGCCCGGTCTTCCTTGTGGTGGCCGGTGGGGTGTAGCCCCAACTCCGATTTCAAGCTCCGGAAAACCGCCTCGAGATCGGTCCGCATGGTATAGGTGTGCCAGAGCATTTTTTCATCCCACGTCAGCTCATTGGTTCTCAGGCAGTAGACCCCGGGATGGGGCAACATCGTCCCGGCAACCGGGACTTTTTCCCAGGACAGCGCTACGGCTTTATCGCCGGTTGCATCCCGAATGACGTCGATACGATAATGCCGGCCGATGCCGTGACTTTTTTCCTGCAGGCGGCCGATTCTCTGAAGAATCCTGTCGTGACGTTTTTCCCCGTGCGGCGAGGTCAGTCCGGCGGCCAGTTTGGCCAGTCCCTTCTCAAACTTTTCGGTAAAACAGCTGGATATCCCAGCCTCTTTTTCCTGGCGCTCGGAGGAATAACAGTACAACCGCGCTTCGGTGGCCGCTTCGTTGACTATCCGCTGCACCAGGATGGATCCCCCCGATTTGTTCACCACCTCGACCGGCTGCTCCGTATCGAACTGGCGATCCCCTTCCCGACTCACCACCAGATACCGATAATGGTGGTCGGCTAACCAGGCTATATTGCCCTCGGTAGCGATACCTCGATCCATGATCACCAGTGCCCCTTCAGGGGGCTGCAACCCAATAATCATTTCCTCGAGGGTGGCTGATTCGCAAACATTGCCGGCGAACATCCGTGACCGGCGAACAAAACCGTTGCCATCCAGGACCAGGCCGAGAGTCACCGGGGGGCAAGCGGATCGTTTTTCCTTGGAATGACCACGTTGCCCCTTATGGTTGCCGGCGGCGTCTCCTTCGAAAGAGGTGTTGGTCAGATCGTACAGGATCACCGTTGTCTCCAGGGCAAACAATGCACCGATCCTGGCACAGAACAGCGACTCAATTGTTTGCCGGTTCTTTACCAAAAGATCCGACGTTCGATACAGGCGAAGCAATGACATCCCGGCATAATCACAACCCAAAAGCTCGCCCAGGCCGCTCCGCTCGGTCAGCCAGCCATAGGTCGCAAGTTCACTGCCTGGCTCTGCCATCCTGCCGCATCCTGCTGCACCTTGCTCAGCCCGGAAGCGGCAAATATCTGCGGTACATGCAGCTCTTGCAAGGCACCAAGGCCGACATGTTCAACACCAATTGGCCGAGGCCGAACCAACTCCAGGGAATTGACGGCCACTTCTTGATAGTTAAAACTGCTCCCATTTTCGTCTGGCCTGTCCTTGGCACCACCCTTACCGATCAAAAGTGCAGCATAGCGATGTGCCTCCTGCTCAATATCTCCCACCACAGGGAACAACGCCCCCTGCCCGGCAAGGATCTGCTCGATCCGGGTACACAGCTCCGGCCATTTCTCTTTCGGCAGGCTGAAGTTCGTACCCAGGTTCAAGAGGGTTCGCTGTTTGACGCGGCCACCGATCCATTCCGAGGCGGCCAGGCGAAAGGTGGTGCAGGCATCCCCCGATCTACGGCCGCTGATTTTTATTTGTCGAAGATACATGGCGGGATGGTAACCATGTTTCCAGCAAAAAATTAACAGCTAGTTTATTATGGCACTACATATAACCTGCTAACCATGTGCTCCTTGATTTGGTGTCATTTTTGAAATATTGAGGGAGTGAAAATCGTTGAAAATACCGTTTAAATGCTGCATCTGTGACAAACGTGGGTTGGGGCAATAGACAGGCTCACCCCGAACTTATCCTGGGAAGGAAATAGGTGCCCTTTTTGACGACACCTTATTAACAAATAAAAATAGGATCTTACGTAAGCGATTTCATACGATACTGTTATCCTTTTGGTACCACTGCAAAGATAAAATTAGGCTGCACGGCCAATTGCAGATCGGGATTTATGAAGAAATTAATCGGCATAACAATATATTGGTCACTAAATGAGATATATTCTCTGGCTGATCAGCTCTATTTGTTAAACCAGTCCATCCGAGAATCTAATCGTTGACAAACCCTAACGGCTTGGTACATTAAGATAATTCCGTTCTTCCAACGAAAGCTTTTTATCTGCTTTGTTTGCATAGCTATACAGACAGACAGACGTGACGCGATATTACCACATTGCTTGGAGTGTCCGGTCATGAATCAAACCAACAGGGGGGACCTCGAGTCATCTTCCTCAATCCTATTTTCAATAAGTAGCAAGCTGCTTATTATCCTTGCACTCTGTTTTTTGCTCCTTACCGGATGGCTGTACTACCAGATTAGTGCGTACAATAGGCTTCTGAGCGAAAAATGTTCATACGGTATTATCGAATTGCAACTGGCCGGGAATGGCGCGAAAACTGCAACAATAATTACTGCGTGGCAGAACTGGACTATCGCGCCTAAACAAGAAGTGGGTTCTACAGCATCCGGACGAAATGGACTGGAACTGATAAAAGCCTCGCAAAAGCGAGACTGGTGGCTGATTGCAAGCTACACTTTAACCCTCTGTATTTTTACTCTGCTCTCTAGTATTTTCCGTAGCAGTTCCGTATCCGTCAGGACAGTTCTAATCAGCCTGGCTGTTGCTCCAGGTATCTTTGATCTTATTGAGAATGCCATCATCTTCTTTTTTTTGCGCAATCCGACCAACGAGGAGTTGCTCAAAACCTGGACGCCGCTCATGACTCTGTCAGCCGGACTTAAATTTGTCGCTCTCTATTCTGCAACGGCAACCATAACGTACCTGATATCTCATCAGTTGATGGCACGCTATGCTCGTCATAATGGAGAGAACGATCTCAAAGTTTTAAAATCGCACGATGAAGTCATCAATGATGAGCTCAAATACGTACAATTCCGCAGGATAAAAGCCGGTGTTGACAAAGACCAGCCGTTGACTGGCTTGGCATCATCCGGTGGTGGCATTCGTTCAGCCACGGTCAATCTGGGTGTGCTGGAAAAAATTATGGATGCGGGGCTGCTCAGACATATCGACTACCACACGACAGTTTCCGGAGGGGGGTATGTTGGCTCTGCTCTGGCAAGCCTGATTTCTTTCAATGAAGACGGAACAGATCCTGACATTTTCAACACACCAAGGCCAAAGGGCGGCTTCGCGCCGCAATATATCTTCAAAAAAGACCAGGCGGCCTATTTCGATGTTTCCCGGCCTGACCGGTATCCTCTGCACACCACTGCTTCAGGGATAAACAATAATTACCCACGACGTCTGTCACGCCAAATGGTCCTTAATCATTTACGGGCATTCGGCGAATTCCTAGTCCGGAAAAGACGGCTTCTTAGCCGGGACGTATTGCGGGCAGTTGGTACGGTTATCACCGGTATCCTGGCGACCTTTTTCATGTTTATGCTGGCTCTACTTATGACTTCCTCAGTTCTTTACGGTCTTCTTTCTCTTACCAGCCAGGGACAGCAATGTTTAAATTCTCTCCTTACCACAGTTGTCTGCGACAATTACTTCACTACCTATGCGTTACCCGGCGCTTTTCCCGGATTTTTGTGTGGCGCCGTTGCTTGTCTGATCCTTCTTTTGATCCAAAAGACTTTACAAAAAATCCTTCCTGAATCCTTTTTTATCCGGCATGGAGACACCCGTGAAGAGTGTTATCAATCAAGAACATTGTGGGTTTTTGGCGGTATTACAATCGGTACTGCATTTATTGTTGCCACGGTAATCCCTGGAGAGACAGGAGTCTTTCTGCCAGTTTTCTTTGGCGCAGGCAGCAGTCTTGTCGCCCTGTGTGTATATCTTTTAAGCTCCTTCACCGACGATACGCTCATGTTTTTCATAGCTTCACCCGATAATTTGAGCAAGGGCTTTAGATCGCTTCTCAGTGCCACGTTGGGCCTTTGCCTTGCTATTTCTCTTTTTCTTTTACTTGTCGGCCTCCTCCCATTGTTCACCAGTCTTTTGTTAAATCCGGAAGGAACATCTGATGGCCCGCGAATTCCCAACACAACAACAACTATCATTGGTCTTATTGCCACGATTGTATCAGGGATGATTACCTGGTCTAAGAAATTGTCACCGGAAAAAGAGAAACGTCAGGAATTTTCCTATCTCATGGGTAAGATCAAAAAATATCTGATTGCAACGAAAAAGTTTGTTATTGCAATACCCGTTCTGGTTGTCTTTCTTCTCTTTTTCATTTTTGCCGGTTCTATGAGCATTTGGATGGTACAGTCTTGGTTGGTGGAAGTTCCCGACGTTGTCAATTACCTCATGAATGGTGGTTGTTTCGCACTGATCCTGTCACTGGTCGGAGTAGTCTTTGATTTCAATAAACTATCTCTCCATTATTTCTACCGGGACAGGCTGGTTGAGGCGTACTTGACGACCTATGGTGCGGCTCGGCAAAACAGCACGCATCTGGAAGTTAAGCGTGAAAATATGGAGATGCTCCTGGCCGAGCTCCACGGAATTCCAGAATCGTCTATACCACTGCGCGGGTCTAAGGTGAGACGGAGTGGAAGTTGTAGCACAATTGTACAGAAAGTAGTTGACCAGGAAGCTGTGGCCAAAAGTATGAAAATAGTTGAGTCACTGATTTTGGACAACAGCATGTTTAAAATTTTTCTCTCTACCACCGCTGCCAATTCCATAAGAGTTCTGTTCAGCAAGATCCCGAAATTCAGCCGAAAGATTGGAACGATCGTTATCTGCGAGGCAGCAACCTCCGCACCCTACCATCTGTTCTGCGCGTGTCTGAATCTCAATACCGACAGGGACATGAAACTACGGACGCGTAAATCAGATATTTTTATTTTCAGTAAGCTCTATTGCGGTTCACCGACAACAGAATATATGCCGACGCGAAACTATCGAAGCGGAACGACAAAAGTGGCACGGGCGATGACTATTTCCGGAGCAGCCATTGATTCATCCCTTGGCAGAAATACTTTCTTTGCCCAATCCTTTGCGGCCACGCTTTTTAATGTCCGACTCGGACAATGGTTGGAAAATCCAGGGTACAAGAATGGCAGATATGCACATTGGAATGAAGACGTTGTTTTCTGGCCTTTCTATCTCATGCTCGAAGCTCTCGGAATAAGTGACCACCGCAGGCGCCTCATCCGTCTATCTGATGGCGGCCATACGGGAGATAATCTTGGTCTCATTTCCTTGTTCCAACGCCGATGCAGACTGATTATTTCTGTCGACGCGGAAGCCGACCCTAATTATTCGTTCGGGTCACTTATGAATGTGCTGGGATACCTGGAAGTTGATACCCGGACAAGAGTACAGTTCAATCTTGAAAAAATACATCCGGAGCAGCAGACGGGACTGTGCGAGCTACCTTTCACCATTGGTAGTATCGAATACATGGACGACAACGGCATGGTAACCTGCAGAGGCTGTATAATCATCATCAAATCGGCTGTCACACCTGATATGACGGAACTGTTACGCAAGCACAAGGGTAAATACCCAGCATTTCCACAGGAAACCACTGCCGATCAGTTTTTCAGTGAGGATCAGTTCGAGGCATATCGCTGTCTGGGAAGGGAGATGGCTGAAATTCTTCTGCGGGCCATTCCCTCTCTTGCTACGGGTACGATAGACTGCTCAAAGATTCTTAGCGAATACGATGCCTGGCTCTTAACCAGAGAATTGCAAGGCTGACCAGCAGTTTTTTGCCGAGTAATCGGTTACTGTGCGGTCAGGACGGTTTTAGTGGTATATGTGACCTTCCGGAATGTCTTATGCAAAAAGGAGGGCACTCCAAGTGTTACGATAGCATTAATGACCTTCGGCGATTACGTACGCTGGTATCCGCATATCCGTGTCTTAGTGGCGGATGGGTTATTCTAATAGAGGGCCATGACAAAAAAACGCAATTTTGAGTTTTGTCACCGTTGACAACAGTAACAGAAATGGTCGTTGAGTATCTGTGTTTTGGACCTCCTGTGCGATCTTCCAAGTAACGTTATGACAAACCCTGGCCGAAGGCCGGGTGAAACGCTAATCAGAAATGAATCGACTGACCCTTTAAAAAACCGTACAATTTCGTTATTATTTCTTGTGGCGCTTCTTAACGAAAGCTACACCGTCAAAGATGCTTGAGATTATTCCTGAATCTCAAGTTATCACGACTCCAGGCAACTCCTATCGATCCAATGCCTTGTGGCTTGTAATTCAGAAGAATCAATGTATTCATCACTTTCTGAGAGTTATGATTTCCTTTGGTAACAATAGCCTCGAGGTCACTACGCTCGTCTTGGCTCAGTGAAAACCAGTAGTTGATTTTGGGTATGGTCGTCTCCATTTTTATTGACCATACCGTTTCTAACTAACATTTGAAGTGTGACATGACACGGGCAATATTAATCTCGTCATCCTTTCTTGGCATCACGGATTATTGTTGAGGTTCATCCGGAAAATGAATGCCTGAATTTATGATTGTGGCCTCAGTTGCTATTATTGCGGTCCTGAGCACTTATGACAGCAAGTCGCTACAGCTAAGGGGGGCCACTTTATGATATGCGATGCCTTTGCTCTTCATCAATGTGAGCAATGAAAACGCATGCGGACTTCCCCTCATCTGCATCTCGCTATGGCATCGCAGCCAGTTTTTTGAACTCGATTGCTTGGGTAAAGGCCGTTAAATCTTTTTTGTCGATATTGTTTCCCTCAACCGTGATGAGAAAACGCCCGGCAATCACTATGGTGACAGTACCAGCCTTGTCTTCGTTACTGTATTTCACAATAGCCTGCTCTCCGTTGATCTTTTCAAGTTTTCCTCCATCTGATGTGGCCAGCATGGGATTGGAAAACATCATCATCATTCCCTGCATCATTGGGGAATCAGTAATGATTTTCACACTCAGGTGGCTATCACCTTTGCTGTAAGAACGTTCTGCAGTAACCCCTCCTCCAAGCATGGCTGATCCCATGGCCTGGGAGGTTGCTTCTTCCGCTTCCCATCCGGAAATGGGTGCCGGTAAAAACGCCTCTAGTTGTCCGCCTTTTTTCTGTCGAATAAGCTGTGACGCGTAATCAAGGTTCTGCACTGCACCAGCAAATTCCCCACTGTCGTATTGTTTCAATGCTTCGTTGATGGAATCCGTCACGTCATCCGCCAGGGCCGGACTCGAGACAACGAACATCATAAGGAAAACTGCAGCAACGGTCATGGTGGAAATGGATAAGCGAAGCATAACTCCTCCTAAATTTTTGAAAGACTATGGTATCTTGCCGGAGTTACAAACCCAAGCAGCGGTAACTGTTGTGACCCTCGATAATAAACGCCCCAACCCATATTAAGTGATAATGGGCCCACCATAAGGAGTCAGGAACCACATTACAGACCTGGTAAACGCATCCTGGAAATAGGTAAAATTAATGGACACATTTAAGTTCTCATTAAATCAAAATGTATCGCATTGCTGTAAAAATGACGAAATTAACCTATTTTCTTGACTTGGATTGTCCAATTATCATGTTATATGTTCTGTAATCAAACAGTTACGATCAATCAGATGTCCGGTTTTTACGAGGTCTGCATCAAGTGACAATAGGGAAAAGCCTATTCTACCTTTAACGAATCGGCCAGTTGTAAGGAGGTATCGCCAGCCCAGTTCTTTTAATGTTAAATGTGATGCATGTACTGTGCAAGCCCTTTATAATTCACGGCTTCTTTTTTCCACCACCAGCCACAGACACCGCAGTATCTGAAGTCAAGACTTGATTGATCGGGACCCTGCGCCTCTGATAGGTGAGAAGCGCAGTAAAAGCAAATTCGCCTCCCAATCTTGAAAGGGTTAATCAAACCTATAAACAATAATATATGAAAGGAGAAGAATTTTTTATAGAAGCGTATTTTGGGATAAGTGTCTATAACGTTAGATGTCATCTGGTAATCCTATGAACAAGTCGCAACCAATAAAGATGACTTTCTTCCTGAAGCTCTTTGGGGACAGCGAAGCGTGACGTAGTCGCCAGCCCATCTGTGAGGTGGAAGCTGATAAGGTATATTGCGGAGGCAATATTAACGGCAAGAGGACCGTGCTGCCTAAAGCGTCCACGGAAGGGTGTTGTTATACATTCCCATAATTCGATACCTCAACCAGGTTTCCGTCAAGGTCTCGGAAATACACTGATTTGATAGTACATACGGCACCTGTTTGCTAGACTTGGCCTTCTAGTATTTCAACACCATTCACGCTGAGGTGTTTTTTTTTCTAAAATGGGTGTCGCTGTGATAAAACATAGATCGGCGGATCCCGGAGTAAATTTTTTCGCCTTTGGCTCGAACTCTTGTCCATGCTGATGAAGATTGATCTTCTGTGTCCCCAAAGACAGACCTTTTCTACCATTACCAAAGGTGATGACTCGCATTCCAAGCACCTGAACATAGAACGCACAAGTGGCATTGGTGTCTTTGACTGTCAAGACGATGTGGTCAATTGCCTCAATATTCACGGGTGAGTCCGGCATATCTCAGGTGCATCAACATCAAACCAGAGATAAGTTATTTCCATGTTTGGCCTTGCCTGAATTATAGCTTACCTGAGAAAAGATGTCAGCCAGCAATCTTAAATCGAGGCCAAAGTTCAGTAGCTTATCTTATTCCGGATTGGCTCCAACCAGACAACCAGGTGACAAAACAGGTATGCCTTTTTCGAAGCCAACGTAGCTATACTGGGCCTTGACAGTGTGTGGTTTCAAGATCGCTCACTATCAGTCACTCAGAAATCTCAGGAAAAAGCTGAGCTGTCCTGTTGATAAAATAGGTCGAGCTTATCTTCACAAGTTTAGAGGGATTTTTTATTACCTTTATCAATAATCAATAAAGAATCTTCACTAATCCCCTGATGTGACTTTCTTTTGTAGAGATTCATTGGTAATCAGAAGGCGAAAAAGGAGCATTTCAACCTCATATTGACTGCCAAGCAATACCGCAGTCAGCTTTTCCAGTTGCCGCAAGCCCGAACCGTTTACCTGCACCTTAATTCTGTGACAATTATAGTTAAGACAAAAAATGGGCTTAAAAGTGAAAATACAGCCAGTTGCAGCACTCAGATAGCAGCACTCTGCAGGACTATAGTTGACCTGGGCGACATCGACTCCCGCCAACAGGTTTATGAGGATTGTCAGACTGTCCGTCTCACCAGCCATGGACCTGCTACAGCAGCCTCCACTATCGGACACTGCACAGGAAGAACAGACTCTGCCGAGCAGAAGGTCCTGCATGTGAGTGGCTAAATTCTTTTCCTGAGTTCGCATACGATCAAGGGCTACAGAGATACCGGTAAGCTCAGCAAGGAGTTTGCCAAGTTTTCTGAAAAGTAAAAGACCAAAGGCCAATCGCGACTCGACGGTACCGCCGTAGATTTTTTCCTGGAGTATTATTCGGTTCACCATTCCCCTTTTTCGCCACAAAATGACAATCTATCTTTGACCTGTTCCAAACTTTACTCCCTGTTAGCGGTCCTTGGTCGCAAGTCTTTCGGCTTGGAGAGCCATCAAAGTGATAGTGCTTTTAGAGACCATTTTTTCGTCAGTATCTCTGACATCAAATACCGAGGATTCAGCCACTATGATATTTTTTCCTTGGTTTATGACTTCTGATTGACATTTTAATGCATTCCCATATGCTGGTTTCAAGAAATTAATTTTAAATTCGACGGTCAATATCCTGACATCGTCGGGAACTAGAGTGTAGGCAGCATATCCAGCTGTATGGTCAGACATGGTCGCAATCAATCCAGCATGAATAAAATTATCCTGGGTTTTATGGTTTGCTCCGATGATTATCGTGGATTCAAACATACCTGCCTCTATTTTTGATACCTGAAAGCCGCAGAATTTTATAAATCCTCTCTGATAATCCTGTTCAAGAAACTTTAATCTCTCCGGAGTAAGTTCTCTTTGCATAAGACCTCTATTAATGAAAAACATTTTTCAGGATTTTGAAATTTCGACCGATGAATTCGCCATCGCTCGAATGTAACGTGCCGTTGCCAAAGCTGCAATGAGGCTACCAGCATGATGAGTATGGATACCGGAAGACTATACGTTAGCTACTAATGGCCTGCTCTAACGAATGCGCTCTCATCACATGATCCACTTTGCATACGCTTTCCTCCTCTTCCCAGGGGTGTGTGATTACATGAATGCCCGCTCGGCTTTAAGAAACAGCTCGTCCAATAACTGATCTGCTGCTTCAATCTCTTTTGCAGATGAAAAGCCGGTATCTAGCTCCCTGAGGATCTTTTCATAAGGGGAGAGACGGATATCCGGAGTTGCACGAAAGACAGCTGGCCTGGGATATAGGCCGTTTTCAAAGAAAAAGTTGCAGGGGCCGGGGGCATCGTGCCTTCGATAAGGCCATCTGGACTTGAGGTCGGTAAATTCTGTAAAAGCACCCGTTGCCAGGATATTTTGCGTATAATCACTTACCGCGATACGCCGTCCAAGGCGAGATTCTACTTCCTTGAAATAGGCTGTCACCAAGGAATGCTCTGTCACAATCAGTCCGAAATCATACCAATTGTCAATGGCCATTGTAAGAATCGATTGGTAGACGCAAGGGAGTTTATTGGTTGTGGGGCAAAAGTAGGTGCGGCATGCCATTTCACCATACCAGCTCAGAGAGCGATAATCCACGCCATTGTTACCGGGCATTGATGGGTGGAGGAGGCAACCAACGCACCGTTTCTCATCACCGATCAACCCCAAAAAAGGGCAGTGGTGCAATTGGGGAAACGGTCGTGACAGCCTGTGTGGCCCTTTGTTTCTTCTTTGAAATTGGAAAAGCCCGTCTTCAGTTCTGGGGACCGATTCGAAATCCTTCGTTCGCCTTGACAACAATATCTCAAGTTTTTCACGTGATAGATTCGGTAAATTATACAAACCGCAACAGGCCCCACAGGATACTGTTACACTCAACTGACACAGATACATATCGTGGGTTTCATCCATAGATCGATCTCACCGAGAAAATAAAGTATTCTCAAATGAACACTGGAGATGGTAACGGTGCCGTCTACAACCAAAGAGAATGTCCTCTGAACAAGCTTAGCCATTTAAGCACAAATACACATTATGCTGAAAATGATTCCGGAATCTCTTTTTTGATGTTCTGGAATCAGTGGTCCACCGGGGGCAAACAGCTTTTGCTCTTGACTACACGAAAGATGGGGATAGGCCTCTCGAAACCGGATTGCAGGGTCTATAAGGGGTTTGGCATTTCCTACTTGACACCTGTGATCGGCCTCATCTGGGTATCACATACCCCGCCAACTTTGACTGTTTTCGATACTTCTCCTCCCTGGCAAGTTTCTCCTTTATCAGCCACGCGACATCTCAGTTCCAGCGGTTTACCGGCATTAATCCAGGAGGGTGTTTTTCGATAGCGTCCGATCTCGTTGAACCTACAGCCGCTCGGAATTCCATAGGGAGCACATCTGGACGGTGCTTTCAGGGTGACCCGTCTCCCATCCACGACGAATCCTGGATAGTTGTCAACAACTGAGACGACATCCCTGGCCGGGCCTTCCCATACGAAGAAGCTACGAAAAAAATACCCTCCTTCCGTCTTTTGATCCACCCTAATCCGGGAATCGGCTATCAGCGCGAAATTGTTTCCACTGCGAGCTACCGCCCCTGACATATACTCGACCCGGTCGTGATTGGGAAAGCATTTCCCCATCGCCGGGGCATGATAATAATGTTTAAGTTTTTTCAGGTCCGACAGCGAATTATCCGGGAAAATCGCCGTGAGGTCTTGATCGTTGCCAAATAAGATGCGTTGCACATCATCCAGGTTCTGTGCGTACATGCTTTGCAGCTTGCTGTAATATCGGTCACCGGCTAAATCGTCGCGCAGGAAGCAGGAGGTCAATCCGGAAATTTGCGTCAAGTATTCATCCCAGATGTTGTACTGCGAGATGTTCGATGAAACGCCTTGAAAATCTCCAGGAGCCTCGCATCCCTGACGCCTGACACACGACTCGAGGGCACGGTTACGGATCGAGAGGGCAATAATATTACGTTCACAGGCGCCATAGGCGTTACAGCCACGTTCCAGATGTCCTTCGAAAATCGCGGTGCGCATGGTGTAATCCAGATACTTGGCGCGCAGCAGGGAACTATTTGACCAGCGGTTTTGCTGATTACGGATGAAGCGGTCCCAGGCCCCCTGTAAAGCATCGCGACGGCCGGTCAGACGCTGATTAATGCTGTCGCAATAGGTCGAATTGTGAAAGGCTCGAATGATTTGATCCAACTCGCCGCGTGGCAGCGTTGCGGCAGTACTGACTTTGGCTCGGGGAGGGGGATCGAAAAAAGGCGCTTTGGTCATCGCATAAAGCCTTCGGACATCAAGAACATATTGGACACCACCTTCGCAATGGTGATTGTCGACGGTCATTGCTTGCCGGCTCTTAACGGCGTTTCTGTAACGTTCCGCTGAAGCCGGCGTCGCTGTGCGCGAATCCATAATCACACTAAAGCCAATATAAGGAACGCCCTGGCTATCGGTTAACGGGAGCCCGTCGTCCACGACTATACAAGGCACGACCGACGAACCTTGAGCGAGCGTACCCACCGGTGCTGATGGCCCTGTATCGCGAAAGTTTTTGCTGCTGTAGTAGGGGATTTCGAGCGCGCTGTTAAAACGGTAAAGGGTCATGATCGGTGTGGCTGGTATAGCCGCCAAGGCAGTCGACGGAATAAAGAGTGTAAGCAGCAATAACAATCTTTTCATCCCATGCATTCCTATGAAGATTGGGTGGAAACTTGGCAGCATTACCAAAAACGCGCAGTAAAGCCCGGTCCTTCTGGCCGGGGCGACAAGGCGTAAGCTATTACTCCGGTGTCTGTTGCTGTTCGACATACTGCCGGATAATGGAGATCGGCGCACCGCCGCAGGAGGCCGCAAAGTAGCTCGGACTCCACAGAACATCTTTGTAATACCTTTCGGCTATCCCGGGATAACGCTTCCTCAATATCCTGGACGAAGCGCCCTTCAGACCGTTCACCAGGGCAGAGACGGCCACCTTGGGCGGATAAAAAACGAGCAGATGAACATGGTCCTCTTTTCCGTTCATCTCGATCAGTTCAGCTGCAGACTTCCGGCAGATCCCGGCAAAAGATTCCCGGAGTATTTCGATAGCTTTTCCATCCAACACTTTTTTCCGGTATTTGGTCACAAACACCAGATGGACGTGCATATTGAAAAGGCAGTGTCTTCCTGTTCGAATCTCGTTATTTGTCTCCATAGACCAAAGTATAATTTACCTTACGAAGATACGCAAGGCATTTAAATAGAGGCTGAAGGTCAAACAATATCAGCAGCAATTGTTCCGGCAACAGGCCGGGTGCTGCCGGTTCGTCTGGAACAAAGCCATTGCTTTACAGAAGGAGTGTCTCAATACCGGGGAGAAGGTTCTCAACCATGCCGCGCTCTGGTGGACTCTCACCGGCTGGTAGAAGGAAGAAGAGACGATCTGGTTAGCCGGGGCGCAATAGCAAACTCTGCAACAAACCATGAGGTTGCTCGACAAGGCTCCCAGGGTGACGATCGATAAAAAGAATCCGCAGCGGTTTCCCCGGTTCAAGAAAAAAGGCCAGGGCATTGATTCCTTTCGATACCCGCAAGGTTTCAAGCTGGATGGGCCTCGGGTTTTCCTGCCCTAGAGAGGACGGGTTCGGTTTATCATCAGCCGCGTGATCGAGGCAACACCAGGAAATGTCACCGTGTCCAGGCGGGGGGATCATTGGTATGTCTCGATTCAGACCGGGCGGCAAGCTGTCGAACCAATACATCCATCCGCCTCTTCCGTCGGGATCGGCCTGGAATTGCGGTTTCGCGGAACACGCCGATCTGGTTGGCGCCATACATATCAAAAGGGCAGGACCTGCCCGGTTCGCCAGTGAAGTGAGTGGTGCCGTCATGCCGCCAGCAGCAGGATTCCATCAAAGCAACTGCTCAGAAGCGTCTGCTCATGCGTAGGTGCTGGGGGAATTCTCGGTCTTTCGGCCGAAGGGGATGTCAATTATCAGAAACTACTATTGGCAGACTACATGGGAATTTCAAGACATTGCGCGATCACTGATTGGGCAATCATGCCGACAATCGAGGCCTTGGTATCAGCTTGAAGGAAGGAGAGAAAAAGAGAACCGTATGCTATGTTGACAGTCTGGAACCGGGAAATAGCGAGGGAGGTGATAGCTGCCAGCTATTCATTCTTCCTGATCGGGGACCTGGCAGGACGATTTTCCTTGACGATGTTTTTTTGCCGGTCGGCGGAGGGCAGCCGCAGGTCCATAATCAGCCCCTGAGTGGAGAGGATGAGGATGCGCGGCTCGTTCTCGATCCTGACCGGGTGCGGCAGGACGCGCAGTTGCAGCAGGGCCTGAACCTGACTGGGCGTAAGCGTGACCCCTTTACACTCCGCTGCAAGCACAAAAGGACAACCTCCTGCCCAGCCGGAACAGCCGTAGGCCCGGTTCCCCTTGATTACCTCTTTGCCGCAGAGTGGGCAGCTGCCCCAGCGTGCGGGATCAAGCCGCTTGGCGGAGCCGTGTTCGATCAGGGTGCGGATGTAGTCGCTGATCCCGGCCATAAAGGTGTCGGGGTCGAGTTGGCTGCGCTCGATTTTTTTCAGTTTTTCCTCCCACTCCCCAGTCATCTCCGGCGATTTGAGCAGCGGGTCCTGGATGAGGGCGATCAGGGTGCGGCCCATGTCGGTGCAGCGCAGTTGTTTTTTCTCGCGCTGGATATAGTTACGGCGGAGCAGGGTTTCGATGATGGCGGCGCGGGTGGCCGGCGTGCCGATGCCACGTTCTTTGAGCGCCTCACGCAGGGTGTCGTCTTCGACAAACTTGCCGGCGGCCTCCATGGCGCCGAGCAGCGAGTTTTCGGTGAAGTGACTGGGAGGCTTGGTCTTGCCTTCGCGCAGGGACGGCTCATGCGTTCCGGTTTCCCCTGTGGTAAAGCCGGGCAAGGCCTGGTCGTCGGCAGCGTCCTGGTTCACCTTCTTTTTCGGGAAGAGAATGGTCCAGCCCGGCTCAATAACCTGGGTTCCTTTGGCCTGAAATTTCACCTGCCGGCTGATGCCGTCAACCGTGGTCACATGTTTGACGCAGACGGGATAGAAGGCGGCGATG
>CAMBBS010000019.1 GCA_945863875.1 Desulfopila aestuarii DSM 18488
CCCCCACCGACATCGAAACAATTTTTACGGCGGTCATAGCAAAGAGGATCCACCCGTTCCCATTCCGAACACGGAAGTTAAGCTCTTTTGCGCCGATGGTACTGCACGGGCGACTGTGTGGGAGAGTAGGACACCGCCGTTTTTTATACGACAAAAGCCCCTGACACCTTCGTGTCAGGGGCTTTTGTCGTTTGCGGCTAGCAGCTGGGCAGTTTGACCACCAACATAGCTTTATCTGTACGTTTTCCTAATCAAAAACCATTACAACAAGTCTCTCCGCTGAGATTTAATCTTTCGATTTTCTAGCCAATTCATTAATCTTTTGCTATAGTACTTTTTATTGGGGTGATGCAAATACATTCAGAAAGATTGCCCCATTATTATCTTACAGCTTGTTTGCTTTTTTTTAAAAAAAACGGTCTCACGGCACTTATACCCGTGCTTTGCGGGTACTGAAAAGAGCCCCGGCTGGTGTCCCCTTTTATCGGGGTTAGGTGTCTTGTTTGGTATTTTTCATTTTTTTCATTCCTGTCATATAGGTGAAAATATGTCCCCTCCCCAGACACAAAACAATGTTAACAGACGAATCACCCGAGTCAGGGTCAGTGAAATCGACAAACTTTCGAATAAACTGCTTGATCTTGAGCTGGAACTGAATTCGAATATCCCTACGACATTGTGGATAAGTGATCTCCATGGAGAAGGCGACCGGTTTAAATCGATTCTCAGAGGTAGATTCGGTATGCTGTACCAAACCTGCAAAGAGGCTTTACCCACAACCTTCAGCTCTGAAAAAATCCAATACCTCACGAAAATTATCAGAAAGCAGCATTACTTTCATGATGAAAGTATCCAGATGGATATGCAGGATGTGATACTGTGCTTTGTTGAAATACTCAAATACAAGCTGACCAACATTCGGTCGCAAGAGCGCGAAATATTCCGTCCTGAATTCAGGGATGTCATCAATCGACTTTTGTCCGGGTTACCGGTACCTGATCCAATTTTTGAAGAAAAAATAATTGCGGACCGGTTAATTTCTCATTTATCCCATGCAATCCGTCAGGTCTTGCTTGACCGTATTCAAGTCTTAGGGGATGTTTTCGACAGGGGTCCACAACCCGACAAAATTCTCCGCATACTCTCTTCCCACTTTTATCGAAACGGGGTTGATTATGTCTTTGGCAACCACGATATCCTCTGGATGGGAGCTGCCTCCGGAAATCGCTCCCTCATCGCCGAAGCACTGCGCATTACCTGCCGTTATGATCACTTTGAGTTTCTCGATCGGCTACGTTTTGATACGAAACTACTCGCTGAATTTGCCGAACGGACCTACCCTGTGCAAAAAGTTACCGGCAATTTCAAGGCAAAGACCGATAAAGGCCGCTCCATGGAAAAGGCCCTGGCGATAATTCAATTTAAACTCGAAGAACAGACCATACTTAACTTTCCCCAGTATGAGATGAATTCTCGACTCTGGCTCGGCCGGCTGGCCGAGATGCTACGATCCGCTACGGCCAAAGGTCTTAATGACACGCATTTTCCCACTCTCGACGACAATGATCCCGGCAAATTGACGGAAGAGGAAGCGATGATTGTCGAAGATCTCGTCAAGCAGTTCACCACCAACCGCCATCTCAAGCGGCTGCTTCAGTTTCTTTTTACAAAAGGTAAAACCTATCATATTCAGAATAATTTTCTCAACATTCATGCATTAGTACCGTCAACTCCTGATGGAGAATTCGAAGAATTTCTTGGTCGAAAAGGAAAGAATCTCCTCAATTTTATCCAGGATACCATTGCCAGAGTCGGCGACAATTATCTTGAGGGAAAAGACCAGAAAGATGCAGATCAGGCGCTCTTCTTCTATTTGTGGTGCGGTCCAAAATCACCTTTTTTCGGCAAACATGCCATGAAGACCTTTGAAAGATATTTTTTGATAGATAAAGATACACATCTTGAGAGAAGCCTTTTCTGGAAGGACAATATGCAGACGAGTTCTTTTAAGAAAAAAATGCAGCAGGAATTTGGCGTGCAAAGGGTCATTTTTGGCCACACGCCAGTGAATTACAAGAAAGGTATCCAGATGGCCAGTGAAGATGGTGTCGCTATTAATGTCGACGGTGGTTTTGCTGCCGCTTACTATAACAGGGGACATTCCCTGGTGCACACCCCCCATCAGCTTTACGGGATCATTCTGCCCACGCCTGATGAAATCAGGGAAGCAGAAAAAAAACTTGAATCAGCCCCTCTCGATATTGAGTTGATTGATGAGTTTCGACGGCCCATGAAAATAAAAGATACGATAGCCGGGAAAAAACTCATGCAGGAAAGGGATACAATCATGCAGCGTCTGTTGGAATGCGGAGAACAGAACGGCCTCCCCTCTTCCTCCTTATAAAACTTTTCTAAAAAACCGCCATGGATACTAACTACGGAATGGAAATTGTCCGGGCCACCGAAATTGCTGCATTGACGGCTGCCCGCCTGCAGGGCCTCGGTGATCATATCGATATCCTTAACCAGACCCGAAGAGCAATCACCAAGACCTTGAACCGTCTCGCTATCGAAGGCGTGTTGATGAATGACCGTTTCCTGAATCGGCCGGAAACATTTCAATTACCACCTGTTCTCGGTAAAGGTGGGGAGAAGACCGATCTCATGGCCATCGCCCTGGAAGCATATCGTTCCGCAGCTGACGGAAAAAACAACTCAACCTCATTTGCCGTCATAGCCAAAACCGGATCAATACAATCTGTACCTAATCTTAATATGTACAAGATTGCCGTTGGCCCACAGGTCGGTGAAGTGATCGATATAAATCAACCACCCATTTTAAATGTCAAGCGAGTTGCCAGAGCTCTGAAAAAATACACCGAGAATGTCACGGTCTGTATTCTCAACCAGACCAGACATAAACAGTTGATCCATGAGGTACGAAGTTGCGGTGCCCGTATCAAATTGATTGACGAGGGGGAGGTGTCCGGCTGTCTTGCCGCTATCACCGGCGAGAAGGCCGATATTTATATTGGCTACGGCTACGCTCCGGAGGCGGTCTTGGTCGCTGCGGCCATCAGTTGCCTCGGGGGCTATTTTGAGGGAAAGATTTTCTACGAAAATGATCGAGACCGGAAAGAAGCAACCCAACACGGCATTACTGATTTTGAGAAAATCTTCCGCGCTCAGGATCTTATACGCAGTAAAGAAGTTGCTATTGCCGCAACAGGTATTACAGATGGTGAGTTTCTTGAGGGCGTTCGTTTTACCCCCAATGGTGCAATTACCCAATCCTTTGTTGCCCGGGGTGAAACCCACACCTATAGACGGCTTGAGACCCGTCATTTCTTCGACTTCAAGCCTGTTTACTAATATTTATAAAATCATTTACTCTTTATCAGGAGGATATCATGCCACCGACCCCAACCCAAAATGCTATTTTGCAAAGAGATAATACAACCTATGCGATTGTCCCCCGCATTCCCGGGGGCTTACTCGATCGAAACCATCTACGGGCCATAGCTGATGCAGTGGAAAAATACGACATTCCGCTTGTCAAACTCACTTCCGGCCAACGCATTGCCCTGGTTGGTTTAAAAGAAAAAGATCTCCAGGACGTCTATCACGATCTTGGCATGGATCCGGGTCAAGCAACAGAGCTTTGTCTCCATTATGTCCAGGCCTGTCCAGGAACCGAAGTGTGTAAATTTGGGGTACGTGACTCGCTGGGATTCGGCATCCGTCTAGAAAAGCTCTTGGCCGAGAAAACAATGCCAGCCAAACTTAAGATTGGCGTTTCCGGATGTCAGTTTTGCTGTGCTGAAAACTTTGTTCGGGACATCGGGTTACTTGGCAAAAAAAACGGCTGGACAATTTCTTTTGGCGGTCATTCAGGAAATAAAGCCAGGGTCGGCGATATTATCGCCACCGATCTGTCGGATGATGAGGCAATTCTGCTGATCAACAAGTGCGTATCTTTCTACAAGGAACATGCAAAGAAAAAAGAACGGGCATCGCGTTTCATAGAAAGAATCGGCGTTGAGGAATTCAAAAAAAATATCGCCTGAGAAAGGCGTTTGTTTTGAGAAGACACCAGAGGGGCAGACCGGTTTTCCCCTGTTACGCAGAATCTCTCCTATAGATGTTTCATTTTTTGACGATATGATAGGGAGAGCAGTGGTGAAGCAACAAGACCAGCAGGAAAAGGGATGTTCCTGTTTTTATCCTCAGGACTGATATGGTCATACCATATAATTGTGATGACAAATATAAGCGCACATCCGGAGGAACGAACATCCTCTCGTTCCTCCCAGGAAGGTTTCCTGAAAATTAATGATTTCCCAACCGGATCGGCCAGAAACAGCTATGCTTCGCATTTTGTCAATATTGACAGGCGATTTCCGAGCAATACTGTTTTTCATATTGACGACAACACCTTTACTTCCTCGTTACCGCGTGCGTCGCATTGGTCGATAGCCTGGTCCGATCTAATGATGACCATGTTTGTCCTTTTCCTCAGTATGTATGTCTATCAGACGGCAAACCAGGAATTTCTTCAAAAAACGACACCGGAAATCATTGGCGGCGATACGACTGAGGCCCTGCAGACCCTCGATTCGAGCGGTGCCTCTTTTCCTTTTGCGCCAATACATCCCAGCCTGCCTCTTATTACCGGGGGGACGGTTAAAAAGGTCGAACAAGTAAAAACCGAGTCCCTGGAAGCTGATGCAGTTTATCCCGCCGAACCCATGCTGCCACCAGAGACCGTCGGGTCTGCAGAAAATCACCAACAGGCAGCTGAGCCGATAGCCACCACCACTCAACCGGATCAACCCGCCCCGATTGTTGCTAATGGCGAGACGAGCCCGGTTCAGGACGCTGTTTCTCCGCCTCCAGCCCCAGAGGAGGCAATCCCTCTGCCCCCACCACTGGGAATTGAACAACCCCAACCGGCAGAAGCCGACAAATTCCAGGAAATCTACGCCCTGAGCAAGGAGGCTCTGCACACTAATAACCTTGATAAATTCGCCGCAATCGATATCATTCCAGATAAAACAATGCGCATTATGCTTACCGGTGATCTTCTGTTTTCTCTTGGGGAGAGCGAGCTGTCTGAAGAGGCAAGAACATCACTGCAGAAAATCGTCGAATTCATGATGCATACGCCCTACATGATAAATATCGTCGGCCATACGGACAATCTGCCGATGCGTTCCAATCGGTTCAAAAGCAATTGGGAACTTTCGGTCGCCCGGGCGAGTACCGTGGCTCAATTTCTGATTGATGAAATGGACATGAATCCGAATCAATTCGTGGTCAGCGGATATTCCTCCTATCGGCCGATCGCCCCGAACACCACAGCCGAAAATCGTGGTAAAAACCGCAGAGTTGAAATCATTATCTCCAAAAGACTGCCCAATCCATTACCGGCCACACCGGAAAACCTGCAGTAACAATATCCGCTATTTTTATGAAAAACAAAAACATCCTCGGCCTCATTCTCAGCAGCGGCCTCTTCATTATCGGATTTATTATTCACGGCAATGTCAGTCTCTATTTTAATATCTCCGGTCTCCTGATTGTTTGTGGCGGTACCGTGTCCGCCGCGCTGATCAGCTTCAAATTTGAACAGCTGAAAATCGTGACGAAAGTTCTGATTACCTCATACCGTAAGCCGATCATGAAGGAAACAGAGATAATCAATATTCTCATTGACTTATCTATTCGATCCCGAATGGAAGGCATACTCTCCCTGCAGGACAAAGAAAACGAAACAACAATACTTTTTCTGAGGAGGGCCCTTGGTTGTCTGGTTGATGGGTATAAGATCGACCAGATTCGTGATATCCTGAACACGGAGATGTACTTTTTCCGTTTGAGACGAGAAGATTCAGAACGGGTACTGAGGGCGATCGCCGACTACCTTCCAGCCTTCGGCATCGTCGGATCAGTGGTTGGTCTTATTACCATGCTGGGCGGTATTGGTGACACTTCTGTGATATTGCGGGCCATCCCCATCGCGCTCACCTCAACCTTGTACGGCCTGATTCTCGCCAATTTTTTCTTTCTTCCATTTGCCTCAAACATCAAGGAACGGACAAATCAGGAACTGCTGCTGCAAAAGATCATAATGGAGGGGGTTATCTCTATCAACTCCGAACTCAATCCGGTTATTCTGAAAACCAAGCTCGAATCTTTTCTCACCCCGTCAGACCGGGAGGTGGAACTTGTTTCCTACGCCAAAATTAAAGAACGTTTTAACATTGAACGGGACCGGCAAAAGGAGGCGCAGAAAAGCGCTCCGGTCCACCTCGAATGAGGGAAGAATTGTTCGAAATAGCGGTCAAGACGACTCATCTAGGCGGACAATGCCTTCTAGTATCAGATGATCAATACGCTCATTTATTAAAATCTCTTCCTTTGCCGGATATTGTTCGGAATAAAAGAAAAACATGCCTTTTTTCCAGGAAAGGGTGGCAAAAAACGCCTCTTTCGCCTGTATTTTCAGCATTTCTGCCAAACTGTCGAATTGGAGAAATCCTTCTCTCACAAGAATTTCACCGAGCCGTCGCCGTCTGTGGTGCTGCGCGTGAATATCGAGACAACGCGACAATTGCGCGGAAGTTACAAGCTTAGACTCGAGCAGTAAATCTCCTATCTTTTTCTGATTGACACGTAAGGCGCCATATATGAGCATTCCCTGCTGGAAAAAAAAGTGCGCGTTGTTCTGCTCGGTGACAATACGCAATTCCCCGGAAACTGCGGCATAATCAAAAAACTGGAAAATATTGTTCAGCTCAATGGTGGCGATATTGCCCTGCAGGGACACTTCAACATCGTGACGTGATTCAAGTTCCATCAATACCCCCTCATACTGCTCTTTCTTGTACTGCTCTTTCTTATAATTTTAAAACCGATCATGAAATATGCCAAAGAAGGGCCACCTGAAGTTCTTTCAGCGCAAGGTTATGCAAACACATTTTACCTTTCGACTCAAGTTTATCATGAAGTAAAATTTTATTTCCGGTTATTTAAGAAAAAAACAGGAAGCCGGGCTGCCGTAATCTCTTCTTAGTGGTATGCTATCAGAAAAAATGGCAGCTGACCTCAAAGGACAACGCGTCTTCCAGCCAAGAACAACAAGCGGTGATACCGATATATATATATATGTTTTATCATCATTTATTGCCAGAAGCTAGCCCCGATGAATTCTTGTGCAAAAAGTTTTTTTCTGTGCTATTACTTTAGTTTCAACCTCCATCTGATAACCATTCCCAGATCATTCACCCCAAGGAGTAGCTGAGTGAAACGTCAACTACGCTGTTATTTTTCATTGGTGATTCTCACGCTGCTTTGCGCTTGTGCGCCTGTGACAATAAACCAATTTCTGGCCGACGGGAAAAAACCCCTCCCCCAGCAACAGTTGCAGGAATTGATCAGCAACCAGAGTCTCCACCTCGAAGCAATCGATTTTGATGCACAAGTGCACTATCTGCCAAATGGTCACCTGGCCGCGACAAATCGCCAGGGCGTCAAAGATTCGGGAAAATGGAGTATCTCGTCCGATGGCCGGCTCTGCATGAAATTTGATCTCTGGTATTATGGGGATCTTAAATGTTACCAGGTTTTTAACGATAAAGGCCACTATGTGTTTTTCACTACAAACGGTGCACGATATTACACCGGCACGATGTCGGCGGGAAATGACCTTCAAGCCGCAGACCACTCCCGAAAAGAAAGCAATTATCCTGATGGCCAACGCCCCAGGAGCCCCGCTGACCTCTCCGACTCGAACCATGCCAGGACGACCGTCGTCCTTTCCGCAGCGGAGAAAAAACGTGCCCTGCTCAGCCTTGCCCGTAATTGTCCTGCTTGCAATTTTGCCGGTGTTGATCTCAGAGGTGCCGAGCTGATTGCCGCGAACCTTGCCGGGGCTGATCTGTCGGATGCCGATCTGCGCGAAGCCAATCTGCGTCGGGCAAATCTCTCCGGGGCCAATCTCGCCAGGGCAAACCTTGCCGGAACCAATCTGGCCGGCGCCGACCTGAGCAATTGCGATCTTTCAGACGCAGACCTCACCGGCAGTAATCTTATTCGCGCAACCGTAACCGGTGCAAAACTTGATGGCACTGTCCTCCTCGGCGCGCATCTCGAAAGCATACAAGGATTAAAAAAATAATTATGAGTGCAGGATTTACCCATCTTCATGTTCATTCCCAATACAGCCTGCTCGACGGAGCTATCCGCATTGCCGATCTTCTCGACAAATGTAAAGAATACGGCATGGACAGCGTGGCGATTACCGATCACGGCGCAATGTATGGCGCACTGGAATTCTATTCAAAGGCGAAAAAGGCCGGCATAAAACCAATAGTCGGTTGTGAATTGTACATCGCCCCGGGGGATATGCGGGTTAAAAAAATAGTCGACGGCACCATCGCCTTTCACATCGTCCTTTTGGCTATGAATCACACAGGGTATCAAAACCTGATGAAACTGGCGAGTATCGCTCAATTTGAGGGATTTTATTACAAACCAAGAATAGACATGGCTCTGCTGAAAGAACACAACGCCGGTATCATAGCCATGACCGCCTGCCTGCACGGGCAAGTCCCCTATCTCATAGGCAAAAATGATATGCCCGGTGCTGAAAAAAAGGCCCGGGAACTCTACGATATTTTCGGCGATCGCCTCTACTTTGAGATTCAGGAAAACGGTATCCCCGAACAGCAGATCGTCAACAATGGCCTGAAGACTTTGGGGTCGAAAATGGGTATCAAGCTGGTCGCCACCAACGACTGTCACTATCTCAATCGAGAGGAGGCACATGCCCATGAACTGCTGCTGTGCATCCAGACCGGCAAAACGATAAACGACCCAAAGCGCTTTAGATTCTCCACCGACGAGCTCTACTTCAAGTCTCCCGAGACGATGAAGAAAAACTTTAAACACTGTCCTGAATCGATCACCACCACCCAGGAAATCGCCGATCGCTGCAATCTGGAAATCGACTTCGGCGACTACTATTTCCCGAATTTTCCGATCCCCGAAGGACAAAGCCTCGATTCGATGTTTAAAAACGCCTGCTGGGATGGCCTCAAAGACCGGTTTAACCAGATGCGCAAGGCCGGGACCTTCAACGCGGAGGTTGAAAAAATCTATACGGATCGACTGGCGATGGAAATCGACGTCATCATCACCATGGGCTTTCCCGCCTATTTTTTGATCGTGGCCGATTTTATTACCTGGGCAAAAAAACAGGCGATTCCCGTTGGCCCCGGTCGAGGTTCGGGTGCCGGCAGTCTGGCCGCCTACTGCATGCTCATCACCAATATCGACCCCATCCCCTACGGGCTTATCTTCGAGCGCTTTCTCAATATCGAGCGCAAATCGATGCCTGACTTTGATATCGATTTCTGTCAGGAACGCCGCGGGGAAGTCATCGATTATGTCCGTCAGAAATACGGCGGTGCCGCCCATGTCGCCCAGATCGTGACTTATGGTTCGATGAAAGCCCGGGGGGTTATCCGCGATGTGGGACGTGCTCTCGATATTCCCTTTGGGGAAGTAGACAAGGTCGCCAAGCTCATCCCCGATCAGCTGAAGATGACCATCAAAAAAGCCATGGCCGAGGAACCAAAGCTCCAGGAAGCGGCCGATCACGACCCGCGCATTGCTGAACTGCTTTCCGTATCCAAGACCCTGGAGGGTCTCGCCCGGCACACCTCAACGCACGCCGCCGGAGTCGTTGTTTCCCCCGGTCCCATGACCCAGTATCTCCCCACCTGCCGAGGAAGCAATGAGGAGACCCTGACCCAGTACGACATGAAACATACCGAGATGACCGGCCTGATTAAGTTTGACTTTCTCGGACTGAAGACCCTGACGGTCATCGACAAGGCACTGAAACATATCAAAAAAGACATCGGCATCGATCTAGACATAGACACCATCCCCATGGATGACGCCAAGACCTTCGATCTCCTCTGCAAAGGCGATGCCCAGGGGGTTTTTCAGCTGGAGAGTTCCGGCATGCGCGAACTGCTGGTCAAGCTGGCGCCGGAGCAGTTCAGTGACCTCATCGCCCTTGTCGCCCTCTATCGTCCCGGCCCCCTTGACTCCGGCATGGTCGACGATTTTGTCGAGACCAAACACAGGAGGAAAACCGCCAACTACCCGCTCCCGGATATCAAGCATGTTCTCGAGGAAACCTACGGCGTCATCGTCTATCAGGAACAGGTTATGAAGATAGCCAATATCCTGGCCAGTTACTCTCTCGGCGACGCCGATATCCTGCGTCGGGCCATGGGCAAAAAGATTGCCTCGGTCATGGATGAGGAGAAGGTGAAATTCATGGCCGGCGCCTTGAAAAACGGCCATCCCCAGGACAAAGCGGAATATATCTTTGACCTCATGGCCAAGTTCGCCGGCTACGGTTTCAACAAATCCCACTCTGCCGCCTATGCCCTGGTTTCCTACCAGACGGCCTACCTGAAGGCACACTACATGCCCCAATTCATGGCCGCCCTTCTTTCCTGCGACATGAACAACACCGATAAGGTCGTGCTCTACATCAATGAATGCAAAGAACACACTATCGAGGTGTTGCCCCCCGACATCAACGAGAGCATTAAGGATTTCAGCGTCATCAACGATAGAATTCGTTTTGGGCTGGCGGCGGTTAAAAACGTCGGGGAATCGGCTCTCGATTCGGTCATTGAAGAACGGGAAAAAAACGGCAGATATACCTCCCTGAGTGATTTCTGTAATCGGGTCGACTCCCGTCGGGTCAACAGCCGGGTCATTGAAAGCCTTATCAAGTCCGGATCTTTTGACTCCCTCGGTCACAGGCGGGCGCAATATTTTGCCATCCTCGATCAGGTAATGGAACAGGCAAAAGCGGTTCAACGCGACCTGCAAAGCGGTCAGATGTCTCTTTTTTCCGTGGCCCGCGAGGCACAGGGGCAACCAAAAATCTCCGCTCTGCCGATGCCTGACATTCCGGAATGGGAGGAACGAAAAAGACTTGCCCACGAGAAGGAGACGGTCGGCTTCTATATAACCGGTCACCCGCTCGATATCGCCATCCATGATATCAATACGGTAACCGACTGTACGATACAGAATCTCGCCGAATGGGGCGACGACCAGCCGGTGCGGATTGGTGGCCTCATCCGCACATGCAAGAAACTAAAGAGCAAACGGGGCGATCCGATGGCTTTTCTGGCCCTGGAGGACATCTACGAATCAGTGGAAGTCGTTGTTTTTCCGGACACCTACAGCCGCTGCGAAGAAATACTCTCGTCAACGGACCCGATTATTGTACAGGGAACGGTACAAAAAGATGAGCGGGGACCAAAAATCATCGCCGACGCCATTGATTCTCTCGAGGAGGCAAGGGAAAAATACACCGAATCAGCACGGATAGTACTCGAAGCGGACAAACTGTCCAGACTGCAACTGGAGAAGGTGAAAAAGATCCTCTATCAATTCCACGGCTCCTGTCCCGTCCTGCTGACCCTCCATTTTCAAGGCCGCGGCGAGGTCGATATTGAAGTGCTCAAAGACGTGACGATCAGGCCATGCCGACAACTGACCGAGCAGATTGAAGAGGTCCTCAACTACAAGGCTATCAGCTTTTCGAAAAAACCAATAGCCCTGACACCACGAAAAAAACGTTGGGACAACCAGACAGCCAAACCAAACTGATGCTGCATTCAGCGGACGCTACTCAAAGCAGAGACCGCACTCCGGACAGGCGCCAACTGTAGGGGAAAACCGGCAACCGCAGGCCGGACAGACAGTCTCTGCGGCAAGTTGGTCAAACACCGCGGTCGCATGCATCAGATCATGGCTGTCGAGGGCTGTGCTTTTGATAAAGTCCCTGGCGAGAACCTCCATGGCCAGGGGCAGATCTTCCTTTTTGATCTGCAGATACAGCTCAGGACCACAGCATCCCTTACCACAGCCCCCTTCGTCGCCGGCCAAAAGCGCCGGTACCCGCTCTTGTGCAAGCACTCTCTGCAAGGTTTTCATATCCTTGAGAGGACCCTTGCGAATATTGACCAGTTCATCCGTCGGCAGAATCTGCATGGATCTTTTCGCCAGGGCCTGTTTTTTTTCCCGCACCTGTGCCAGTTTGTCCCTGCCGTTGATAAGAGGAACGTCACAGGTCGCGCAGTGCTTGATATCGGCGCGGTACTCAGCCTTGCACAAGGGGCAGTAGTTCATTTCCTGATCAATGCCATCAACGATGACCGGCTGTTCAGCTTGAGGCCGGCTGCTTTTTTCGGACTTTTTGCCGAAAAATTTCAAAAACATTCTTTTTTCTCCACATGCAGTAAGTGCAGCTACAGAATATATCGACTCAAGTCCTGATCTTTGACGATCTCGTTCAGCCGTTCCTTAACGTACTCGGCGGTAACGATAAAGGTTTCATTTTCCCGCTCGGAGGCATCAAAAGACAGCACATCAAGAACCCTCTCCAGCACCGTGTGCAGTCGCCGGGCACCTATCTCCTCGGTCCTCTCGTTGACCTCGACAGCGATTGCGGCGATGGTGTCGATGGCATCATCTTCGAATATCAGTTCAACCCCTTCCGTCTTCATAAGCGCCACATACTGCTTGATCAGAGCGTTCTCCGGTTCGGTGAGGATACGAACGAACTCTTCCTTGCCAAGGGAATGCAATTCGACCCGAATGGGAAAACGGCCCTGCAGCTCGGGGATGAGATCGGAGGGTTTACTCATATGGAAGGCGCCGCTGGCAATAAACAGGATATGGTCAGTTTTCACCATGCCGTGCTTGGTGGAAACCGTCGCCCCCTCGACGATCGGCAGCAGGTCGCGCTGCACTCCCTCACGGGAGACCTCGGGACCATGGCCGCCACCGCCGCGGGTGGCCACCTTGTCGATTTCGTCAAGGAAAATAATGCCCGATTCCTCCGTTCGCCGCAGCGCCTCCTTGATGACATTATCCATGTCGATCAGTTTTTCCATCTCTTCTTTTTTGATGGCCTCCTTGGCCTCCGGTACCTTCATTTTCCGATTCTTTTTCTTTCTTGGAAAAAGTTTACCAAAGGCATCCTGCAGATTGGACTGCATATCTTCCATGCCGGAGGTGGTCATGATCTCGACCATGGGCATCGATTTCGATTCACTGACAGCCACTTCCAGTTCGCGATCATCCAACCTGCCATCTCGCAACATCTGCCTGAATTTCTCTCTGGTCGAACTCAATTCGGTCGTTTCCGTTCGAATGGGCAGATCAGGATTTTGAATGGTGAAGGAATGGGAGTGATCCGGACCGGACGTCACAACGGAGCCGGGCCGAGGGGGCAGCAGCAGATCAAGAATCTTGTCTTCCGCGTTTGCTTCAGCCACTCCTTCGATGCGATTCTTTTCCTCATCTTTTACCATATTTACTGCAAGATCAACGAGATCACGGACCATCGACTCAACATCCCGACCGACATAGCCTACCTCGGTATACTTCGATGCCTCAACCTTGATAAAAGGGGATTGGGCCAGGGCGGCCAGTCGGCGGGCAATTTCCGTCTTGCCGACGCCGGTTGGGCCGATCATAATGATATTTTTCGGGGCAATCTCTTCGCGCAGGGGAGATTCGACCTGCCGACGCCGCCACCGGTTACGCAGCGCAATCGCCACGGAGCGTTTCGCATCGGCCTGGCCGACGATATATTTATCGAGTTCCAGCAGGATTTCTTTTGGAGTCAGGGACTGATTCGAGATCATATTTTTTCGACGATGATTGAATTATTGGTAAAGACACAGATACTGGCCGCAATCTCCATTGCTTCTTGGCAGATGGACGGGGCATCAAGATCACTATGGGCAACAAGGGCAAGTGCTGCCGCCAGGGCATAGGGACCACCTGAACCTATTGCCAGTACCCCTTTATCCGCTTCAATGACATCACCGGTTCCGGAGAGGAGCAGTGAGTGTTCTTCATCGACGGCGATGAGCATGGCCTCCAGCCTCCTGAGAAATTTATCCGTCCGCCATTCCTTGGCCAGTTCGACGGACGCGCGCATCAGGTTGCCGTGATACTGCTCAAGTTTCTGTTCAAGCTTGTCATAGAGGGTGAAGGCATCGGCAGTGGCGCCGGCAAACCCGGTTATGACCTTGTCATGATACAGCCGCCGTACCTTACGGGCCTGATGTTTCATAACGGTATTGCCAAGTGACACCTGCCCGTCTCCGGCCAGGGCAACCTGCCCTTTATGGCGTACCGCCAGTATTGTTGTTGATCGTATTTTCATTCGAACACTTTGTGGTAAATGGTTTCCGGAGCGACAAAATTTGTCCCTGTCCGGTTATTTTATTTCTTCTATCGATAACGGATGGGATTTATCATAGACATCCGCCAGGTGATCCAGAGTCAGATGGGTATAGCGCTGGGTGGTTGACAGGCTGGCATGGCCGAGTAACTCCTGAACGGATCGAAGATCCGCACCCATTTCCAAAAGGTGGGTGGCAAAAGAGTGGCGCAGGGCGTGGGGCGTAACCGTTTGGGTTATGCCCGCCTGTTCTCCGTAGGCCTTGACCAGCCGCTCAACACTGCGGCTGGACAGGCGACTTCCCCTGCCGTTCAGAAACAGGGCTTCTTTCTCAACCGCCCGTCCCCTTCCGGCCCGTTGCTCTATCAACTGCAGGCGCTGGGGCAGCCAGGCACGCACCGCCTCGATGGCGGGGCGACCGACCGGCACCAACCGCTCCTTCTTTCCTTTGCCCCGTACCGTAAGCACTCCCTCGGCAAAATCAAGATCGACAAGGGTCCTTGACACCAGCTCGGAAACCCGCATTCCGGTGGAATACAGGAGCTCAAGAATGGCCCGGTCCCGTAATGCATAGGTATCTTTTTCGCCGGGGGCCTCCAACAGAGCAAAGGTCTCGTCCACCGTAAGAAAAACAGGAATAAACCTGCCGATTTTAGGACCGACAATTCCGGCAAGGGGATCACTGTTCAGTAATTTTCGACGTTGGGCAAATCGAAAAAATGACCGCAGAGCGGAAATCTTTCTGGCAACGGTGGCCGCACTGTTTCGTCCGTGCAGGCTGACGATAAATTTCCGGACATCAGCTGAACTTATGTCATCGGGAGAAACATTCGGTGCAGTTTGGTCTTGTTGCGGACCTTTTTTGCCTCGTTTACCAATGTTATTTCTATTGTTTTGAAATTCCAGCAGATCTCTTTGATAGCCACTGACCGTATGCGCTGAATATCCTTTTTCGGTGGCCAGCCACCTTGTAAACATTTCAATAGATTTTATCATTTAACACTAGTTCTTGTAAAAGTATCGCCACGGGGAGCGTGTCAAGGTAGAGGCTTTGTCTATTGTATTCCGCTCGACTTCCAGACATAGACCGAATATATACAATGCTTTTTTCTTTATTTTATGCTTTGTTTGTGCAGTTATTCTGCAATGTGATTCGCTCAATTTGATCTGCTGTAGTTGTAGTCTGAAACAGAGAACGAGGCAACTTTCTTTTATTTGAAAAACGTGCAACCTATTATGGCTAAAAAAACCTTTGAATCCGCCCTTTCCCGGCTGGAACAGATTACCGAAGAACTTGAAGACGGTGAGCTGAGCCTTGAAAACAGCTTAAAAAAATTTGACGAGGGAATCAAACTTGCCGGTTTTTGCACGGAGCAGCTTTCCGAAGCGCGGGCAAAGGTTGAAATATTGCTTGAAAAAGACGGCAAACTTGAAGCCATTCCTTTTGACGGACAAGAAATTGGACATACAGATCTATCTGAGTGAAAAGCGCAGAGTAGTAGAAGACGCTCTGGAGAAGTTGATGTTACAGGCGGTTGCACCGTTTGAGCAGCATATTGAGGCGATGCGCTACAGTCTTTTCGCCGGCGGCAAACGAGTCCGGCCGATACTCTGTCTCGCCACCGGGGAGGCTGTGGCCAAGTCGTCGGATACGGAGAAAAACCTGCTGCCGATTGCCTGTGCCCTGGAGTGTATTCACACCTACTCCCTGGTCCACGACGACCTGCCGGCAATGGACGATGATGATCTGCGCCGGGGAAAACCGACAAACCATACCCTCTTTGGCGAGGCCGGGGCAATCCTCGCCGGCGACGGTTTGCTTACCTGGGCCTTTGATCTGCTGAGCTCTCCGGATGCCGGCACACTGACACCTCTCGAGCGGCTGAAGATCATTCACATCATCGCCAGAGCTGCCGGACCACAGGGAATGGTCGGCGGTCAGGCACTTGACATTGCTTGTGAAAACACTTCTTTTCCTTTTGAAACGCTGCAAACCATCCATAAGAACAAGACCGGTGTCCTGATTACCTGCTCTGTACACGCCGGAGCAATCGGCGCAGGCGCCTCACCGGAACAGACGGAAAAACTCATTGCCTATGGCAACAACATAGGCCTTGCCTTCCAGATAGTCGATGATCTGCTCAATGCAACGTCAACCACCGAACAGCTCGGCAAGGCGGCAGGCTCAGACGCCAGCCGGGGCAAAGCGACCTACCCTGCTTTCTTTGGTATAGAAAAAACACGGATAAAAGCACAAGAAGCGGTGAAGAGAGCTATCGACGCCTTGAGTGAATTTAGTGAAAATGCCGACCCTCTGCGAGCCATCGCTGAATATATTTATACCAGGAGTCATTGATTACTAATCCATCTTTTTTGCGTATTGAGAGCTTCAGGGCTCATGAAGGCGCCGGAAACGGCCAATACCAGCCACAGTAAAATACTACTCGACCATAGCCGGTAAGATGATTTTATATTTATCCTGACTTCATTTCCGGCCACTGTCTTAATGAAAGAAGCTATGTCAACACCACTACCTACCATCCAGACAACCTTGCTGGAACAGATACATTCGCCTGCCGATATCCGACATCTGTCTATTGAAAAACTTGAAGAACTGGCCCAGGATATCCGCGACACTATAGTGCAGACAGTGTCACGAACAGGGGGCCATCTGGCGCCAAGCCTTGGTGTTGTAGAACTTACCATCGCTCTCCACTATGTCTTTGACACCCCCAATGATAAGCTCATCTGGGACGTGGGGCATCAATCCTATGCCCATAAAATCCTCACCGGCAGGCAAAAAATGTTTGCCACACTTCGCCAGTACAAAGGGATGAGCGGCTTTCCGAAATTAAAAGAAAGCATCTACGATGCCTTTGAAACCGGACACAGCTCCACTTCGATCTCCGCCGCTTTAGGGATCACTCTGGCCAAAAATCTAAAAAAGGATACCCACCGTGCAATTGCCGTCATCGGCGACGGTTCGATGACCGCCGGTTTGGCCTTTGAGGCACTGAACCATGCCGGACATCTTGATAAGGACCTCATTGTCATACTCAATGATAACGAAATGTCCATTTCACCAAATGTCGGTGCTCTTTCCAGTTTTTTAAGCCGTAAGCTCACCGGAAAAACCATGAGCCGCGTCAAGGCGCATCTGGTCGAGAAGCTGCAGATATCCGATGTCGGAGAAAATATTTTAAATATTCTCCGCAAGAGCGAGGAAAGCTTCAAAAGCTTCTTTACCCCAGGCATGCTCTTTGAGGCCTTTAAATTTGACTATGTCGGTCCCATTGACGGCCATAATCTGGAAGACCTGCTGGAGACGCTGGAAACAGTTCGTGACACCTCCCACGGTCCAATGCTCATACATGTGCTGACCAAGAAAGGCAAAGGATACGAACCGGCCGAAAAAGATCCTGACATCTTTCACGGTATCGGTCCTTTTGATATTGTCAGCGGCAAACCTCACTCCTCGAACGGGGCGCCGACCTATACCAAGATCTTCGGTGATACAATGACCGAACTGGCCGGAAAAGATAAAAGGATTGTCGCAATTTCCGCGGCCATGGTTTCCGGCACCGGTCTGAAAAAATTTGCCGCGGAGTTTCCCGATCGCTTTTTCGATGTCGGCATCGCCGAGCAGCATGCGGTGACCTTTGCCGCCGGCCTGGCGGTTGAAGGATTACGACCGGTCGTTGCCGTGTATTCAACCTTTTTTCAACGGGCGCTGGATCAGATAATCCATGACATCTGCATTCCCAATTTGCCGATTACCCTGGCCATCGACCGGGCAGGGGTGGTCGGGGACGACGGCCCGACACACCATGGAGTTTTTGATATATCGTTTCTCCGCTTCATCCCCAACATCGTCATCATGGCCCCCAAGGATGAAGATGAGCTGCGGCATATGCTCTATACGTCCATTTACCACGACGGCCCTTCTGTCGTCAGATATCCGCGGGGAGGTGGTTACGACGTGCCACTCGCAGCCAGCCTGCACAAGCTGGACCTCGGTAAAGGAGAATTACTGCAACCAGGTGACGATATCCTTTTGCTGCCGGTGGGCAACAGGGTTTATCCTGCTCTGGAGGCCGCCAAAGGTCTGGCAAAGGTCGGCATTCAAGCTGCCGTTATCAATCCTCGTTTTATCAAACCACTGGACGCCGAGCTCATCTGCCAGTGGGCCGGCCAGACCAAACGGGTCGTGACCATTGAGGACAATGCCCGGCAAGGTGGTTTCGGCAGCTCCATACTTGAGCTCTTCAGCCGGCGCGGATTGTCCTCCGTGCAAACCTGCCTCCTCGGTCATCCGGACCATTTTGTCGAACATGGTCCGCAAAAGACCTTGTGGAAGAATAGTTTCATCGACACGCCGGCGATTATTCGGGCAGCCATCAAATTAATGGGTAGAGAAAACTAACCCCGGCAAACGGAAAACACGCGGGGATTCTCTACAAAAAGAGCGCCAACAGAAATACCGGTTCCTGTAACGGAGCCGGTATTTTTACCCGGTCACCCCGGCGATCTTCTAGCTGATGCGGTAATAGCCTTTGTACCAATCGACGAACCTGCCGATACCGTACTCAAGAGTTGTGCCGGGTTTATAATTAAAGTCGGCAACCAGATCATCGACATCGGCAAAGGTGGCCGGGACATCTCCCGGTTGCATCGGCAGAAAATTCTTCACAGCTTTCCGCCCAAGGCAGTCCTCAAGGACTTCTATATACCGCAACAACTTTTCCTTATTGTTATTGCCTATGTTATAAACGCGGTAGGGGCAATAGGATGTCGCCGGATCGGGCGCACCGCCGTCCCAGCGGGAGGAGCCTTCCGGTATCCTCCCTATGACCCGGCAGACCCCTTCGACAATGTCATCAATATAGGTAAAATCCCGTTCCATCTTGCCGTTATTAAAGACATCGATCGGTCGATTCTCCAGAATCGCTTTGGTAAACAGGAACAGGGCCATATCCGGCCGTCCCCAGGGTCCATACACGGTAAAGAACCGCAATCCGGTCGTCGGTAGCTGAAACAGATGACTGTAGGTGTGGGCCATCAATTCATTGGCCTTTTTTGACGCGGCATAGAGAGACACCGGATGATCGACATTGTCATGGACGGAAAAGGGCATTTTCGTGTTGGCGCCATAAACCGAACTTGAAGAAGCATAGATCAGGTGTTTGACCCCGGAGTGCCGGCAACCCTCAAGGAGATTGACAAAACCGACGATATTGGTGTCGACATAGGAATGGGGATTGATCAACGAATACCGCACCCCGGCCTGGGCGGCGAGGTTGACGACCGCATCAAAACTGTGTTCCTGGAACAGATTCTCGACCGCTTTTCTGTCGGCGAGTTCAATGTTTACATGGCTGAAACGCGGCCCTTCGGCAAGCGCGGCCATGCGATCTTTCTTTAATTGCGGGTCGTAGTAGTCGTTGAGATTATCCAGTCCTACGACTTCCGCCCCGCCGGCGATCAATTTTTTCGATAAATGTGCCCCGATAAATCCGGCACTCCCGGTGATAAGTATTTTTTTCATCTGTTCCATTGGGTAGTAATTTTAACAAGCGCAGTCCTAATGAATCGATTCTTCTCAATCATCAAAATCGCCCTGCGGTCCCTTCTCCACAACCAGCGATTTAGCCCGTTCAACGATCAGCTCCCTGGTCCATTCCTGGGGATTTTCAATCTGCTTTCCTTTCGAACCCAAATCAAAGGAACCTGCCTGCAAAATCAGCTCCTTTGCCAAGGTGGCTGTGCCATCGGCATTAAATACTCTGGTCAGCATATTGTAAACAAACTCCTCCACTCTTTTGCTCATTCGCTCTCGAATCGCTCTTTCCTGGGCCAGCAGCAGGTTTTCAAAAGGCAGGTTGAGATTCTTGTAATTCCCGCCCTTCCAGCCTTTTTCAGCGGCATATGTGGTCATCCGCTGCCACATCTCTTCGGAGACGCCCTGCCCGGCAACTTTAATGAAATTCCCGTCGCTGTCCTGAATGGCATTGCCGTAATCATTCACCTCAACGCCCCAGGAAATCATCTGCAACGCCGTCGCCACATTGGCCTTGGTGGTATGGGTTTTTGTGGCAATGGCGCGTAACTTATCCGAGTTATTGCCCGAGGTACCATGCTGCGCGCCGGAGACACCGTATGGCTCGAGGGCCTTGTGGATTTCGGCGGTCAATTCAACCTGAATGCCCTGGCCGCTTGCCTCAAGTCCATGGGTGGAGCCGTTATTGAGGGCAATCCAGTCGGGAAGTATGCCGTGGGCGTTGAGGCCTTTTACCAAAAACGAGGCGTCTTCAACGGTGGAGAGGCCCTGCTCGCCCTTAATTTCCCCCACCTCGGTCTCGAGTCCGGCCCATTTGGGAATGCATGGATTCAGTTCGAGATTTACCAGCAGATTTTTATCATCAGCCATATGGGAGGCATCGACGGCAATCGAGGTTATCCCGGCATCGAACATCGACGGAATTTCCATTTTTGCAAATGGTACATCGCTCTCGCTTTTTATGCCGTAATGATCGGCATGGATGGCCACCGGGACGGTAATGCCGAGTTCGTTACAGATGCAATCAACATGCAGGGCAATATTGTAAAAATTTGTCGGGCAATAGTTCGATTCCGACCGGGCAATTTCGATAAGCAGTGCTGCATCAGCTCGCTGGGCGGCCATAAGCGCCCCCCGAATGATGAAACTGTTCCGGCCATTGGCGGCGATGGCCATGGCCTTGCCCTTGGCCACCAGGGCCTGATCAATCACCTTGCCGCTGACGATCAGCGCTTGTGAATGGGGAAAGCGTTGACTTATATTGGGGGGTCTGCCAATCCGGATCAATTTTTCGTATTCTGCTTTTGCACCCATAAAATACCTCCATAAGTGTTTAATTATTGATCGTATACGGTGAACACATCCTGACGAAGAGAGAAGAAAATCCTGGCTAAATATAATGAAAAACCTCTCTCATTTATAACGCAGACCGAGCAATAAATCCAGTTAGGAAATTCTTTTACTCCGAGGTGTTTTCACTGGGGGGCATGGCATCATCAAAGCCGGAAAATCCCTTTTTACCAAAAGCCCAGACAGCCAGGACACTGATTTCATAAAGGACTATCAGCGGGATGCCCATCATCATCTGGTTGACCACATCAGGGGTAGGGGTGAGAATTGCCGCAATGATAAAATTGATCAGAATGGCATATTTTCTGTTGCGCTGCAAAAAAGCGACATCAACCAGCCCGACTTTGGCCAGAAAGACCATGAATATCGGCATCTCAAAAATAACGCCGAACGCCAGCAGAAGCCTTGTCGCCAGAGAAAAATATTCACCCACCGCCGGCAGAGAGGTCAGAAATTCATTGTTATATCCAACCAGAAAACGAAACGCCGGGGGAAAAACGACAAAGTAACCAAAAGCTGCTCCACCGAGGAAACAGAGAGAAGAAAGAACCGAAAAAGGCACAACGACGCGCTTTTCATGGCTATACAGGCCGGGTGCGACAAAACGCCAGATCTGCGAAAAGATTACCGGACAGGCCATCAATACGCTGCAGACCAGGGCGAGTTTTAGATAAAAAAAAACCCTTCCTGATACGAGGTGAAAATAAGTGACGTTCCTTCCGGAAGAACATCGATAAGGGGTTTAAAAAACCAGGTTCCGATCGGCCGGATGACCGTATAGGACAGACAAAAACCGATAAACACAGCGACAAACGAGATAATCAGGCAGGAACGCAGTTCCTTGAGGTGTTCGGTGAGGGCCTGTCTCTGAAGGTTTTCATTACCATCTTGCGAATTCATGTGTCATTTATCCTGAAAATTGACTATTCAAGTATATTCAACTTGGGGCAATTCAAAGAGAGTTGCATACCATCTGCGAATGGATTTGGCAAGATGGACAAAAAAAGATCGTCCTCTGGCGGCACACCCTTTTCTCGTCCCCCCATGCACCATAACGCAGGCCCCGTCTGCCCAAACCGATAAAAAGCCAATGACCAAAGAAGAACAACTCCTCCCGAGCGAGCCCACACCGACCTGGCATGTCTACATCGTCAGCTGTAACGACAATTCCTATTATACTGGTATCACAACAGATCCGCACCGAAGGATCGAGGAGCATAATTCACTCAAAAAAGGTGCGCGCTATACCCGCTCGCGACGTCCTGTTGTACTGGTTTACAGTGAAAAAGCCGCATCCAGAGCCGTAGCAACCCGGAGAGAAAATCAGATCAAGAAACTGACTCCGGCCGGCAAAAAACAGTTGATTACAACCTATCGACCCGGCAAATCCCGCAGTGCGTCTGTCAAAGCAAAGGCGTATCCCGTATTATCCAGCGAAGGATCAGGAAAATGATGCCCTGATTTTTTCAGCAACCCCTTTTGTCAGCGCCAGAACCTTTCTCGCCTGCTCATTTGAAACGGTGCCGGTGCCGCAGCTGGGGGTTATCAGAGTCTGTTGATAAACCGTTTTCTGATCAATGCCAATGGCCTGCAGCTGCCGACACTGGTCAAACCATTTGGCGACCAGCGCGTCCACCGTTTCAAGATCGATGAATTCGGGTGTCGTCGGCACGATGCCGGTGGCAAGAATCCCGCCTCGCGAGAAGAACCGTACCAGGTGGTCGGCATACAGAACCAGTTTATCAAAATAGGCATAGGCATCATAACTGACAATATCGACACCGGAGTCAAAAAGAACCGGCCATTCGGTATTGGCACAGACGTGCACGCCGGTGAGCCCCCCTTCCGCCCGTACTGCTGCAAAAACCTCGCTGAAACAGGCGATAATATCATCATTGGTGATGGTGATAAATGCCGAGGAACCGAGTCCGGCCAAGCCAGGCTCATCAAAGAACATAATCGGCTGCCCGCCGATATCGGCCATTTTTTTCGTCTGCCATCTGGCCTTCAATGCCAGATGCTTCACTGCTGCATCGCGAAGCTGATCGTTGTAAAAAATCGCCCTGCCGGCCTGGTCTGCCAGGCCGGTACAAAAGGTTATCGGCCCGGTGGTCTGCCCTTTGAGACCGATCAGGCCGTCCTTCTTTTTCTCGGCCTCGGCCAGAAAAGTATAAAAGCCCCTGGCGACATCCGGCGAGAGTACAAAGCGTGATTCGGCAAGAGGAATCTCCCCTTCCGTGACCAGCAGATACTCTTCATAAAAGGCAAGCAGTTCGGTTGCAAAGTCTGGGCTGTCCGTATCAATATATACTTTCCCATTCGTACTGGTCAGACCCGGAAAACCAGGGGCATACTGAAGGATCATCCCCTCTTCCTTGTGCACCGGCAACTGCGGCCACAAGGGGATTTGCGGGGTGTAGGCAAAAATAAGTTCCGTTGCTTCCGTATGGTCGACGAGGGGCAGACTGCCAATCAAGAGCGGCAGACACTGTGGTGTAAATGAAGCCATTTGCAGGTACCTCATAAAATCTTATTAAATGGAATTGCCGCGATTACACCGAAGAGAATAGTCCTGAAATGAGAATTGTCATCCCTTTTTACCGGCAACACTTGTTCTTTCCAGGCTCTTTCCAGGCTATCAACGGCACATTCAGCCTATCGGCTCATCAGATGCTGCACCCCTTTCTCGAGCCCGTCGAGGGATAATTCAAACATCGGAAAAATGGACTGTATGACATTGATGGAATGGGTGTAGGGCCAATGTTCGGCGGGAATTGGATTGAGCCAGATGGATCGGTGAAAAAATCCGCTCAGAAATCTGAGCTGTTCAATAGATGGCCGGCCGCTCCTCTCGAAAGCATAGATTGAGCCGTCGGTGGACATCAATTCGTACGGGGCCATGCTGGCGTCGCCGACGATGATCAACCTGGTATCCGGATCGAGCTTCTTGAAATCTTTTATCTGTACCGGTTGCTTATATCTGGCCGGGTCCTGCCAGAGAAGATCATAAATGGTATTGTGAAAAAAATATGTCTTTAGATCCTTGAATTGCGATTTTGCATAACTGAACAGCGTCTGCACGAGATCGACATGGGGTTCCATGGACCATCCACCATTATCGATGGCGAGGATAATCTTCAAACGATCGACGATGCCCCGGTCAAAGACCAGTTCAATTTCCCCACCATTTCTCAAGGTCTGGTAAATGGTGGCATCTATATTCAGTTGATCTTTTACACCCTGGGGTACAAGGTTGCGTAGCCTTTTCAAGGCTTCGCCCATGGAATTTTTCGTCAGAACGCCATGGACCGAATAATCTTTATAGCGTCGCTCATTGGCGACCTTTACCGCAGACTTGTTTCTCGCTTCGCCCCCTACCCGCAATCCACCCGGATGAACACCGGAATGACCGACCGGAGAAGTTCCCCCAGTGCCGATCCATTTTGAGCCTCCGTCGTGTCGTCCTTCCTGATCCTTGAGCCGCTGTTTAAAATATTCGAGCAACTCTTCAGGATCCATTTGACTCAGTTGCTTTTCATCAATACCTAACGCATCAGCAAGGGATTTTGGATCTTTGAGCCATTCGTGGAGCATGCTTTGCGCCAGCAGATCTATGGCAAGCTCATCGATATTGGGCAACTCCACCCCGGCAAAGATGTGGGCGAAGACCTGGTCGTACAGATCAAAATATTTCTCACTTTTCACAAGGGTCGTTCTGGCGGCGGTGTAAAGATCATCAATGGAATTCACCAGTCCACCGGCAATAGCCTTGTGCAGGGTAAGAAAAGAGGTCGGGCTGACCGGTATGCCGACCTCTTTTAATTTGTAAAAGAATTCTATAAACATTTCGTAATCTTCCGATCAAAAGAAGCGTTTTTTGAGAAGGCTGCTCGAGGATCGCTGATAATCGCCGCTTTTCTTAAACAATACACCAAGATAGGGTATCTGTTTTTTCAGACGCTCTCCATCATGAAAATCCGGATCAGCCGCCAGGGCCCGCAGCCAGTTGATCAGTTCCCGGGTGGCCGGTTTTTTCTCTACCCCTTCGATATTTCGCAGATCATAAAAGGTGTTGATGGCATTTTCCGCCAATTTTCGATCAATCTGCGGGAAATGGACGGCAATGATATTGCGCATCATCTTCGGCTCCGGAAAAGCAATATGATGGAAATTGCATCGACCGAGAAAGGGATCGGATAGGTCTTTTTTCGCATTCGAGGTAATGATGATTACCGGTCTCTGCTGCGCCTGCACCGTTTCATCCGTCTCAATGATATCAAACTGCATCTGATCGAGCACATCGAGCATGTCGTCCTGAAACTCCGTCTCCGCCTTGTCGATTTCATCGATCAACAAGACACAGCGACTCTCCGAGGTAAATGCCTGACCTATTTTTCCCATTTTTATATATTCTTTAATGTTACTGACATTTCTGCTGGAATCGCCGAAACGGCTGTCGTTGAGACGGGTCAGGGTATCATACTGGTATAACGCCTCGACGAGTTTCATGCTCGATTTTACGTTGAGCACGATAAGCTGCATTCTCAGCGTTTCAGCAATAGCATGGGCCAGCATGGTTTTTCCGGTGCCGGGTTCGCCTTTCAGCAGCAACGGCATTTCCAGCACCATGGAAATATTGACAATCTTTGCCAGTTCCTGATCTAAAACATACCTTGCCGACCCGGTGAAGGGGTTATCATTCATGTCAATCCTCAAAATTTATTAAATTTATACCTGTCGCAGAGGGTATCATAAAAAATCTCGACACATTTGCCGCTTAATCGTGTAATAACTACCATCTCGAATGAATAATTTCGACTGCCTTTTTCTCTTCAATTATTCTAGATATTTAACCAAGTATTATTGATAAACAAAAATAGCCGCTCCCCTTTACTTCCAGCAGAGTAGCCTGCCCCCCTGCAAGGCCTAAAGACAAAAGGATTCAGAACAGGCACCAGCTTTTTTTTTGATACTTTCTTAAATACAACAATCCCGTACAGGTTTTCAGACTATTCCATAGGGATTGACTTTTAATTTACCTATTTGTAGATTCAACGGGTGCTGGAATTTGCAGGTGGGGATTTAACAGCGGATGACCGCGTCAAACTGACCAGTCTTCCGCTATCGCATTTCACTTGACTGCTCGGAGGGCATACGAAAGATGCAACACCTGATTTCGCCCAAGAACATCATTTCTTCTGCGGGGGCATACAATTTTTGCGGAGATTGGTCAATCTTTCGCCGGCGAACATCTTCCCCAGCTATCTTTTTTGCCCCCTTTTCTTTTCTCACAGCAATGTTTCTTCCTGCTGGAATCAATTTTTCTTGCCAAAGCGTTATAAATCCGGCGACACGACCTCCTTTACAAGGAATTGCCACACAAAAATATGCCCCCCTATAGGCATGATATATCATGAAAATAGTAACTTTTCAGCTGTCAATGCTGTAGGCCTCAAGGAGAGAAGCAGATTATTGATCCAATGCGAATCCAAGAGGGTATGAATGTAATCTGAAGTATCTCAAAAATTCTTTTGAGATACTTTTATGAAACGACGAGAGCAAACCAACTCCGCCAGACAACAAACGCCAAAGAGGAGGTTCGTAGTAGACACACTGGCCCCAAAAAATCATTTTCAAACCAAAGTCAAATAGTGTCGGCGAGGCATTGCACTGCATCACCGACTATGGGTAATTGGATAGGAAAAAAGGAATAACTCAATGTCAGAAAGCACCATTAAAATCAAAGGAAAAAAGCAAAGCTCCTTTCTTGACAAGGTTAAGGAGATCATCCCGGACGGTGGAAATCTGAATCTCTGCCTCACTTGCGGCGCCTGTGCTTCAGGCTGCCCTGCGACAGGACTGGCGGATATGGATCCACGCAAATTCCTGCGCATGTGCGCCATGGGAATGGACAAAGAGGTGACCACGCATCCATGGGTATGGATGTGCACCATGTGCCAGCGCTGTATCTATGTCTGTCCTATGAAAATAGATATACCGCAGCTGGTCTTTAACGCAAGGGCCGAATGGCCCCGTGAAGAACGACCGTCGGGTATCATGAAATCGTGCGATATGGCACTCAGAAATGACTCCAACAGCGCCATGGGCACGGCCCCCGATGATTTTATCTTCGTCGTCGAAGACGTCCTCGCCGAATATCAGGAGTCCCAACCCGAATTTAAGGATATGGCGGCCCCCATAGATAAGGAAGGCGCCTTTTTCTTTATCAATCAGAATTCCAGAGAGCCGGTCACCGAACCTGACGAAATGGTCCCGCTGTGGAAGATTCTCCACCTCGCCGGTGTCGACTGGACGTATGGCAGCAAAGGCTGGGCCGCGGAAAACTACTGCATGTTTCTCGCGGATAATGACTGCTGGGAACGGGTCACCAGGGTATCGGCCAAGCAGGCCGACCAACTTGGCTGCAAGGTCTTTCTCAATACGGAGTGAGGACACATCACATACTCAGTCCGGGCTGGACTGAAAAAATTCAGTATTGACCATAAGTTTGAAGTTGCTTCTATTTATACCTACTACGCCAAGTGGATCAGAGAGGGCCGGCTCAAAGTCAGCTCCGCCTGGAACAAGGACCGAAAAATCAAGTTTACAATTCAGGACCCCTGCCAGATTGTCCGTAAAGGCGAAGGCGACAAAATCGCTGATGACCTGAGATTTGTCATCAAGTCAGTGGTCGGCGAAGAAAATGTCATCGAAATGACCCCCAATAAGTCAAACAATTACTGTTGTGGTGGTGGCGGCGGGTTTCTGCAATCGGGCTACACTGAAGAACGCCGCGCCTACGGTAAAGTTAAATTTGACCAGATTATGGCCACCGGTGCGGATTACTGCATCACCGGCTGTCACAACTGCCATGCCCAGGTCCACGATATCGGTCATCATTTTGGTGCTCATTACGGTACCGTTCACGTCTGGACACTGATCTGCCTGTCTCTTGGAATCCTTGGTCCCAACGAACGAACCTATCTCGGAGACGATCTGAAAGATGTCGACGTTTTTCACCCGGAAAGTTCCCTGTACTAAACACGCACAGCGTATATAGGGACAAAAATAAACTGGTTTGCTCTGATGAGGAGGAAAATAAGCCTATGAGTTTTCAAAAAAGATTAGCGGCAAAAGAATTCGCGGTATTGGCGGAAATGCATACCCCTAAAGGAATCAACATTTCCAGACTGGTCAATGATGCTCGCCGTCTTAAAGGAAGGGTTGATGCCGTGGTTGTGCCCGATATGGACAACGGGATCATGCGCATGAGTGCACTGGCCGGGGGAGTTTTACTGCAGCAGCAGGGAGTCGAAACGATCATGCACATGTACTGTCGCGACCGTAACCGAATGGCTCTCCAGGGAGATGCGCTGGCCGCTCACGTTCTTGGCATCCAGAACATCATTGTCACCGGCAGTGAAGATATGAGCGAAAGTGATCACAGTGACGCAAAAACCGTCAATGATCTCGACGAGGTTCAGCTTATCGAAGCTCTCATGACCCTGCAGACCGGGAAAGACATGAGTGGCTTTGATCTCGATGGCGCCCCCGATTTTTCCATCGGCTGCACCATAGGTTCTTTTGCCGACGACAAAGGCAGAGATGAGGCCCTGCTCGCCACCGAGGCAAAAATTACGGCAGGGGCGAGATATGTCATCACACCACCAATTTATGATGTGCCGGCCAGCGCCGATTTCCTGTCCAGGGTGAAGGAACTGGGCGTGCCGGTCATCACTACGGTGTTTTTGCTGAAATCCCTGGCCATTGCGCAATATATTACCAACAGTGATCCCGGTGCAAATATAAGCAACGAGCTCATCCGTCGTATCCGAAAATCCTCCAACAGAGAACTGGAAGGAATCAAAATTGCCGGTGAGACTATCCAGGCACTCAAAGAGAAGACCCAGGGCGTGCTTATACAGACACTGGGCTGGGAACACAAATTACCGGAAATTCTCGATGTTGCCAAAATCTGATATTTGAAAAACCATAGCAATTTATCCAAGGATTGACCGAATAATTCGTTTAACCCTGCTAAACCTGTGACAAGAAAAGGTAACAATGCAGAACTCAAATACAATCGAAACCCAAAATAACAAGGTACTTGTTGTCGGCGGTGGTCTCGGTGGGATACGAACGGCTCTGGATTTAGCTGAAGCAGATAAAGATGTCGTTCTCGTTGATAAGGACTTTACCATCGGGGGTCTTATGACCCAGCTGGACCGAACCTTTCCAACCAATAACTGCGATCTCTGCACCATTGCTCCGCATCTTTCGGAGAGTAACCGCCAGGAACATATCGAACTCATGACCATGACGAGTGTCGAAAATGTCGCTGGAGAAAAAGGTAACTTTTCGGTAACCCTTAAAACTAAACCCAGATTTATTAATCTTGACAAGTGCACCGCCTGCGGAGAATGTTTCAAACAATTCCCGGAATTCGTCCGTTTCAGCCCCGGTCTTGACCACCGGGCACCAACCTGTATGCGCTACCCCCAGGCCACCCCGCAGGCATTTTCCATTGATCTGGATAAATGCACTGACGTCAAGGCCCTGGTTGATGTCTGCCCCGCCGGGGCAATAAATCCGGACGATATGCCGATAATCCGTGAGATCAAATGCGCGGCGATCGTTTTGTCGCCGGGGGCATCGCTTTTTGACCCCACACCGCTCGACTATCTCGGCTACGCCACCTTACCCGATGTGGTCACCAGCCTCGAATATGAGCGTATTCTTTCCGCATCAGGACCGACCTCAGGCAAGCTGGTCTGCCCGTCAAACGGGAGACAGCCTAAAAAAGTAGCCTGGATTCAATGCATCGGTTCCAGAGGATTGCAGAAAGGCGCCGGGGCCTACTGTTCCAATGCCTGCTGCATGTTTGCCCTGAAGGAGGCGATCGTCACCAAAGAGCGCTTCCAGGAAGATATAGAAACCACTATCTTCTATATGGATATGCGGACCTTTGGCAAAGATTATGAGCTCTACCTCAACCGGGCTATAAATGAATACGGTGTTCGTTTTCTGCGCAGCCGCCCCCACTCTATCCTCCAGAAGGACGGGGAAGACGACCTCACCATGACCTATACCATGGATGACAGCACCAAACAGTTTGAAGAAAAGTTTGATATGGTGGTCCTGTCAACCGGTTTTAAAACCTCTGATGAATCCCGACTTCTCGCCGCCAAAATGGGCGTTGAACTCAACAGTGATTTTTTCCCGGTGACCGTCGGCCTCAATCCCGTTGTCACCAGCAAACCCGGCGTCTATGTGGCCGGCACTTTTGAGAGCCCAAAGGATATACCGGAAACGATGGTCCAGGCAAGTGCCGCGGCCTGCATGGCCGGAGCCGATCTGCCGAAATATGACAAAAAACCGGCGGAAGAGTCCGAAGGCGTCCGGGAAAGAGACATAAGTCTTGAAGAGCCCAAGGTTGGCGTTTTCATCTGTGACTGTGGCGAAAACATCGGTGGAGTCATCGATGTGGAAAAACTCGTTGAGCATGCCGCCAAACTGCCATATGTGGCTATTGCCAAGGCCGAAGGACATGGCTGCAGCCGCTTGTCCATGGCAAACATCCGACAGACTATAGAGGAAGAACAACTCAACCGTGTCGTTATCGGTGGCTGTTCTCCGCGTACCCATTTGACGAAATTTCAGGATCTGCTCGGTAAGGCCGGTCTGAACAAATATCTGGTGGAAATCGCCAATATCAGGGACCAGGCGACCTGGGTCCATTCAGGAAAACCGGACGAGGCCACGGCAAAGGCCAAGGATCTGATTAAAATGGCGGTCGGGAGTGCCGTCAAAGCGCAACCGCTCACCGACCAGAGCCTGCCGATGAATAAAAATGTCCTGGTTGTCGGGGGCGGTGTTACAGGAATGACGACGGCGCTGCAGCTTGCCGAGCAGGGTTTCCAGATTTATCTGGCGGAAAAAAGTGACAAACTTGGCGGCCTGGCCAAGCAGCTGATCAAGACCCTCGAGGGTGATGATGTCCAGGCCTTTGTCGGCGACCTGATAACAAAAGTTCAGAACCATCCGAAAATTCAGATCTTCACACGGGCAATGATCGTCGACCACAGCGGCATGCCGGGAATGTTTAAGACCGGCATGCAAAGCGGGCCGCAGATGTTCTACAGACAGCTCGAGCACGGCGTGACGATTCTGGCGACAGGTGCCCTGTCAAATCGTCCGGCGCTCTACCTGCTCGACCAGTCAGCTGCGGTGCGCACCCAACTGGAAACGCAAAAATATATCCATGACAATCCGCAGGCCGTGAAAAATTGGGAAAACGTAGTGATGATACAGTGCGTCGGTTCCCGGACGGCGGAAAATCCTAATTGTTCGCGTATTTGTTGCCAGAACGCCATCAAAAACGCCTTGGCTATTTTAGAAATCAACCCTGAGGTACGGATCTTTGTTCTCTATCGAGACATGAGGACGTATGGCTTTCAGGAAGAGTATTACCAGAAGGCACGCAGCAAAGGGGTCATATTCGTCCGCTATGATGTTGATAGCCCACCGAGTGTCAAGGCGGCAGGCGCACAGGTCGACGTGACCTATTTTGATGTCATTCTCGGCATGAAAATTACTGTTACCGCTGACAATCTCAGCCTCAGCACCGGCATGATCGCCGACATCGATTCCACTGAGGAACTGGCGATGATCTTCAAACTGCCGCGTACCAACGATGGCTATTTCCTTGAGGACCACGTCAAACTGAGGCCGGTGGATATGTCTGTCCCCGGATTCTTTGTGGCCGGCACGGCGCACTCGCCCAAACTGATAAGAGAGAGTGTTACCCAGGCCAATGCCGTCGCGGCAAGAGCCCAGACCATGCTTGCCAGGGAAATTATCAATCTGGGGGCAGCTTCTGCTCGTGTCGACAGTAACTTATGTGCCGCCTGTCTGATCTGCGTCAGGGCCTGCCCGTTTGACGTTCCCTTCATCAATGCGGATGGGTATTCCGAAATAGATCCGGCCAAATGCCATGGCTGCGGTGTCTGTGTCGCGGAATGTCCGGCCAAAGCCATTCAACTGATGCAATTTGAAGACGATCGAATTCTTGCACAGGTGGAACAACTTTTTGAAAGGATAAATGCATAATGGAAAAATTTGAACCGGTAATTGTAGCTTTCTGCTGCCACTACTGTGCCTATACTGCTGCGGATATGGCGGGAAGCTTACGCCTGCCGTATCCGTCAAATATTAAAATCATTCGGGTACCCTGTTCCGGCAAGGTCGATGCACAGCATATCGTCACCGCCTTTGAAAAAGGCGCCGATGGTGTCTTTGTCGCAGGTTGTCTGGAAGGGGATTGTCACTTCAAGAGCGGTAACGCACGAGCTGCACGACGCGTCGAATTTGTCAAAAAGTATCTTGAAGAAATCGGCATCGAGAGCGAACGACTTGAAATGGTCAATATGTCAGCAGGCATGGGACATCGATTTGCCCAGGTGGCGACGGAAATTACGCAAAAAATTCGCAATCTCGGTCCCAGCCCTGTACGGACGACTATGGCGCAATAACCGACAGCTTTTGTAGTTGACGGCATAAAAAACAAGGAGAGTGAACCACCATGATCACTGCTGAACGAAAACCTTTAGAAGAACTTATTGAATACATTAAGCCTTTCAAGCGCATTTTGCTGCTTGGCTGTAATGAATGTGTAACCGTCTGCGCCGCCGGCGGCAGAAAAGAAGTTGGACTGCTCGCGTCTGGCCTGCAGATGGCAATGCTGAAGAATGGCAGCAATATTGAAATACGCCAGCATACCCTCGAGAGACAATGCGATCCGGAATATGTCGAAGAACTCGTGCCCATGATCGATTCTGCCGATGCGGTGATGTCCATGGCCTGCGGCTGTGGTGTCCAGCAAGTAGCCATGCGCTTTAAGGACAAACCAGTTTTCCCTGCCGTCAACACCACATTCATGGGCGCGTCCGAGCGACAGGGCGTCTGGGCGGAAAGATGCCAGGGCTGCGGCAACTGTTTGCTTGGTCTTACCGGAGGGATTTGTCCTATTGCCAGATGTGCAAAACAGCTGATGAATGGGCCCTGCGGTGGCTCAACCGGCGGTAAATGTGAGATCAGTAATGATGTTGACTGCGCATGGCAACTCATCTGGGATCGGCTAAAGGCCCTTGGCCTGCAGGATAGATATTTGGATATTATCCCGGCGAAAGACTGGAGATCTGGTGGTGGCAGTGGACCGAGAAAGATTATCAGAGAGGATTTGGCAGAATGAAAACTGAAAGCAGATTAGAAAAAGTTTTGGCAGCAGGACATCTGGCAGTTACCTCTGAATGCGGGCCGCCACGGGGAACAAATTTTGATGAAGTAGTCAGAAAATCAAAATATCTGGAAGGTATTGTCGATGCGGTAAACGTGACCGACAACCAGACGGCTATGGTGCGCATGTCAAGCCTGGCAGCTTCCATTATTATCAAGCAGCAGGGCCTGAATCCTCTTTTTCAGGTTACCTGCCGCGATCGGAACAGACTGGCGATGCAGGCGGATATCCTTGGGGCCTATGCCTTTGGCATCGATACCATGCTTTGTCTGTCCGGCGATCATACCAAATTCGGTGATCACCCGATGGCCATGAACGTTCACGACATCGATTCCATCCAGATGATCCAGATGGTAAAAGATATGCGTGACAAAGGATTATTTCAGGGTGGTGCCGATATCAAGGGGCCGCCAAAAATGTTTATCGGCGCAGCCGCCAATCCTTTTGCCGATCCTTTTGAGCTGCGGGTGATGCGCCTGGCAAAAAAGATCGCCGCCGGAGCTGATTTTATACAGACCCAGTGTATCTTCAACGTTGATAAATTTGAAAAATGGATGGAAGGAGTTCGGGAAAAGGGACTGCATAAGAAATGTTACATTTTAGCCGGCGTTACCCCATGTAAATCACTGGGTGCCGCCCGGTACATGGCGAATCGGGTTCCGGGCATGGATGTACCACAAGAAATCGTTGACCGGATGGCTTCAGTACCGAAAGAAAAACAAGCTGAAGAAGGCCTTACCATCTGCGTCGAGACCATCGAAAGACTGAAAAAGATTGAAGGGGTCGCCGGTTTTCATATCATGGCCATCGAGTGGGAAGAAAAAGTCGAAGAAATTTGTGAAAGAGCAGGACTTCTTCCTCGACCTCAGGTATAAATAACAAATATGTCTTCAACCAATAAGCAGATGGAGGAGAATTAAACATGAGCGATAGTAAACTTATTCTTGTGGTAGATGACGATACAGATCTCGTGGAAATGGTCTCCATGAAGTTGGAAAGTGCCAACTTTCGCGTTGCCAAGGCATACGATGGCGTCGAAGCCATGGACCGCATCAAGGAAGCACGCCCTGATCTGATCATTCTCGATGTCATGATGCCTCGAAAAGACGGCTACACGTTGTGTGACGAACTGAAAACCTCTGATGAATATAAAGATATTGTCATTGTGCTGCTCACTGCGGTTACTGAAGCAATAAAGTCGACGAATTATACCCATATGGGTGGTAAAACGACCCTGGCTGATGATTTTGTCCCCAAGCCTATTGATCTCGACAAGCTTATGGAAATAGTCCAGGACAATCTCTAGTACCTCTGCCGTTATTCCCCTGCCCATCCTGATGCGGCAGGGGATAACGGCTTTTTCTTATCCGGCGTACCAATGGAAAAGGGTCAAAAAGTTCGCATTGGTGGTATCAAATTCAGTGAAGAACTGGTACAGGTGACGGTTGCCTGCAAAGCATCGGACGATTCCTCGATTTATCAGTTGTTACATCTGCTTGCTGAAAAAAGCATTAACATACCTTTTCTTTGCCATTCTGCCGTCACCAGCATCCCTGCGAGCAGTTTTTGTGTTGATCGTTCCGAACTTGGCAAGGTGCAGCAAATCCTCAATTTTTCATCCTTTCAAAATGAGCATGTCAGTTTCATCTCCTCCGTCGGTACGCTGACTCTTTTTCCGCACCGAAACAGCTGCAGGCTCCTGGGGCTGCTCATGGCCTTTTTTGCGCGACACGACTTCCCTCTTCACTCGCTCAGTACATCCATTTCGGCCATTGCGCTGAATACAGAGTATACCCTGCTCGATGCTGTTGCCGACAAGCTGCAGGATGTCCTTGAACTCCCTCTGAATCACGCGCCCTTTCGGCAGGGATTTCGGTTAACACAGATCCAGCCGTGATCTGCCCATGTGCGGAGGAAGAGCATTGGAAACAATTGCAGTGTATAAAGAAGCGCGGGTTAAGGTCTACGGTATCACCGAAAAGGATGGTCGGGCCCTGGTCACGCTGTCCTTCCCGGCAAACCAGATGGAACAATGGGGGCAGAGAGTTGTGCTGCTGGAGGAGCATATAAAACGATTCGAGCTGGTCACGTATCACGCCGCCGATAAAGAAAGGACTGAACTTCACCTGCTCTTTGACCAGATTCCTCCTGCACCATTACGCGACACGTTAGAAAAATGGGTCAAAAGCGATCAGCAGTCAACATTTCAACTCAGGCAGCCTGTGGATATATTATATCTGCATGGCCCTCATTTCCAAGATAGATTCGGCATAGCTGACATCGCCTTTGCTGCCCTCAAGCAAAACAATATTGAAATTCTGGTTTCCGGTTGTGCCGGGACAAGCATGTACCTGGTTACTCCGGCACACCAAGGGGCAACGACTTTAAAGCTTCTTACCGAAACCTTTCTCATACCGACCTCGGTATGAGCAGAAGACAGCCGGCAAAAGCAAAGCAGCAGGAATTTCACCTGCGCACCTCGCCGGTCTTTGAGACTCAGACTCTTTGCAGTTCTTGACCCTATGATAGATTCAACCGAATTTGATACGAACGAAACCGAATGGAGGCTTCGGGTTTTTGATGCCCTGTCCTTTCCGACCCTCATTCTCAAACCGGACCGGACGATACTTGCGGCGAATAAAAAATTTCTTGAACGCAATAATCTCGGTGACAGAAAAATCGTCGGGAGAACCTGCAAGAGTATTTTTTCTGAAGATCAATCGATCAAACATCTCGCCTGTATCGGGGCAAACTGCCCTTTGCAGCGAGTATTGCAATCCAAACAGAATCAGTCCGTTGTCCACAAAAATATTACCGCTGATGGGGATATCAACTGGGAGGAACGGGTTTTCTCGCCAATTTTAGGGGAAAACGGCGAGGTGAAATATGTCATTGAAAGCCTCCGGGACATAACGAAAATTAAGCACCTGGAGAAAAAGTACAGCGACATCCGCCAGTTCATAGACAAAGTTTTGCAAAGTTCGGTCAGTGCCATCATGGCCGCGGATCGCAAGGGTGAAATCATCCTGATGAATAAGGCCGCGGAGGACCTCTTTGGTTACTCCGCTCATGATGCAAACTTCGTCAATATTGAAGATTTCTATCCACCTGGTGTCGCCCGCGAAATTATGAAAAAACTTCGCGATAAAAATATCGGCGAGACAGGAAAACTTCCCAGTACCCAAGTCAGCATCATCAACAAAAATGGTGAGCAGATCCCCGTTGAAATGACCGCTGCCATCATCTACGAGGATGGCCTGGAGGCGGCAACCGCAGGAATATTTAACGATTTACGAGAAAGACAGGCGGTCCAGAAAAAACTTGAGGAAACGGAAAATCAGCTTTTCCAGTCCGAAAAGCTCGCTTCTCTTGGCCGGCTGGCAGCTGGTGTCGCCCATGAAATAAACAACCCCCTGACCAGTATCCTCCTATACGGTAATCTCATGCGGGAAAAAATAGAGGAAAACCACCCCCTGGCGGTCAACCTCGACTACATCCTCGAGGATGCCGAACGATGCAAGGACATTGTCAAAAACCTCTTGGCCTACAGTCGCCAGACCCGGCCTGCGAAAGATGTCTTTTACCTCAACAATCTGGTCAGCGAAAGCTTGCGGCTGATCCGCGACCAGAAACTTTTCATGAATGTGAAAATCATCAAAGATCTCGATGATTGCCAGATTCTGGTCAATGCCGACAAAAACCAGCTCTGTCAGGTATTGATCAATCTGATCATCAATGCCATTGACGCCATGGAGGGCAGTGGCACCCTCACCCTCAGGACCTATCGCGATCGTGAGGCGCACAAGGCTTATATTGAGGTATCCGACACGGGAAGCGGCATTCCCCAGGAAAATCTGTCCAAAGTATTCGATCCGTTTTTTACCACCAAGGAAGTCGGCAAAGGTACCGGACTCGGATTGAGTATGGCCTATGGTATTCTGGAAGAAAACCATGGTAAAATATCCATTAAATATACTGGCCCGGAGGGCACGACAATTCTCCTGGAACTTCCCGAAGAGCTGATCTCAGACGAGTTCCAATTCATGTCCATTGGCTGAGCCGCGCTATGCAGGCGATCTCACAGGGTATTACAGATACACATGATCAATTTTTTTTATACCATGGCAAATGACTGCTCGACTCGTGAAATAAAAAACGGTATATTCTGTTCTGGTTCTCTTTGCCGCACCGGCCGTACTGGTGGCTGCGCGGAAAAACATCACAACGGAACAGCTTTTTTAGTAAGAAAAATCATTGAACAAAAGTACCTTTTGCACGGATTGCACATTCGGTAATTAACAAGAATAAGGTGGAGATTAAGAGGAGGCAGCGAGTATCATTTATGAATATCAGGAATCTCATTCGGCGCAACTGATATATCATACATTGATAAACCAATAACTAATTCCAATTATTGGAAAAAAAACTGAGGGTATAGAGATTTAACCATGAATTTCAATATACTTAATGTACTAACAGGAATTGCTGTTGTCGTTTGTCTGGTCGGGTTGGTTTTTCGATTGTCCATCTGGTTTACCCAGGGCATTCGTCCCGCTTCAGCACCTTCTCTGCCGACCCTCAGTGCTGGCGGCAGAATCGTTGCTGCCCTGCAAGGGGCTTTGCAGGTACTCTTCAGTTCCAGGATTGTTCTCTTCTGCAAATCGGTTTTCGTTGATCTCGTCTTTCAGAAACGCATTTTTGATAAGAGCTTTCTCCGTTGGACAGCGCACTCCCTTATTTTCTTTGGCTTTATCCTGCTGTTTTTTATGCACGCCCTTGACTCACTAGTGTCTGCATCATTGTTCAGTAATTATCAACCCACACTCAATCCCTTTCTTTTCCTGCGAAATCTCTTTGGTGTCATGGTCCTTGTCGGCGTGGGATTAGCCGTCTATCGAAGACTTTCAATGAAAGCGCAGCGACTCAAGACCTATGCAAGTGACTGGACGGCTCTATTCTTTGTCGGGGTCATTATTTTTTCAGGTATGCTCCTTGAAGGCGCAAAAATATCCTCCTTCACGGTCTACCAGAATATGGTCGATGAATATGCCTCTGTGGACGAAGAGGAGGCAAAGGCCCTTGAGGCATTCTGGGTTGAGGAAAACGGAGTTGTATCCCCCCATGCCGTACAACCTTTTTCCGCGGAGCTCATTGCGCGAGGCCGCGAAATAAATGGTGACAGCTGCATTGAATGCCACGCTTCCAACAGAGCTGCTTTTGCAAGTTTTACCATAGCGAAAATCAGTCGCCCTTTCTCGGCAATGGTAGGTGATGCTGCCGCAGTAACCATATTTTGGTACCTGCATATTCTCGCCTCCTTGTCCTTTTTGGCCTGGCTGCCATTCAGTAAAATGTTTCACATCCTTGCCGCACCAGTCAGTCTCATCATCAAGAGTGTCACCGGCGATGAGATCAACGAACCGGCAAATATTCTCAACCGGCAGATGATTGGCCTCTCCGCCTGCACCCATTGCGGAACCTGTTCAATAGAATGTTCTTCAAGCATGTTCTATGAAACATTTAAGAATGATTTCATTCTGCCATCAGAAAAGGTTCAATACCTGAAAAGATTTGCCGCAAACAAGGAGCACGACCCCGGGATCGTAAAGCGTATGCAGCAGGGCCTGTATGTCTGCACCAGCTGTGACCGCTGCACCACCGTCTGTCCTTCCGGCATCAATCTGAAAGAACTCTTTGTCAGCGCAAGATACAGTCTGCTCACTGCCGGAACGCCGGAAACCACCATGCTCAGTCACTTCTCTTTTCCCCTGGCGCTGGCACAAAACTTTGTCGACGACCATCTCAAAGCCCTGAAAAAGGTTACTGAGCTCTTTAAAAAGAATTTTCAGCATTTGTCGGATCTCACGTCCCCAATAACTCTTGGCAGGCCATCACCTTTTGGCAATAACAGCTATAAAGGCTGTTTCTCCTGCCAACGCTGCACCAATATCTGCCCGGTGGTCAGAAGCTACGACAATCCGGTGGAAGCACTTGGCCTGCTGCCCCATCAGATCATGTTCAGTTTAGGTATCGGTAATGTGGAACTGGCCATGGGTTCCCAGATGATATGGAGCTGCTCCACCTGTTACCTCTGCCAGGAGCACTGCCCTAATCAGGTGGAACTTTGTGATATTTTCTATAACCTAAAGAATAGTGCCATTAACAAAATCGAGGCAGGAGCGAGTTCATGAAATACGCATTTTTCCAGGGATGCAACATCCCCATACGTATCCAGCAATACGCAACGTCCACCGAAGCGGTATTGAACAAATTCGGTATCGAACTCCAAGTTGTTCCCGACTTCAACTGCTGCGGCTATCCGGCACGCAACGTCGACGAGAAGGCCTATCTTCTGCCATCTGTTCGCAACATGGCCATTGCCGAAAAAATGAATCTGGATATCCTGGTTATCTGTAACTGCTGTTTTGCCAGTCTGCAGAAGGCAAAAAATGCTCTGACCAAGGACAGTCCGTTAAAAGATGAACTGAACGGCTATCTTGCCAAGGAAGGATTGCAGTATAATGGCACCGCACAGATCAAACATTACCTGACCGTTCTCTATGAGGAGGTCGGAACGGAGAATATTAAAAGCCAACTTGTCAATCAATTCAATGCGCTGAACATCTCGGTAATCCATGGCTGCCATATTTTAAGACCAAGAGAAATCACCACCTTTGACGACTCCTTTGTGCCGAAGATTACCGAAGAACTTCTTCAGGTTACCGGCGTAACGAGCCTTGACTGGCGAGGCAAGCTCGAATGCTGCGGCGCGGCACTCGCAGGAATCAACCCTGAGCTCTCCGAAAAACTGTTGCATGAAAAGATCACCGGCGCCCAGACAGCCGGGGCCGAATTTATAACCCCTATCTGCTCATACTGTCATTTGCAATTTGACACGGCTCAGAAAAACATGGCGGACGTCAACCCCTCGGCAAAGCTTCTGCCGGTACTTCTCTATCCGCAACTGCTCGGTCTGTGCCTTGGCATCGACGAACAGAAACTGGGAGTCAGACAAAACAGTACCATTAATGCTGCAGATATAGCGCGTATTCACTCCCTTCTTGGGCCTCCGGTCGCAGACAAGAAAAAGAAGAAAAGAAAATCAGCGGCAGCTGCCTGACGCGTTGACCGTGCCTGCGCCAAAAAAGACCCTCGCCACAAACAACACCCGATGCGGCGCCCTGTAGCGAAGACTATATAACGCTGCCCCTGCAGGGTACCGGTGTTTTGACGAAATTAAAACCATCTCTCCATCCTGAGCGGAAGAGATGGTTTTTTTCTTTTTTTTTCACTGAAAATGTTTACTATGCACATGAAGTTAAAAATTATGCCAAGATATGGCAAAATTCGAATGAATCTAATCATTTGCTTTGTATCTTTTTTTTGGAGACTTGTATGAGTAAAGTTATAGCTTTTGCCGGAAAGGGCGGTGTTGGTAAAACTACCGTGGCATCACTGGTAATCCGTTACATGAGTGCATCAGGAAAATCTCCGGTGCTTGCGGTCGATGCCGATCCGAACAGCAACCTGGGAGAAACCATCGGCCTGGAAGTTCCGAAAACTATTGGTGACATTCGTGAAACCTACATGAAAGATCCGCAGGGCATCCCTTCCGGGATGGATAAAATAAATTACCTCCAACTTCTTGTCGAACAGGCACTGATCGAAAGGCCAACCTTCGATCTTCTGGTTATGGGCAGGCAGGAAGGCCAGGGCTGCTATTGCATGGTAAATAACATCCTGAATAATTTCACAGACAAACTCAGCGCTCACTATAAATATATGATCGTTGACAACGAAGCTGGGATGGAACACCTGAGCCGACGTACCAGCGGCCGGGTGGATATGCTCTATCTGGTCACCGATTACTCCCTGCGTGGCTTACGGGCTGTTCGACGCATCCACACCATGCTCAAGGGGTTGAAGCTCGATGTGAAAAACCTGGCTATTGTCGTCACCCGAGGCCCGGAAAAGCTCAGCGACGCCTTTCTTGCAGAAGTCGCAGAAATCGGCCTGCCCATAGCCGGTGTTATCCCCAACGACGCTGCCCTGCTTGAATTCGATATGGAGCGCCGCTCCCTCCTCGAATTGCCCGATGATTCTCTTTCTGTACTCGCCGTTAAAAAACTGATGGACGAACAATGTCCCGTTTTGTAATGGCCGCTGCCTTGTATTAACCAAAAAGGGAAATACCGTTATGACTGTATTTCCCTTTTGCGTTGCTACTAAAAATATCATCATATTTGACCTGCTTTTGACCTATATCAAAGGCATTGTTGCGATTCACGTTATAATTAACGCAACATTACCCCACTATCCATTAAGCAGATCAATTACGGATGCGGCGCACAATATCTCAGGAGAGTTCTTATGAAATGCCCAGGCCAGGATATGAAATACTGGAAAGACGATGCAATCTTTGAAGCAAACTGTCCAAAATGTGGCTCCATTATTGAATTTTATAAAGACGATACCACCAGAAAATGTAGTCATTGTCAACATCGACTGGTCAATCCAAAAATGGATTTTGGCTGTGCCTCCTATTGCCAGTTTGCCGAGCAGTGCCTCGGGACACTGCCCGAGGAATTTATGGGATCAAGAGAAGATTTGCTCAAAGACAAGGTCGCCGTGGAAATGAAACGCTACTTTCACGCCGATTTCAAAAGCATTCGAAAAGCCACTACTGCTGCCAGACATGCGGAAAATATTGGCAAAGCGGAGGGGGGAAACCTTGCGGTCATCCTCTGTGCCGCCTACCTCCACGATACAGGACAGGAGAGCGCCCGGTCTATCCTGCAAAAAGTTGGCGCCGGCGAACAAATGATTCTTGATATTTTCCGGCTTCTTGAAGACCAGGCCAGCCTGGGGCCAAATACTTTTCTTGAAGCACAAATAGTACATGACGCGTTGACCATCAACCAGCTCCAGGACGACCTGAAAGAGGGTCGAATCGACACTGACAGGGCTAAGCAACTCGTCGACCAACAGCTGTTGACCGCCTCAGCTCAATCTATTGCGGCTGCTCTACTGCCAGAAAACCGCTAAAAAAAATGAAATAATGTTCCCAAGCACACTTTCTTTCCTTAAGCACTTCTGTATCCGCACCTTGTCTCTTGTTGTTATTTAAGATATTATCAAGACATACTTGGTTTTTTAGTACATCGACGGGATCCGGCTTCGTCGTACAAGATGTCAAAACTTATCATTATTTCAGCAAGGTGGCCATGGCCTCGGTATTAATCGTCGACGACGAACGCAGCATGCGGGATTTTCTGAAAATTCTTCTTGAAAAAGAAGGTCATGAGGTAACGACAACAGACAGCGGAGCGCACGCTCTTGGGATACTCACCAAGCAATTGGTTGATGTCATAGTCAGTGATATCCGCATGCCCGGCATGACCGGCATTGAACTCCTGGAAACAGTGAAGGAAAAATCACCGGAGTTGCCGATAATCCTCATCACCGCCTTCGCCTGCCCAGATGATGCAGTTCTGGCAATGAAAAATGGGGCGTTTGATTATATCAGCAAGCCCTTTAACGTCGACGAAATAAAATCGGTTATTGAATCAGCCACCAACAAAAACAGCCACAGCAGTAAATCGCAGGAACTCACCACAGCCTTTCCGGAAATCATTGGCAAGAGCCGGGAAATGTTGAAAATTTTCGACATGATCAGACGTGTTGCCCCTACTCCGGCCAACGTTCTTATCTATGGGGAATCAGGCACAGGCAAGGAACTCGTCGCCCAGGCGATTCATAATCACAGCAAGGTTGCCTCGCACAACTTCGTCCCCATCACCTGCAGTGCCATCCCCGAAGATCTGATGGAAAGCGAACTTTTTGGTCATGTCAAGGGATCCTTTACCGGGGCAATACATGATAAAGCCGGATTGTTTGACGAAGCGGACAACGGCACCGCCTTTCTCGATGAAATTGGTGAACTGACACCTATTATCCAGACGAAACTCCTTCGCGTTCTCCAGGAAAGAGAGATTAAACCGGTTGGCGGGACACGAACAAAAAGAATCAATGTCCGGATCATTGCTGCTACCAACAAAATACTCGAAGATGAAATCAGGGCCGGCAGGTTCAGAGAAGACCTCTTTTACCGGCTTGCCGTTGTGCCGCTGCGTGTACCATCACTCCGGGAACGCAAAGACGATGTCCCCGTTCTGGTGAATCATTTTCTGAAAAAATATTCCCGACGGCTTGGCAAGGAAATTCAAGAAATATCTTCCTACGCCCTGCAGGTGCTGATGAATTATAACTTCCCAGGCAATGTCAGAGAACTGGAAAATATAATTGAACGGGGCGTTGCTCTGGAAAGCTCGAATATTATCCTCCCGGAAAGTCTCACCTTTGCAGGCGGCATCAAGGAGTCCCCGCACGAGACCTCCTTCTCTTCCGCTAATCCTCTGATGCAGGCTGCGGAAAGTGAAGAGGAACTCTACGATCTCGGTATTGAAAAGGTGATTGAAAATCTTGAAAAACGACTCATTTCACATACCCTGACAAAAACCAACAATTCGAAAATGAAAGCTGCTGAGCTCCTGCAGATCAGTTTTCGATCTCTGCGTTATAAAGTGAAAAAATATGGTTTAAGCTGACCCCATGGATTTTTCCATTCTTTTAGACCGAGCCAGAAACACCATCAGCACAGATCAGCTCCAAAGGAACCAGCTCCTCTGGATGCTGCTGCTGCGGACTATTCTCTATACCTTGCTGCTCGCTGTCAGCTATATCTTTCAGGGCTCAGAGTTTGATATAATCATAGTCCCGGCCAATTTGTTTATCCTGCTTCTCCTGGCAGTGTATCTGGCAACAATTTTTTCCGCTTTTTGGTTGCTGATTTACCAGGGGAGCCTGCGTAAATTCGGTTTTATCCAGACCCTCATCGATACCTGCTTTGCCGCTCTTCTCGTCTTTTTCTCTGGATCTTCGAGCTCAATCTTCAGCTCGGTATTCTTTTTTCCCATTGTCGCCGGTGGGCTCATCCTGCCAAGGAAAGGGGGGCTGGTTGCCGCAGCCGCCGCCACGCTTTTATTCGGCGCACTTCTTTTTCTGGAAACCCACAGGCTCTACCCGGCGTATATATTGGAATATGTCGCTTTCCCCTCGACCTCTTCCATGGCCAACCTCAACAATTTTGCCGTCCACGGTCTGACATTTTTTCTCGCGGCTATCCTGAGCGCCATGTTCGGTAAACGCCTGCTGAAGACGGAAGATGCGCTCAACGATTCCCTCAAGAATTTCGATCGCTTAGCCGTCCTTTATAAGCAAATATTCGACAATATCTCCACCGGCATAGTCACTATCGACGAAGAAGGCATCATCACTTCAGCCAATGCGGCAGTTGATAAAATTGTCGGCCACAACAAGGCACTGGCATTGATCGGCAAAAAGTTGGCCACCGTTTTTCCCAACATAGAGCTTTCGGAAGAAAATCACCGGCTCACCACTGATTTTCAGAAAGATGATGGAACGAAAGTACGTCTTGGCTATGCCCACATGATTATTCAAGGTTCGGAGAATGAAAAGCAAGGCTCCACCAACCCGCACAAGATAATTACCCTGCGTGATATCAGCGAAATCGAAAAGCTCGAACAACAGGTTAGACAAACGGAAAAACTTGCCGCCATCGGTATGATGAGTGCCAGTATTGCCCATGATTTTCGCAACCCACTCGCTGCCATATCAGGTTCTGCTCAGGTGTTGGCCAAAGAGTTCTCGGAGGAAGGGACGAAGAGTTACGCCAATTTTCAATTGACCAACATAATCCAGAGAGAATCAAACCGGCTGATTACAACTATTTCAGATTTCTTGAGATTCTCACGACCTGAACACTGTCATTGTAACTGGTTTTCACTGCGCAATTGTCTGGACGAAGTTCTGCAGGTCCTGAGAGCAGATCCAGTCTGGCCGGCAACAGCTCAGATCATTTTCGACTTTAACAGGACGCTTGATATATGGGCGGATGAGAAACAGATGTTTACGGTCTTCAATCATTTTATTCAAAACGGTCTGGCCTTTTGTCCGGCAGGCAATGAACGTATCACCATTACGGCCCATGAAACGAAAACCGCTCAGAACTACGACGCGATTTTAGTTTCATTTCACGACAATGGAGCGGGAATCGCCGAGAACCAGATAGCCCAGCTATTCGAGCCGTTTTTTACAACCCGAACGGATGGGACCGGGCTGGGATTAGCGATCGTCAAACAGACCATAGATGAACATCATGGCACTGTTGTCGCGCAAAACGCTGAGACAGGGGGAGGACTGTTTACCATAACCATTCCTCTACCCTGAAAACCTCTGCTGTCGGCATGCAAATAGCATATAAACCGTGGTTACAAAAGGCCGTGGAATGTTCCCCGACAAGGCAGAGGCCGGCGTTCAAAATGGGCAAAAATGGCCGTCTCATTTGGTAAATGCCCCCCTTGGGATTTATTCTTGCGGAGTGGGTTGCAGGAAAGGCGGTTCAGCACCAATTCGAAGCTGATCGGTTTCAAGATATACCGTGCCTGTTCCAGCCGCATCGACTGCCAGTATCTTGCCGCCGATCCATATTTTTTCTCCACGGGCCAGCTCGAGAAGCCGGGGATAGAGGCCCAGGTCGACAGCACTTTCCAGCACCACCCCAAAGCCATCTTCCGACACATCAAGCACGAGCTGCATCCGACCATCTGCGCCCGGTTGAAGGGCGAAAAAATAGGCTGGCCACAGCACGGGCATTTGGGCAATTTTTTCGTCAATGGCATCCGCATTGAGATTTCCCATGGCCGCCAGCTGCTCCAGGAGCTCCTCTGGCGAAGGCTTAAGAAAATAGGACGTCGTCGCGGCTACCGGCTTCGCCGGGCCTTGGCTTTTTTGCATTTGCGGAGGCTCGGTCTTGAGTTCGACGCGCACCGGCTCGGCTGCAGGCAGAGGCTCTGGCTCTCGTTTATTTTTCTGTAGGTATATTCCACCGATGATAAAAATGAGGAAAGCTATACCTATTCCGACTAGAGCCGCTCTCTCTTTATACTTTTTTAATAATTCAATCACAGAAATAAGATCTTCCAGCGCATGTTTAAGGCGTTGTCCAGAGAAAATTGTTTAACGTCAGTTAAACTGTACCGCATTATTCCTGTTCTTTCCAGACTCTTGCCCCAAGCCCGGTAAGTTTATCAACTAAATTTTCATAGCCCCGTTCTAAATGATAGATACGCGAGATTTCCGTACGACCGGAGGCAGCCAGGCCGGCAATGACCAGCGAAGAACTGGCGCGAAGATCGGTGGCCATGACCTGTGCACCGCTCAAACCGCTCATCCCCCGACCGGTGACAACGGCAAAGTGGCCATCAACTTTGATCCTGGCACCCATTCTATGCAATTCCGCCACGTGCATGAAACGGTTTTCAAAGATCGTTTCGTTAATGACACAGGTGTCGGAACTCAGGGACATGAGGGCCATAAACTGTGCCTGCAAATCCGTCGGGTAGCCTGGATAGGGCATTGTCTTGATATCGACATTGCCCAGCCGTTGCTGTTTATCTTCCCGTTTTGGCCAGTCGAGGCTGATGGTCGACTCGGTTTCGCTAATCCTCAGTCCGACATCACGAAGCTTTTCGAGAAGTGAAGGCAGATGGGCGGGGTTGCAGTTGGTCACGGTTCCAGCCCCTCCGGTTGCCGCAAGGGCAATAAGATAGGTGCCGGTTTCGATTCGATCGGGAATTATCGCACAATCTGCCGGCGAGAGAGAAGAGACGCCATGAACGGTTAATCTATCCGTGTCCCTGCCTTCAATGTTTGCCCCCATGCCATTCAACATGTCAACGAGATTACCGATCTCTGGTTCTTTTGCGGCATTTTTTAAAACCGTCGTCCCCTCGGCGAGAACCGATGCCATGAGGAGGTTTTCCGTACCGGTAACCGAAGGAATATCAAAGTAAATGACATCGCCGCGCATTGGTCCTTCGATAGCGGCATCGACATAGCCGCCCTCCAGTTTACAGGTGACCCCTAAGCGTTCCAAGCCCATTATATGAAAATTAATTGGCCTCGCACCGATGGCGCAGCCCCCCGGCAGCGAAACCTTGGCCTTGCCGAACCTCGCCAGAAGTGGCCCTAGAACAAGCACCGACGCCCGCATTGTTTTTACCAGCTCATAAGGAGCCTCGGTATGGAGAATGTCCGTGGTATCCAAAACCAGCACATTCCCGGTTCGTTCACTTTTTACGCCGAGATTTGCCAGAAGGCGTATAAAGGTGCGGGTATCACGCAAGTCAGGCATATTACGTAAAATATGTCTTCCTGGAGAGAGTAATGTTGCAGCCATGAGAGGCAGGGCTGCATTTTTCGCACCGCTGATTTTCACCTCACCGTACAGTGGCCTGCCACCTTCAATAATCAGTTTTTCCATTGTCTAGAATATCCTCTTTTCATTGGGCCAGCCTGGCGTGGACAACCCGATCACGACCAGCATAATCGACAAGTATCTCAACCTGCTGAAAACACGACCGACCTGCTCCATTTCTCAGAAACATTTTTTTGACCGCCTCACCCTGATCTGCCCCTATCTCGATAAAACAGTCCCCCCCCGGACAGAGAACCATCGGTAATCCGTTACAGATTTCTGCTATACGTTCAAGTCCATCTCTTCCGCCATCAAGGGCCAGATGTGGTTCATAGGCCTCGACTTCCGGCATGAGATTCTGCGCAAGGTCAACATCGCTCACATAGGGTGGATTGGAAACAATCAGGGAAAATTGGCCGTGGCCGGCAAAGGGGGAGAGAAGATCTCCCTGAACGAGTATCGGTACAACATCAAGATGATGCCTCTGGGCGTTTTTCCTGGTCATCTCCAGGGCCGCTCTGGAAATATCCGAGGCGAATATCGTCTTACCCGTCTCAAGGCTGAGCACGGTGGCAATCACGCCACTGCCGCAACAGAGATCAAGAATATATCCTTTTTGAAAATTTTCCGGATCGGTGAGAGCAAAAACGCGGTCGAGAAGAAATTCCGTCTCCGGCCGGGGAATAAGCACATCCGGACTGACGTAAAAGGGCAAAGACCAAAATTCTTGTTCACCAAGGATATAGGCGATTGGTTCTCGTTTTTTCCTGCGTAGAAGAAGCAGCCGATAGCTTTGCTGAATGTTCTGATCGACCTCGGCTTCACTTTCGAGGAAAATCTCCGTTCTCCTTTTTCCGGTACAGTGCTGCAGAAGAAGACGGGCATCAAGTGGCGCTTCCGGCACCCCGGCAGCGTGCAACTCCATCTCGCCGCAGTGAAGCAGTTCTCTCAACCGCATTGCATAGAGAGGTAATGAAGTTGCAGATCAGTCACCGGACGAAATATAAAATATTGCTGCATGGCACTTATTGGATAGCCTTAAGTTTTTCGGCCTGATCATGGGTAATCAGAGGGTAAATGACATCTTCAAGCTTGCCGCTGATTATAGCATCGAGCTTATACAGGGTGAGGTTTATGCGATGATCGGTCATTCGGCCCTGGGGAAAGTTGTAGGTGCGAATTCGCTGACTTCTATCACCACTGCCGATCTGGCTTTTTCGGCTCTCGGAAATTTTATCATGACGTTCCTGTTCCAGCTTATCCAGCAGACGGGCTCGAAGGACGGTCAAGGCTTTGGCCTTGTTTTTATGCTGCGACTTTTCATCCTGGCAAATAACCACCAGTCCACTGGGCAGATGCGTTACCCGCACAGCCGAGTCGGTAGTATTTACCGACTGCCCCCCCGGACCGGAGGAGCGGAACACATCAAATTTCAGCTCATGCATGTCGATTTTCAGATCCACTTCATCAGCTTCGGGCAAAATTGCCACGGTTACCGCCGAGGTGTGAATCCGCCCCTGTGTTTCCGTCTCAGGGACTCTTTGCACCCGATGGACGCCGCTCTCGTACTTCAGTTTTGAATAGACCTGCTCGCCGCTTATCAGGGCAATAATCTCCTTAAATCCCCCTATTCCAAGCGGATTTGAGCTCATGACCTCAACCTTCCAGCCCATTTCTTCGGCGAAACGGGAATACATGCGAAAGAGATCGCCGGCAAAGAGTGCCGCTTCGTCCCCCCCTGTACCGGCCCGAATTTCAAGAAAAGTATTTCTATCGTCATTGGGATCTTTTGGCAGGAGAATGATTTTCATCTCCTGGTCCAGTTTTTTTTCCTTGGCCGCCAGTTCTTCAAGCTCCGCTTTAGCCAGTTCTTTCAGCTCCTGATCTTCATCCTCATCATGGATGATTTTTCTATTATCTTCGATATCGCCCTGAACTTTCATATATTCCAAATATTTTTCGTTCAGTCTGGTCAGATTGGAATGTTCCCGGACAACTTTTTGATATTCCTTCTGATCACTTACCAGCTGAGGATCAGACAACCGGCCTTCCAGATGAGAAATTTTGTCTTCAAGATCAGCAAATTTTTCAAACATAGCGTTTAATCGGGGGAAGAAAGAAAAAAGTCCACAACCATGGCAAGCATCGTTGTGGACAGATGGGAAAATTCGGTAGTCGGGGATGGACTCCGACAGGGAAAAAATGTCGAAATTAAGCCTTGTCCTTCTCTAACTTGGCATAATGATTTGCATAACGCTGCTTGAATTTTTCAATACGACCTGCGGAATCGATGAGTTTCTGCTTACCGGTGAAAAACGGGTGACAGGCAGAGCAGATCTCAACCTTCATCTCTTTCATTACCGTCCCCAGCTCAACTTCATTGCCGCAGGCACAGGTTGCGGTAATTTTATGATATTCCGGATGTATACCTTCTTTCATAGCTATTATTCCTCCAACTCATCATGATGAGCGATAATCAATTTATAGTTTTGTTACGATGTTCTCAGGAAACAGGTTCGTTATATTACTCAAACAGCGGATTTTTTCAACATAAATTGACAGGGCCTCAGCAATGCCCTGTCAAAAGATCATGTGTTCATAGAGTCCAGGAAGTCTGCATTCGATTTCTGATGTTTCAACTTATCGACCAGAAAATCCATACAATCGGCAGGATTCATAGTATTGAGAAGCTTTCTGAGTATCCAGATCCGGTTGAGGGTGTCAGGCTTCATCAACAGCTCTTCCTTTCTGGTCCCGGAGCGCTTGAGATCGATCGCCGGGAAAATACGCTTGTCGGCCATTTTTCGATCAAGAACCAGCTCCATATTACCAGTTCCCTTGAATTCCTCAAAGATTACTTCATCCATGCGGCTTCCTGTTTCGATAAGGGCGGTGGCCAGAATGGTCAGACTGCCCCCCTCTTCAATGTTTCTCGCCGCACCAAAGAAGCGTTTTGGTCTATGCAATGCATTGGCCTCGACTCCACCGGAAAGAATCTTGCCGCTGGCTGGCGTCACCGTATTATATGCTCTGGCCAGCCGGGTTATACTATCAAGGAGAATGACTACATCTTTTTGGTGTTCCACCAGCCTTTTCGCTTTTTCGATAACCATTTCGGCAACCTGAATATGGCGCTGGGGAGGTTCATCGAAGGTTGAACTGACCACCTCGGCAGTTTTGACACTCCGGGTCATTTCCGTTACCTCTTCCGGACGTTCATCAATGAGCAGAACGATGAGATACACCTCTTTGTGGTTTCTCACAATGGAATTGGCTATTTTCTGCATCAGCACGGTCTTACCGGTTCGGGGGGGAGCAACGATAAGTCCTCGCTGTCCCTTGCCTATCGGCGCAAACAGATCCATGATTCTCATGGACATGTTATCCGGCTGCCATTCCAGATTGAAGGCTTCATTTGGATGAAGCGGCGTCAGATTGCCAAACAGTGTCTTCTGTTTAGCCGCATCCGGTGGATCGAAATTGACACTGTCAACCTTCAAGAGAGCAAAGTATCTCTCCCCTTCTTTTGGCGCTCGGACAAGTCCTTCAATGGTATCCCCGGTTCGAAGATTCAGTCGACGTATTTGTGAAGGAGAAACATAAATATCGTCAGGCCCCGGCAGATAGTTGTAATCCGGCGCTCGGAGAAAACCGAAACCATCTGGTAGGATTTCCAGGACACCACTGCCACGCATTTTTCCGTCTTTGACAGACTGGGCTTTTAATATCGCAAAGATCAGTTCCTGTTTACGTAACGAACTGTACCCCTCGATCTTTAAAGAACGTGCTAGCTGTACCAATTCACCGATTTTCATCAGTTTGAGTTCCGCCAGATTCATTAATCTTCTTCTCCTTTGTGGGATTATTGGCAGGATATTCGGGATTTACCAATTGTAAGGCTCATCCTGCGGACGAGATGTACAATATTGCCGGTGTAGGTTATATTTTGTCTGTCATGTCTGCGCATTGGGAAAATACCGAAGCCCAGTCAACAGCAAGTGAAATCATGGCTGGTTGTCAAGAAACTATTTTGAGCTTTTTCGTCGCTTAGATTAAAAAACAGAGTGGAAAAATGGCCAGATCTGTGGAGACTCCACACCAGATAAATCTGCAGATCTTCATGACACCATCGTCGGAACAATCTGTTCCAGGGTGATTTTAACGGGATCCAAAGAAACGATTTAGCAATGAAAGGCATTTGAATTTCAAAATCATCGTCTCTTTTATACGTTTTCAGCTCTGTACTGTCAAGCTATTTAGGTCGATTATCATTGAATAACTAGACTTTTGACTTTCTGGAAAGCTTTTTCGATAGCCAGGCGATCTGCTGCACCGTACTGACAAATGTGCCGGAATTGTCGATTATAAAATCGGCGTAATGCCGTTTTTTATCAATGGACATCTGACTCCGCATGATCTGCTTGATTTCCTCGACAGCCAATCCGTTTCGCGCCCTCACCCTTTCTATACAAATTTTTTCAGGCACATAGACAACCACAGAGGCATCAAATTCATCCTGCCAGCCGACCTCGTAAAGTAAAGGAACCTCCACGACGAGGATTTTTCCGCGGCGCCTGCACTCTTTGCAATAAGAGGAGACTTCCCTCTGAACGAGTGGATGAAGAATCCTTTCCAGTTGAGTTCGGAGTTGTTCATCCTGAAAAACAGCCAGCCGCAGGGCCTGACGATCGATGGTGTTATCGCTCTGGTTGAACTTTTTACCGAAAGTTCGACGAAAGTCTTCAAACCCCTCGGTCCCAGGTAACATTTGCCGGCGGCACAGTTGATCTGTATCGAGCAGCTCGGTTTCGAGTGCCGCAGCAAGAATTTTTGATACAGTCGATTTCCCGGTTCCTAAACTACCGGTTACGGCAATATTCACTTTTATTCCCCCACGGCATCGGACCACCCGAGGTCACGGAGGATCTGACGGAAATCCGGCCATAATCCGGCGCTTTTATCAATAAGAACCCCTGTAATCGGGTGATGAAAAATCAACCGCGACGCATGCAGAAGCTGCCGTGGAAAAAGGCTGTTGTCTTTTCCTGGGCCATATACCTTATCGCCGACGACAGGACAACCGAGGTGGGCCATGTGAACCCTGATCTGATGCGTTCGGCCAGTCTCAATCACAATTTTCACCAGACTGTATCTGTTCTCCAAAACGTCGACAACCTGCCAGGAACTGACGGCATGTTTTCCTCCGGTAACCCGCACGGCCATTTTCTGGCGCTGCACCGGATGACGCCCGATTGAGGCGACAATTCGCCCGGTTTTCTCCTTGAGCACGCCATGAACCAGCGTCAGATATTCCTTCTGCAACCGTCGGTTTTTAAAGCCGTCCACCAGCAATTGATGCACACTGTCGGTTTTGGCAATGACCATTATACCGGAGGTATCCTTGTCGAGCCGGTGGACGATGCCAGGCCGCAGTGTGTCTCCGGCATCGGCAATTGATTGGCAATGATGCACCAGTCCGTTGACAAGAGTTCCATGATGGTTGCCGCTGCCAGGATGCACAACAAGTCCGGGAGGTTTTGACAGAAGCAGCAGTGCGTCGTCTTCATAGAGGATCGGGAAGTGAATTTTTTCAGGAAGAACATCGATCGCTGGTTTGCTTTCGATAGAACCGGTCAACGTCTCATCTTCTTTAAGACGATAGCTGCTCTTTTTTTGTACATTATCAACGAAAATCAATCCGTTCCGGATTGAAGAAATGATCAGATTTCTGGATACTGCAGGAAGATAATGGGAAAGGAACTGATCCAGGCGCATCCCCGTCAGTCCAGCATCAATCGTCACCTGAAAATGGTCGCCCGACCTTCTGGATCTGCCCGGAGCTGCTTCTTTAGAATCCATACAATTGCGCCTGCAACGGCTGTCGTGGAAAAAACAGGGCGCGTGCTCTGTCGTTAGGAGAAAATAGCGTCAATGGTTTTGCTGACACTGGCTTCTTCTGTATTTTGCGCCAGAGACAATTCTTTGACAATAAGGTTTTTAGCCGTGTCCAGCATCTTTCTCTCACCATAACTCAGATCCTTGTCTACGCTGAGCAGAAAGAGATCACGAAGCACTATCGCCACCTCATGAACAGAGCCGGTTTTAATTTTTTCCATATAATCACGATAGCGCCGGTTCCATGTCTGCGTTCCTAACTCTACAGAACGGTCGGCAAGGATATCGAGAACATTTCGCACCTCACTTTTACCGACAATTGCCCGCAAACCAACATTTTTACTGCTGGCGGTGGGAATCATGATCCTCATGCTGTTATCCAAAATCTCCAGGATATAGAATGATTGATCAATTCCTCCAATAGTTTTAGTTTCGACAGCTTTGATAACGCCAACGCCATGGGCCGGATAAACTGCCATATCACCTTCAGTAAACACAGGTATCTCCTTTAAAAACAACGCCTTGCACAAGGCCGCAAAAGATAGACAAAAGAAGTACAAGACACAACGCAGTTATTTGCCATACAAGGGGAAGCTTCGGATTATTAAAGGTATCTTGTTAAAGGTATCTTACTTTTATCCGGAATTTTGATATTTTGCTGCAGCGGATGTTCCTGTTTAGTAACCAAATTCGGACTTCAAGAAATGACTATAACACATTTCTCGCGCAATTACCGTACCTTTTTCATTTTGGACAGATAATCGCCCCAGAGACCGCAGAAAGGCGAGAGAAACGCTAGGGAGGATACTTCTACTTCAGGCCATTGAGGAGATTCATGGCTTTGGCGGGCCCCCCCTGCAGGAAGAGACGAATGCCGTTTTCTAAACTGTCGTATCGAGACTGTAAAATCTCCAACTCACCCGCCGGGAAGCCGCTTAACACGTATTTATCAACGGGAAAATCCGCATGGACTAACCCACTTCCCGGCCTGCCGATGCCTATTTTCAGACGGTAAAACTCCTTCGTTCCCAGCATTTCCACCAAGGATTTTATGCCATTATGGCCCCCCGCCCCGCCACCTTTGACGAGTTTCACCCGTCCAGGCGCCATATCCAGGTCATCGTGAATCACCAGTAATTGTTCCGGAGCAATCTTGTAAAAACGAAAAAATTGCATTACAGCTTTCCCGCTGCGGTTCATAAAAGTTACCGGCTTGACAAGATGGACCTTTTCTTCGTTGACTGCCAGAGAAAGGTACTGGGCATGCCATTTTTCCTGAAAAATGGCCGAACCCCATCTTCTTGCCAGTTCATCGACTATGAAAAAGCCAACATTATGCCTGGTGGAACAATATTGTTCCCCGGGATTGCCTAATCCAACAATGATATAATCTTTCTTTTCCATGCGTCGTGCATCGGTAACCCGATTAAACGGGAAATAGGTTGCTGCTCTTTTCATTCCCCCTTGGGGGGGGGGAGAAGTGCCATGACGAAATTTTTCACAGAAATTAAGCAAAATCCTCGAGGCATTAAATAGCAAGAGGTCCGGAAAAAATATATTTTCCAGACCTCTTAGAAACTTCGCTATGAAACCGTGCCCCGAGCAAGGATCGGCCGGGACCGGCTACCGCTTTTCCCGGGGACTTATTTTTTTGACTTTTTCACATCTTTGCCAGCTTTGCCAACCGGTTCTTCAACTTTTTCACCGCCAGGCTTGATAATAGATACAGCCACCGTGTCAGGATCGGTCAACATTTTTACGTTCTCAGGAAGACCGAGGGATGCACATTGCATTTGATCCCCTATGGCCATAGATGCCACATTAACTATACATTCATCAGGAATATCGAGAGGTTTCCCCTGAAGAACGACCTTGGTGCAACCAACGATCATGTGCCCGCCGAGGTCAACGCCTTTGGCTTTGCCCTGTAAAATGATCGGTACGCTGAAGGCACGTTCCTTCCCGAGGTCAATTTCACAAAAATCGACATGGATAAGCGTATCGCGGACAGGGTCGGTCTGCACTTCACCAACCATAACGCTCTTGTCCCCGGCACCATCCACCTTAAGGGTAACAATGGTATTTTTACGGTAAAATTCGAGCAGCTGGGCCATAAGTGTTTTGGTGTCCAGCTGGAGGTTCTGCGCCTCAGCGCCCCTACCGTATACCACAGCAGGAGTAATTCCCTGCATACGCAGCTGACGCATGGGCCCCTTACCGGAAGTATTTCTAACAGAAGCGGATATTTCAACCTGAAGCATTTTTCCTCCTTTGCCAAACAGTCGTTACTACAGTAATGTACATCGACCGAGCAGAATATGATAAATTTTAAACTTAAAGAGTCTTAGAAATGCTTTTCTTTCAAAAAAGCATTTCAAGCAGATACTTACACCCCCTCGGGCAGACGATAGCCGCCAAGGAGATGCTGCAGATCATCCCGGATACCGGGGTTACAATTCTGGTTATATTCTATCGTCAGCTAAACGAACAATGAACTGACGGAATCTTCATTATGGATTCTGCTTATCGCGTCGGCGAGCAGTTCCGAGACGGAAAGCACCTTGATCTTACCACACTCTTTTGCCTCCCTTCGCAACGGGATCGAGTTGGTAACAACCAGGGACTTCAAGTCGGAACTTTTCAGCCGCTCAATAGCCGGACCGGAGAGAACCGGATGTGAGCAGCAGGCATGCACCTCTTTCGCACCATTTTCCAAGAGTGTTTTCGCGCCCGCGCACAAGGTACCGGCCGTATCGACCATATCATCCATCAAAATCGCCGTTTTTCCCTTTACATCACCAATGACATGCATTGCTTCGCATTCATTCGGCTTGTCCCGGCGCTTGTCAATGATCGCCAGACCGGAATTGAGCCTCTTCGCAAAGGCCCGGGTTCGTTCAACGCCACCGGCATCGGGAGAAACCATAATAACGTTATCGTCAAAAGATTCCTGGATGTATTTAAGGAGTACCGGAGCAGCATAGAGATGATCGACGGGAATGTTGAAAAATCCACCGATTTGTCCGGCGTGCAGATCCATACAGAGTACTCGCCGTACGCCCACCGCCATTAACATTTCCGCCACAACCTTCGCGGTAATCGGCACCCGGGGAGCATTTTTTCTGTCCTGCCGGGCGTAGCCGTAATAGGGCAGTACAGCGGTAATTCTTCTCGCTGACGCTCTCCTGAGAGCATCGACCATAATGACCAGTTCCATCAGGTTATCGTTCACCGGGGTACAGGTCGGCTGAACGATGAAGACATCAGCGCCGCGCACATTCTCTTTTATCTCGACAAATATCTCCCCATCACTGAATTTTCTTACTTCGGCTTCACTGAGGGGCATTTCCAGATAACCGACAATCTCCTCGGCCATCTTTTTATGCGCATTGCCTGAAAAAATCTTTATATCTCGCATCATTTTTCGGTGTATTCGGAATAACGTGAAAACCTATTAGTGATGGCTGGGGCGGCAGGATTCGAACCTACGGATGCCGGGATCAAAACCCGGTGCCTTACCGCTTGGCGACGCCCCAGTACACGCTCTTGCTAAGAAAACCTTTTCCCCGTATTCCTGACGCAATCGACCAACAATACGCTTTAAATCAGAACCAGACGGCATTGCCGTGTCTGGAAATACTCCAAAAACCGTCGGCCCGCTGCCGGTCATCAAAACCTGCGATGCCCCACAAGCCAGCAATGATCTTTTCATTTCTTCTATTTTCGGATAGTGCCCACTGGTGACCGGTTCCAGGTCATTATGCATATCCTGTAGAGAAAAAGATGTTCCCTGGGGCTTTTGAAAGCATGACAATTTAGAGTTTTTCGAAAGACTTGTCAATGTTAAATTTTGAAAAACCCATGCGGTGGCCACAAAAAAAGACGGATTCACTAAAACAAACGAACAATTACCCACAGAATCCACGGGGTGCATGATATCGCCGATGCCCGTGGCATAGACAGCACCATCGTCGACGGCGAAAAAGGGGACATCGGCGCCGAGGGGACGTGCCAGTCCAATCAGTTGTTTTTCCGAGAACTCCCGATCGAACAAATCGTTCAGGCCGCGCAGTACCGTCCCTGCATCGCTGCTTCCTCCGCCAAGGCCCGCCGCAACCGGGATTTTTTTCTGAAGGGTTATCCTTACGCCATACCCTTTGCTGTTGTTGCTCACCCGAAAAAAGGCCTTCGCCGCTCTGACGGCCAGATTCGTTTCATCCGCCGGGATTGCCGTGTCATCGGTGCCAAACTCTATCCGCTCTCCGGAACATATTTCCAGTTCGATAAGATCATACAGATCAATCTTCTGCATCCAGGTTTCCAGGTCATGATAGCCGTCGTCACGTCTGCCCAGCACCCTGAGAAACAGATTGATTTTGGCCGGCGCCTGCAAAAATATTTTCCGGCCTGGCTGAACCATTTTCCCTGAGCAGTTTTCCAAAAGAATTACTTCTTAACCGCTTTGACAAAACGGATTTTGATATCGTAGAGAATGTTTTTCAGCAACTCTTCCTCTTCTTTTGCTAAATTCCCCTTGGTCTTATTCTGCATCAGCGCCAGGGTATCGATTGCATGTTTGGCAAGATCCAGGTCCAGGATCTTTTTCCCTGTTGTCGGATCGGCAATTTCTCCAAGGTGATAGAGTGCAGAGGTATTCAGAGACATGATAAAAGCAGGGAAGGTAACTTCCGGCATAACGCATCTGCCCTGCTTATCGGGCACCTTTCCCTCGCCACATCCACATTCGTTGTTCGTTTTATTCCCAGCGTCAAGCATCTCTTTACTCCTCTGCAGACAAATTTTGTTGATTTACACCGAAGTCAGGTCCAGCACCTGCGCTTTAGTAATGTTTTTCAGATCTTCAACCTTGGCAAGCAACTCTTTTGAGACAATCTCATCGGTACTGAGAAGAATAATATTTTGCTGACTCTCTTCTTCCCGCCCGACCGTCATCCTGGAAATGTTCACCCCGGCAATGCCAAGGGTCGTTCCCAGTGCGCCGATAACCCCCGGCACATCGTCATTAAATACCAGCAGCATGTGACCGGATGGCAGCGCTTCTAGTCGAAAAGAGTTCAAGCGGACGAGACGGGGCTCGTTGCGGCCAAAAACAGTGCCGACAAGAGTATTTTCCCCTTCATTGGTGACCACTTTGATCGACAGAGTATTGACAAAGTCGTCGGATTGTTGACTCTTTGACTCAACAATGCGAATGCCTCGTTCTTTGGCGATAATCGGCGCATTGACATAATTCACCGCATCCTTCAGGATGGGGGTAAACAGTCCTTTCAAAAATGCGACGGTAATCGGGCTGGTATTCAGTTCAGCCAGTTCGCCGCTGTATTCAAGATTGACCTCGGCCACTCCTCCCTGCGCTATCTGCATGTGCAGGCAACCCAACATTTCCCCAAGCCTCAGATACGGTCCCACCTGGGCCAGGACATCACTGCTGACCGACGGGACATTCACCGCGTTCGTCACTGAACCTTTCAGGAGAAAATCAGCCACCTGCTCGGCAATAATGAGCGCCACACTTTCCTGTGCCTCATTGGTCGAGGCGCCAAGATGCGGCGTACAGACAAAATTATCCAAACCGAGGAGGGGACAATTGTCAAGACTGGTAGGTTCTTTGATAAAAACGTCAAGGGCCGCCCCGGCAATTTTGTTATTTACCAGGGCTTCATAGAGGGCTTGCTCATCACAGACACCACCTCTGGCACAATCGATAAACATGGCATCGCTCTTCATCATAGCAAAAAACTTGGTCGACACCAGGTTCCTTGTCTCCTGGGTAAGCGGTACATGCACGGAAATATAGTCGGATCTCCGCGCTAAATCGTCGAGGCTGACCAACTCCACGCCTATTTTCTCGGCCATCTCCCTGGGCATATGCGGGTCATAGGCGATAGTCTTCATCTTCAACCCCTGCGCCCTGCTGGCGGCAATGCCGCCGATCCGGCCGATACCGATGACGCCGAAGGTCTTGCCAGTAACCTCCCTGCCCATGAATTTTTTCTTGTCCCACTTGCCCTCCTTCATGGACATACAGGCCTGCGGAATATTACGGGAAAGAGCCATCATCATGGCGATCGCATGTTCCGCGGCGGTCGTTGCGTTGCCGTCCGGAGCATTCATGACGACAATACCTTTTTGGCTGGCTGCAGGAATATCGACATTATCAAGACCAATTCCGGCACGACCGACAACTTTCAGTTTATGGGCCATTTCCAGCAGGTCAATGGAAACTTTTGTCGCACTGCGGATAATCAACCCATCATAATCGCCAATAATTTGTTTTAGTTCTTCCGGCGCAAGTCCCGTGTTGACATCAACGTCCAGACCTGCTTTTCTGAGGACATCCACCCCAATCGGGGATAAATTGTCGCTGATCAGTACTTTCATTTTCTTGACTTCCTCCCATTAAACCCATGTAGACTCTTCCCGGCCATCCAAGAGGACAAGCCAGCAAAAAAAAACAGCGCATGCGCACAAGAAAACAGAAGAAACAACAGGCTAACAGGTCTTGGCAACAGGCAAAAAACTATACAAAGTTCCCCAGATGAGAACAACAAAAAAACTATAGCCCACCTCGCCCACTATCCGTTCTAAAGTGCTTTTCACGCCTCGGAGCAGCACCATGCTATCTTAATAGTATTGAACATTGAGCGTGAAAAAGATATATAGCAGCCAGATGTTCTTTTTGGTGGAAAACACTTTTCAATCGATGGTAACGCCGGGGTATATGAAGAAATTGTCTTGCCACAGGACGGAGAACATTACAGCTGATAATGTTATTTCCAGCGGAACAAGCTGGTTCAAGGAGTTTTTTAAATGAGAGAAACACGCTTACGTTTTCCGCCGAGTCCAACCGGTTATCTGCATATCGGCGGGGCCAGAACGGCACTCTACAATTGGCTCTATGCCAGACAGACCGGCGGTAAACTTATTCTCAGGATTGAGGACACCGACACCGGGAGATCCACCGAGGAATCGATCCAGGGGATCATCGAAGGCCTCGAGTGGCTGGGTATCGATTACGATGAAGGTCCTTATTTCCAGACGGATTTTGAACAGGATCACCTTGCCGCCGCCCGGAAACTTCTAGAAAAAGGCGCCGCCTATAAATGTTTTTGCAGCAAAGAAGAGCTGGAGGCAAAACGTGAAGCTGCCCTGGCTGCCAAAAAACCGCTGGGCTACGACCGCACCTGCCGAAACCTCTCGCCGACGGAAATCACCGAAAAGGAGGCCGCCGGGATTCCTTCGGTGCTCCGCTTCAAGGTGCCGGAACGATCCGGCAACCTCGGCTATGACGACAAAATCCTTGGCCGTATCGAATCGAACTATTCTGAGATTGATGATTTTGTTATCGTCCGATCTAACGGCAAACCACTCTATCTGCTGTGCAATGTCGTCGATGATATCCGCGACCGCATTACGCATATTATCCGCGGCCAGGATCATATGACCAACACCCTCAAACAGGTGCTGCTCTACGAGGCGCTCGAGGTGCCGCTGCCGGTTTTTGCGCATATGCCGCTCACTCTTGATACGAAAAAGGCTAAAATATCCAAACGCAGCCATGGTGAAATAGTCGCCGTGCAGTTTTACCGGGACAGCGGTTTCATTCCCTGGGCCTTTAACAATTTCCTTGCTCTTCTCGGCTGGTCCGCCGGCAATGATCAGGAATTTTATTCGAAAGAAGAACTCATCAAGGAGTTTTCGCTCGAGCGGATCAATAAATCGAGTGCCATTTTCAACTACAAGAAAAACGATCCGAAATTCTTTACCGATCCAAAGGCTATTTTCATAAACGAGCATTATCTTCGAACCATGGACATCGCAGAGCTTGGCGAATTGGTCAAAAATGAACTGAAAAAAGAAGATCTCTGGCATGACGGTTATGACGCGGACAAAAAAGACCGGTATCTGCAGACTGTGGATCTGATTCGCGATCGCTTTCATACCCTGAAGGATTTCACCAGCCTGGGCCGGGCCTACTTCGCCGACGATTTCGCCATCGACGAAAAACCGCTGGCGAAAAATGTACTCAAATTCCCTGAGTTGCAAAAATGGCTGCCGGAACTTGCCGACAGATATGAAAAACTGGCAGAGTTCAGTCTGGAGGAAACCGAGCGGGTGGCCCGAGAATTGTCCGACGAACTGGCAATCAAACCGGGCATCATCATCAACGCGATGCGTACCGTGGTCACCGGCCAACTCGCCGGTCCGTCCATGTTTGACATTCTCGTGACGATCGGCAGGGAAAGGGTCGTGCAAAGACTCCGGGATGTCGGCAAACTTTTTGCGTAACAGTATACGATCACCTTCACTTCGAGCCGTTAGTTATGGAAATAATAGAAAATAAAGAGACAAGACCACTAGACTTCATTCGCCAGATTATCGCCGATGACCTGCAGACCGGCAAACACCAGGGCACGGTAACCAGATTTCCGCCGGAGCCGAATGGTTTTCTCCATATCGGCCACGCAAAATCAATCTGCCTGAACTTCGGCATCGCCGAAGAAAACCATGGCCGCTGCAATCTCCGCTTTGACGACACCAACCCAAGCAAGGAGGATGTGGCGTATGTTGAATCCATCCAGAAGGATGTCCAATGGCTGGGCTTTGACTGGGGGGAAAAGGTCCTTTACGCCTCGGATTATTTTCCGCAACTCCATGCCTATGCCGTTGAACTTATCCAGATAGGCAAGGCCTATGTCTGCCAACTCCTCCCCGACGAAATACGGCAATATCGCGGCACCCTCACTGAACCGGGCAAGGAGAGTCCGTACCGTAATCGCTCGGTAGCGGAAAATCTCCAGCTGTTTGAACAGATGAAGAACGGCGAATTCGAGGAAGGCACCCACGTCCTTCGGGCAAAAATTGATATGGCGTCGCCCAACCTGAACATGCGCGACCCGGTCATCTACAGAATCCTCAAGGCCCACCATCATCGCACCGGCGCCACCTGGAAGATTTACCCGATGTACGATTATACCCATTGTCTTTCCGACATGCTCGAGGGTATCACCCATTCCCTCTGTACCCTGGAATTTCAGGACCATCGTCCGCTGTATGACTGGGTTCTCGATACACTGAACACCCCCTGCCATCCACGACAGATCGAGTTCGCCCGGCTCAACCTGACCTACACGGTGATGAGCAAACGCAAACTCCTGAAAATGGTCGAAGGACGGTACGTCGAGGGCTGGGACGACCCCCGCATGCTGACTATTTCCGGTTTGCGGCGTCGCGGATACACGCCTGCCTCGATCCGCAATTTCGCCAGGACCATAGGCATCGGCAAGAGTGAAAGCCGTATCGATATGGGCGTGCTGGAAAACGAGATCCGCAACGACCTCAACCTCCGCGCGGACCGGCGAATGTGTGTTCTCGACCCGGTAAAGGTGATCATCGACAATTATCCCGAAGGACTGATCGAAGAAATGGTCGGTAAGAACCATCCGCAAGACCCGGCAATGGGGGAACGGATGCTGCCGTTTTCGAAAGAGCTCTACATCGAACGAGACGATTTCATGGAAAACCCGTCGAAGAAATACCACCGACTGGGACCGGGGCGGGAGGTTCGACTGCGGTACGGCTATCTCATCCAATACGTTTCCCATGTTACCGACGAGACCACGGGAAAGATCACCGAAATCCACTGCACCTACGATCCCGAGACAAAAAGCGGGTCCGCCCCCGACGGCCGGAAGGTGAAGGGAACTATCCACTGGGTTTCCGCCGAAAAAGGACTTCCGGTCACCGTTCGACTGTACGACAGGTTGTTCAAGGTTGAAGATCCCGAGGCCGACAAAGCGGTCGATTTTCTCGAGCAGCTCAATCCGATGTCCAGGGTGATCATCTCCGGCGCGGTCGCCGAACCAAGCCTCGCTGCACTGCAGCCTGGAGAAACAGTGCAATTTGAACGACAAGGCTACTTTTGTGCCGATCCGCTAGAATCGAAGATCGGCAGGCCAGTACTTAACCGAACGGTAACCTTGCGAGATTCCTGGGAGTCCAAAGGACAATTATAATTTTTCCACAGGAAGGGGACGGGAGTCATGGCGTCCCCTTGCCGATCCTAAACCGGCCCGAGGAAGGATTTTTCTCCTTTGCCCGGGCCATGGATTGAACCACCAAGATCACAACGAGCTACAACTCTGCTTTTGGTATTGTTTGTATTCGTTATTAAGGGAGCAGAAGATGGCACTGATCAATTTACGCCTGATGGCCAAAAACCAGTCTGGAATTATAAAATCGGTCAAGGTGAGTGGCGAACTTGGCCGAAGAATACGGGAAATGGGCCTGGTCCCCGGGACGGAAATCACCATTCAGGGCCGAGCGCCACTCAATGATCCGGTTGCTCTTCGAGTGATGGGCGGCACCTTGACCCTGCGCAACAATGAAGCCGATTATATCCTGGTGGAAACAGATACCTCGGCGGAATAGGCCCCTCTTGGCTCTTTTTTCCATGCGGTATCGCTCTCTTTCCCTACAAAAGACAGCATGCCCTGCCCTTCTGTCTCCTGGTGTGTTTTTTCGCACAGCCTGCCTGACATTATTTTTCCGAACGGAACACTCCTGCCAGTTACCAAAGAATGTATCGGCGATCAGCAAACTCTCTCCGCGAGACCCGCGTGTATTAGTTGCCCCTAATAATATTGTTGTCTCTTGAAATATATGTTGACTGCTGTTATTGTTTGGTGTACCTAAAGATGGTAATTAATTGGAGAATACAATGCTTCGTAAACGAGGAAAAAATAACGGTTGCTGTTTCGCTGACAAAGTCAGAAACTGTTTGAGCCGCGGACGATGCAAGGGTCTGATTGGCCCACTCTCAGAGAGAGCGACGACCGGCAGGGTAAAGGTGTGCAAGGTGACCGGCGACAGAAAAATCTGTGCTCGGATGGCCTCTATGGGCCTTTATCCGGGAGTCGAGGCAGATGTTATATGTTCCGAGACGGGGCAACGGTGTCTGCTGAAAGTCAACGGTGGCACCATCAGTCTTGATGCGGATGTGTCGGACAATATTCTCGTAACAAGTTTATAAAGATTTACACTCCGCCCGGGACCCTCGGGCTTATTTTTTGGAGTGCGAGTTAGGGTGAACTAACAAGAGGTTCGTTTACTATGATTGAAACAACTATTATCTGGCTTATCATAGCCATATGTGCTTTTTTTACCGGACGAAGATTCTATCGTCAATGGCAAGTGGCCACCAGCAAGGATGACAATATATCCTGTGGCCAAGGATGCACCTGCTGTTCCGATACCTCCTGCAGCACTCGAAAAACGAAATAACACAATCGACAACGAACCAACTTACCGAAGGTAACACCTGTGCAGAGTGTCCTATTACGCAACATGCAAAAAGATCAAAAAGGCACCATTGAATCGATCACTGTCGGAGCAGAGTACGGCAGACGGCTCAGGGCCATGGGGCTTACTCCGGGAACGCCGATAACCGTTTGCGGCCGGGCGCCGCTCTATGATCCCGTTGCCATCAGGGTTCTCGGCAGTACCGTGACCCTGCGTGACAATGAAGCGGAGCATATTCTGGTAACGCTGACCTGATCTCCTTTTTATATCCCCCTATCCCATTCCTTCTACGCTAACTCAATAAGCCAATGCAGCTATTAATGGCCCTGGCGGGCAATCCGAACGCGGGCAAAACGACTCTTTTTAATCAGTTAACCGGCGCCAGACAGCATGTCGGCAATTATCCCGGTATAACCGTTGATCACAAAGAGGGTTTTTTTCACCACAAGAATCAAAAAATCACCTTGACGGATCTGCCCGGAACCTATTCGATGACCGCCTATTCGGCCGAAGAACTGGTCACGAGGGACTATCTGGTCAATGAACGTCCACAGGTGGTGATTAACATCGTTGATGCCTCCAATCTCGAAAGAAACCTGTACCTCACCTGCCAACTGCTCGAACTTGGTGTTCCCTTGGTTATCGCCCTGAACATGATGGATGTGGCCAAGGATAGAGGTATTGAGATAAAGGCCGAAGTACTGGAGAAATTACTCCAAGTCCCGGTGGTTCCCATCATTGCCCGCTCGGGGTTTGGCAGAGAAGAACTTCTCGATGCCTGCATACGCCTCACAACCAAGGAGCAGCAGTGGAATCCGCGTGATATTTCCTATGGCGAGGATCTCGATACCACGCTGACCAGCCTTGTGGCCAAAATAGAAGAAACGGCTCTGTTGCGTGACTGCTATCCGGCGCGGTACACGGCCATCAAATATCTGGAAAACGATGAGCAGATTCTGGAAAAAGGACAACAGGCTGATCCGGACACCGCCCGGATTCTCGAAGAAATAGTTGCCGGAACATCCGCTCACACCCAGAAGACCTTCGATGTCTACCCCGAGGCCTTAATCGCCGACCATCGCTACGGATACATCAAGTCAATTCTCCGGCAAGGCGTCATCACCCATACCTTTGATACCGACCGGCTCTATACCTCCGATAAGATCGACAAGGTCCTCACCAACCGACTGGTCGGTCCGGCAATCATGTTGCTCATCCTCTTTGGCGTTTATCAGTTTACCTTCAGCTGGAGTGAGCTGCCGGTCATCTGGCTGGAGAACGTCTTCGGCTGGCTGGGCAATCAGGTTGACAACAGGCTGCCGGATGGCCTGCTGAAATCGATGATTATTTCCGGAGTTATCGACGGGGTCGGCGGGGTTCTCGGCTTCGTGCCGCTGATTATGTTCATGTTTTTCAGTATCGCCATCCTGGAAGACTCCGGGTATCTCGCCCGGGTGGCCTTCATGATGGACAGGGTTTTCAGGATTTTCGGCCTGCACGGTTCCTCGGTCATGCCGTTTATCGTTTCCGGCGGCATTGCCGGCGGCTGCGCTGTCCCCGGCGTCATGGCGACACGCACCCTCCGGTCACCCAAGGAACGGATGGCCACGCTGCTCACCGTGCCATTTATGAACTGTGGTGCGAAACTGCCCGTGCTTGCCCTGCTCATTGGCGCCTTTTTCAGTGACAATAAAGCCAGGTATATGTTTCTCTTTACCATGCTGGCCTGGGTCGTGGCCCTGGTTGCCGCCAAAATACTGCGCTCAACCGTGCTGCGAGGCGCGCCGACGCCTTTTGTCATGGAGCTGCCTCCCTACCGGTTTCCCACGCTGCGCGGACTCTTGATCCATACTTGGGAGCGGACCTACCAGTATATCAAAAAGGCCGGGACAGTTATTCTTGGCATATCTATTCTCCTCTGGGCGCTGATGACGTTTCCCGGATTACCGGACGGGAAGACAGCCTTTTTTGAACAGCAGCGCGAGGCGTTGATGGCCACGGCAACAACGGCAGTGGCCGCTGAAATACAGGCGACAGACGGAGAATTATCGGAGCAGGCCGCCATTCTTTCGCAACAGATCGCCCAGATTAATAATGCGGAGAATGAAGCAAGACTGCAGAACTCCATTGCCGGGAAATTCGGCTCGTCGCTGGAACCCTTGACCAGACTGGCCGGTTTTGAATGGCGAACAAATATCGCCCTGATCGGCGGCTTTGCCGCCAAGGAAGTTATCGTCTCAACTCTGGGAACCGCCTACTCCATGGGCGAAACGAATGACGGTGAATCGGAGTCGCTCGGCAAACGATTAAAAAATGATAACGCCTGGAACAGGGTCGTCGCCGTCGCGGCCCTGGTTTTTATCATGTTTTATGCCCCCTGTTTCGTTACCGTCGTCTGCATAGCCAAAGAGTCCTCATGGAAATGGGCGTTCTTCTCCATAACCTTCAACACTGTCTTTGCCTTTATCATGGCGGTGGTCATTTATCAGGTGGGCATGTTTTTCAACCTTGGCTGACACCTCTCGTTATCTCGGCCCGGGGTGGCCTGCGGAGCTATTACCCTTTAGTGTTTTTTTGGTAAACAGTGACCACAGCGCCCCCCCGGCGGGGATCGCCCGCCCCTTCAAGACCGGGTATGACCGCATGCACGCCGCCGAAATAGACATCTTTTTGCCGCCAGGAATTGACGGACATATTATTGGCAGACAGTCTGTTTTTCAACGCCGCCATGGCCGATTCGGCAAATCCGGGTTCCACCTGCAGGCAGTCACCATCGAGATACAGCCTGGGGGCGTCCACCGCCTGCTGCAGGGAACGATTGAAAACAACCACCTGGTGCAAGACCTGACTCACCGCGGTACGAATCCGTTTCGAGCCACCACTGCCGATCACCAGCTGCACATGGTCCCCCTGTAGCAAGAGCGAGGGGGACATCATGGAAAAAACCCTTTCCCCTGGCGGACTCGAATGAAAACCATTGGGATGCAGATCATCCTCGCCCATCATGTTATTGAGCATGACCCCGCTCCCCGGGGCAAAATACCCGGAGCCCTCCCCATTGGAACAGGTCATGCTGGCACAATTCCCTGTATTGTCGGCAACAGAGACATGGGTGGTCCCCCGGCTGAACAAGCGAATTTTCTCTGTGGATGCGGCCGGCATGGTACGATCCTGCAAAAATTGCTGCAGGGCTTTTGGCGTGGTCACCCCTGCCTCCCGCAGTCTTTCCACTTCCTGCATCAAACCGACACTCTCCAGCAGCTGCGCAGCAGAACCCCACTCATAGTCCTTTTCTTCCCGCTCCGCCATCAGAGACAGGGACAAACCGATCAGCGTGCCGCCCAGTGACGGTTCAGGTACGGTGAGCAACAGATTTTCCCGGTAGGGAATGGCCAGCGGCTTTCTCTCCTTGACCGCATATGCGGCAAAATCCTTGGCTGTCAACAATCCCCCGCCGTTTCTCATTTCCTGGTCTATTGCATCGGCGATCCCGCCATAATAAAAACTCTCATCCCCTTCTTTGCTCAACTGATCCAGGAATGCAGCAAGCTCGACATTCTTCAAAGTATCGCCAACGGCAAGAGAGATGCCGTCCGGTTGATAAATTCGCCGGCCTCGTTCGCTCAGGGTCATGACCGGGTGGAGCAAATTCAGGAAATGGGCCATATGCGCATTAAGCCTGTGCTGCAGGGCGAGCTCTTTTGCCGGAGCTATGATTTCGGCCAAGCCCATTCTGCCGAGTCGCTTATGAATATGCAGCAGACCTTTCAGAGTGCCAGGAACGGCGACGGAACCAAGGCCGATAGTAAAATCCTGGGAGGATCCGCCGAAATCAACGATTATCTTGAAAAAATCAACAGCAGCGGGAGTGGTTGCACATCCTCTCCCCGGAGTGTCGACAAAAAAATCGAAGAACATGTTCTGTCCCATCGCCGCACTGTGGCCGACCATGAAGCCACCGCCGCCAAGACTGGTCAAGGCCGGCTCGGCAACCGCCGAGGCAAATCCTGCCGCCACCACCGCGTCAAAGGCATTTCCCCCTGCTTCAAGTATTTTCCCGGCAGCCTCACTAACTAATTGATGCCCGGAGGCGACGATCGATCGATCAAACCTGCTCACTGCCAAAAGTCCCCCTGCAGAGACTGCACGACTTCCTGCAGATTTCCGGTTTCTTCATATCTGTGACGCAAAAAGTCGGCACCCGTCCCCTGGCTGAGAATTCTCTCAACAAAGCGGACATACTGTTCCGACCCCAGACGAGCAACCATTGGTTCGATAAATCGCATCAGGGTCTGGGCGGCTTCATGGTAGGAAATTCTCCGGCCAGCCGGCATGTCGGTTGGATCGACATAGGTCCCGCGCAGTCCATGCCGGGCCGCCTGCCATTTATTGGCCTGAAGTATATACGGATTCAGAGGCGGAAAGAGAGTTTTCTCTTCAGCCAAGGTAGCAACGAGGGCCTGTATGACGGTTGTTAGGGCAAGAATGTCGGAAAACCTCGTCGGCAGATCGCAGATGCGGATTTCCAGGGTACCGTACTCTGGATTTGGTCGTGCATCCCAGCAGAGGTCGCGAATCGAATCAATGACACCGACACTTTGCAGCTCACCGACCAGTTGGCTGAATTCTTGCCAACTCGGGAAATGCGAATACATACCCGCAAGCGGCAGGGCTTCAAATAGTTTTGTCCGATAAGACATCAGCCCCGTATCTTCTCCCTGAGAAGAGGGAGAAGAAGTTGAAAGAGCCAACAGGATAGGCAGGTACGCCTGTATCCTGTTGCCGACGCGGACAACCGCCTCCCCGTCCGGCAGACCAACGTGGACATGAAAACCCTGGGAAATAAAGCGGCGCCCGACTATCTGCAGCTCCTGCATGATTCGTTCGTATCGTTCATTTTTCGTCAGCAACTGATCTCGATATCGGGCAAAGGGATGCAGACTTGCGGCAAAAAGCATACAGTTATTGTCTGCTGCCAGTTCCTCGGCGAGACTGATGGTCTGCATCAGGTCATTTTCCACATCGAGCAGCGAAGAACAAACCCCCGTCTGGATTTCGAGGATCGATTGAATAAAGCCCGGGGACAGGCGTGGACGAAGGAGCGGCGGGGCACTTTCGAGGAGAACCGGGGCCATCGGCGCCAGATCCCAGGTGGCTCTGTCGAGGGTTTGAAATTCAATCTCCACGCCGAGGGTGTACTTCGGATTGTGGGCAAACGGGATTTCCTGCCCTGGAACAGCATCCTGTTTATTTGCCATGGCTCTTGTTCTCCCCATTTTCTTTGAGCCACTGCAAAGCAACGCAAGCCAGCCATGACGCCCCGACCGCCAGGACATCTTCATCGAAATCAAACCTGCCGCTGTGGGCGGGTCCGCTGTCGAGAGGCCGGTCTGCCCCAAAACGCACCAGGCAGCCTTCAACGACCTGCTGATAGAAGGCAAAGTCTTCGCCGCCAAGGCTCGGCCGCCCCTGGGAAATCACCAATTCTTCGCCGATCACCCGCCTGGCGGCACACCGGGCCACCTTTGTTGCCTTTGACGAATTGACGACCACCGGCAGGCAATCGTGGAAGGTAATTGATATCTCGACCCCGTACTGCAGGGCAACGCCATCGCAAATGCGCTGCATCCCATCAAGAATCAGCCTGCGCACCTCGTGGTCATTGGAACGTATGGTCCCGTCGATGCAGGCCACTTCAGCGATGACATTATTGGCCTCCCCGGCCTGAAAACGACCGATGGTGACTACTGCCGACTTGTTCGGATCGGTTTCCCGGGAGACCAGGGTCTGCAGGGCGGTGACCAGATAGGCCCCGGCGACAATGGCATCGCGAGCTTCATGGGGGCGGGCGGCATGACCGCTTTTACCGACCACGCGAAGAGAAAAGGGATCGGCGGCGGAGCAGATAACTCCATCGTCGACCGTTATCGTCCCCGTTGGATAGTGGGTGTCTATGTGCCCGGCAAAGACCACTTCCAGGCCATTTTTGAGAGCACCCTCTTTAATTATCTTTTCGGCCCCGTTGCCGTGTTCTTCGGCCGGTTGAAAAATAAGGGAAACACAGCCGGTCAGCGGCCTTTTGCTCAGGATTGCCGCCGCACCAAGGAGCATCGCCACATGGCCGTCATGACCGCAGGCGTGGGTCACGCCTGGGATTCTCGATGCGTAGGCGACGCTTTTCTGGTCCTGAATCGGCAGGGCATCCATATCCGCGCGTAAACCGACATGGCCGGAACAGGGCAACTGACCGACACTGCCGCCCAGTGTCGCTATCACCCCGGTGCCCGCCCAGCCGTTGCGGTAGCTGATCCCCAGCTCGGTGAGTTTTTCCTGGATGAGAAGAGACGTACGACACTCCTGAAAGCTCAGTTCAGGGTATTGGTGAAGTGTTCGGCGAATCGAGCGAATCCACTCGAGTAACTGACGATCAACAACCGGCGCCATATCGGATTCGACATTTTCGGTTCCCATATGTCTTCCTATTCAATGCGGATGGAACCGACATCGGCAGGCGGCGCCGAGGGCTTCGCAGCCGAGCGTTTGCCGCCGGCCCTCTCGTTTTTGTCTTCGATAATCTCGAAATCACCAAGCAGCATGGCCTCGGCAATATCTTCCTCCCGGCCGGCCTCATCATTTCTTTGGTCGAATCTGCCGACCAGGGTCTGCGTTCTTTTTTCCGGCACTTTCGGCGATCGACTGATCCTCTCAGCTGTGCTTTCCGGGGGTGAAACAGTCCGTATTTCCAGATCGAGCGGCTGTTTGAAGACCGCAATCAGCCCATCCATAGTTTCAAGGAGAGAAACAAGTTCCCAACCGGCCTTGCCATACTGGTTAAGCGACAATTCTATTTCCGGTTCATCGAGAAAAGCACTGCCGAGAAGTCCTTCTTTTTTCAGTGCATAATGTATGGTTTTATAACTCCAGCGCATTGACGAGTATCCTTCTTATAGTGTTGACCAATGGCCCACAGCCGATTTCATCATTTTTTCCCCATCGGCCTGCCATCGGTACTTTAGTACCTGAGAAATTCATCTAAAGTAAATATCCACCGGCAAAGCCGGTGGCATTAAAAATGTGAACCGCTCAAAGCGGTATATTAAAAAGATTCCCTGACCATCATTCGGTGGTCGTCGGCTAAAATAGCGACAGTTATTCAATACGATGATCTTATTTTTCTTTTACCTGTTAACCCTTCTGCCCATAGGCCGCCCGCACTACCTCGGCAATAATCGCCAGCCCCCGGTACACGTCGTCATCGTCTTGCGAATAAGTCACCCGGAGGCATTCATCCTTATGCTGCCAGCTCTCACTCAATCCGGGGAAAAAATAGTGGCCGGAAACCACCAGAACGCCATGGTCCTTTAGCCGATGATAGAGTTCCAGGCTGGTTATCGGCAGATTTTCAAACCAGAGCCATAGAAACATCGCCCCCTCGGGAATATGGATGCGGCAGGGAATATCAGCAAACATTTCCTGAACCGCCGCCACGGTTTTCTCCATTTTCTTGCGGTAGAAAGGCTGCATAAGCCCCTTGCTTACGGCGGTAATTTCCCCGCTGGTGATCAGACGCTGAGCCAGAACAGCGCCAAAACTGTTGGGTGAGAGCGACATAATGGCATTCATGCTGGTCAGCGCCCGGATGATCTCTTTTCGTGCCACGACAATTCCCGTCCTGACCGCCGGCAGGCCCAGTTTGGACAGCGAGAGACAGACGACCAGATTTTCGTTCCAGACCGGCTGCGCCTCGGTGTAGATCATCCCCGGAAAGGGTAAACCATAGGCACTGTCGACAATGAAAGGAATATTGTGCAGGGCGGCCAGGTCGACAAGTTTGGCCAGTTCCGCATCCGTTATGACATTTCCCGTCGGGTTGGTCGGCCGGGAAATACAGATTGCACCAATACTTTCATCGATCCACAGCTTGTCAAAATCTATATGATATTTGAAAAAACGTTTTTCAAGGAGTTCGATCTTCGGTCTGGTGGAGACAAAAAGACCATCGGTCAGGCCGAGATCGGCATAACCGATGTATTCGGGAGCCATCGGCAGACAGATCTTTTTCTCCCGTCCATCGGGCAGGACACCGGCAAACAGATTGAACAGCATGAAAAAGGCGGTCTGGCTGCCGTTGGTCAAACAGATATTTTCCGGACCGATATCCCAGCCCTGTTCTTTTTTCAGCAGAGCCGCCAACCCCTCACTGAAGGTGCGGTCGCCCTGGGGCGGTGCGTAGCTGCCGACCAGCGCTTGAAAGCTCTGCCGGTCGCTGCATATGGCCAGAAGCTGCTGACGCATTATTTCCTGAAACTCCGGTACCAGGCCGGGATTGCCGCCGCCCATCATAATCATGTTCTCGCCGCCGGCGGCACTGATCTTGCCCAGGTCATCCATCAGGGAAAGTATCCCGGCATTCGAGGTCATCTTTTTACCAAATTTTGTAAAATTCATAAGCTGCGCAATTGCGTTGATTGAATTGAAAGTGCTGTGGAAAATTTATACCTTCTGCTGCATTCGTCTGGCGGCAAGAGCATGCAGCAGGCGCACCAGAAAATAGGTAACGATCAGCGAGAACACGATCCGTCCCCAGAAAATCCCGCCGATTTTGCCGCCGATGGCAGCCATGATCAGAGTATCTTCAACCAGGCCGTGGCAGAGTCCCATAAGGGCCATGGAATTAAAGACCTCTTCCCTGGCCATCTTTCCTTTACTGGTCTCCCTGATGATCAGTGCCCCGCCATAGCCGATGCCCATGACCATGCCCACCACGGCGATCGGCGCCGCCTGCTGCCCCATTCCGAAAAACGGCAGCACCGGTGCGAGGATTTTTTCCAGCAGCGTCAGCAGGCCGACCTTTCTGGAGATCCGCATCAAAAGAACTATACAAAAAATTATCAGAATTATCATGCCCTGGTTCTGCAGCAAGGCCAATGCCCACTGCAGAAGATCTCCCTCTTGCCCAGGCGCCTTAAACAGCAAGACAGCTCTATCCTGCCAGATGTCAAGGCCAAGACATATCCGGTTAAGCAGAAAGGCATAGACCACGGCGCCCCCCAGACGCAGCAGAGCAATCGGCAGAAGGTTCGCCCCGGCGCGCTTACTCACGCTCAACTCCACCGGCAGGGCATGGGCGATGAGCATCGCCGAGCAGAGCACGGTTATCTGCGCACTGGTCAAGTCAAGGCCCGGCGCCAGGGCGGCAAATACAGCAATACCGCCATACAGATTGGTGAGCATCGCCGTGGCCCAGACAAGCCCTAGCGATCCCGGCAGACCAATGAGACCCATCACCGGTTCAAGAACTGTGCTGAGCGAGGCAATAAGGCCAAATTCTTCAAGAATTTTGGTGATAATGGCGACCGGCACGGTGATCCGAATCAGTTCCCAGCCGGTCAACCAGGTTTCCCTAAGAAGTGACAGGACCGTTTCCTTTATCCTGTTACTTTGTGTTCGATTAGTATTCTTCATGAGGGGTTGCTAAACACCTTTTCCGATGATCAGGCCAGCTTTTTCGATCCGGACCCGATATTTCCCGGCTTGCCTGCCTGTTTTTTTGGCGTATAGAGCTGACAAATAATGCCGGAACTCCCGTAAACCACCCTGGCAGGACTGGTGCGGCTCTTAAAGGCCATCGCCCGGCATCCGTAGGGTCTGTCGGGATCGTGGGTAATGAAATAATGCATACATTTCAAGCAATGAGGAAGTTCAACTGCCATCTTGTTATCCTGTAAAACATTTTCTTGAATTCGCCAGCCGGCAACAGCCGGTGGTAAAAGGTTTCGACACAATGCTCCTGGGGTACTTGTCACTCCGGCTGCCCAGAGGAGGCTTTTCATTTCTAATCTGTCGGAGATGCTGGCTTTTTCGGAAAATCAAAAAACAGCAGCCTGCCCGCACCCTCTTCGCTGGAAAATCCCTGCTGGGCAGGATACTCGACACCAACGATGCCGCAGGTCGGCACATTACCAAGAGAACTGCCGGTTAGGTGCTCGCCAAGCTCGGTGATGGCAGGATTATGCCCAACAAGAAACAACACGTTAACCTTGTGGAGCAGTTCCTCAAGCAGCTGCAGATGATAAGAGAGTGCGCCGAGATACAGTTCATCATCGAAACGGATGGCCTCCTGAGCATAGCCGGTGCCTTTGGCCATGCATATCGCCGTCTTACGCGCTCTTTTAGCCGGACTTGCGACAATCAGGTCCGGGCGAATGCCTGCCGCCACCAGACGTGCAGCCATTTTGGGACAGTCTTCCTTGCCGCGTTTATTGAGAGGCCGGGAAAAATCATCGAGGTCAGGATTGGACCAGCTGGATTTGGCATGGCGAATAAGGTAGATCCGTTTCACGTTCCCTCCCCTGTTGCTAAGATTTCCTGCCAGAGTATTTTTTTCAAGAAGATGCAGCGACACTGTGCATCAACTCCGCCATACACTTTTTATCATCTTACACCCCTAAAGAAATACTGAAAAGAGTCCTTGCTGAAATGCAGTATCATTTACTCAAATTCCGTTTCAGGCGAGTTTAAACATTCCCCCCAGACTCACGCAATCATTTTAACCACCCATCAACGATTTACTCAGCTCCCCATTCCATGCCAATGTTGATTGATGCGGCCGAGCAGGCCAAAACAATTTATTTTACCAAAAACGCGCCGTGAAGCCCGGTCCTTCAGGCCGGGGCTGCAGGGCGTACGCTGTTACTCCGGTGTCTGTTGCTGTTCGACATGGGGCCGGATAATGGAGATCGGTGCACCGCCGCAGGAAGGCGCAAAGCAGCTCGGACTGCACAGAACATCATACCTTTCGGCTCTCCCGGGATAACGGTTCCTGGAGTATTTCGATAGCTTATCCGTCCAACACTTTTTTCCGGTATCTGGTCACAGAGACCAGATGGACGAGCATCTTGAAAACGCGATGTCTTCCTGTTCGAATATCATTGTTTCTCTCCATAGACCAAAGTATAATTTACCTTATGAAGGTACGCAAGGCATATAAATAGAGGCTGAAGGTCAAACAAGATCAAAAGAATCCGCAGCGGTTTCTCCGGTTCAAGAAAAAAGACCAGGGCATCGATTCCTTTCGATACCGGCAAGGTTTCAAGAGAAGGGATATGGCCAGACCGGCATCGGCAACAAGCGAAGCACCAGGTAAGAAGGTCCGGGCCAGGTCCCGATTGAACAGCTCCCTCCTCGGCCAGGGATGGTTCGAGTTTCATCGGCAACTTGAGGACAAGCTGGCCTGGAATGGCGGTTGGCGCCATACATATCAAAAGGGCAGGACATGCCCGGTTTGCCGGTGGCGTGAGTGGTGCCGTCATGCCGCCAGCAGCAGGAATCCACCAAGGCAACTGCGCAGAAGCGTATGCCCATGCGTCGGTGCTGGTGGAATCCTCGGTCTTCAGGCCGGCGAGAATGTCAAATTGCGGGACGTCCTGGCAGCATTGACCGGGGAGTTCAAGTCGCGAGATCCGGAGGATATGTGGTCGTTCAGCGTGAAGACGGCTCATGGCTCCTCGGCGGGTTGATTCCTGTTCAGGAACTCAAGGATCGCCTCGATTTGAGAAGCGTCCCCGAGGAACAGAGACGTCCGGGATCGGCTCCCGATAGTGAAATGTGACAGGTATCTTTCGTTAATAGCATTATTCGCATTGGTGTTTGACATGGCATTGCAACTTTCCTTATCTGTCTTGCCAGGAGACGATAAACACCGAACCAAAGCCAAGAACCAGCATCAGGTGAAAGACGAAAAAACTATAATCTTTGAAGTGGAAGCCCATCAGCAGTCCAGCAGTGAAAAGCAGCGTCAGCAGTCCCTCGATGATCAGATTATTGGAGATCGGAATTTTCTGCCCCTTAGCCGCCTTTAGCCGGGTGCGTCCGACAATATTATATTTTGGCGTGCGGACAAAGGAAGATTTGATCCCCAGATAGCCCTCAATGACCGCCACTGAATTATGAAAACTGAGACCCATGGACATGACCAGCAGGAGCGGGAAATAGCCGACAAGTGCCAGGACCTGGCGCACCGACAGGGGCCGGGGCAGGAGGTTGATGTTGGCGTAAAAAAATACCGTGGCAACCCCTGTCAGGCCGAGGAGCGAGACACCAAGAAATCGAGTATCGATATTGAGGGTATCTAAGCAGGGGAGCAGAGCAACGCTGGTGACGGCAAGCATCAGCACAGCCACAAAGATCGAGCTGTTGAACAGGTGTGCCAGGGCATGCAGCTTGGTGGTGACCTTAAGATCGCTTCTGAGGATAATCGGACTCATGCGGCGGGCGTTCTCGGCACCGCCTTTCATCCATCTGAATTGCTGCGACCTTATCCCGTTCATTTCCACAGGCAACTCGGCTGGGGCTTCGACATCCTCCAGGTAGACAATTTGCCAATTTTTCAACTGCGCCCGATAGCTGAGATCAAGGTCCTCGGTGAGCGTGTCCGCCTTCCAGCCACCGGCGTCGTCGATGGCCTGCTTTCGCCAGATACCGGCAGTACCGTTAAACTGCAGAAAATGTTGTCCAGATTTTCTGCCCATCTGCTCAATGGTGAAATGGACATTCAACTGCAGGGCCTGCAGCTTAGTGAGCAGAGAATAGTTCTCGTTGAGGTGGGTCCAGCGTGTCTGCACCACACCAACCTTGTTATCCTGGAAATAAGGGACGGTGTTTTGCAAGAATTTTTTATCGGGCAAGAAATCTGCGTCAAAAATAGCAACGAATTCCCCTTTTGCCTGTGCAAGCCCTTCGGACAAAGCCCCTGCCTTGTATCCAGACCGGTCGATTCGGTGAATCACCTTGATGTCGAACCCCTGCTTGCGGTACTGTTCGGCTTTTTTTTCACAGAGACGGGTGGTTTCATCGGTGGAGTCGTCGAGGATCTGCACTTCGAAACGGTCGCGGGGATATTCCATGGCAACGATGTTGTCCACCAAACGTTCCGCGACATAAGGTTCGTTAAACAGCGGCAGCTGAATGGTGACGAACGGCAGGGCGTTCTCTTCGAGCGGCAGTGGAGATGCCGGTTTCTTTTTTCGGGTATAATGAAACAGCAGATTGAGCTGCAGAACATTATAAGCCAGGATGAAAGCAAGAAAAAATATATACATTCCAAAAAGTAAATAGCTCAATGAGAATCCCCAAATTAAGAAACCAAACGCTTCTTTCAAAAGAAAATGGGTGTGAAAACAGACCCAGTTAAGAAAGCAGGCGGACTGCAAAAGCCAAGAGAACACAAGGACGGCAGAAAAAAATCCCCGGCCGCCGGTCATCTCTCACCTTATAAATTCTGAAGAGCTTCGATTCGATCCTCAAGAGGTGGATGGCTTCTGCAAAGGTCAGCCATACCGCCCGCTTTTGGCCTGATACCAAAAGCCGCCACTTGATCGGGTAGATGTGATGGTTCCTGGTGAACCTGTCGTCGGCGCAGGGCACTTACCATTTTATCCTTGCTGGTCAAATAAGCTGCACCTCGGTCGGCAGTATACTCCCTTTTTCTTGAAAACCACATCACGATAATTGAGGCAAAAAGTCCAAATACTATCTCAAGCACGATAGGTACAGCCATGTATCCAAAAAAATCCCAGCCCCCCGCCCTCTTCGTCACTGTTCAAAAAGTTATTTATAACATTTGCCGCAAGACCGGGCAGCAAAATGACAAAAGTATTCAAAACAGACTGAACCAAGGCCAAAGTTACCATATCTCCACAGGCTAGATGGCTGATATCATGGGCGGGGACGGCCTCAACCTCATCTTTGGCCATGTGCTGCAATAATCCGGTGGAAACTGCCACCAAGACATCGTTCTTCTTCATGCCCGTGGCGAATGCATTCAAATCCGGAGATTCAAAGGCTGCACCTTCCGGCATGTTCATCCCGGCTTGTTCGGCCGTCCGGCGAACAGTATCCTGCAGCCACTGTTCCGTTTGATTTCTTGGGCTGACGCTTACTTGAGCGCCGGTGGATTTTTTGGCAATCCACTTCGACATCGCCAGAGAAACAAATGCACCACCCATACCAAATATTGCCGCCATTACCAAGAGTCCTGAACTAGTCCGGGAATCAACCCCGGGCAAGCTCATTGCGATACCAAGCAAAACGATCATGGCCATGTTGGTTGCCAAGAACAGCACGACACGAAACACGTCAATCCTCCGTTATGAAATTTTTTTCCGTGTAAAACAAAAGAACTTGTCTTACACTAGGAGAGTAACATCATAATTTTCTAATTAAGTGTACTGACCCCTACGGTTAATTCGAATTGGCTGCTGTCGCTGTGTTGTAGTCTCGCCTTGCAGGGAACGAAGGAGTCTTTCAAGGCTTGATTGAAAAACCTCAAGATAAGCCATCCCGTTGCTTTGGATGGTGATTTCGCCGCCGGCGCACCGGAGTTTTGCAATAACCATGCAACGCTGGTCTAAGTCTCCCTTCGGGCCATTAACATCCGAGGAACCCCCTTTGCTGTCTGTGCTCATAAATCCTCCGTTGAATGTTTTGTGAAAAAAGCATACCAAGAGAGATTCATTAGAACAAATAGATAATAAAAGATGAGTTATTAGATAAAATCGAAATATGAAAATGGAATGGCTTAACTATCATCACCTCCACTATTTCTGGGTAGTTGCCAAGGAAGAAAGCATAACTAGAGCCGGGGAACAGCTTCGGCTGGCACCTTCCACGATCAGCATGCAAATAAGCCGGCTTGAACAATTTCTTGGCGATAAGCTCTTTCGGCGCGCCGGACGTAATTTGGAGTTAACGGCTTTCGGACAAGTGGTCTTTCGGTATGCGGACGAGATCTTTGCCTTGGGTCTGGAACTGCTCGATACGGCAAGGGGAAGGGCATCGGGACCGCTCCGTTTTGAGGTTGGTATTGTCGACATGCTCCCCAAGTTGATGGCGAGAAGAATTCTGGAACCGGCCCTGGCTCTTTCCGATGGACTGCGTCTTGTTTGCCATGAGGGGAAGGAGAAACAACTCCTTGCGGAACTGGCCATTCACAGCCTGGATATCGTACTCACCGACACGCCGGTAAAATCCGGCATGAGCGTCAAGGCGTACAGTCATCTGTTAGGAGAATGCGGCGTGACCTTTTGTGCCGTGGAGCCTTTGGCAGGACCTCTACGCCAAGGATTCCCACTGTCGCTGCACAACATGCGGATGCTATTGCCTACTCCAATGTCAGCGTTACGGGGCAGCCTTGATCAATGGTTCAACTCGCTTGGAATCCGGCCTGCGATTGCGGGTGAATTTGATGACCATGCCCTGTTAAAAGTGTTTGGTCAGGCAGGTGACGGCATCTTTACTGTGCCGTCCATAATCGAGCAGGAAGTGTGCCGCCAGCACAATGTGGCCATTATCGGGAGATCCGATGCAGTAAGAGAACGTTTTTATGCGATTTCCGTCGAACGGATCATCAAGCATCCTGCGGTGGTGGCAATCTGGAATGCAGCCAGGGAATTTAGAGGACAGTGGGATATCAGCCCCGATCCTTCAAGGTCGTTGAAGTAGATTCTAACGAATGGCATAATCGAAAAGATAGGTGCAAAACGGCACGCCGAAAAGTAATCCCGAGAAACCAAATAATTCTCCACGACCGTCAAAGACGTAGTTTGGATTCCAGAGATTAAACTGATCGAGATAGACCCAAGTCTATCTCCTTATCCAAGAATTTCCATGAGTAAAAAGGCAGTGTATCCTATATAGCTGGCCAGCAGTACTGTACCCTCAAGACGATTGATCCGGCCCGGCCCTCTAAAACCGAAGCAAAAGGCAAAAAGGAGCAACGTCAGGATGGTCATCGTCAACACATCTCGAGATAGAACTTCCGGGGCAACAGTTGCGGGATGAATCGCCGCAGCGATTCCGACCACTGCCAGCGTATTGAAAAGATTAGATCCAAGTATATTGCCTAAAGCAATATCATGTTCTCCTTTGCGGGCGGCTATCACCGAAGAGGCCAATTCTGGAAGAGATGTGCCTAGAGCCACTATTGTCAAGCCGATGATCAAATCACTGACGCCATAGCCGTGAGCTATTTTTACCGCCCCCCAGACAAGGATGCGAGAACTGACCATCAACAACGCCAATCCCACGACAAGCCAAAGCAAAGATTGCCTCAAAGGGATGGTATGTGCATCAAGTTCCTCTGCAACTTCAAGGCCTAAGGCATCAGTACGTTGCCTGAATCCTTGAAAGACAGTCCAGGCGACAAGCCCCCCGAAAACCGCCAACAAGCTCCAGGCATCGATTCGCGACAGTTCGCCATCCAAGAGTTGAAATGCGGCAAGTCCGGTAACGACAAGCAGGATAGGCAGTTCTTTCCGTAACACACCAGAGTGGACAGCTATTGGACTCATCAAGGCAGTCAGACCCAGGATCAAGGCGATATTGGTAATGTTGGACCCGTAGGCATTGCCGAATGCCAGGCTTGGATTTCCTTGCAGAGCGGCCAATGCCGAAACGATCATTTCGGGGGCCGATGTACCAAATCCGACAATCACCATGCCGATAAGTAACGGCGGCATGCCAAAATGCCGTGCCGAGGCGGCCGATCCTTCCACGAAACGGTCGGCACTCCAAACCAGCACTAATAAACTGACAACGACTGCGGCATATGCAAGTGCCATGAGGTGAACTCCGAAAATAATTTTGGCTCAAATTGTACGACTATAAACTTCATTAAATTTAATCCCAGGATAGATACCTTTTGTTTTTCACCTGCTATTCACACTTAATCTACTAAATTGTCAAGCTCGGAACTGGCGAAAAATCCGGGAGCATGTGCAATGTTGGGCCCCACTGGCAGGCCCAAAAGAGAAGTGGTGAAGAACCAAAAGGTATCGGAGTTCAAATTGGTCAGATAGAACAAAAAGTATCTCGTTGACACTATTCAATGGAGGAGATCGGTACTCCAATGGAAAAAACAGAGTTCAACTTGATGATTCATTTGGCCTCCTCACCCAATGGCATATAAAGGGTGGCAGGGACGTTCGATGAGCGAAGTTATACGGTAACTACTCGCCCCCCTCAGCATAAAGCTGCCCGGAGAAGGCCATCTGGATAGCTACCAGTGGATTGTAGCCCTGGTAGGCCATAGTCTGCAGGTAGCATGAGATGCGGCAGCAGGCCTCGGCGTATCGGCGCACTCGGAAACAACCCGAGACCTTTTGTTTAACCTTGGCCATTCTCAGGTCTCGTTCTGCGCGGTTGTTGGTGAAAGGCACGTAAGGCAAGCGTGCGAAGAGTAGCACCGCGTCCTCATGGTGATTCAATCGCTCCAAGAGGTTATGGGCATCGGACTTGGCTATCCTTCCGCGTTTGCCGTTTTGCTTCGGAGGGATAGGCGGGAGCTCCTTCTCACCACGCGTGAGGAGATTGCGGTAACGCTTGCGTAGGTTCTTGTACTGTTCATCGGTCAATCGCTTATCAGGGCGTTTGGTCACCTCGGCGCAGGTCTGCTGGAGCATGCGCTTGATGTTTGCAGCCCAGCGATAGTTATTGGTTTCGATCACGAAGGTCAGCTCTCGCAGCAGATGCGCGCCGCACAGGCCATGGCCGCAGTGGGCATAGGCCAGACAGGAGGCCCAGCATTCGTGGATGATGGACCCGCCATAGCGGGGAATGATGTTGATCGCCCTGATGGCCTCGCCCCCGCGCTTGTGATGGAGAAACTTCAGCGTGATCTCCCCCGAGGAGTAGACGTGGATCCAATAGTTCTTGCGCTCGACCCGCAAAGAGGTCTCATCCACGTGCAGGGCGGGCTTTAAGAGAAGTTGTTCGATGGCCGACTGCTCCCAGACCGCCAGGGCTTGATGTAGCTGCATCACGTACTTCAGGATGCTTGCCTCGGAGATGGCCAGATCAATCAGCGCCTTGATCGATTGCTGTACCCGCTTGAGAGAGAGCATCTGCGCGACCACCAGATTCAGAATGTAGGCCTTGATGCCGGGGCCGTATTGCACAGGGCCGGACAGATCCGCAGGGAAGGGTCCCTTGGTCTGTCTCCGGCACCGGGGACAGTGCTTGATCTCGGCATCGACGTGGCTGAGCACCTTTTCGAAGACGATATCGATGCGGGTGCGCCGTTCGTGTCCCTGGGCAGGGGTGTGGCGAAGATCTTCGCCGCAATGCCCGCAGACCTCGACGGTGGACGGTTCGACGGTCTCGACCGTACGGGTGTTGTGTGAACGGGTCTTGTCATGCCCCGGCCCCTTGGATTTGGCGCCGGGATGGGGCGTGGTGTCATCCTTGCCCGTCTGGGAAGGAGGAAGGCCAGAGTTACGGCTGTTCTTCGGGGTGCGCTTCTCCATGAACACTGCGATCAGCAACTCGAACAGCATCAACAGGG
>CAMBBS010000020.1 GCA_945863875.1 Desulfopila aestuarii DSM 18488
CGCGCATACGCTGCAGAATGTTGGTGGATTCGGCCAGGGCGCCATCAGCGGTCTGCGCCAGGGAGATGCCGTCATTGGCGTTGCGCATGGCCTGGTTGAGCCCTTGGATTTGCGAATTCATCCGATCGGAAATAGCCAGACCGGCAGCATCATCCTTGCCACTGTTAATTCTTGCACCACTGCTCAGCCGGGAGAAAGCTTTTTCCATGCCGTTTTGAGCGGTGGCAATGTTGCGTGCACTGCTAAAACTACTATTGATTGAATCCACCATGTTGATCCTCCACGTGTGATGAAAAAATAAGCCAAATAAGGCTATACATTACCAATCAACCTAGTTCGATTTTGGTATTCGAGACTCATTAACGAAATATAACATAACAGATCTGACAATTTTGCGGAGATTTTTCCATGTTATTTCTTGTGTGTACATTAATATAGCAAATATTATTCCATTTGTATACCCTGCAGCAGGGTCTTTGGTGTCGGCCTCTGATTCTCATGTGCCACCGCCGTCTCTGGTTCCCATGTGCCATATGGGAACCCGTTTGCAACATCGACGGTAATTGATGCATGGGAGGGTCGAAAACTACTTGATGTATTCCACGGTACATACTATTATGGTATATACCAAGTGGTGTACCAGATCATGTATCATTAGAAGGTGACCGGAAATGGAAAAAGCAAAAATATTTCAAAATGGGCGTAGTCAGGCGGTGCGCTTACCTAAAGAATTTAGGTTTAAATGCAAAGAGGTTTATATTCGCAAAGAGGGCGAAAATATAATTTTATCGGAAAAACCAGACTCTTGGAGAGACTTCTTTTTTTCAAAAAACAAGCCGACAGCTGATTTTATGACAGAAAGAGAGCAGTTGGACTTGGAGGAGAGAGACATCTTTAAATGATTTACTATATGCTTGATACGGACATTTGCAGTTATGTGATCCGAGAAAAACCATTAAGGGTTTTTGAGCGTTTTGAAGCATTAGAAATGGGTCAACTTTGTATATCAGTAGTCACTTATGCTGAATTGATATATGGTGTTGAACACTCATCATCAAAAAAAATAAACAGACCAATAATCGATGATTTTGTTCGACATTTAAATATTATCGATTGGGACAAAGAAGCGGCCGAACATTATGGAAATATCAGGGCTTTTCTTCGTGCGGAAGGCAATATTATAGGGTCGATGGATATGATGATTGCGGCTCATGCCAGAAGTCAAAGAATGATCCTTGTCACAAATAATGACAAGCATTTCAAAAGAGTCCCAAAACTTAAGGTTGAAAATTGGTAGACGTTCACCAGCACCTTATCCCCCACACACTCAGATCGCCGTGCATAGGACAGGAACCTTGGTGTATTTCGGCACTCTTGGTGGAAACGGTTTGCTGGTTCACGCTCCTACGTGGCCACGACGACGCTGGCGCGTGGGAATCAGGGGCCAACGCTTACAACTTTTCGCTTTCTTCCGCAACTGCCGCTACCGTTTCGGCAATGTGTGCCTCGGTATGCTGGCAGGAGATGAAAAACCGCAGTCGGGGCGACTTCTCCGGTACCGCCGGATAAAGAATGGGCTGGACGTTGATGCCGCGTTTGAACAGGGCGGCGGAGAGGCGCGCGGCCCTGATGGAGCTGCCGGCAATCGCCGGGATGACGGCTAAACCAGCGCTGGTGCCGGTATCTATGCCGGCCGCTTTAGCCTGCTCAAGAAAGAATCGCCCCCGGTCCTGGAGTACGGTGACACGTTCCGGTTCCCGTTGCAGCACCTCCAGGGCGGCCAGCGATGCCGCGGCGACAGGAGGCGGCATGCCGACGCTGTAGAGAAACCCCGGGGCGAGAAACTTGAGATGCTCGACAAGCGCCTTTTCCCCGGCGATATAGCCGCCGCAGCCGGCCAGAGTCTTGCTCAGGGTGCCCATCCAGATATCGACTTCTTCCCCCGGCAGGCCGAAGTGTTCCCGGATGCCCAGGCCGGTTTTGCCCATCACCCCGAGGGAATGGGCATCGTCGATCATCAGGAAGAGCTTGTGTTTGTGCTTGATCTCAACAAAACGCGGCAGCTCCGGATAGTCGCCGTCCATGCTGTAGATGCCTTCCAGTACGACGAGCACCCGTTCGAAATTATGTCGCTGATTCTCCAGCATGGTATCCAGGGCGGCCCAGTCGTTGTGGGGGAAAGTGAGGCGCTTGGCCCCCGAAAGGGTTATTCCCTGCAGGATGCTGTTGTGGATGAGCTCGTCATGCAGGATAAGGTCCCTCGGGCCGAACAGGTAGCCGATGGACGTGACGTTGGTGGCGTGTCCGCTGACAAAGGTAATTGCATCGTCGACCCCATAGACCCTGGCGAGGGCCTGTTCCAGTTGACGATGGATGGGGCGTTCGCCCGATACCAGCCGGCTGGCGGAGACCGAGGTGCCATAGCGGTCGATGGCTTCTTTGGCGGCGGCAGTGATTTCGGCATGACCGGAAAGTCCGAGATAGTTGTAGCTGGCGTAGTTGATATATTCCTGTCCATTAATCCGGGTAGTTGCACCGGCAATTCCTTCATGCTGCTTGAAAAAAGGATTGCCGATACCCAGCCGGGCTGCGCCGTCATTGATGATACGGATCTGCTGATAGCCCGGATGGAGATGGAAATTGTAGTGATGCTCCGGAATGACCGGTCGGCCTAAGGGTGATCGGCCCGAGGCGGAGGTTTCGGTACTTCGCCGGTCGACCTGCCGCAGCCTGCGGTCAAAAGCCTGCTGGATGAGTTTGTCTTTTATCTGCGAGGTGATGCCGGGGAGTTTTTTTTCTGCCATGTCAATGAATTATCTGATTTTTTGCGGCAGTAACTCCCCTCTGGAGATCCTCCGCCAAGTTAGCCATGGACTCTTCAGAGACCTCGGCCCCATGCTGGTCGGTCACTCTTTTTACCTGGAGAAGCAGATCCGTTTCACCGACTGCCGGATCCGTTTCATCGTCCCCGGTCAGTTGTTCAATAATTTTCTCGGCCAGGCTGGCGATGGTCGGGCTTCGGCTCAGGGCCATCACCGGCAGCCTGGTACCGAAACGGGACTCGAGGGCCGCAACAAGTTCGACTCCCATCAGGGAGTCCAGGCCCATATCGTACAAGGAACGCGTCGGATCGATCTTGTCGGGGGCAATTTGCAGGATCTCTCCGACTTCGCCCTGGAGAAGCTCGATGACGGCGGCGAGCAGCTCAGCGTCCGAGAGCTCCTCCAGCATGCGTTGCAGGTTATCAGCATTGCCCTCGGTTCCCTGGCTGTCCCCGGCATGCCGGGCCAGTTCGCCGAACTTGGGGGTAGCCGCACTGGGCAGAAAGCGGCGCAGTGCGTTCCAGTCAAGTTCCATCACCCCAAGCCCGGAACGGTCGGCGACCAGCATGTCTTCGAGGATATCGAGGGCGATGGACGAATGGATTGTCGAGCCGCCCATACGGGTTTGCAGGGCATCCTTGATTTTTTCGTTGCGAGCGAGAAATCCCACATCCTCAATCGCTCCCCAGCGCACACAGGTGGCGGCCAGCCCGGCTGCTCGACGATTTTTGGCCAGGGCCTCGAGACAGGCGTTGGCGGCGACGTAGTTGCCCTGGCCGGGGTTACCGAACAGGGTGGTGGCCGACGAGAACAGGATGAAAAAATCCAGGGGCATATCCAGGGTCAGTTCATGCAGGCAGTAGGCCCCTAATGCCTTGGGCGCAAGCACGCTGCGAATCTGCTCCGCGTCCATATTGCGGATCAGCCCGTCATGAATGACCGTTGCCGCATGGACGATGCCTTTGAGGGGCGGCAGAGTCTTGTCTATTTGAGTCAGCAGAGCTGAAAGGGCCTGCCGGTCGGTAACGTCGCATGGGGCGGCGTGCACCTTGACGCCCTGGTTTTTTAATCTGACAATGGCAGTCTTCGTTTCATCGGAACTCGGACCGCTGCGGCTGATTAACACGAGGCTGCGGGCGCCCTTGCTGACCAGCCACTCTGCGGTCCTGAGACCAAAACCGCCCAGACCGCCGGTTACCAGATAGGAACCGTCCGCTTTCAGCTCCAGCTGCGTGCGGGGCGCAGGGCCAGGGTTGTGTACCTTGCTGATGCCATTTCGGTAAGTGATGACGATCTTGCCGATTTGCCGCGCCTGCTGCATGTAGCGGAAGGCATCGACAATATCTTCCGCCTCGAAGACGTGGTAGGGCAGGGGATGGAGCACCCCTGCGTTAAACAGGGACATAACCTCGGCGAACAGGCTGCCGGTGAGTTCGGGGCAGCACTGCATCAGCTGGTCGGCATCTATGCCGAAGTAGCTTATATTGTTTCTGAAGGGGCGCAGGCCGATTTTGGTGTTTTCGTAGAAATCCCGTTTCCCCAGTTCCAGGAAACGACCAAAGGGTTTAAGCACCCGGAAATTGCAGTTGATGGCTTCTCCGGCCAGGGAATTGAGCACCACGTCCACGCCTTTTCCGTCCGTTCGGGCGAGGATTTCGTCGGCAAAAGAGAGCGATCGGGAGTGGAAGACGTTATCGACGCCAAGCAGTTGCAGGAAGTCGTGTTTTTCCTCCGAGCCGGCGGTGACGTAAATTTCCGCGCCAATCCATTTGGCAATCTGGATGGCGGCCATGCCTACGCCGCCGGCCCCACCGTGAATGAGCACCTTTTCCCCGGGTTGCAGTCGAGCCAGATGATGCAGGGCATAATAGGCGGTAAAAAAGGTGCTGGGAATGGTGGCTGCAGCCTCAAAGGAGAGATCCTGCGGGATGTGCGAGACGGCAGTGGCTTTGGTGATCACCCTGTTGCTGAAGCTGGAAGGGCCGAAGCCGACGACCTTGTCCCCCGGTTTAAAGGTGTGCGCCATTTTACCGACGCTTTTGACGGTTCCGGAAAATTCGAGGCCGAGGGTCGGGCCGGTAAAACCATTTTCAATGGCTTCATCGGGGAGCAAGCCAAGGGTGTACATGATGTCGCGGAAATTGAGGCCGGTGGCGTGGATCTCGACTTCGAGTTCACCGTCGCTGGCTGCCTGACTCGGATGAGCTTCCCAGCGCAGATTACGCAGGCGGCCGGGGAGCTGAAAGCCAAGGGAGAGTACCGGTTCGGCGATTTCCTTCGATTTGTTTTTTGCTTCGACAAGCTGCGGCATAAGTCGCAGGCGCGGGGCATAGCGTTTTCCCCGGGCGGTAAAAAATATTTCCTGCTCCTCATCCGGTTGCTCGAGTTCTCTGTCCAGAACCGTGGCGACGGTTTCGAGGGACAAAGGACCTTCCAGATCGACCAGGCGAACAGTGTAGCTGGACGCCTCGTTGATCAGGGTGCGTCCGAATCCCCAGAGCGCAGCGTCGACGGGGATGATGACCTTTGCCCTGTTTGTGGCGGTGCTGCGATGGGGGAGAAGATCGGTGGCGACGTTCGTCGTGACCAGCCAGCAGGTGGTGTTTGTCTCGGTTGTCTCGCAGGCCTGGATAATGCTCGTTGCGGTGGCGCATCGGGCCACCTGCCGCTCGAGAATGGCCTGCGCCTCGATGTCGGCCTCCTGGGGGCGGAGCCCGGCCAGACAGACGATGCCGTCGAGCTGGCCGTAGCTGGCGGTCGTCTCCAGCAGCAAAGAACCGAGGGCGGCCGTTTCCTTGGGGCAGGCCTGGACAACGATATCGCCTCTTGTCTGGAGCATTTTGCCCAGGCGGTCGGATACTTGTGCGGAAAAGCCGTTCCGGTCCGCCAGCAGAACCCAGCTGCGGGGCATGGCCTTGCGGGGGGAGATTGTCGGTAATGCACGTTCTGCCTGGTGAGTGAGCAGCAGATAGGGGCCGGAGAGGGTATCCGGGGAGAGTTCGAGAAGGTCGATACCCGAAGAAAAAAGGTGGGACAGTTGCTCTTTCCAGAACAGCGCCGTGCATTGATTTGACAGCCAGGTGCGGTTTTCCGACTGAGACCAGTGGTTGTGCTCCGCACCAAAGACAAAGTCACCCCAGTGCGAGGGGTGCTGTCCGATAACGATAAGCGAGCCGCCGGGAGTGAGGCGGCTCTGGGCATACTGCAGCGCACGCATTGTTTTCTCCGGGGGGGTGAAATCGAGCGTAACTATGGCGATCTGGCAGAAAGGTGGTTCATCGGCTTGTTCCGGCCCGGGGACGATGAGGCGGGTGTCGAGAGTGGGAAATCGTTCTTTCAGCTGAGCCGTGGCCTCCAGATTTTCGCTTGACGTGCAGGCGAAAACATAGTCGCAGCAGTTGACATCCATGGCAGCGAGCGCATCCCTGGCATAGGAAGGCGCTCCTTCGCAGATTTCGATAATACCCAGGCGTCGACCTTCGGGCAGTTGCTTTAATCCCTGGGCTATCAGGTCGCGCAGAGCCTGGCCGACTTTTTGCCTGCCGGCGGCGCCGAATGCCTGGCCCGTCAGCGTGGCCGATGTTGTATCCTGCGGGAGGATCCGAGCCGGTTGGGCCCTGCCGCCGAGAATTGATTGGAGATGCATGCCGACCCGTCCCACCGAATGGATGATATCAAAATAATCGGGGTAATCGGTAATCAGACTATTCCAGATGTCCTGGGCTGATGCCTGCTCGTTATGGTTTGGCAGGATAAGCCAGCCGTCAGGGCTGCTTGAGATAGACAGATCGTTCTCGGCCAGAGAGAGCAAATGATCAAGGAAAGGCTCGATCTCCGCATTGGCGGTCCGCCAGGCGGTAACCTCCCGGGAAGTGAGTTTTTGGCCATCTGCCGAGAGATGTTCCAGCGCCTCCCGGGTAAATTGATTGCAGAGAACATCCAGCAGGGGATCAACTTCCTCCGAGTAGCGGCGATGGGAACCCTCAATGGTGGCCGATCCTGCCAGTGCGACAAAGGCGGACCGAACACTTTTGAAAGAAATAATTGGTGTATTGTCAGGATAGAAGGCATGGGGCTGCGGTATACACTGGTAATCGAGAAAGCGCAGGCAATCCCTCCCGTTTCTGCCCAGGCGAACACTGCGGAACCTGGCATCCTTGACGGCGGCTATGGCTTGGCCGTTACTGTCGTACACTGTAAATTCCGCGGTGAGGGAGTGCGGTCCTCGCCGCAAAAGAGTGGCACGGGCAAAAGCGGGGGCGGCGCCGCTTTTGCGAAAGGATATTCGTCCCATCCTGATGGGGACAAAGGCTACACCTTCGTGCATGCCGATATCTTCTTTCAATAACTGGATAATCAACTGGAAGGTGCAGTCGAGAAGGGCCGGATGCAGGTGGCTGTGCTCCAGTTCGCTTGCGATGCTTTCCGCTATCTTGAACACTGCCAATGCGGAATTTCCCGAGCCTGCCGTACCCTCAACCACCCAGCCGTAATCAATGCACTGGAAGGCCGGACCATAACTGAGACCGGCCTGCCGGGTAAGGAGTTGATGACCGGCGCCGGTGAAATCGGCATGGCGGGTGGGCAGTGCCGGGCATTTCTGCCGCAGTGGGATATCATGAGGCTCCAGCACTATACGCGCCACGCCGTGCAGGGTCCAGGGTTCCGTGCCGCAATAGTTTCTCCCCTTGATGGTCACGCTGCCGTCCTGGGCTTCGATGGTCACCCGGATGAGCTTGGACTGGTCCCGATCGAGGAGCAGCGGCGTGCGGATTTCCAGCCCCTCGATCGCAGCGAGTTCGCCCGGTTGCCAGGCCAGGGCGGCCGCCAGGGCAAGTTCGGCAAAGCCGGTGCCCGGGAAGACGACGGCATCTCCGACGACATGATCGGCCAGGGTAGGGAAGAGGGTTCCGTCGAGCTGGTTTTCCCAGGTAAGTTCGTGTCGTTTGACAGGATAGCCGAGCAGGGGATGTGCCTTGCATCGATCAAGCACACTGACGGATTCCGAGGTGGCCGGGTGCCAGTGGCGCTCGCGCAGCCATGGATAGTTCGGCAGCTGCAGAAATTGGCCGGGGGAGGGGAAAACATCCTTCCAGTCGATGGTTGCCCCGGCGATGGTTGCCTGGCTGCATGCCCGCCGGACGCGCTCGGCAGAATTGTTGCCCTTCGTCGCCGTGGCGAAGATGCGTCCTTCGGTCTTTTTCTCCTTCAGGCAGGCATTGATATAGCTGCGCAATACCGGATGGGGGCCAACCTCGAGGAAAATGTTCGTGCCGTCGGCGAGAATGTTGTTGATTGCCCTCTTGAAAAGCACCGGTTTGCGGATGTTGTTCCACCAGTATTCGGCGTTCAACTCCAGCCCATCCACCAGGTTGCCGGTGACCGCCGAATAAAAGGGCAGGAGTGCTTTGCGGGGTTGAACCTTGGCCAGGGTCTGTTTGACACGTGCTTCAATCTCATCCATGGCCTGGTTGTGAAAGGCGTAGTCGATATCCAGCCGTTTCTGGTAGATTTTACGATCGGCCAGGGCGGCTTCCAGTTGTGTCAGCAATGCAGCACTGCCGGCAATGGTTACCCCGCGGGGGCTATTTATTCCGGCAATGGTCAGTGTCGGCCAAAGACCCAGGTCGATGAGCAGCTGCACCGCAGCCTTCTCGCTTAAGCCAACGGCTGTCATTCCCCCTTGGCCCTTGGTCGTTCCCTGCAGCCTGCTGCGGTGAGAGATCACTTCAACCGCATCTGCAAGCGTGAGTGCCCCCGATGCCCAGGCCGCGGTTATTTCACCTACGCTGTGTCCTGCCACAGCCACAGGGTGAAGACCCTGGTGTCGGAGCATTTGCGTGATCCCGACCTGAAGGGCGAATAAAGCAGGTTGCGCTATTTCCGTATATTCATAGCGCCCTTCGCCGTTTTTTCCGGCCAGTTCGTCCTCCAGGGAGAAATCTGCATGACGACGAAAAAGGACATCGACTTCATGGATTACCCGGCAAAAAAGCGGATCTTCCTCCAGAAGCTGCCTGCCCATGCCCGGCCATTGTGAGCCATTGCCCGAATAAATAAATGCAGGGCCGAGAGGATTTTTGAAGGCGACCCCGGTTTCCAGGAGCTCTCTGTCCGGCACATCATTTGCGTAATTGAGCAGGTTTGCGGCAATGTCTTTTGCCGCCGAGCCATAGGTCATTAACCGGTGATCGTGACTCTCACGCCGGCACGTGGCGTTGTAGGCGATGTCATAGAGGGAAAATTGGGGATGATTTTCCAGAAAAACAGCGAAATCGCCCGCCGCTGCCTTCAAGGCGACAGTGTCTTTTGCTGACAGCATGATCGGCAGCAGGGTATCCCGGGGTGGTTCAGCCGGCCTTGCTGCCGGCTGTTCGTGGCTCTCCAGAATGACGTGGGCGTTGGCCCCGCCAAAGCCAAAGGAATTGATCCCGACAATGAGTTTGCCACTTTTTTTAAGAGCTCTGTTTTCCGCCACGACCTCGATGTTCAAGCCATTAAAATCAATGTTAGCGCTGGGGGTTTCAAAGCCGATGGTTGCCGGCACCATCCGGTGCTGGATACAATAGAGCGCCTTGACCAGGCCTGCTACCCCGGAGGCCGTCTCGAGATGGCCGATGTTGCTTTTGACTGAGCCGATAAGAAGCGGGCTGTCGGCGGGACGATACCGGCCCAGGGCATTACCGATAGCCAGGGCTTCAATCGGGTCGCCAACGGCGGTGCCGGTGCCATGGGCTTCAAGATAGTCGATTTCTTTGGGATCGATCCCGGCCTGCAGGTAGGCCTGCTTTAGTAAAGCCGCCTGCATTTTTGCATTAGGGACTGTCAGACCGGATTTTCGACCATCCGTATTGATGGAAGAATTGGCCACAACGGCGAGAATTTGATTACCGTCGGCCAGCGCCTGGTCATAATCTTTGAGAAAGAAAACGCCTCCGCCTTCGGACCGCACGTATCCATCGCCGGCAGTGTCGAAGACACGGCATTTCCCCCGGGGAGAAAGCATGGATGCCTTGGAAAAAGTGAGGAAACCATAGGGATGGAGATGCAGGCTGATCCCGCCGGCAAAGGACTGGCTGCTTTCTCCGGAGAGGATCGAGCGGCATGCCTGATGAAAGGCCACCATGGACGAAGAGCAGGCGGTATCAATGGCCATGCTGGGACCGCAGAGGTCGAAAATATAGGAGATGCGGTTGGCGGCAATGCTGGCTGTGTTCCCCGTGGCCACCGACGAGTCAATGGAGGCGAGGTCCTCGGCTATTCGATAGGAGTAGTCGGCACTGGCAATGCCGATAAAGACGCCACATTTGCTGCCGCACAGAGATGATGGCTTGATGCCGGAATTTTCCAGAGCTTCCCAGCTCATTTCCAGCAGCAGTCGTTGCTGCGGATCCATCTGGGCTGCTTCCCGGGGGGAAATGCCAAAAAATCCTGCGTCGAAGGTGGAGATGTCTCCGATGGATCCCGCGGCGAAAGTATGGCTGGTCCCCGGATGTTTTTTGTCTGGGTGGAGCAGGGTATTCTTTGACCATCGTTCCGGTGCGACCTCCGTTACCAGGTCGCGGCCATCGAGCAGGTCTTGCCAGTATCGGCTTGTCTTCGTGCTGGGGAATCGGAAAGAGAAACCGGTTACGGCAACACGTTTGCTCATTATCATAGGGGGAGGTAATGCCATGTGAATCTATCGGAGATATTCCTACTGGTAAAAGAGTCTGGCCCTGAGGATATGCGAAAGGAACTTCAGTGGTCTGGGAGGTACTGAACAGAGTACCCCTTGTCGTATTAGCTTTCCGGATAGGCTCACGAATTCTCTGCCTAACACAAAGAAGCTTTCTTGTAACATAAAGAAATTTTTTTGATAGGATAAAACATCGGCCTGTAGGATAAACAGCGGGAGCTCTTTGCTGAGATTTCCCCAGGCAATGCCAATTATTTCCGAAGTCATTTTTATCTATCCAATTGAAATTGCGATATATCTAAGTAAGCCTCGGCTGTTCCGGTGATTTTCTCATGTGTGCAAGGCAATAAATGTTCGAGAGTTTTTGTCAGTTCGGGTACAGTGTGAAACCACTCCAGAAATTGTGCTTGTCAGATTAAATAACAACTGGGTTATGCGATGAACGAAAAAGAACTGCAAAAGCAATTACAGACAAAGGTGAAGAAGAAACTCGAAGGACTGTTTGCCCGCTACAAAATGGACTTTGGCGGCATTGACGCAGCCTTGAAATGGAAGCCGATTGTGCTCATTATCGGCAATTACTCATCGGGGAAATCAACGCTCATCAATGAGCTTGTCGGGCAGCATATTCAGCGCACCGGCCAGGCCCCGACGGACGATTCCTTTACCATCATTACCAGCGATCCCGGATGTGACAATGTCGAAACGCCGGGCTCCCGGCTGGTCAACGACGAGAGGCTCCCTTTTCAGCATTTTAAAGGATTCGGTGAGAAGCTGATCTCCCATATCTGCATGAAGCAGGTCTCCTGCCCGATGCTGGAAAATATGGCCATCATCGACAGCCCGGGCATGATCGACGCCACCAGTGAAAAAGATCGCGGCTACGATTATATGAAGGTGCTTGGCGAGTTTGCCAAGATAGCCGACCTCATCGTCCTCATGTTTGATTCACACAAGGCCGGGACCATCAAGGAATCCTACGATACCATTCGCAACACCCTGCCGGAGAAATCGGGCGAGCATCGTATCGTCTTCGTCATGAGCAGAATAGATGAGTGTGATCACCTGAGCGATTTCACCCGCTCCTATGGAACGCTCTGCTGGAACATGTCCCAGATGACCGGGCGTAAAGATATTCCGCATATTTATCTCACCTACTCGCCGTTCGTCGTCGATGCCAAAACCGTGGCGGAAGGCTGGCCCCAGGAACGCGACGAGCTGATCGAGAAGATCAAAAGGGCGCCGGGATTTCGCATCAATCATATCCTCGAGGATATCGACCGCCAGGTGAATGAACTGCAGATCGTCGCCCAGGCGGTCAGCGAATTTCTTAATCGAGCCAATAGGGTGTTCTGGAAATTTACCAGGATAACCGTCGGTATGGCCATACTCCTGTTCCTCTTTGGCGACGTTGTGCTGAACTCCATATTTTCTTTTCCGGAAAGTACTCTTATTACCTCGATCAGGAATGGCGAGTTTTCCCTGGCCAATCTCATCGTCCCCGGCGTCCTCGCCGCTGTTACTCTGGCTATCGGGTCTCTTGCTTTCAGCAGGATCGCCTTTAGGCAGCAGCTGAAAAAGGCCATGATCAATGGAGCGGATCTGGTCCTTCTCGACAATGATTACCGGAAAAATCTCTGGCGGAAAATGGAACAGAAAGTCAAAGAGAATCTGCAGGGTTTGAAGGTCAGTGACCTGTGGAGCGGCTATGGCAGAGGCTTATCGAAAATCCAGAGCTTTTTGAATTATGATCTGAAAAAGTATTATGAGAAAATTGTAACCTGACGGTAGCGCTGTTTCTGCCATGCGGGCCGGCAAATGGGCTGTCGCCATTTGCCGGCCCGTTTTTTTTAAAACGTCACCTTTTCCGCCGCTGCGGTCAGCCCACCGAATTCCTGCATCCAGTCTTGCCCACCAAAGGTTACCGCCAGAAGAACGGCCATATGCTGCGGGACAATGCCCAGATCCTTGTTGCGGCCAAGGCCGGAGAGGCAGGACGGGCAATTGGTCGCGATGATTTGCCCCTCCTCACCACCCCTGACGTTTTCAATCGATTCCCGTTTGCGCTGGAGCATGGCATTGGCAATGTCCGGTCTGGAGATGGCCAGGGTGCCTGCCTCGGAACAGCAATTGGGCACTTTGTGCACCTTGGTGTAAAATCTGCTGAGCAGGCCGACTCCTTCGCCGGCAAAAGAGTCGTGGCAGGGGGTGTGATAGAGCACCGGTTCCGATTTTTTCGCGCCGTAGTCCCGGTTGGAATTTTCCAGGACGAATGAGGAGATATCTTCAATACCGCAATCAAAGATTTCCGCGCATCCCATCTCCTGCAGGGCCTCGCGACAGGTGCCGCAGCTGATCAAAAAACCATCGAAGACCATGTGGCCAAGCATCTCCCTGATCTGGCTGAGGATGATCGTATCGCGCAGCCCTATCTGGCCGGCCATTTTTTTCTTGGCATTGACCTTGGCCGGAAACCCGCAGCAGAGCGAGGGCGGCGGCAGAACGACCCGAATATTGTTTTTCAGCAGCAGGTAGATCGCCGCCATACCGATATCGGCATAGAGACGTTCCGAGCCGCAGCCGGGAAAATAGAAGACGGTTTTCTTGATTTCCCCCTCCGGGCGGAGCAGCAGGGCCTCCCGCTCCGAACACTGCGGGAGCATGGCGCTGAGGGTAGTGGGCGAGGCCACGGCCATTGGCGATTTGAGCATGTTCAAAGGGCGCCATGTATGCTCGGTGATTGCCGGAGGGGCCTTTTTAAACGCTTTCGCCCCAAGACGCTGCAGCGAGCTGCCCCACTCCAGGACCACCTTCCTGAAGACAGTGTTGACTGTTCTCTCCCTGTTCTGCAGGTAGAGCAGGGACAGGCGGGTGGCGGGTGCGGTGTGCTTGTAGCCGAGATCGCTGAGGATCTCCCGTTCCAGCAGCGAGACTTCGGCGGTGTCGATGTCGACCGGGCAGGGGCTGAGGCATTTGCGGCACATGGTGCAGTGGTCGGCGATCTCCTCGAGGTTCTTCAACTGGTTGAATCGCGGCAGATGGGAGCGCTGCATATCGTAGAGCAGGGCCTCGATGAGCGAACCGATGACCATGTTTTTATTTCTCGGGTGAAAAAAGATGTTGCTCCCCGGATGGTAAACACAGCAATCCGGCATACATTTGCCGCAACGGATGCACTTGGAAATCATCGACGACAGCCTGGCCAGGGAGCCGTACTGCAGAATCCTCGCTTCCAGCTCGAGCAGGTTGAAGGAAGGGGTGAAGACCTTCTTGATTATCGCCGGGTCGTTGAGCATGCCCGGATTCATTATGGCTTCCGGATCGACCTCTTTTCTGTATGCCCGCAATTCGGCAAGACGGCTGTCGTCTAAAAATTTCATCTTGGTGATGCCGATGCCGTGCTCGCCGCTGACCACGCCCCCCAGTGCAACCGCCTTGGCCATGACATCCTCGGCGGTCTTTTCCGCGCGCTTCATCATCTCGCGGTCATTGGAGAAAACCGGGATGTTCACATGGATATTGCCGTCACCGGCGTGCATATGGGTGGCGATGATGATTCTTTTGGCGCGGATCTCCTGGTGAATCTTTTCGATGTTGGCACTGACTTTTTTGTAGCCGCTGAACAGTTCAAGCAGATCACTCAGCAGGCTCTTGATCAGGGTCTCGTGCCGAACCGACTCCACGGTACGCAGGGCAAGTTTGGTAAGCGTCTCACCGCACAGCTCCTCCGCTTTAGGGATCTTCGCCTCGAGCCAGTCGGGATCTTCAATGGGTTCGGCGGTCTCGAGATATTTCGTGATCGAATGAATACACTGCTCTTTGTTGAAGAGGTCTTCGGCAATATTATATCCATCGACAAAGCGGGCGAATTCGGCCAGGGCAGGGAGGGGCAGGACAATATCTTCATTGAGCTTGAAGGCGTTGGTCCGGGCGGAAATCGCCCCGAGACGCTTGCGGTCGCGCCAGAAACGCGCCGCCTCATCGGCATCCTGGGCGGTGAATAATTCGGTGTTCTTGTACGGGCTAAGCAGTTTTTCCAGACGTTTTTTGCCGTTAAGCACCTGCTCGGAGGTATGGCCGACCATATCGATGAGCAGGACGGCCTTCGGATGGGTGCTTCTCGCCGCCTTGAATTTATAATTGATTGCCCGGATATACTCCTCGTCAAAATGCTCGAGAGCCATCAGGGCTTCCTGGCCATTGTTGAAAAATTCCTCGGAGATTTTGACGATCACCCGGCTGGCCTCATCCATGTCGTCGCCGAAAAATTCGAGGCAGAAGGTGATTTTTTTTTCATAGGCCTTGTGCAGGACGAATTCGCCGGAGGTGATCACCCCGTCGGTTCCCTCCTTCTGGAAGCCGGGCAGCCCTTTCAGGGCTTTGTTGGTAATGTCTTTCCACAGGCCCTTCTTGCGGATGTCGGTACCGGCAAGGGTGACCAGGCGGAGAACCTTTTTCTGCCTGTCGACCACCTGAAATTGCAGGGTGTCATCGGGCAGAATCTTGCGCATCGGATGGTTGATGCGCTGCACGGTGAGCAGATCCTGCCCGGGCATGGCGATGGTGTATGCGAGGATATTGTCAATTGCCGTGCCCCAGAGCACCGCTGTTTTCCCCCCGGCATTTTCGGCAATGTTGCCGCCGATGGTCGACGCCCAGGCGCTGGTCGGGTCGGTGGCAAAGACAAGATTTTCGCTCGTCACATGGGCCATGGCATTGGAGGTGACGACCCCCGCCTCAACCTTGAGGACCGGTATTTTTATCCCTTCTCCCAGGTGTGGAGCGTCTCTGTATTGTATGGCATGGATCATGGTCATTTTTTCGGTGTTGATAATGACGCAGTTATTGGTGAGCGGGACTGCCCCCCCGGTCAGCCCGGTACCGCCGCCCCGGGGGATAATTTTCAGGCCGAGTTCGCCGATAGTTCGCATCAGCGCCGGCAGCTGCTCCTCCCTGGATGGCCTGAGGACGGCCAGGGGAAGGAAAAGGCGCCAGTCGGTGGCGTCCGTTGCGTGGCTGATGAGGGTGAAGGGGTCAAAGCGAACATTTTCATGGCCGATGATCGGCCCCAGCTTCTTCTGCATCTGGCTGCGCCGTCCGGAGGCCTCGGTGATCTCTTTTTTCAGTTCGCCGAGGCGATCGTGGCAAAGGCTGACCAGATGCAGCACCTTGGTGCTCCGTTCTGACCCGACCCTGACTATCTTTGCCGCCTCTTCAATGATGGTCAGATCTTCTTTGGCCGTCTTGAAAAACTTTTGCCGTCTGATCGGCGAATCAATGAGCTCCTGGTAGAGGAAGGGGTTGCGTCTCAGGATAAAAAGATCGCCCATAAAACGCATGACGAGTCGTGCCGACCTGCCGGTGATTCTCTGGCTTCTCAGTTCTTCCAGGTCGTCCCAGACCTCGGATCCAAAAAGAAGCTTGATGATCAGTTTGTCGTCTGCCGATGTGAAGTTGTAGGGGATCTCGCGGTAATCTTTTGTATGCATTTTTTTTTCAGAACCTTAACCGGGCGAAAAGATGTTTTCGTATGGTAAATTTCAGGTCATTTTTTCCCGTTGATCGGGTGACCTTGTCGCGTGTCGTCATAAAAGCATAATCGTGCAGTGCTCGCAATCCGGTCAGGAAGAGTTATCTGTTTCACAAAGCTTCTGCATGGGATGATGAAGTTGTAAAAGAAATTTCCCGTGAATGTTGATGGCTTATAAAATCAAAAGAATAAAAGAGAAGATACTCTTGTCTGAATCCACTGCTGTCTACAGGGAGAGAAAGGATTGCCGAGTCCTTTTATTTACCACCTCTGTTGATTATTGCCAGTTTTTTTGCCTCAAAATATTTGTGCGAATCGGCAGCAGAAACTGCATGTATGACCGGCTGAAAAAAATCAGGGAGGTGCGGCGCATGTCTATTTTGTTGATTGTATCCCTCATTGCCTGTTGTGCCATGATCATCTCTTCCGTCACCCTGGCCGTAGGAATGAAGAAAATGCGGCGGCTGGGCGACATGGAGGCCGGTGGTGCTGCGGACGGTCCGCTGGTATCTCTCGTTGTGCCGGCCTGTAATGAGGAGAAAAACATAGAAAAATCGTTAATGTCGCTGCTGTCCCAGGAGTATGCGAATCTGGAGATACTTGTCGTCAACGACCGTTCAACCGATAATACCGCGGCAGTATTAAAGCGGCTAAAGAGCCGCTTTCCGCGACTGACCATCCTTGAAATTGTCGATCTGCCCGGGGGCTGGATGGGCAAGAGCCACGCGCTGGCCACCGGTGCGGCGCTGGCCAGGGGGGAGTATCTGCTTTTTACCGATGCGGATGTTGTTCTGGAAAAGACCACGATAAGCCGGGCGGTTGCCTATATGCAGGGCAATCGGCTGGACCACCTTACCCTCGGTTTCAAGAATGTGACGCGTGGCTGGCTGCTCAACAGTCTGATCCTCGATGCGGGCATGGGGCTGCTCTTTCTCTTCAGGCCCTGGACGGTAAAAAAGAGCAGCAGCCGCAGTTTTATGGGAATCGGCGCCTTCAATATGTTGAAGAGAGCAGTGTATCAGGAAATCGGCGGGCACGAAGAGATTAAAATGCATCCCATTGACGACCTGATGCTCGGGAAGCTCATAAAGCAGCATGGCTTTTATCAGGACTGTCTGCTCGCCGACAATTTTGTTGTTGTGCCGTGGTATGATTCCGTCCGGGCGATGAGCAATGGTTTGGAAAAAAACGTCTTTGCCCTGGTGCATTACCGTGTCCTGCTTATCCCGGTTGCCCTGGCGGCGATTATCATTCCAAGTATCTGGCCGTTGTGGGGACTGGTGCTGGGCGATATGACGGTCCGGACCGTCTGCCTGCTTACCCTGGCGATTCGTCTCGCCACCTTCCACAAGGGACTCCTGCTCCAGGGTTTGCCGGAGGGGTATCTGCCGGGGGCGTTGATTACACCGTATATATCCTGTTATATCATCTTGAAATCGGTCTTTGCGACCATGAACAATGACGGCATTCTCTGGCGTGGCCGGCATTACCCACTTGCCGAATTGAGAAAGACCGAACCTCTGCTCTTTTAGGTACAGGAAAACCCATGCGGCAAGCACCAAACACGGTGTCGCCGGCGACGGTAATCAATCGCTGCGGGAAGTCGTGTCAAGGTTCACCAGGTGGCCCTTGCGATGCACGAGGACGGTACAGACCAGCAGCAAGCCGGCCAGTCCGTACAGGGCCGGGGAGAAGCTGTGGCAGCGGTCGAAAACCAAACCCGCCATGATCGGTGAAAAAGATGCGGCGATGTTGCTGGAAAACAGCCAGCCGTACATTTGACTGACCCTTTCGGCTCCCCAGCAGCGCGAGGCGGACGATACGTAGAGGACCAGTACACCGCCGTAGTTGAAGCCGCTAACAAGAGCAAAACACCAGAAGCCGGCAACTGACTGCAGCATGACCGGAGCAGCCAGCAGGACCACGGCCTGAAAAAGCAGGTTCGCCTGCAGGGCGGTGGCTGATTGCACCCGGTCGAACACCATGCCCCAGGCGATACGGCCGGCGGCATTGGCCAGCGCAAAAAGCGAAACGCCGGTTATGCCGATCTGCACGCTCTTTTCTCCACCCTGAAAAAGTTCCTTGAGGTTGGCATTGACGGCGAAACCGGCAGCAAGACCAATAAACATGGCTCCATACAGAAGGCGAAAACCGGGATGAAGGAGAAGTTCGGTGAGTTTGACCGGGCGAGGTTTGTGCAGGCCGATGTCTTGAGGAAAGCACATCGTCGACCCGGCGAGGGCGATGATTACCATGAAAACCAGACCAAAAATGAAAAAGGCCTGGAATGGCGTTCTGCCAAGACCCTCCATGAGCCACCCGCCTGCCTGGCTGACCAGGGCCGCACCGCCGCCGAAACCGGCCACGGCGATGCCGGTGACCAGCCCTTTGTTGTGTGGAAACCAGCGTATGCACACGGCAATCGGCACGATATAGGCCATCCCGGCACCAATGCCGCTCAGGACGCCTATGCCGAGGATGGTCAAGAGGAAATTGTGTATGCCGAGGCTGGCCAGTACCCACCCGCCGCCAAAAAGCACGCCGCCGGTCATGGCACTGAGCCGGGGGCCGATCTTCGGCAGAAATGTTCCCGCGGCCATCATTGTCAGGGGGAACATGAAATAGAAGACGGTAAAGGGGATCTGCACCGGCCCCTGCTGCAGTCCGGTCAGGGCCTTGAGGGACTGCACATAGACGCTCCATGAATAGGTCGCGCCAAGACACATCTGCATCAGGACGGCGGAAAGAAGAATGATATAGCGCAAGCTGTCACCTGGAATCGTAAAGTTTAAAAACCTGTTTCGCGCAGCTCTGTCTCGGTTGGCGGGACCGGTTGTCTGGAAAATAGGCGCTGGTTTTGTTTTTTCGGTGAACGGTTACCCTTTCCCCATGTGCTTTGTCAAGGAATACAAAATTTCCTTTTGAAAAGGTAGGACCAATTTGCAGCCGGCGCTGCAAGGCGACAAAACAGGGATTTATGCTGGCGTAATAAAGGATAAAATGTTAATATACGGAACGCAAAACATAGAGTTACGATATAAAAAGAGGCAGAGGCAACAGCTCGATGACGGCCAGTTTTTGGTCCATGAAAAAACCAAAACTCCGGTGGGTTGTTCGACGGAAATAAGGTGTTGCCGCCGGTTTGCCAAAAAGGCTATGGGACGTGTTTCGGTAAGGAAATTCCATTCAACTGATGTTCAATTGTAAACCGGCTCTCTTTGTTGCGGGAAGATATCCGGGGCAGCATGCGGGACAAAAAAGGATTGTGAAGAAATAATGAAAATACTTGTAATCAACTCGGGCAGTTCGTCGATAAAATTCCAGCTGCTCGATATGTCGGATGAAGCTGTTCTCGCATCGGGCCTTGTCGAAAGAATAGGCGAAGCCGAAGGACTGATAAAGTGTATCCTCCGGCCGGGTGCCGCCGATGAGCTGACAGTCAAAAAAACGACCGTCGTTGCCGATCATAAAAGCGGCATGCGCCTGGCCGTTGACATACTCTCCGATCCGCGCCAGGGCGTAATCGCCGCTCGGGGCGATATCGATGCGATCGGCCACCGTGTGGTCCATGGCGGGGAAGATTTTCACCAGCCGACCCTGCTCACCGCCGATGTACTGGCGGCCATCGAAAAGAATATTCCCCTCGCGCCGCTGCATAATCCAGCTAATCTTGACGGCATACGGGTGGCGCAGGAATTGTTTGCCGGGGTCCCCCAGGTGGCAATATTTGATACCGCCTTTCACCAGACAATTCCGCCGCACGCCTATCTTTATGCGCTTCCCTATGAATTGTATGAAAAGCACCGAATCCGTCGCTATGGTTTTCATGGCACTTCACATAAGTTTGTCGCCAGCGAATGCGCACGCCTGATGGGCAGACCGCTGGAGGAACTGAACCTGATTTCCATCCACCTCGGCAACGGCTGTTCCATGACCGCTGTGGAAAACGGTAAAAGTGTCGATACCACCCTCGGCCTGACTCCTTTGGAAGGGCTGGTGATGGGCACCCGCAGCGGAGATGTCGACCCGGCTATTCATTCCTTTCTCGCCAGGAACTGTACCATGGATATTGAAGCCATCGACGAGATGCTCAACAAGGATTCGGGGTTGAAAGGACTGTGCGGGCTCAACGATATGCGCGATATCCATCAGGCAATCGCCAACGGCGATAAAAGGGCCAGGCTGGCTCTCGATGTGCAGACATACCGCAACAAAAAATATGTCGGGGCCTTTATGGCGGTTCTTGGCCGGGTGGATGCCATCATCTTCACCGCGGGTATTGGTGAAAACGACGAGGTGGTCCGCGAAATGACCCTGCGCGGGCTGGAGCCGTTTGGCGTTATCATGGACCCTGCTGCCAATAACCAGCGGATTAAAAAACCGACGCTGCTCAGCAGCCGGGAAAGCCGGGTGCAGATCTGGGGCATTCCGACCAATGAGGAACTGGCCATCGCCCGCGAGGCGAAAGCCGTCCTCGAGAAATAAAAAAATTCCGGGATGGGCGGATACGGCCCGTCCCGGAATGGATGGAATAAATCACCGGAAAGTATCTGGTATTACCTGGTACGAAGCTCTTTTCCGGGCGCTGCAGTCATCTTAAAGGCATTGACCCGTTCATAGATTTGCAGCAGCTTCTTCTGTTCTGCAGAAATTTCCTGCCAGCTCCCGGCGAAATTGAGTCCATGGAAGCTGCTCCCCCCGTGCACAGCGGATTCCGCGGCGACTATTTCCTCCTCGGCGTAAAACAGTCTCAGGCTCCGGCTGTAGCCGGCAACCGTTTCTCCGGTCAGATGGAAATTGAGCAGGGTCTGCAGTAATCGATAGTAACGTTTTCTTTTGGCCGGCAGGGCGCCGTAGTCCAGGCACCAGGTGCACCATTCGAGTGCTGCCTCCTTCTGCTGCAATGCCAGATAAATCATGGCCTTCAGCTCGCCGATGCGCAGGGTCGCCCAGCTTGAATGTTCGTCAAAGACAATACCGATTGCCTGCGAGAGGAGGACCTGCTCGCCAAGATCGAGGGTTTCCAGCAGCTCGATCAAGGCGCCCAGCTCGTGCTTATCCATGGCCGGCAACCGCAGCAGGTGAGGGCGCAGCAGCGCGCCGGTTCCTTTGTTGTTATAGAGCAGATCGTCGATGGGGTAAATTTCCGACATGCCGGGCACCAGGATGCGACAGCTGTACATGCCGCAGTGCAGATATTCGGCGCGATATATATGGAAACCCCTGTCGGTCACCAGGCGCTGCAGCCGGGCAAATTCCTCCTCGGTGCTGCCGGTGAAGTCCCAGGGAGAAAATGCGTAGTCGGCACTATCTTGAAACATATTCCAGGAAAGCAGGCCGTCGGAGTCGATAAAATGGCTTTCGAGATTAAAGGGATCGGCAACCAGGTTGCTATCGTGGCAGGGCGGCGGGAACCGGCGCAGTCGATCCAGGCTCCGTCCCTGCAGCAGTTCGGTCAGTGTCCGCTCGATGGCCGTTTCGAACCGGCAGTTGGCGCCAAAGGCAGCAAAGGCGCCGCCGCTGTCGTAGTCGGTGAGCAGCACACAGATAACCGGGAATTGCCCGCCCAGCGAGGCATCCTTTACCTGGGCGGACAAGCCTTGTTCGGCCAGGGTGTCAAGGATGGAACAGAGTCTGGGGTAGTTTTGCAGGCAGGAATGCGGCACATCGGGCAGGCTTATACCTTCGGTGATGATGATGTTTTTCACATACCTTTCGAGGATTTCAGACAGTGCCTGGGCGCTGCATTCGGCCGGGGAATTGCCGGCCGCCATGCCGTTACTGACATACAGGTTGTTCAGCAGGCTTACCGGGAAATAGATTGTCCGGCCGTCGGCAAGGCTTTGAAAGGGCAGGGCGCACAGGCCGCGGTCGGCGGAGTTGCTGTTGTTGTCACAGAGGTGGGCAAAGGTGAGCTCACCGTCAGGGTCATAGAAGGAGCGCAAGTGTTCATTCAGCAGCGCCGTTCCCTGCCGATCCCTGCGGGGGACGGCCTCTTTTTCGCCGGCGGTAAACCACCGTTCCCCGGGGAAAAAAAGGTAAGGTTTTTCGTCTTCATCGACACGTTCATCTAAAAAATAGTCGGCAAAGAAAAAATTGGTGGACAGTCGTTCAAGAAACTCCCCCAGCCCACTGGCCAGTGCGGCAAGGCGGGACGTCCCCTTGCCGTTGGTGCAGAGAAGGGGGCAGTCGTTAGACTGGATATGGACCGACCAGCAGTTGGGCGCCGGGTTGAGCCAGCTTACCGTTTCGGTTCGAAGACCTAAATTATCCAGTAAGGCGGTGGCCTTGGCGATGGTTTCTTCCAGCGAGAGATCTTTGCCGGGAAGAAGAGTCTTTTCGTTCATGTTAGATTGTTTTGCCGGCACGCAGTGAATCAGCTAACATTTCCACGACAAAGCGCACCTTTTCGCCGGATTCATGCTGCTGCAGGTTATCCTGGATATGCATGACGCAGGTCGGGCAGCCGGTGGCCACGTAGTCAACCTCGGCATCCTGGATATTTTTCACCTTGTGGTTGTTTATTTTAATCGCTGTATCGTAATGGGTGATGCAGTAGCTTCCGGCACTGCCGCAACAGACCGCCGCATCTTTCATCTCTTTGAATTCAACACCGGGGATCATCTTCAGCAGTTTTCTCGGCTGTTCGCTGATGCCCTGGCCGCGAACCATATGGCAGGGATCGTGATACGATACCTTATAGGGCAGCCGGCCGAGATCCTCTTCCTTGATATCAAGGTTTTTTTCAATAAATTCGTTGATGTCGTAGACTTTTTTGGTAAAGGCCTGCAGTTCCCTGCTGTCGTCAATGAAGAGCTTGATCTCTTTTTTCAGGGCCATGCCGCACGAGGAACAGGCAACGACGATTGCGTCGAGATCGTATTGCTGAAACAGGTTGAAATTGTGTTCCATGAGCATCTTCGCCCCTTCGTAATCGCCGTTGGCGAGTACCGGGGTGCCGTTGCACTTCTGTTTTTTCGGAATAACCACTTCATAGCCGTAGCCGGTGAGGATATCGACTACCGATTTCACCACGTTGGTGTAGATCAGATTGCCGGCACAACCGGTGAAATAACCGATGCGTCCCTTGGCCGGTCCATTTTTCGCAGGGATGACCTCGGGATATTGGCTCTGGGCGCTTCTCAGGGCCATCTGGGGAAAGAACCTTCGTTTGGAAAAGCCAAAGAGCGGAAACAGGTAGCGCACCGGGTTTTTCGGACCAATGCCAAACAGGGCCCGCTGGGCGACGCCAATCAGCAGCGCCCCCAGGGTGATCGGCCATTTGCGCCAGACCAGCTGGCGGAAAATGAGTGCCTTGAAAAAGCCGAGCCCTTCCTGGGTGGTGATATACCAGCGAAGCCTGAGCACCACATGCTCCGGACTGACCCCGGCGGGGCAGTTGGCCGAACAGGTCTTGCAGTTGAGGCATTCGTTGACGGCGTCTTTTACCCTCTGGGTGATCTGGATGTCTCCCGAGACCAGCTTTTCGGCAAGTTTATTCTTGCCGCGGGCGACATACAATTCATTGCCCATCTCTTTGAACACCGGACAGACCGAGCGGCACTTGCCGCATTGCATGCATTTCTGGAATTCTTTGGCGGCTTCAAGTAAATGGGTTTCAGCCTGTTGTTTAACGCTAATGTGCTTGGTCATTTTTCATCCACCCCGCTTACGCTGTCTGCTCTGCCGGCATGTCGAACATCTTGCCTGGATTGAGCAGATTGAGGGGGTCAAAGGTCCTTTTGATATTCTGGAGGAGCCTGATTCCTTCACTGCCGATCTGATTCTGCAAAAACGGTTTCTTCTCCAGCCCGATGCCGTGTTCTCCGGAGATGGTGCCTTCCAGGTCGATGGCCAGTTGGAACAATTCCGCCACGCCCTTTTCGGTGCGGGCCATTTCATCTTTGTCGCGCATGTCCAGTAAAAAGGTGGGATGCAGGTTGCCGTCTCCGGCATGGCCGAAGATACCGATCTGCAGCTGATATTTTTCGGCGATCCGGGTGATGCCGCGCACCATTTCCGGCAATTTGGAGCGCATTACCGTGGCGTCTTCGAGGATGAGATTCGGTCTGACACTGGCCAGGGCGTTCAGGGCGACGCGACGTCCCTCGAAGAGGCGATCTCGCTCCGTGCTGGTTTTCGCCCGGACAAAATCACGGATATCGTTCTTTTTCACCTGTTGTTCGACCTTGGCCATTTCGGCGATGGCGGAATTCTTTTCGCCGTCGGTCTCGATCAATAGTACGGCGGCTCCGTCACGGGGTAGCCCACAATCTTTAAAATTCTGGATGGCGTTGATCGTGGCGTTGTCCATGAACTCCATGGTCGATGGAGTGACCCCCGAGGCAATGATGTCCGATACCGCCTGGGCGGCGCCATCAAGGCTGTTGAATATCGCCAGGGCCGACTCCCGGTGCTCGGGGATGGGCAGCAGGGCGAGGGTCACTTCGGTCATGATGCCGAGCAGGCCTTCGCTGCCGACGAAGATACCCTCCATGTTGAAGCCGGCGACGTGTTTGACGCATTTATTGCCGAGGATGACGATCTCGCCCTGGGGTAAAACGACCTTCATCATCTTCACATAGTCCTTGGTAACTCCGTATTTCAGGCCGCGCAGCCCACCGGCATTTTCCGCCACATTGCCGCCGATGGTAGAAAAGGTCACACTGCCGGGATCAGGGGGGTAAAAGAGATTGGCTTTGGCGGCGATCGGGTCGATATCGGAGGTGGTCAGTCCCGCTTCAACGGTGATAAGACGGTTGGCCGGATCAAAATCGATGATCCGCTTCATTTTGTCCATGCACAGGACAATGCCTTTTTTAAAGGGAACCGAACCTCCTGACAGGCCACTCCCCTGACCCCGGGGTGTCACCGGGATCTTTTCCCGGTAGGCGAATTTCATGAGCTGGCTCACCTGTTCGGTGGTGGTAGCGAAAACAACAGCCTCCGGCCGGATTTCGACATGTGAGGCGTCATAGCTGTAGGCGATCATGTCTTCAATTTCCGTGAGAACGTTCTGGCTGCTGAAGATAGCCTGCAGTTGCTGAATTTGGTTTTTGGTCATGGTCTACTCCGTTGACTGAGAAACAGAGGAGCACATCCGCTCCCTGGTGGTGGTGACGAATCCGGAGTGGTCTCGGGTGGGAATGCCCCTGCCGCTGCCACCGGAAAGTACCTGTCCCTTGTTCGACCGGAACCTGCCGGTGTCATATAATGGTAGTACCAATTTTAAAAGATACCAATGCACTTGTCAAGGGGAAATAATTTACGGGGGCTGTTCTCGGATATTTCCCTTGAAAACAGTGAAAGTGCGAAGAAACAGCCCGCAGAAAATATCGGCAATGGAAATTGGTCCTACCAATATAAGCGCTTTGCTGTGGTGCTCTCTGGGTTGGGCCCGATGGCGATACCGGGCCTGTTGCCAGCGTGCATGCTCCGGCATCTGTTGTCGGTTGTACACCCACAGATCGGTAGGTCTGCACTCTCCTTTTGCGCAGGAGAAAAAATACAAAAAATATCGCTGCCCGGCAATTTTTATCTCTTTTTAGCAGGAGAATTCTCCCCCGGACCACCCGATTGAAAATGGGTTTTTGCATGTGTTTTTGCTACCCTATCGAATGTGCAGGATGATCACGGCGGCAACATCTCACCTGATATTAGGGAGATGGCAAGGTGCCGGAAAAGCATCAGAAATAGTGATGAGATATAACAGAAAAAAAGATTAACTGTTTGTGCGCATGCCAAGGGCAGGCTATGAGCAAAAATTCCCAATTACAAGTTGTAAGTGTGAAAATATATGATATATTTATGCGTTGTTTACAATCTGGCTGAAGGGGAGTCGCGGAGGGTATCTTTCTCCACTGCAGTGCTTCAACACGAGGAATATTGGTACGTTATTGAGAAATAATGGCGGTAAATTCTGTTGTTGTCAAATATCGCCGAGCAGTGAATTAAAGAAGACAGTTAAATCCAGTTGTTTCCCTGGTGGACAAGGTAAGGCCGCATGAGTGAATGCACTATAACATTTCTACCCCACGAGAGAGTCATAACCGTTTCTTCCGGGGAGAGTCTTATTCGCGCCGCTCTTCAGGCCGGTGTGCACATCAATGCGTCCTGCGGTGGTGAGGGTGTCTGTGGGAAATGTCGTGTTCTTGTTGAAAAAGGCACTGTTGCCGGAGGGACCTCCGAGCGGCTCAGTAAGGAGGATATCGACAAAGGATATCGTCTGGCCTGTCTCGTAAAAGTCAGCGAAGACATCACCGTCCGCATCCCCATTGAGTCCTCCATAGACAAAAGTGTCATGAACCTGCAGGCCACCCCGCGCAGGACTGCCACCATTCAGCAGATGGACTTCGAGAGTCTGAAGGAGGAAGGACTCTTTATCCCTCCGGTAGAAAAAATATTCCTCACTCTTGCGCCCCCCGATTCCCAGAATAACATGCCTGATGTCACCAGGCTTATCGAGTATCTCAAGCTCGAGGCGAATGAACACAAGCTCGAACTGACCCTGCCGGTTATTCGGAAACTGCCCGGAACAATGCGGGCGAGTGATTTCCAGGTAACCGTCACGATTATCCGTCCCGTCAGAAGTGACGGAAAAAATCTCATTACCAACGTTCAGGCCGGTGACAAGACCGGAGAAAATTATGCCGTGGCCATGGATATCGGCACGACAACCATCTATGGCCAGCTCATTAACTTATTGACCGGCGAGTGTCTGGCGGAAGCGGGTGATTTCAACGGGCAGATCAGTTACGGTGAGGATGTCATTACCCGTATCATGTATGCGGAGAAGCCCGGGGGACTGGACAAGCTCCAGCAAGTCGTGGTCGGCACCATAAACAGTGTGCTGGAAAAGATAATTCGTCAGTCGAAAGTTGACCGGGAGGATATCTCGACCATTACCTTCTCCGGCAACACCACCATGACCCAGCTGTTTCTTGCCATTGATCCCCGCAATATCCGCAGGGCTCCCTACGTGCCGACAGCCACCCTTTATCCGCCATTTACCGCGACAACCATAGGCGTGACTATCAACGAGCATTGCATTGCGCTGCTCTATCCCCAGGTGTCGAGTTTTGTCGGTGGTGATATTGTGGCCGGCGTAATGGGTTCGGGGATGTACCGCAAAGAAGAGTTGACCCTTTTTCTTGATATCGGCACCAACGCCGAGCTGGTGGTCGGCAATAAAGACTGGCTGGCCTGCACGGCATGTTCGGCCGGGCCCGCCTTTGAAGGCGGCGGTATTGAGTTCGGCATGCGCGCCGCCAAGGGAGCCATCGAGGATTTTTCCATGAATCCGGTTACCTTTGAGCCGATGATTTTCACCATCGGCGATGTCCGGCCAAAAGGAATCTGCGGTTCCGGCTTGATCACCATGGCCGCAGTGATGTTTGAAATGGGTCTGATAAATAACAGAGGAAAATTCAATCGTGATTTAGGCACGCCGCGGGTCAGAAAAAACAATCATGTCTGGGAGTATGTCGTCGCCTGGAAAGACGAAACGCAGATTGACCGCGACATTGCCCTGACCGAGCCGGATCTGGATAACCTTATTCGGGCGAAGGGGGCAATTTACAGCGGCTGCATGACCTTGCTCGAGGAAGTAGGCCTGTCCATGGATACGGTGGAACACATAATTCTGGCAGGTGGTTTCGGCAGTTATATCGATCTGGAGAAGGCCATGGTCCTTGGCCTGCTGCCCGAGGTTGATCCCGAACGGGTGACTTTCATTGGTAACGGATCACTTATGGGCGCGCGCATGAGCTCGCTCACCAACCGAATTCGTAAAGATGTCGTGGCAGTGACGCAGAAAATGACCAATTTTGAACTCTCCGAGACACATTCTTATATGGACAATTATATTGCAGCGATGTTTCTGCCGCACACGGAAATTGAAAAATTTCCACGGCTCAATGCGCGAATGAAGGCAAGAGGGAAATAGCTTTTCGATTTTGTTATACCTTGTTTTTATATCCGGTTGGGGCAGAGCAGCGCCTTGCACAAATGATTTATACAGTTTCAGGAAACATTTTGTACCTCTTGTTGTTTGGCTAGTGTTGAAAAGGGGAGGTTGGTATTGAAGATACACACAACCTTCAGGAGAAAAATTACTCACCAGTAAGGAGGCAAAAGTGGGATTTAAACTAAAGAAGGAATCCTATAGCGGCGGCATCAAAGCAATTTCCATAGGTAAAGGTGATGCAGCTATAACTGTGGGAGGCGAAACATGTTATCCCTTCTATACATTTGAAGGCAACATGCCGAACAAACCCATCATTGCAATGGAGATCTGGGATACTGAGCCGGAAGACTGGCCTGCGCCGGTTATGGAGCATTTCAAAGATGTAATCTCCGACCCTGCTGCCTGGGCCAAAAAATGCGTGGAAGTATTTAACGCCGATGCCATCGTCATTCAGCTGAAAAGCATCGATCCCAATGATAAAGACGCCAGTGCTGAGTCCGCCGCCGAGACCGTTAAAAAAGTACTGGAGGCAATCAGTGTTCCGCTCATCGTCTGGGGTTGTGCCAATCCAAGCAAGGATGAAGCAGTTCTCAAGGTGGTTGCCGAAAAATGCCAGGACTATAATCTGGTTCTCGGCCCTGTTGAAGAGAAAAACTACAAAGGTATTGGTGCTGCAGCCATGGGGTATGGGCATGGAGTCATCGCCTCCTCGCCGATCGACGTCAACCTTGCCAAGCAGGTCAACATTCTCCTGGAAAATCTCGGCATGCCGATGGAGAGAGTTCTGGTTGACCCTACCACCGGTGGTCTTGGCTATGGGCTGGAGTATACCTACTCGGTAATGGAGAGATTGACCATGGCCGCAATGGTCCAGGGTGATGAAAAACTCCAGTATCCGATGATCAACAATCTCGGCAATGAAGTCTGGAAATGTAAAGAGGCCAAACAGACCGCCGATGGGGCACCGCTGTTAGGTGACCCGGAGAGACGTGGCATCATGATGGAAGCGGTCGGAGCCGTTACCTATCTGCTCAGCGGTTCCAATATTCTGATCATGCGTCATCCGGAAGCGATCAGACTGGCCAAGGAATTCATTAATGCGTTGGCCGATGGCGGTTCACTGAAGGAGTCCGCCGACATCTCCAAGATCTTGGCGGAGGCGAACATTGACTTTGCCGCGCTTGCTCCGGCACCGGATCTGACCATCGCTGCAGAAGAAAAGAAAGCAGCTCCGGCCAAGGCGGCGGCGCCTGCAGCTAAGGCAGCCCCGGCTGCACCGGCCGCGAAAGCTGCGGCAGCACCGGCCGCCCCTGCGGTAGAACAGCCTAAAGCCGAGGTCAAAGCGGCACCGGCGGTCGATCCTGCAGCCCAGGCGAAAGCCGAGGCCGAAGCAAAAGCCCAGGCAGCGGCAAAAGCCGAAGCGGATGCCAAGGCGAAAGCGGATGCCGAAGCTAAAGCCAAGGTTGATGCGGCAGCCAAGGCTGAAGCGGATGCGAAAGCGAAAGCAAAAGCCGAGGCCGATGCCTTGAAGGCGGAAGCGCAGCAGAGAGAAGACGACGAAAAGGCTCTGAAGCGGTTGAGAGCCCAGGCTAAAAAAGCCCACGATGAGGCTGCAGGCAGCCGGCCAGTTGCTGAAGTGACCATGACTGCCGCGGCGGAACAAAAAAACGCCCAGGAAAAAATCCTTGATATGCTGGATAGATTCCACAAAAGAAAATAGAAAAGAATATCAATTAGTAGAATGAAGTGACGCAAGGCTCTTGAGATAATTGATAATCTCAATAATTCTATGAGGAGGAACCTCGATATGGCAGAATTAAAAGAAAAAATCGTTAAATTAGCCGATCCGATGCAATCATCAATCGACCAGTCAACCCAGGAGATGATCCGCAGAGCCCAACAGCTCGGCGTTGAAACTGTCTTTGATCGCGCTGTGACCATGAAGCCCTGTGCCATCGGTATGCAGGGTATCTGTTGTAAAAACTGTTCTATGGGACCATGCCGTCTGCCGCTGCCGAAAGATGGCATTCAGGGCGAAGATACCCGCAAAGGTCTTTGTGGTGCTACGGCTAACACCATCTGTGCCAGAAACTTTATCCGTATGATCGCCGGTGGAGCAGCTGCCCACTCCGATCATGGCCGTAATGTGGCGATCACTTTCCTGGCCGCGGCAAAAGGTGAAGTTAACGATTATAAAGTTAAAGATCCGGTTAAACTCTTTCAGATTGCTCCCTATTACGGTGTTGCGACAACAGTAGAAGTGGATGGCGTGGTCAAGGATCGTGATATCAGAGAAGTGGCCATCGCTGTTGGCGAAGTGGCCGTTGCGGAATGGGGCAAAACAACTGGTCATCTTCATATGATCAAAAGAGCGCCACAACCTCTCCAGGATAAGTGGGCAGAACAAGGCGTCATTCCCCGTAACGTCGATCGCGAGATAGTTGAAATCATGCATCGCACCCATATGGGCGTTGATCAGGATTACAAAAATCTGATCAAGCAGGGTACTCGTGCCTGTCTGGCAGATGGCTGGGGCGGATCCATGATCGGAACCGACCTGCAGGATGTTATGTTTGGTACCCCTACCCCTCTGCAGGCCGAGTGTGATCTTGGTGTCATGAAAGAAGATCACGTTAACCTCATCGTTCATGGCCATGAGCCTCTCTTGTCCGAGATGATTGTTGCTGCTGCACAGTCCCAGGAATTGATAGACTATGCCAAGACCAAGGGCGCCAAAGGAATACAGTTAAGTGGTATCTGCTGTACCGCCAACGAAGTACTGCAGCGTCATGGCGTTCCACCGGCGGGAACCTTCCTGCAGCAGGAACTGGCCATCATCACCGGTGCCTGTGATGCAATGGTCGTTGACGTCCAGTGTATCATGCAAAATCTGGCCAATGTCGCCAAATGCTTCCATACCAAGTTGATAACCACCCATCCAATCGCCAGAATGGAGCAGCCGAATGTGCTTCATATCGAGTTTGATGAGCATCACGCCATGGAAGATGCCATCCGCATCGTTAAAATTGCTATTGATAACTTCGAGAAACGTGGTGCTGAGGTAATGATTCCGCGTCATAAGTCAAGCCAGGTGGCCGGCTTTGGCGTTGAATCAATCAAATATCATCTGGGCGGCAGTTTCCGTGGAGATTATTTCACCTTAAATGACAATATCATCAACGGCCGTATTCGTGGTATTGCCGGGGTCGTAGGTTGTAATAACGCCCGTACCAAGCACAATGAAGAGCACATCACCATCATGAAAGAACTGATTAAAAATGATGTGATTGTCTTGACCACTGGCTGCAGTGCCATTGCCGCCGGTATGCATGGTCTTTGTACTCCGGAATCGGCTGCGGTGCATTGTGGCCCCGGTCTGCGTGAGGTCTGTGAGACCGTTGGTATTCCACCTGTTCTCCATCTTGGTTCCTGTGTGGATAACAGCCGCATTCTGCTCGCAGCAACTGAAGTCGTCAAAGCCGGTGGCCTCGGCAACGATATCTGTGACCTGCCGGCAGCAGGTAGTGCGCCCGAGTGGATGAGTGAGAAGGCCATCTCTATCGGGCATTATTTTGTCACCTCGGGTGTGTACACTGTATTCGGTTACCATCTGCCACTGGAAGGCGCGCCCGTCTTCAAGGATTATCTCTATAAGGATATGGAGAAAATGTATGGTGGCATGTGGGATTGCGAACCAGATCCGGTCAAACATGCCTGGAAGATGATCAATCATATTGACAAGAAACGTAAGGAACTTGGCATCGATAAGGCTCGTGACAGAGTTCTTATGGATATGGCTGACAGACAGGCCCTTGGAATGGAATAATATAATAGGGACAATTACGTTATATCTAATATAAGGAGTAAAGCATGTCTAGATTAGTAGCGTTCGCAGCTATACAAGGTGGTTATAAAGTCGTGTCCCAGGTGGAAGGTGACCTTGAGAAAGCCCTTCAGACTTATGACGCCAGCACAAAAATTGGATTTCCCAACACCGCATACTATCTTCCGGTTATCTATTCTCTCACCGGAATGAAGTGTGAAACTCTTGAAGACTTGAAAAAGCCCATGGCATTCGCCCGTGGCCTTTTGCCGCCCCATATTAAAGGAAGCAATCACCTGCCGTATCTCGGGCCGCTTCTTGATGCAGGTATGGCTGGAATCTTTTCCTATGAAATAAAAGAGGCTTTGCGCATCCTCAGGGAACCTGATTTTTACCTCGATGCGGAAGATCCGGATCTCGATGCCGGAAAAATATGGGTTGGTCCTGCCAGTGACATTATTCTGAGAAAACGTGGTGTCGAATTCGTTGACGGCTCGGCTCCCGGTTTTGCGGCAATCGTTGGTGCCGCTCCCAATGCCGAGATTGCCAAAATGATCGTCGAAGACTATCAGAAGAAAAACCTCTATATCTTCTGCGCCGCCAATCACAATGGCAAGACTGTTATCGAGCAGTGCCTCGAGGCTGGTATGCAGATCGGTTGGAATACCCGTATCGTACCTTTTGGTCCGGATATTTCGTCGGCAGTCTTCGCCCTCGGTTTTGCCAACAGGGCAGCTATGGCCTTTGGTGGCGTGCAGCCGGGTGATTATCGCAAGATGCTGATGTACAACAAAAATCGTATCTTTGCCTTTGTCAACGCTTTGGGCGATGTCGGAACTGAGTGGGCGGTTGCTGCTGCCGGTTGTGTTAACTGGGGTTTCCCAACACTTGCCGACACAGATATCCCCGAGATCCTGCCGACAGGTATCTGTACCTACGAGCACGTTGTTGCCAATGTGCCTCACGATGAGATCTGTCAGAAGTCCGTTGAGGTTCGTGGTCTGAAGATCAATATCACCGAGATTGATATACCGCTTTCTTTTGGACCAGCCTTTGAGGGTGAGCGGGTACGTGGCGGGGATCTTTTCGGTCAGATGGGTGGTGGTAAGACCCAGTGTACCGAGCTGGTCAACATGGCCGAAATGAGTGAGATTGAAGATGGCAAGGTTACCATCGTCGGACCAGACATAGGGGACATGAAGGAAGGCGATGTGCTGCCGCTTGGTATGTTTGTCCAGATAGCCGGGCGTGAATTCCAGACGGATTTCGAGCCGATCATGGAGCGTCAGATGCACCATCTGATCAACTATATCCAGGGAATTATGCATATTGGACAGCGTGATATAGCTTGGATACGTATCAGTAAGGCTGCAGTTGAAAAAGGATTCTCCTTGAAACATATTGGTGTCGTTCTTCATGCCAAGTTCCATCAGGACTTCCAGAAGATTGTCGACAAGGTGCAGGTAACGCTCTACACCAAAAAGGAAGATGTTGACAAGCTGACAACCAGAGCAAGGGCTGAATATAAAGTCCGCGATGAACGTGTTGACAAAATGACCGATGAGGACGTTGAGACTTTTTATTCCTGCAGTCTCTGTCAGTCATTTGCACCGAGCCATGTATGTACAGTAAGCCCTGAAAGAACCGGTCTTTGCGGTGCTTATAACTGGATGGATTGCAAAGCCTCCTACGAGATCAATCCGACCGGTCCAAACCAGCCGGTTCTGAAAGGGAAAGTACTTGACCCGGTTCTCGGCCGTTTTGAAGGTGTTGATCAATTCATCAAAGGTGCCTCCAAGGGCGCAGTCGACACTTACAACTTCTACTCCATGGTTCATGCTCCTATGACCACTTGTGGTTGTTGCGAGTGTATTGCTGCCATGCTTCCCGGCTGTAACGGTATCATGACTGTTGGTCGTGATTATACCGGGGAGACCCCATCTGGTATGAAATTTACCACACTTGCCGGTGTTATGGGCGGTGGTGCTTCTTCACCTGGATTTGTTGGCCATTCTAAATTCAACATTACGCAGAAGAAGTTCATCCTTGGTGATGGTGGAATACTCCGAATGGTATGGATGCCTAAAGTTGTCAAAGATGAGATCCGTGATAGATTGAACGCCAGAGGCGCGGAAATGGGCGTTGAGAATTTTGCTGATATGATTGCCGATGAGACCATCGGTATCACTGAAGACGAGATTTTGCCATGGCTCAAGGAAAAGGGACATCCTGCCCTGAGCATGCCTTCAATCATGGAATAATTTTTTGAGCGAGGGACCCGGTTTTATTCTTTGGATAAAACCGGGTACATCCAGCTGTGAAATATACTTAAGGAGACAACACAAATGGCGTTAACAGGAATACAAATCTTCAAACTCCTGCCTAAAACAAACTGCAAGGAGTGTGGGGTACCAACATGCCTGGCTTTTGCTATGAACCTCGCGTCGAGCAAAGCTGAACTAGATCAATGCCCCTACGTATCCGATGAAGCCAGGGCGCAACTTGCCGAAGCAGCTGCTCCGCCAATCCGCCCGGTAGCTGTTGGTAAAGGTGTCCGTGCGGCAAAGACCGGTGGGGAGACGGTGCTGTACCGACATGAAAAAACATTTTTCAATCCGACGATGTTTGCCGGAATTATCAGTTCGGACACCGCACAAGCTGAAGTCGAGGCAAAACTGAAGTCCTGGAATGCGCTGCAGTACGAGCGTGTAGGTCTTAATCTGAGACCTGAACTTGTCGCCCTGAAAGATGTCAACGGTGATGGAGTTGCTTTTGCTTCTCTTGCAAAACTTATCGCCGAGACGTCAGAGTTTAACCTCATTCTCATGAGTGAAAGCGCCGAGATAATCAGCGGAGCAGTTGCCACCGCCGGTTTCAAGCGACCCTTGATCTATGCCGCGACCGAAACCAACGTCGATGCCTTTGGTAAAATTGCCCTCGACAATGGGCTTCCCCTCGCTGTTAAAGCCGATTCAATAGACGGAATTATTGCCCTTACCGACAAGTTGGTTGGTATGGGAATCAAAGATCTGGTCATTGACCCGGGTTCGCGCGAAGTGAAGCAGGCTCTGCAGGACATGGTAGCCATTCGCCGGGCCGCCTTAAAAGACGGCAACCGGTCGCTTGGTTTCCCAACTATCTGCTTTCCGTGTGATATGGCCTCCAATGTGGCCATGGAAGGCCTCATTGCCAGTATGTTTGTCGCCAAATATGGCGGCATCGTGGTTATGTCCGATTTGACCACCGAGGTCATATTCCCGTTGTTGCTCGAACGGCTGAATATTTATACTGATCCACAGCGGCCGATGACGGTTACTGAAGGTATTTTTGAAATTGGTACACCGGATGAGAATTCACCGGTACTTGTAACCACGAACTTTGCCCTGACATATTTTATTGTCTCCGGCGAGATCGAGGCAAGCAAAGTAGCATCCTGGCTGCTGGTCAAGGATTCCGAGGGACTTTCGGTACTGACTGCCTGGGCTGCCGGTAAATTTGGCGGGGATGACGTGGGTATGTTCGTGAAGAAGTGCGGCATTATGGATAAAGTGAAGCACAAAGAACTGATTATTCCGGGTTATGCGGCAGCCATTGCCGGTGATGTTGAAGAAGAACTGCCCGGCTGGAACATTGTCGTCGGTCCAAGAGAGGCTGCGCATATTGCCGGCTTTCTGAAAAGTAGATAAGTACATGCCATAGAGACATTGCCGGTTGTTTCTTCAGGGAAACACCGGCAATATTTTTATAGAGTAATGCTGTATTAGTGTATTTCCGAATTTTTTTACCACCTATCTTTGATAAAGGAGAAAAAATATGATTCTTTTTGGTGAAAGCCTTAATGTCATTTCCAAGGTAATTGGAAAGGCATACCGGGAGCGTGACCCAAAACCAATTCAAGCAGAGTGTCTGGAGCAGAAGAAACTTGGTATGGACTACATCGACATCAACCTCGGGCCGGCCAAAAAAGATGGCCACGAGCTGATGCCATGGGTTTGCCAGGTCGTCCAGGAAGTGGTGCCCGAGATGCCTCTTCTCCTCGACACATCGAACATTGCCGCTATCGAAGAAGGCCTTAAGGTTCTCAAACCTGCAAGCAAGCCACATATTGTCAACTCCATCATGGCCCGCCCCGAACGTTATACGGTGATGCTGCCGATAGCCGCCAAATATAATGCCGATATCGTTGCCTTGATGTGGGGACCGGATGGTCTGCCGCGTGATGAAAACGAGCGAGCTGCGCTCTGCGTGGAACTCGTTTATGCGGCCAACGAAGCCGGTATTCCCAATGAGAAAATTTGGGTAGACGGTATCGTCACTCCTGTGAACATTCAGCAGGCCCAGAGCGTCTCCCTGTTGAATTTCCAGATGATGCTAGAAGACATTGCCCCCGGTGCCATGTCTACCTGCGGACTGTCCAACATCTCCAATGGTCCTCCCGTGCATCTGCGTCCGATCCTGAATAATACCTTCATGATCATGTTGGAACGCTATGGCATGAAATCGGTTATCGCCGATCCACTCGATGTAGAGCTGATCGCCGTGGCCAAAGGCCAGCGACCGGAGATTGTCAAGATTGTTCATCTGGCCATGGACGGCAACGCCCCTGATCTTTCTACATTGTCAAAAGAAATGGCCGACTATGTGAAAACCGTCAAAGTTATTACCGGTGAAAATCTCTTTTCTGATTCGTATCTGGATATCTGATAAAATGGTTTGTTCGACAAAAAAGCTCCATCCTTTGCGGGATGGAGCTTTTTTTTTGTGCAGTGAGTGGTTATTAATCTAAAGGTATTGGTGATACTGCAGCAATTGATACTTCAAAAATGAGAGACTGAATGAAAGAAGATAAAGCAGAAGCTGGCAGCTGGGTATATGTTTTTGTCTGTGATCCCGGCAAGGACGAGAGTCTTCTCGGATTGTACAACGCTGAGAAAGAGGTCAACTTTATCCCGGCTTTTCGTACGAAAGAAGAAGCCAATGATTGCTTCCTGACGTTGCCCCGGCAAAAAGGGAAAAAATATGAGCTGCAGGCGATTCATATCGAAGAACTGCAAGAAACGGCGGCGAAAAATGATTTTGCGGTCACCCTGGTCGATAGCGAGGGGCAGGTCATTAAAGAGTAGTGGGCAGCTTTGAGCAGAGAAATTGTACCGTTGATAATTTGAACAGTCGATGCACAGCCTAACAATCGAGTGAAAGGAGATACCCCAACGTGAGTTTGAAAATAGCGATAGGTGGTAAAGGTGGGGTCGGTAAAACCACCATAACCGCACTTTTGGCGAGGTGTTTAGCCGCTGATGAAAAGAATAAAGTGATAGCCATAGATGCCGATCCGGTGGCAAATCTGGCCGCCGGGCTGGGTATTCCTGAAGATGAACCGATTACACCGATCTCTCAACTGACGGAGCTCATTGCTGAACGAACAGGGGCTAAGCCTGGGACGATGGGGGGATTTTTTACCCTGAACCCTAAGGTTGACGATATCCCGGAGAGGTTTTCTTTAACAAGGGATGGGGTGAAGCTGCTGGTGATGGGAACGGTGCAGAGTGGTGGGTCAGGCTGTATTTGCCCCGAAGCGACCATTCTGAAAGCATTGATGAACCATCTGGTCCTGGTCCGTGATGATATTGTCATTATGGATATGGAGGCCGGGGTGGAACATCTTGGTCGTGCAACCTCGGCGTCGGTCGATGCCCTTATTATCGTTGTCAATCCCGGTGCACGGAGCCAGGCTGCAGCCGCAAAGATCCGAAAACTTGGTACCGACATAGGCATAAAGAAAATCTTTGTCCTGGGCAATCGAGTTCAGGGTGTCGAAGACCAGGAGTTAATCCGCAAAAATCTTGCAGATTTCGAAATACTAGGATTTCTGCCGGAGCATAAAGAGGTTGTCACTGCCGACAGGGATGGCAGAAGACCCTTTGATCTCATCAGTGATGCGCCGAAAGAGCTGCACGCAATAATTGAGAAACTGACGGCATTGAAGAAAAAATAGTTCTTTTTATTCGTTGGGACCATACGCCGTCAAGCAGTGATGTCCGTAGGGCATGACGGAGCCTGGTCCCTCCTCCGGTAAGCCGGGCCTGGACAATTCGACCTGACGCCCCGGGCGGAATTGCATGGGATCTTGCGCAATTCCGCCCGATTTTTTTGCCGCCATTGCAGCTCTTTGTTCTCTTTTGGGGGGCAGGGTGGCCTATACCCTTTCCGGCGGGGGTTTGCTTTTGTAGACATTAACCGCAGAGACTTTATATTCCGGTATCTTGGCCAGGGGGTCAAACGCCTCCGAACTGGTGAGTATGTTCGCGGCGCTTTCGCCAAAGTGGATGGGCAAAAACAAGGTGCCGGGATTGACCACGCTGGTCAAGCGGGCTGGAACGTCCAGCTCCCCCCTTCTTGAGATAATGGTCAGCATATCCCCTTCCTTAACCTGCAGAGCAGCGGCGTCTTCGGGGTTGATTTCCACGTAGCCATCCCTCTGTTCGATGTCGAGATGTGGCGATGTCCGGGTCATGGTACCCGTATGGAAGTGGGCAAACATCCGTCCAGTCGTCAGGAAGTAGGGGTATGTCTCGTCCGGTTTCTCGGCCGGTGGCTGGTAGGAAATGGCATGGAATTTACCCTTGCCCCGGGAAAAACTCTCCTTGTGCATATAGACGGTACCCGGATGAGCAGCATCAGGACAGGGCCACTGCAGTCCGTCCAGCCCGAGCCTTGCATAGGACATACCGCCGTAACTCGGTGTAAGAGCGGCCAGTTCATCGAAAATTTCACTGGGGTTGGCATAGTGCATGGGGTAGCCCATGGCCGTAGAGAGCTGAGATAAAATTTTCCAGTCGGGCAGGGTGTTCGCAAGGGGTTCAACAGCTTGTTCAAATTTCATACAACGCCGTTCCGTATTGGTAAATGTACCTTCCTTTTCAGCAAGTGACGACGCCGCAAAAACCACGTCTGCCACCTGGGCGGTCTCGGAGAGAAAAAGATCCTGGACAACGAGGAACTTGAGCTCTTTCAGCGCACGATTGAGGTGGTTCCAATCGGGATCACTGAGTTTCGGATTTTCACCGATAACGTACAGGGCTTTCAGTTTTCCATCAAGTATGGCGGGTATCATGTCGGTAATAGTTTGACCGGGAATATTCGACAGGGTGCAGTTCCAGGCCTTGGAAAATTTTTCCCGCATTTTTTCGTCGGCCACCGGCTGGTAACCGGTAAACACATTTGGCAGTCCTCCCATATCACAGGCACCCTGGACGTTGTTTTGGCCGCGAAGTGGATTAACGCCACCGCCTGGGATACCGACATTGCCGCATAGCATGGCGAGATTGCAACATGATTTGACGTTGTCGACCCCCGTGGTATGCTGGGTGATACCCATGGCATACAGCAGCGAAGCCGCTTTGCTGGTGCCGTACAGTCTGGCCATCTGGTACAGATCTTCAACATCGACACCAGTGGCGTCCGCAGTGAATTCAGGCGTGGCCATTTTGACGCTGGCAGCAAACTCTTCATAGCCTTCGGTCCGTTCCCGTATATATGCGGAACTCTGCCAGCCATTTTCGATGATAATGTGCATCATGCCGTTGAGCAGGGCGGTATCCGAACCGAGGCGGTGACGAATAGCCACATCGGCAAACCGGCTCAACTGGATGCCCCGTGGATCGGCGACGATCAGGCGGGCGCCTTTTTCTTTTGCGCGCATAATCCGTCGGGATATCAATGGATGATTCGCCGTGGTGTTGGATCCGATGACAAATATGCAGTTGGATTTTTCGATACCATGAATAGAGTTGGTCATGGCCCCTGAACCGAATGCGGCGGCAAGACCTGCCACCGTCGAGGAGTGTCAGAGCCGGGCGCAGTGATCAACATTATTCGTGCCGAATACGGCACGGGCAAGCTTTTGCGCCAGATAATTTTCTTCGTTGGACATCTTTGCCGACACGAGCACCCCGACACTGTCCGGGCCATGTTCAACAATAATTTCCTTAAAACGATCAGCGGTAATCTGTATGGCTTCTTCCCAGCTGGCATTGATAAACCGGCCAAAAGTTTTTACCATCGGCTGTTTGAGGCGCATGGGGCTATTAATATGCTCATGCAGATTCCAGCCCTTGATACACAGTTTCCCCTGGCTGACAGGATGTGTTTTCATGGGGATGGTACTGTTGATTCTCCCGTCAATTGTTTCAAACAGGAGACCGCAGCCAGTGCCGCAGTAGGAACAGACAGAAGGGACAAACGTGCATTTCATATGATATTCTCCTTGCCGGTGCTTGGTTATCTACTTAAATCTACTGGTCAGATCCGGCGGTGTATTTTCGACAAAAACCGGCACGTACAATTTTTTTTCTTTTCACATTGGTTTGAGCGTCAGCTTCACGGAATCCCCTATTAAACTGAAGGGGGATTGTTCACTGCTTTCACCCGTGTCGTAGTCGAAAACATCTTTCACTATGCGGTTAACCTTACGGTAGAGAAGCCGCAGAGGAATATCCATGGGGCAGGCGTCTTCACACAGGCCGCAGTCGATACAACGTCCGGCCATATGCGCTGCCCGCACAAGATGAAAAATAGGCACCTGTGGCGGCAAATTTCCCGGGCCGATGAGATCCTTGTGTTCCAGTGAACATTCCGTGCAGAAACAAACCGGGCAGATATTGCGGCAGCCGTAACATTTGATGCATTTCTGAAACTCATACATCCAGCGAATTGTCTTCGCCTCCTTCGAGAAAGCGTCGGCGGTTTCTGTATCAATGGTGTTGTCGATACCAACCTGTTGTTTGTAGGCGCCCGGGGTTTCAACGGTCATGTAGCTGCAATCGGGATGGGCTTTGAGATTCGACGGACAGCAGTTAACATTGAGAGTTTTGATTTTCTCGAGATCAAGCTGGTGCCAGACCGATAAAATATTTATTGCCCTCTGATTACAATCACGGGCCAGTAGACCGATCTTGATTTTGGGATCCTGCCGGGTCAGGTGGGTCGCTATTTTTTCAAGGCTGTATCTCGCCTCACTGACAATTAATTCGTCAACTTCGGCAACATCTTCCAGGGTAAAACAGTGCGGCAGCGGGTGACCATGTACCATCTTGTAGCCAAGAAACACATCGACGCTGCCATCCTCCAGCCATTTTTTGACTTTCTTTTTCATTATTTTTTTCCTTAAGAAGCGGTTACTTCTTTTTCCATGGCACGGAGAGCTGTTTCAGCCTGGGACGATGTCAAAGGATTGATAAGGGGATTTTTGCCCAGCAGCTGAATTTTTCCGGTGAAGTTTGTGATAGTATCAGCAAATTTCTGGGCTTCCGCCGAAGAGATCCATTCGAGGTGCAATCTCTCTTCAAGTCCCATAAGAGAAAGTAATTCTTGTAAAAATCTTACTCGTTTAATAGTCATGTGATTACCGTACAGGTAATGGCAGTCGCCGATGTGTCAGCCACTGACGAGGATGCCGTCGGCACCTTCCTGAAACGCTTTTAGTATATGGTGGGTGGAAATGGTTGCCGAACACATAACCCGAATTAATCTTACATTCGGCGGGTATTGCATGCGACTGACGCCCGCCAGATCGGCGGCACCGTAGGCGCACCAATTACAGACAAAAGCGATTATTTTTGGTTGAAACATTTGACTGGGCACAATTTTCTCCTTTGGTGACTGCGTGCTAAGAGCACAAGGCCATTTTTATCTCGGCGTACAATTGCTGGTTGCTAAATCCCATTAATACCACTGCTTCGGAAGGGCAGGCCGCAGCGCATGCGCCGCAACCCTTGCAGAGTGCCGCATTAATCTCCGCGACATTGGCCTCGGGGTTATAGGTGATTGCTCCGTAAGGGCAGACGTTTATACACCCGTGACATCCGGAACAAAGGTTGGCGTCAATGCGCGAAACGATACCCCCGACCATGATCTGATCACTGGTCAGTACGGTGAGAGCCCGGGATGTCGCGGCCAGCGCCTGGGAGATACTTTCTTCAATGGGTTTCGGGTAATGCGCCATACCGCATAAAAAGACCCCTTCTGTGGCAAATTCAACCGGGCGAAGTTTCTGATGGGCCTCGAGAAGCCAGCCGTCACCATCTGCCGGCACCTTGAAAAGTTGGCCCAGGGTATCGTCGTGGTTGGCTTCAATAGCACTGGCAAGACAGAGGAAATCCGCACTGACCGAGATGTTGCGATCGAGAATCGAATCATAAAACAACACCTCGGCGTATTGTCCGTCACGCCTCACCTGGGGTTTGTTCTCCACCTGGTAGCGGCTGAAAATAATTCCTTTCTGGCGTGCTTCCAAATAGAGGCTTTCCCGCTGCCCATAGGTGCGGATGTCACGGTACAGCACAAAGATATTTACATCCGGATTTTGCCTCTTGAGATCCAGGGCACTTTTGATGGTATGGGTGCAGCACACCTTGGAACAATAGGGCCGACGTTCGTCGCGGGAGCCGACACACTGGATGAAGACGATATTCGCGGCATTGTGCAGGCGGTGGTCGTTGGTCCGCAGCAGAGCGTCCATTTCCAGATGGGTGACGACACGGTCGTGTTCCCCATAAAGATATTCATCGGGGCGGGATTCATTCGCTCCTGTCGCCAGAATAGCAACACCGTGTTCAATAACCTCGGATGATGTTGCATCGGCTATTTGTGTCTTGAAATTTCCCACAAAGCCTTCGACATGCGTAAGCCTTGCTGCAAGATGGACGTAAACCCGTTCTTCCGCCAGGATATCGCTGACCATCTGTTCCAGATGTGCCGGGATGGATTCACCTTGCCAGGTATGGTTCAAGTGTCTGGCCATGCCGCCGAGAACCGGCGATTTTTCCACCAGGTGAACGGGGTAGCCTTGCCGGGCGAGGGTGAGCGCGGAAGTCATGCCGGCTATCCCGCCGCCGATGACCAGGGCGGTTTGGCTGACCGCCAGGCCGGTCTGGGTGAGCGGTGTCGACAGTCTGACCTTTGCCACGGCCATGCGCACCAGGTCTTTCGCTTTTTGGGTCGCCTGATCCGGATCGTGGGAGTGCACCCAGGAATCATGGTTACGGATATTGGCCATTTCCACCAGGTATTTGTTGAGACCGGCGTTGGTCAGGGTCTGCTGGAAGAGGCCTTCATGGGTGCGCGGGGTGCAGGCGGCGATGACGACACGGTTGAGATTTTGTTCACGAATGATCTGTGACAGTTTGTCCTGGGTGTCCTGGGAGCAGGTGAAAAGATTTTCTTCCACATAGACGACACCTGCCAATGTTTTGGCATAATCAGCGACTTCAGGGACACGGATAAACCCCCCGATGTTCGTGCCGCAATTGCAGACGAAAACACCAATTCGCGCCTCCTGGCGAAGGACATTTCTTTCCTCCGCTATCTCTTCATGGCGGGCCAGGCTGCCGCGAACCGGAGCGAGTTTGACAGTGGCCGCGCAGGCGGCCGCGCTGGCCTCCATTACCGATTGCGGGATGTCTTTGGGGCCGGTGAGAACACCACAGGCATAGATGCCGCCAACACTGGTGGAAACCGGAGAAAAACAACTTGATTGGGCGAAATTTTGCGGGTTGAGTGTGACGCCCAGGCGCTGGGCCAAGTCAATTGTCTTGGCATTAATGACCAGTCCGGTGGAGAGAACGACCATATCAAAGGTTTCTTCCTGCATTTCACCGGCTTCACTGACATAGCGCAGGAGGAGGTCGTCGCTGTCGATTGCCCGGGAGATGGTATGAATGCGTGAATTGACAAACTGTACGCCTTTTCGCTTGGCCTTCTCGTAATATCGGTCAAAATCTTTCCCCTGGGTGCGCATATCCATATAAAAAATGGTGCAATCCAGTGGCCCGGTGCTGTGATCTTTGGCCATAACAGCCTGTTTGACTGCGTACATACAGCAGACGGAAGAACAGTAACTGTGCTCGCACCGGTTGATGTCGCGTGAACCGACGCACTGCAGCCAGGCTATTTTGCCAGGTGATCGGCCGGCATCTTTTTTAAGACGTTTGCTGGAGGGACGGAGCAGATGTCCCTGGTAGGGGCCGGTAGCCGATAAAATACGTTCAAACTCAAGCGAGGTGACGACATCATCACAGGTTGCATAGCCGTAGTGATCAAGAGGCGAGGGATCAAAGGAGTCAAAACCCGTCGCTAAAATGATAGCGCCGACCTGAAGAGACAGCTTTTTTTCCGTGTCTTGGAAATTGATCGCCCCGGCAGGGCAGAATTTTTCACAGGCCCCGCATTTTTCCTGAGTCAGATAGATACACTGGTTTGCGTCAATGCAGTATTTCAGCGGCACTGCCTGGGAATAGGGGACATAGATCGCCTTGCGTTTGACGATTTTTTCGTTATATAAGTCATCGACATTTTTCGGACATTTTTCAGCGCACAACCCGCAGGCAATGCATTTGTCCACATCCACATAGCGTGGGTGCTGGAGCAGTTCAACGGTGAAATCTCCCTGCTGGCCCGAGACGCTGCTGACTTCTGCTAAGGTAAGAAGTTCTATATTGATATGCCGGCCGACCTCGACCAGTTTCGGTGAAATTATTCACATCGAGCAGTCGTTAGTGGGGAAGGTCTTGTCCAGTTGAGCCATTACCCCGCCAATGGCGGGAGATCGCTCCACAAGATAGACGTAAAACCCGGAATCGGCAATATCCAGGGCGGCCTGCATGCCGGCGATACCACCACCGACTACCATGACTGCACCTTGCAGTTTTCCTTTCTGTTCTGTCGTTATCATTGCAACTTTTCCTTCATTCGATAGGTCAATTTTTCCGGATAAGTCACGCATCCGAAGTTGTGGTGAAAATGCTTTTTTGATACTCAAGCCGTCAGGGCCACCCGTCTCTGTGCTGCATCAGGTAAAAGGAAAGGAAACAAGGAAAGTGGTGCCCTCGCCAACCTTGCTGGTTACCTGGATGTCGCCCCCATGGTTGTGAACGATGTTATGACTTATGGCCAGGCCCAGGCCGTTGCCATCGGCCTTGGTTGTGAAAAAAGGATCAAAGATAGTTTTCATATGTTCTCTGCTGATGCCTTTTCCGGTATCTGTGATTGCAACAAAGGCTCTATGCAGGGGAGTCTTTCCTGTTTCAACAGTGAGCTGGCCTCTATCGCCAATGGCTTGGATGGCATTGATGAGCAGGTTGACAAAAACCTGTTCAAGCTGATTGGCATCAAGAAGAATGGCCGGCAGTTTCTCGGAGATTTTTTCTTCGACCTTGATATGGTGCAGTTGAAATTCGTTATCGAGAATTTTCAAAGAACTTTTAATAATATCATTGAGGTTGCGCATGGTTCTTTCAGGAGAACGGTTGCGCGAAAATTCAAGCAATCCATCGATGATGGTCTTGCAGCGTCGAGTTTCATCGATAATGACCTGCAGACCATCCTGGAACGGTCCATCCGCTGTGGCTTTTTTGATCAAGCTGGTGCTGTAGAGCATGATACCAGTCAGGGGATTGTTTATTTCATGGGCGATACCGGCTGCCAGACGGCCAAGGGAGGACATCTTTTCCAGCTGGGCCGCCATATGGAAATAATGGGTTCTTTGGTTTTCTGATAAACGGACTCTTTCGATAATGCAGGCGCACTGTTCGGCGATCGTCAGAAGAAAATCAAGCTGGTCTTCTGTAAATTCACGGATTTCCGGCAGATAAATACGAATCAAGCCGATCATCTCTTTGCGGACACCCAGCGGGACATCGAGCATCATGCGAATCCCTTCATCCCACGCCTGCTGGGGGTATTCCACTCTCGGGGCATTCCAGATATCCGTGATCTGCAGGATTTGCGAATATTCGTTCGGGAGAATGAGTAATTTTTCCTTATTTACCGGTCCTTTGGAAAGATATTTTTCCCCTACGCCGTATGCCGCCTTGACTTCAAATTGATCGGTGTCCTGATTAAGGAGTCGCAGCAGGGTACCCTTGGCGTGCAAAACCTCGGATATCTTCTGCACGACAAGCGCGAGCACTTCATCTAATTGATCATGGGCATGCATTGTCCTGATGATGTCACGAAATGCATGAAAATATCCCTGGTATCTACTCGGTTTGGCCATAAGATAATCCTTTCATATCAAGCAATAACATTAGAAGGACGATGCTCTGCATCAGCACTTTTTAACAAAAGTTTGTGCCGATGCAGATGAGTTTGTCTGTTGTCGGGCAGCAGCTCACGACAAGACCTAAAGCTGCCAGTCTTTTTTCTGTGAACAGGCAAAGACATATTTGAGCTGCTTTTGGGTCAACTCACCCACGTGGGTGTTGATCCAGTTCAGATCGCCGGTGGCTATGGCATCCTTGGCTTCGTCGGAGAGGACATATTCGGCAAGGGCAGCGGTGCCCTTTTCCATAAGATCATGGCAAAAAAGCTGATCTTCGTTGGTTCGGTCAAGCACATGCAGGACTTCTCGTTTCTGAATCAGATTATCTGTTTCTGAAACCGTATGCACGTATGCGCCATTCTCATCCGTTGCATAATGCATTTTCAGGGTTTCATTAACGGAAGATCTGATTTGTTCCTCGCTGAAAGGTTTTGGCAAGAAATCAGTTACTCCGGTCTTCATTGCATCAACCGCAAGAGATGTACTGACATACCCTGTAATGGTAATAATTTTGGTATCAGGTGTATGTCGGCGAACCTGTTTGATGACATCCATGCCATCCATATCCGGCAATCGGATGTCGGCGATTAACAGATCGAAATCTTGTTTCTTGAAGGCATCGAGGGCTGACTGTCCATCGTTGGCAACGCTCACAATGAAACCGTCATCAGTCAAAATCATCTCCAGTCCTTTGGCAATGTTCTTGTCGTCTTCCATCACGAGAATGTGCGTGGCATTTGGTTCTTTCCATTGCATCTGTGGCATTTGGTTCTCCTTTAAGGTTTTTTCATCTTAAAAGAGCAAGGAGCGTGCCGGTTTGGCAGGATGATTTAATTGTTATAAATAACAATATCTTGCCATGGAGTTATGTTGTTTCAAGGGGGGATCAACTGGGGGAATAGTCGATGAATGGTATATTTCTTCAGGAAGAAAGACTGGTGATGATTAAATAATAAGCTATAAAAACAAAAACATACAAGTGTATAATTAAATATGCACTTATATATTATTTTATACACGTATTAGGAAATCAAAAATGGTGCTTTTTCATCAGGGAGGAAAAATTCGAGCGCTGCATGCCGACTCTTTTGGCTGCCTGGGAGACGTTGCCCTCGGTTACGGCGAGTGCTTTCTGGAGAAAAGCTTTTTCCGTAACCGCGTAATGGGTATCGAGAAGGTGCTGCTTGAAGGCTTTCAGTTCGATCAGAGTTGTCGGGATTATATTGTTCTGGTCGTGGTTGTGGTGGTCAAGGTGGCCATGGAGATTAAGATTGTTGACCATTTGCTCGTCGGTCATGATGACTAACCGTTCCACAACATTTTTCAGTTGCCGGACGTTGCCGGGCCAGGGGTAATCGATCAAGGTTTGCAGGGCGTTGTCGGAGAACCCATCAAGTGTCTTCTTTGTTTTACGACAAAACTGTTTTAGAAAATAATAGGCGAGTTTGGGAATATCTTCTTTGCGTTTTCTTAATGGGGGCAGGTAGATGGGGAAAACATTGAGGCGGTAGTATAAATCTTCCCTGAACGTCTCCTGTTGCGTTTTCGCTTCCAGATCCTGGTTGCTGGCGGCAATAATTCGAATGTCGGTCTCCCTGATCTTACTTCCGCCAACCGGTTTGTACTGCCCGGATTCTATAACACGCAGCAGCTTTGCTTGGATATTCATATCCAGATTGGCCACCTCATCGAGAAAGAGGGTGCTGCCGTTGGCCGCTTCAAAGATGCCTATTTTGTTATGGTCTGCACCGGTAAAGGCCCCCTTGACATGGCCGAATAATTCGCTTTCAAGAAGGCTTGCGGAAAAGGCGCTGCAGTCTATGGCGATAAAGGGTTTTCCGGAGCGGCGACTCTGGGCATGTATGGCACCGGCGAACAGTTCCTTGCCGGTGCCGCTTTCACCGTTCAACAGGACGGTCGTGTCAGCCGGAGCTACTTTTTTAATGGATTCGAAGACCTGAAGAATGGCTGGGCTGTCACCGACTATATTATTGAACTCAAAGCGTTGGAACAGCTGTTTGCGCAGATGCAGGTTATCCCGTTTGAGCGCCACGTTTTCCAGCGCTTTGTTCACTGCAAGTGTCAGTTCATCTTCAGAAAATGGTTTGGCCAGATAATCAAAAGCGCCTCTTTTCATGGCCAGTACCGTTGTTTGCACGGTGGAAAATCCAGTCATTATTATAAACTGTAAGTCGGGATTTTCCAGGCGAATCGAGGAAAGCAAATCAATGCCGTCATAGTCAGGGAGGCGAATATCCAATAACACCAGGTCATATGGTCCACGTTGCACTGCGGCTTTGCCGTCGGTGCCGGTTTGGCATGCTGTAACAGTGTGTCCCGCTTCACCGAGAATCATAGCGCATCCACGGCAAACAGTCAGTTCGTCGTCTATAACCAGGATATTTGCCTTAAACATGTCGTTCCATGAATGAAAAATAATAAATACATAGAAAGTCAGCATGATACCCTCAAACAGTGTTCTGTTCAAGTCTTCCTGGACCTTTTGCCCCTGCAATCAGCTTGAAAATTCAAACAACATCATGTGCGGTATGCGCAAAATCAGTCTTGACAATGTCACGATGTGGTATAACAGTAGTGTCAGGTAAAAATTCTCCTATGACAATGTATCTTTGGTTGTAGCTGAAAAATCATTGTCCGTATTTGTTGCAGGGCAGGACCTTCTCTCTCATAGCGGTCTGTGAAAATTTGCAGACAGGCAAAACGGAATATTCCAGTAACTTATTTTTCCCGGAGGCGTCATGGCAAAACCACTAGAACTCATCAACGTAAACGACCTTACGATATGCGATTCAACCGCACAAATGATCACCAAGGCAAGAAATGATGGTGTTGAACTCTTTTTCGATCGGGCGCAAGCAATGAAAGCTTGTCCCATTGGAGAAAAAGCTGCCTGCTGTAAACACTGTTCCATGGGGCCATGTCGGATGAATGTGAACAGTCCCTACGATCGGGTAGGTGTCTGCGGGGCAACGGTTGATACTATTGTCGCAAGGAATTTTGGACGAATGGTTGCCGGAGGAACTGCAGCCCATACTGATCACGGAATGGCAATGCTCGAGCTTTTCCGCGATGTTATTAATGGCAAGGCGAAGGATTATTCCATTAAAGACCCCATTAAGCTGCTGGAAATAGCCGCTTCTCTCGACATCGTAACAGAAGGCAGAGAGTTAAAGGATGTGGCGATGGATCTGTATCATGAGCTGGAAAAGACCTACACCCAGGTGGATGGGGAAATCCCGATGGTGAAAAGGGTGCCACCGAAGACCCTTGAACACTGGCGAGCTGCCGGGGTTGTTCCCCGTGGCGCAATGCGCGAAATTATGGAAATGATGCATCGTACCGCCATGGGTGTCGATCAGGATTACGAAAACATCACCAAGCAGATAACCAGGACAGCCCTGGCCGATGGCTGGGGCGGATCCATGGTCTCCACGGATATCTCCGACATCTTGTTTGGTACCCCGTCGCCGGTTGAGGTTGAAGTCGACATGGGGGTGCTCAAGGAAGATCAGGTAAATATAATTGTCCATGGTCACGAGCCGAATCTTCTTGAATCCATGGTTGTTTCCGTGGCCGACCCTACCCTGCTCGAGGCGGCAAAGAATGCCGGGGCAAAGGGAATAAATCTTGTCGGGATGTGCTGCTCCGGTCTGGAGGCTCTGTCACGGCATGGTCTGCCCCATGCGGGTAATTTTTCCAGTACCGAGGCGGTGTTGGTCACTGGTGCCATTGATGCGATGACGGTCGATATCCAATGTATCAAGCAAGGCCTGCAGAAGGTCGCCGATTTCTATGACACGCCTTTTATCACGACCAATTATCGAGCGAAAATCGAAGGAGCCCTCCATATTCAACTGGAAGAGCTCGATCCGCGGGAATGTACCGATGAGATTGTCATCAAGGCAATCACCAGGTTTAAAAACCGTAAGAAACCGATTCAGATTCCGCGCAATAAAACAAAGGGCGTGCACGGTTTTTCCTTCGAATACATTAATTATATGCTGGGAGGATCCTTTCGCAGCAGTTACACCCCACTCAATGAAAATATCATCAATGGCAGGATTCGTGGTGTCGCTGGAGTTGTTGGCTGTACCAATCCGCGGTCGAAGCAGGATTACTCCCATGTCGAGTTGGTCAAAGAGTTGATTAGAAATGATGTCTTGGTGCTGCAGACCGGATGTTCGCAAATGGCCCTTGCTAAAGCCGGACTCACCGGACCTGGAGCTGCAGCACTGGCTGGCCCTGGCCTTGCCGAGGTCTGCGAGACTGTCGGCATGCCGCCGGTTCTTGGACTGGGTTCCTGTGTCGACAACAGCAGGATTCTTATTGCCGCCGCTGAAATGGTGAAGGTTGGTGGCCTGGGCGATTGTATTGCCGATCTGCCAGCCGCAGGTTGCGCCCCGGAATGGATGAGTGAAAAAGCCATTGCCATCGGCCATTATTTCGTTGCTTCGGGCATATATGTTGTGTTTGGTCATACTTTCCCGATGACGAAGGGGACCAAATTTGAGAAGCATCTGTTTGAGGATCTGGAAAACCTGGGCTTCGGCAAATGGGCACATGCCGATGATCCGAGAGAAATGGCCAGGCTGATGATCGCCCATATTGACAAAAAACGTGTCCAGCTGGGTATCGATAAGGCCCGGGAAAGGGTGTTGACCGATATGGCTGACAGACGATCTCTTGACGCAACGGCGTAACACGCCTTATTATATGGGAGATGGCAGAAAGAATTAATTCTGGCGTCTCCCATTTTTTTGGTACATAGATAATCTAACCCCGGTAAACGGCTGCGGAAGAGATTTGTGGAGTTTGAATTATGGCAATATTTAACGGAAGATACCGGTGGGACGGGACCAAGAGAGACAATCAGGAGCCTATCGCCTGGTCTCCAGGTGCTTATGATGTGAAAATTTTCAGGTGTTCAGCCACTTCTTTGAAGGTAGAGTATCTCAAATCCGTTGTTTGTGTGTACGCCTCGACAGGAGAGGGCCAGTCGATTTCGGCGAACCCGGAGAAATTTGCCAAACAGATCTGTAACGATTTTTCGCTTGATATGGAACGGGTGCTATGGGTTGAGGACAATCACAAGGAGAAGGACAAGTATGAAGTTGTCGTTTTTACCCGATCAGGAAAGATCGGCAACACCGTGTTCTATCGAAGCCGAAAGCGCATGGCTTTTAAGAGCGAAGTAGAAATGATTGAGATGATTTCTGAAATAGACCGGATAAGGGAGCGACTGAAGAACCTCGAAGAGCAAATAGCCGAGACTCTGCGGCGGCTACCGGCACATTCGGCAAAGCCTCCGGTGATAATTGATCTGTTGCAACTGGAAGATGAGCGGGATCTGCTCTTGAAAAAACTGGGTGGGCGGAAATGATAAAATGTATCGTTTCGGGGCCGATGGAATTGTCGGCGATGACCAGGAGATCCTTACCCCGGCCGTCCAGGTAATGATCTGCAAGTATATTCTGACCTGTCCGCTGGAACTCCCGGCAAATGATAATACCCTGATGACTTATAGAGAATTTAAGGATGCCGGACCGCTTATCTCTTATTTCACGACGAACACCAACAAAACCATAGAGACGACATTTAGCGGCAACCTCGCAGGATTGAAAACGAGGGGACAGGACATCGGCGGCAAACTTTTAGCCTCGGATATATATGATCTGTCGGTGCAATTTTTTGCCTTTCCCCGTGTGCCGGTCCTTGTCAATTTCAATGATCGGGATGATTCCGCCGCCTCTTTTCTCGATATGGAATGTCTGGCCATGACCGGAACCCTCCTTACCGGAAAACTGATTGCCCCTGTACCTGTCCCCTGATTCTGCTCCGGCAGCAGCTGTCTTTCACGGTGCGACAACAAAAAAAAACCAGGGGATGGCATCTACTTCTGGCACTTTACAATTTTTGTTTTATAATCTTTCCTGTCAGTAAATGTTGGAGATTCACTTAACGAGCAAAAAGGAGATATGCATGACAGATCAACATTGTCCGGGATTTGAAAGCAATAAAACTTTGAAGGAAGTAAGGGTCAAATGTCCTGAATGCGGCAAAGAGTGGGAAGTGTTTTCGGATGAAATTACCAAGATTTCCAAATGTTCGGCATGCGGTGCCGCCGTTGATCCAAAAACCTGTACGATAAAGTAGTTTTTGCTGTTTGCCCAGCCAAGGTATCAACTCTGTTGAAAAACTGTTCTTTCAACAGAGTTTTTGTTTTTGGCAAGACTTACCTCTTGTGACGAATCACCCTGCTCTCGGTGACGACCATGTCCAGAAGCTCGTCATGCTCCTGCAGCGGTGCTCTTTCGATGATCTGTAGATCAAAAGCCAGGCCGATTCGAGTCGCTGTCGGCACTTTATCCAGAAAGCGGTCGTAGTAGCCGCCGCCATAGCCGAATCGACCTCCACGCTCATCAAAAACAGAACCCGGTAAAAGAATTGTTTCGATCTCTTCAGGGGCAATCGCTCTGCTTATGCAGAGTTCCTCCTTTGGCTCGGGAATGTCGCAGTATCCCGGTTCGAGGTCTGTCAATCGATTGGTGATATGAATGGCGTCAAGTCTTTTCTCCCGCACTCTGGTGAAAGGGACTATAACGGTTTTGCCCATATCGATCAGCACATCAATGAGAGAAAGGGTCGCAACTTCGCTTCTGAAACTGACATAGACAAAAATTGCCTGACGGTCACGAAGCTGTTCCAGCGCCAAAAGTCTCTGCTGGATAGCTAACGATTTCGTCTCGATCTGTTGAGCTGTCAATCGGTTACGTTCCGTCAGTATTTTTTTCCTCAGTTGGGCGCCATCAAGCATTGTCTGATCTCCTGTGAAATTGTTCTCTGGTTATAATCGTTGAATGATATAGAGGTAGGCCGGCAGTCTGCTCATTATTTTTAATCGATTGAACTCGAAGAGACGGCTGCGGGACGGTTGGTTGAAGGTCAAAGGGGAAAAATAGATTGATCCTTTGGGTTTAACATGGGGCAGCTTTTCCCTGATCAGCTCGAGAATTTTTCTATAATGGTTTTCCGGCAGCTTGTCATCCATGATAAAATTCGCCGTTATCTCAATGGAAGCATAGCGGTCGTTGATATCTTGACTGCGGGCAAAGGATTCCTCTACCTGCCTTTCGGTAATCGGCTTGCCGATTCTGTCAAGAGTTTCCTGGTCGGCGGATTCAAGGCCGATGTTGATATAGGTCATACCCGGAAATGTATTCAATTGTCGGAAAAAACATTCCGGTGCGTTGAGAAACGACGTGACGGAACCAAAGAGGAACGTGCTGTTATCTGCAATATATGATTTGGCAAAACCAAGTTCCTTGTAGGCCGTTTCGATACTCAACAAAATAACATCGGCATTGGTCTGCAGGGCGTCGTGCTCTCCAAGAAACAGGCTGTTGTAATTAACAAGGTCTTGGCCCCAGTGCTGTTTGAGTTGCTCGATCTGCCGGGCAATCTCCGGACGCGTTTTTTCGGTAAACACGGTACCGTTTTTCACTTTGCAGAATGTACACTTATACAGGCAGCCTCGAGAAATAGTCAGCGGAATGAAATTATAATCAACATGTCTGGCGTCAGGCGGGAGGACGGAAATTCGTCCGCCGACAATTTCCTGCAGTCGGTGCGCTTTTTGTTCTAATACTTCCGGACTGTTAGCAATGGCGTCACGCAAAAAGCTGCTGAATTTATCCGGCCAGCCAAGGGTGTGGTCCAGCAGTTCCTGGAGTATCTGGTGCCATGATTCGCAGATGTGCCGTATTTCTTGCTGTGCGAAGGGGTGGCCTCCGAGGATACTGTTGGTTGGATACTGGAAATTTGGCAGGTAATATTCCCCCGTCGCCTCAAAAACCCCGGTATAGCCGCCAGTGGAATAGTAGATCCAGTCGTTTCCCTGTGTTCGTTTAAGCCATTCGTGGGGATGGGCCCAGTCTCTTCCTTTGCCTTTTGCGCGAAATATTTCACCGTTGAGATTAAAGTGAAAAATAAAATCCGGTGTCTCAATTTCGTTGTAAATGCCGCAATGCACGGGGAAACTCATTTTGGCGTAGACTGTACTTCCCGTTTTTTCGAGGGTTATCTTGAGCTTATCTGATGTAAAGATGTTACTCATTTTGCTTTTCAATGCATTCTGATGTAGGCTGTTTCGTATAATGTATCAGGGCGTTATGACAAACTAACGCTGTAAAAAAAGGTTCAGGTTGTGTTCCATACCGGATTGACAACCTCTTGTCAAATAAGGGTTTGTCCGCGAAAAAATAATGCAATATTTTTATGGTCGGATAAAGTCTAAACTTATTGGAAACATTTCTCCTTTTGCGTTATAGTAACTCATTTTGTGATGGAGTAAGAAAGATTTTTGCCTTTGTTGTCTTCAAACTTGGAAGTGTAGGAATATCAATAGGAAAACCAATATACTTATTAGTACCGAATAAGAAGTGATCATTTGAGAAAGGGAAACGAAGGTTCTCGGCACTCCCGGTGCAGTACTGCCCGCCTGGAGTGGATAATCATCATTTAAGGGGTATGTGTATGGATAAGCAGATGACGGAAACGTTGGAGGCGATATATGATAAGTGTCTCGCCAATGAAGACAATATTATTACAATATTGCAAGAAATACAAAGTAAAATTGGCTACATACAAGAAGAAACTGTTAACTGGTTTGCCGAACGTACCAGCATTCCAGCTTCCAAGTATTACGGAGTCGTTACCTTTTATTCCCAATTTCATCAAAACCCGCGCGGCAAAAATATTGTCACCGTCTGCTGTGGAACGGTTTGTCACGTCAAGGGAGCACCGCGCATCATCGCTAAAGTTCGCGAAGATCTTAAGTTGAAGGATGATCAGGACACAACCAGGGATATGCTGTTTACCCTTGAGCGTGTCAACTGTGTGGGCGCCTGCAGTATCGCCCCGGTTGTGCTGGTGAACGAAAAGGTGCTTGGAAAGGTAACTCCAAGTAAAATTGTCAAGAGTCTCAAAGAATACAAGGGATAAACCATGAGCGGCGAAATAGTTGTCAATGTGTGCATGGGTACTGGTGGCATAGCTGCCGGTGGTGACCTGGTAATGGAGGAGTTCTCAAAACAATTCGAGGCTGCCGGCATTCAAAACGCCACTGTCAAAGAGAAGTGCAGACTCCATAAAGTTGGCTGTCGCGGGTTCTGTGCCCGTGATGTTCTGGTCGACATAACTGTCGATGGTGAGGTTTCCACCTATCAATATATTCAACCGGAGATGGTCAGCAGGTTGATCCAGGACCATGTCATCGGTGCCAAACCGGTCAAGGAATGGCTGGTGGGTGATGATTACCACACCTTTCATGATAATCAGACGAAGATAGTTTTAGGCGACCTGGGAAAAATCGACCCTGAATCGATAGATGAATATCTCCAGGTCGATGGGTATAAAGCTGCCGAAAAGGCGCTGACCACCATGACCCCTGCGCAAGTGATTCAGACCGTAAAGGATTCCATGCTGCGAGGAAGAGGTGGCGGTGGTTTTCCAACCGGGATAAAATGGGGCTTTTGTGCCGCCAACAAGTCGGACCAGTATTATATCATCTGCAATGCCGATGAAGGTGATCCCGGTGCGTTTATGGATCGCTCGGTTGTTGAAGGAAACCCCCATGCCGTCATCGAAGGGATGATCATCGGTGCTTACGCAATCGGCGCCAGTATTGGTTATGTCTATATCCGTGCCGAATATCCCCTTGCCGTGGACAGGCTGCATCTGGCCCTGAAGGCCGCCAAAGAAAGAGGCTATTTAGGCGAAAAGCTTTTTGGTACTGATTTTAATTTTAAAATCAAAGTTAAACTTGGCGCCGGAGCTTTCGTCTGCGGGGAAGAAACCGCACTTATCGCCTCGATTGAAGGTGAACGAGGTATGCCGCGGGCCAAGCCGCCGTTTCCCGCCAACAAGGGTCTCTGGGGCAAACCGACCATCATCAATAACGTTGAGACCTTGGCTAACTTGCCGCATATACTTAATAAAGGTGCCGCCTGGTATGCCTCCATCGGTTCCGAGAAGAGTAAAGGCACCAAGGTTATTGCCCTGACAGGTAAAATCAGGAATACCGGCCTCATCGAGATTCCCATGGGCATGCCGCTCAAAGAGATCATTTTCAACATCGGCGGCGGCATAGAGGGTGATAAACTGTTTAAGGCCGTGCAGACAGGCGGTCCTTCCGGCGGCTGTATTCCCCAGCAACATATTGATCTGCCGGTTGATTACGAAGGGCTGGCATCCGTTGGCTCGATGATGGGTTCCGGCGGTATGGTTGTCCTGGATGAGACCGACTGTATGGTCAATATTTCCAAGTTTTTCCTGGAATTCACCCAGTCTGAATCGTGCGGTAAATGTGTCCCCTGCCGGATCGGCACCAAGCGCTTGCTTGAGATCCTCACCCGGATCACCGAAGGTGATGGCAAAGAAGGAGATATTGAGCTTCTGCTGGAACTGGCGGAGGATGTCAGAGACTCCAGTCTCTGCGGTCTCGGTATGTCTGCGCCGAATCCGGTTATCAGTACCATTAAATACTTCCGGCATGAATATGAAGCCCATATCAAGAACAAAAAATGTCCCGCCAAGGTCTGTAATAAGCTGCTGACATTTTTCATCCGGGAAGATATGTGCGTCGGTTGCGGCATGTGTGCAAAGGCCTGTCCGGTAAATGCCATTGCCGGCGAGAAAAAGCTGGCCCACAAGATTGACAATCATCTGTGTATTCAGTGCGGATCCTGTTTTGATGCTTGCAAATTCAGCGCTGTATTAAAGGAGTAGTGACCATGATTACGTTGACTATTGATGGTAAACAGATAGAAGTCGCAGAGGGCACAACCGTTCTGGAGGCATCTCGGCAGTTGGGAATTGATGTCCCGACTCTCTGCCATGACGACCGGTTGAAGCCTTTTGGTGCCTGCAGGCTTTGTATTGTGGAAATTAGTGGTATGGCCAAGCCGGTAACATCCTGTACAACGCCGGCTGCTAATGGAATGGTGGTGAAGACCAACAGCGAAAAACTCTACCGTTTACGGAAAACCACGGTTGAGCTCCTGCTTTCCGATCATCCCAATGACTGTATGGTCTGTACCAGTTCCGGGGATTGTGCGTTGCAGGAGCTCGCCTATCTGTACGGCATTCGTGAAAACCGCTTCACCGGCGCAATGCGGGAGCATAATCGAGTCGACCATAACCCGTTTATTACCAGGGATCAGAACAAGTGCGTGATGTGTGGGTTGTGCGTACGTGTCTGTGAGGAGGTGCAGGGAGTTGGTGCCATCGGGTATGCTGAAAGGGGGTTTGAAGCAAAAGTCATTCCTCCGTTCGGCAAGGATCTTGATTGTGAATTCTGTGGTCAGTGCGTTGCCGTCTGCCCGACCGGGGCGTTGACCGGCAGACTCTGGGCCGGAAAACCTCGCCTGGAAGGGGTGAAGTTTACCGATACGACATGCACCTACTGCGGTTGCGGCTGTAACATTACCCTGCGCACCCACGGGGATCAGGTTATTCGTGTTGACTCGGACCCGAAGAACCATAATCGCGGCTGGCTCTGTGTTAAAGGAAGATTTGGTTACGAGTTTATCAACAGCGGGGATCGACTGACCCATCCCCTCATCAGAAGGGAAAAAGGCGGCCAGTTCGAGAAAGCCAGCTGGGACGAAGCCCTTGATTATGTCGCCAAAAAACTGACGGATATCAAGGCTGAAAATGGTCCGGACGCTCTCGCCGGGCTCTGTTCAGCAAGATGCAGCAACGAAGAAAATTATCTCTTTCAGAAGATGTTTCGGGCTGGATTGGGTACCAACAATATTGATCACTGCGCCCGCTACTGACACAGTGCAACAGTGGCCGGTCTGGCCACAAAATTCGGTTCCGGGGCAATGACCAACTCAGTCGCCGAGATAGCCGATAATGAAGCAATTTTCGTCATTGGATCGAACACCACGGAAAATCATCCGATCATTGCCTTGCGCATGAAAGAGGCGGTGGCCAAGGGAGCTCAACTGATTGTTGCCGATCCACGCAAGATTCCTCTGGTAAAATTTGCCACTCTCTGGCTGCGTCATCGTCCGGGTACGGATTCCACCCTGCTCAATGCGATCATGCATGTCATTCTTGACGAGGGTCTGGAGGATAAAGATTTTATCGCGGCAAGAACGGAAGGCTATGATGCCTTTGTTCAATCCCTTGAACCTTTTACCGTCGAATACGGCGAAGAGATTACCGGAGTGCCGGCGGAAGATATCAAGAAAGCGGCGCGTATCTATGCAACAGCGGGCAATGCCGGCATATACTATGCCATGGGCATTACGCAGCATATCATGGGGACCTATAATGTATGTGCGGTGGGTAACCTGGCCATGCTGACGGGTAATGTCGGCAAGCGGGCTGCCGGCGTGAATCCGCTCCGGGGGCAGAATAATGTGCAGGGCGCCTGTGATATGGGCGGGCTGCCGAATGTATATCCCGGCTACCAGAAGGTGGATGTGCCGGCCATCAAGGAAAAATTTGAAAAGGCCTGGGGCACTAGCCTGTCGGATAAAATAGGTCTTGCGGCAACGGAGATGACCGGCGCCATGCTGGATGGAACGCTCAAGGGGATGTATATCTTTGGCGAAAATCCGGCCCTTTCTGATCCAAACACCACCCATTCGGTCAAGGCTTTTTCAGCCCTTGACTTCCTGGTGGTCCAGGATATCTTCATGACCGAGACCGCGAGGCTGGCCGATGTTGTCCTGCCTGGCGCTTCCTTTGCTGAGAAAGATGGTACTTTTACCTGCTCCGAGAGACGGGTTCAGCGGATAAGAAAGGCGGTTAATTCACCTGGTTCCGCGCAATCGGATCTGAACATCATCGACCAGATTTATAAACGCGTGGTCGCATCCGGGGACTTAACCGAAAAGCCCAAAGCTGCGGCAATTTTTGACGAAGCGGCCGCTCTCTGGCCGGCCATGGCCGGCATAAACTATGAACGACTGGAACAGCAAAGTCTGCAGTGGCCGTGCCCAAGCACGGATCATCCCGGAACCGAATTCCTGTTCCAGGATACCTTCCCCAGGGAAGGAGGGAAGGCGCTTTTTACCCCCGTGCCGTTTGTCTCGTCAAAAGAGTTGCCGGATAAAGAATATCCTTATGTCTTGACAACCGGTCGGGAGCTGTTCCACTATCATACCGGAACAATGACCAGGCGCTCTTCTGGCCTCAATATGATCGCACCGGAAGCCTTTGTCGAAGTCAACCCTGCCGATGCCGACGTTCTTGGCGTAGCCCAGGGCGAGTTTTTAACGGTCAGTTCCCGGCGGGGCTCCATTAAATTAAAGGCACGGGTCAGTAAAATTGTCCCACCCAATGTGGTTTTTATCCCCTTTCATTACAGTGAGGCCGCTGCAAATCTGCTCACCAGCGATGCCATGGATCCGATCTGTAAGATTATGGAAGCAAAGGTGTGTGCTGTACGAATCGAGAAGTAGTCATTGCCGTATGCATGGCTCGTGTCGATAACAAGATAAAATATTTTTCATTACGGGAAGTGGGGCAGTTGTTAGCCCGACTTCCCGTTTTTGTCGTCATCACGAAAAGAAGTCTCCCCCCGGCTTTCGTCCTGATTACCGGAGGTAGCGTTACAATTCAGGCGTTGAGTATATAAACAAGATAAACAAGATGAGTGCGCCAATAACCCTTCGATTTGCAAAAACAGTGATAGTCGATTGCGAAAGTGTTATTCTCGTTCCTGAGATCGCCGTGCAGGAAGCTGGGTATATCAAAACATTTACGGTAAAAGACAACGCCCACGCTAAACACGAATACCATGCTTTGGCGCAAATGGCCTATTTCCAGTTTCAGGATGGTGAACTGGAAATCATGGAGATCGATGCGCCCTTGGCGATAACCTCGGGCGCAGATGTGACTGAAATAACAGGCGGCATGGTCCTGTATCGTGATACGGCCGGTTCGTTTCATGTACTGGTGCATGCTTTGCAGAATAGAAAAAAACTGCTCGAAGCGGCCTACCGGTACTGTACTCGTTGGGTGCGTCTGGATATTTGATACGGTTGACGTGAGGAAAAGAGAGTGAAAGAAGATACGACGAAATCTCGACAACACATTATGGTCTTCCAGCAGAATGGGAGCGGCGAAAAAAAAATCAATGGCCTGAGGAAATACGGTAAGGATCTTTTTGACCTGGAGGTCATCAATATCGATGGAATGTTGCCACTGGTGCTCGATGACAGCAGTGCCTATCTGCCCGATGATATTTGCTGTGATCTGGTCCTTGATTTTCTTCGCCACAGTGACCTGTCGGCTGATTTAGCCGAACGGTGCATGAAAAAAGATATTCCGGTGGTTGCCTCCGGAAAGAAAATAGTCGGTAAAAAAGCTATTATGCCGCCGACCTGCTGCGGTCTTCCGCGACTGGATGGTCTTGGCAGCTATGGCGAGTATTTTGGTGCTCCGGAATTTGAGGTTGAGATAGAAGACGGGAAAATATCGGCGGTCAAAGTGCTGCGCGGAGCGCCTTGCGGGGCTTCATGGGAGGTGGCACAGAGGCTGATCGGTCATCCGGCCGATGATGCGGCCCGTAAAATCGGCCTTGAAACGCAGTTTTACTGTTATGCGGATCCTGCTGGCTGGGATCCCATTTATGGTAAAAGTCCGGTGCATTTTGCCGGCAAGATCCATGACAAACAACTCCGGAAGGCCATTGCGAAGGTGCTCGCGCTTCTTTAGGTGTGGCCTGTTTTTTTCTCGGCGGAAAACAATCAAGGCCATCGCTTTGCCGCGATGGCCTTGATTCTTACCAGTTCTTTAGTAATATTTCAAAATACCCTGGTGGCTTGACGCACGCTGGACATTTGTCCGGTGGACTGTAGCCTTCGTGCAGATACCCGCAGCTGAGACATTTCCAGGTAACAGATTTTTCGCGCTTGAAAATTCGACCGGAGGCTAAATTTTCGGCCAGACCGCGAAACATGAGTTCGTGGTTTTTTTCAGAGACATTGATGGCATGGAAAGTGTCTGCTGCGCGTTGAAAACCCTCCTCCTCGGCCTCTTTAGCAAAAACCTGATACAGTTGGTCATGCACGTAGAGTTCAAGTTCTGCCGAACTGAGCAGATTGGCATGGGTATCTTTTATAACACCGGCTGGAAATTTCCCGGTGATCTCAAGTTCTCCACCATTGAAAAATTTAAAAAAACGCAAGCCATGTTCATATTCCTGGTGAGCGGTTTCGTCAAAAAGGTTAGCAATCTGAATAAGCCCCTCCTCACGTGCCTGGGTTGCAAAGAAATTGTAGCGTGTCCGTGCCTGGGCCTCGGCGGAATAGGAAAGAAGGAGATTTTTCGCTGTTTTGCTCTCACGAAAACCAGCCATTGGCAGACCCTCCTCTATTCCTCTATAGTAATTGCATTAGCACCACACTCGGCGGCCGCCTGGCGAACTATGGCTTCCAGATGTTTGGGGATGACGTCGTGCTTGACAATAGATACAAGTTGATCCTCATCATATTCGAAAACTTCGGGGCATAATTTGTTACAGTTTCTGTCGCCCATACACACTTTTGATATAATTGCCTTCATCACTGCCTCCTTTAATGTCGTGTAGGAACGCACCCCGTTTTTCGGGGGAGCTCCGGAAAACCCACATTTACTCTTTGTGGATAGGTAACCGCTAAGGGCTAATACAAGGGATCCCGATGTGTTCCTTTGTACCGGGGAGCGTGCTTATGTTGTCAATTGCCTGACCATATGGCACTAGGATAATCGTCTCCGGCAAATCTTGCCACCGACAAATTAGTCAAGTTCATATGAGGCCTTGAAAACAGTGTACGGAACCTGAAGATATTCAAGAACCTTACCCGTTTTCTTCCATTGCTGCTGATTGAGCAGCCTGGAAAAGTTAAAACTGATTCCGGCGTAAAGCGATCTGTTTTTCTCTACTTCCGTTGAGTCATAACCCCTGGAGTAGTATCCGCCATGTACTTCGACATATTTTAAAAATGTATTTTCAATGGAATCAAAGCCATCAAGCTTTAGTACCATGGAGTAAAACTGGTTCGAGTAATCGTCAAAGAAACTATTTGGTGCAACTTCCAGGACATATTCCACTCGAAAATCGATCTTCCGGTCGAGTTCGGGGTATCTGTCCATCAGCATACTGGTTAGTGCACCGAGGGTGTTCAGGGCCATATCTTCAGGGGAAAAGCCTTGGCTTTCACTGGTGCCGTCAAAAAATTCCATGACCGCCTGCACGGTCCAGGCGGAGAATGCGGCGTAGAGGTTGGCCGTCTTGGATTCATAACCATAGTACTTGTAAAGTCCGGTGAGGCCGTCCGACAAAGTATAGGTCGACCAAAAATGTCCGAGTTTGTCGGCACCGCCATATTTGGTGTCCGCGTTAAACCACCCTTCATCTCCCGTCTTCCAGTCGGCCGAGCCATAGTCCCATTCGCTCAATCCCCAGATTCCGATGAGAGTTGAGGCCGTCGCCACAGTGTAGAAAAGCTTTTTTTCTTTTGGCTGACGAGACCACCAGTTATCAGCAGCCGTCACCTTGGTCACTGCGCTGGTTTCTCTAGCAGCATCGATAGCTGTTGGTGCAGGATGGGGCTGTGAAAAAACGGGAACAACTGCGGCCGGAGGAGGAACCTGTAATTCTCCGTCCATACGTGCACCATGCAAGTAGGCCCAGGAAAATGCCGTATCTTGAAAATCAGCGCCTCGCAGATCGGCGCCTTCGAGATCAGCGCCCCCGAAGGCGGCACCTTTTAGCCTGGTATTTTTTAAATTCGCCGCGGACAGATTGGTTAAATTGAGTTGCGATTGCGACAAATCAGCGCCCTGCAAATCTACCCCGGAGAGATCCAGTCTGTTCATGTTGAGCCCAGAGAGAACACAGTCCCGGCATTTTCTCGTTTTAATAAGTTGCTCTAAATTCTCCTGTGGTGTAGCACTCGCGGCTGAGAAAGCAGGATGAGCATTGGCAAAGAGGAGTGCTTGGGCAGATAGAAGAGAAACAAGAACAAGAACATTTCTTTTCATAAAAAATTTCATTATTGAAAAAATACGTGTACATATCCTGTGAAGGAGGAGGGTGTTGCCGCTCAGAAATGTGCATTGCATAAACTGTCTTCTTCAGTTGCGGGTAAGGAGGAAAGGTAAATAATGCATAAAAGGAGTAATATTAAACAAAAAATGAGACGAAGAGTATCATACTCTAAGCCATTTGACTTCGTCAAGTGCTGGTTGAGATAACCTACCGGAAGAATTATTATATTAACAGCAATTCTATAACAACAATTATCTGTTCTGAGGGCCTGTCCACACATGACATGAACATCTTGCCCCTCATCTTCGGGCCATCTTTGGCTGCAGCTCAATCGCAAAATTCTCAGCCTAGCGCTGCTGCGCGAGCGGTTTTGCGCTGATCGCCACAACCAAATCTGACTCAAATCTGAGCGTAATTGAATCCATGTTATTTGCAGAGTGGTCCTAAGGACGACGTACAAGGAGGTTGGGAAATGGGAGTTGGCAAAAACGCTATGGAGATTTTTAGCGTACTCGATAAAAGCAATTGCCGAGAATGTGGTGAAAAGACCTGCCTGGCCTTTGCCGGTGCAGTGTATCTCGGGAAACGGCGTATTGAAGAATGCCCGCATCTGGGAAGGGAGGAGATCGCCAGGTTTTCACAAGAGACCGGTCAACCTCATCGGTCGGAAGATGAGCTGGATGTATATATAGCCAAGATGATGCAGCAGGTGGTGAATCTCGATTTTCAGGATGTGGCCGGAAGAATCGGCGCACGGGTAAATGGAGACGTTTTGCTTGTGCCGATGCTGGGGAAAAATTTCGGCATACATCGGAACGGAACGTTCATCACCGATCTCCACATCAATCCCTGGGTGGTATCGCCATTACTCGATTATGTCTTGAAGTGCAAAGGCGTCCCGGTTACAGGCGAGTGGATCTCTTTTCGAGAGATAGCCGGCGGCAAGGAAAAGTATGCGTTATTTAAGAAAAGGGGGGAAGACGTCCTGAAACAACTCGGCGACAAATACCCCGATTTTTTTAATGACATTGTCCATATGTTCAGCGGCAAATCAGTGGAAGAACGGTTTGAATCCGATGTCTCCGTTGTCCTCTCTCCTTTTCCCCTGGTGCCGGTCATGATCTGCTACTGGCAACCTGAAGAGGGCCTGGCGTCAAGCCTGAATGTTTTTTTTGATAAGAGTGTCGACGATAATCTCGGAATTGATGCGGCATTTTTTCTCGGAACCGGCATGGCGCAGATGTTAGAGAAGCTCGCGGAACACCATGCTTTTTAGTGCTCGCTGGGTTTTCTCCGAGGGAAAAGGCAAAGCTGTTGCGCGGGCGAAGCGAGCTTGAAATGTTTTTCAGCCATCGGCCAGGGGGAGAAGGACGGTAAAGGTTGTGCCCTTGCCGACTTCGCTGGCAACAGTAATCTTGCCGTGGTGGGATTCGATTATACTTTTGACGATGGCCAGACCAAGCCCGGTTCCCTGTATCTGCCTGGTGTTCGAGTCTTTTACCCGATAAAAACGTGTGAAAATTTTCTCCAGATCTTCCCCGGTCATACCAAAGCCTGTATCGGCCACCTGAAATTTCAGATACTCGTTTTCTTTTGCCGCCGAAAGGGTGATGGTGCCACCGGCAGGCGAGTATTTAATGCCATTGGTTATGAGGTTGGCCAGGACTTCTTCCATATTCGTCCGATTGGCGAGGATAGTGGGCAGGTTGTCCGGACAATTGAGGTGAATGGTTATTTTTTTTTCCTCTGCGTAGGGAGTATGGAAAGTTTTTTGCTCGACGAGCAATTGCGCCAGATTGACCGGTTCTTTTTCGTGGGCAATAAGGCCGGATTCGATTCTGGAAAGATCAAGCAGTTCGGTTACCAGATTGTTCAGATTGAGGATTTTCTCCGACGCTCGGTGCAGAATCTCCTGTTGTTTTTCGGTGACCGGGCCGGCAAGGCCGTCGCTGATGTTTTTTAATTGCATGAGGAGTGAATTCATCGGGCTCCTGACCTCGTGGGAAACCATAGAGACGAAATCCGATTTCATCTGGTCCATTTTTTTCAGTGCGGTGATATCGTGCAACACGGTAATGGTACCAATGTTTTCGTTGGTCCGTCCACGAAAAGGAGCACAGCGGGCGCCGAAAAATTTTTCCGCGCTGGTGTCATTCAGCTGGATTTCTTTGGTTATTTCGACAAAGGTATCGGGAGACATTTTCAGTGCCTGGTCAATAGATTCCAGCAACGTCTCGTTGTGGATAATCTCGTTGACATGGTGGCCGACGACTTCTTCCCCCTGATGTCCGATCATATGCAGGAAGGCGGGATTGACCTGGACGATAAGCTTTCGAGCATCGGTGGTCATGACGCCGTCGGTAAGGCGGTTGACCATGACACCCAGACGGGATTTCGAATCGGCTATATCCTGCAGCGCACTGGTATACCGCAGTGATTTTTCGACTACCGCTCGCAGTTGGTCCGGCGTGAACGGCTTGGGGATAAAGTCGAAAGCCCCTTTTTTCATCGCCTCGATTGAATGCTCCAGAGTTGCATAACCGGTGATAACAATGACCACCGTATCCGGATGATGGCTGCGCACCTCGGAGAGAACATCGAAACCGGAAATGGTCGGCATCATCAGATCAACGAGAACGATATCATAATGTTTTTCTTTGATCATTTGCAGTCCCTGCTCACCATCCGGGGCTGCGGCCACGTCGAATCCTTTGTCGGAAAGAACGAGCATGCAGGCATCACGAATTCGTGGTTCATCATCAATGACGAGAATTCTTGGGGTATGGAGACTTGGTTCGCATGAAGGGGTGGTCATTTAGGTTCCTCTGTGTTTCCTTTGACGGGAGGTAAACTGTGTTTCGACTTTCAGAGAAGAGATTCTCGCTTCGCCTGCATCGTTGTAATAAAAAATAAACATCCACGCAATTCCAACTTATGGTCAATATACCTCATACGCCGCTACATGCATCGAATTTGGCTGCGAATTCCGCAACATTCACCCATGGTCAAGGATCCGGTTGTGTGCAAAGTACGAATTTCAGCGAATTAAAGACGAAAAAACCATATGTTGACCGATGTTGTAAAAGCCCCCTTGTGAAATCATAGAAATATTTATGGAAAATATCATTTATATATGTAAAAGGTTGTTAAGAAGAAAAAAAAGCTATCATAACAGTATTTATTTATTATAATGCCATAGGTCGAATCCTTTACCGATACATTGTTTAACCCGAATATATGGTGCGTACCCGCTGTAAACTGCCGGAAGCAACACTATGACGAGTGGTTTATCTGTCGGGCCAATCTCATGGAGGATCTTTTAGTGACCAGGATTACCCCCAAACAGGAGAATAAAGACAGTATAGGTTCAGTTTTAGTAGTTGGCTCAGGCATAGGAGGCATGCAGGCTGCCCTCGACCTTGCCAACAGCGGCCTGATGGTGCACATGATCAATGATGAGCCGTCCATCGGCGGGACAATGTCCAGGCTGGACAAAACCTTCCCGACCGGTGACTGCGCCATGTGTATGATTTCCCCACGCATGGTGGAATCCAGCCGGCACCACAACATCAAAATGCACACCCTGGCGAAGGTGGTGAAGGTCTCCGGGCATGAGGGCAATTTTACCGCCACCATCGAACAAAAAGCGCGCTATGTCGATCCGGAACGTTGCACCGGCTGCGGCGCCTGTGAGCCCGAATGTCCCACCAAGGTTATAAATATTTTTAACCTCGGCTTAGACAAGCGAAAAGCCATCTATGCACTCTTTCCACAAGCGGTTCCCAATACCCGGGCAATAGATCCGGTCCATTGTCTCTACTTGACCAAAAATGTCTGTCGCAAATGTGAGAAAGTCTGCGAAGCAAAAGCGATCAATTTCGCCGATGAAGACCAACTGATCGATCTTCAGGTTGGTTCCATCATTCTCACCCCCGGTCTCAAGACCTATCAGCCGGAGATTCGCCAGGAGCTGGGCTATGGTAAACTGAAAAATGTCGTGACCGCGCTCCAGTTCGAGCGCCTGCTGTCCGCTTCCGGTCCATGCAGCGGCACGATTGCGCGGCCTTCCGACGGTGGTCACCCCAAACGATTGGCCTGGGTGCAGTGCGTCGGTTCCCGAAACGCGCATAACGGTAATCCCTGGTGCTCATCGGTCTGCTGCATGTACGCAGCCAAACAGTCAATTATTGCCAAGGAACACGACAACGAAGTGCAGTCTACCGTTTTTTACATGGAACTGCGGGCCTTCGGCAAAGACTTTGACAAGTACATCGAAAAAGCAAAAAACGATGCGGGTGTTATCTATAAGCGGGCAATGATCGCTGAGATCGTCGAAGATCCGGAGACGAAAAATCTGCTCATTCATTCGGTCGGTGAGGATGGCCGATCGGTCAAAGAAGAATTTGATATGGTCATTCTCTCCATCGGGTTCGAGCCGCATAACGATGCAGCCGAGTTTGCAAAAATCTTCGGTATTGCCGCCGATGAACACGGTTTTGCCCAAACCTCGAAACTGCGGCCGGTTGATACTTCACGAAAAGGAATTTACGTGGCCGGCACCTACCAGGGACCAAAAGATATCCCGGAAACAGTTATCCAGGGCAGTGGCGCGGCGGCAGAAGCCATGGCCCTGCTTGGGGATCGCCGGGGTACGGAAGTGGAGGAGGTTGTCCTTCCCGAGGAGACCGATATCGAGGGTGAAGAATCGAGAATAGGCGTCATGGTCTGCCATTGCGGGACAAATATTGCCGGTACCGTCGATGTCAAAAAGGTGGCGGAAATGGCGGCAAAAGAACCTGGCGTTGCTCATTCCGAGACGATTATCTATGCCTGCGCCCCAGACGGACAGCAGCGAATCAGAGATCTCATCAAAGAAAAAAATCTCAACAGGGTCGTGGTCGCCTCCTGCACTCCACGCACCCATGCGGCTCTCTTTCAGGATACCATTCGAGAAGTCGGTTTGAACAAGTTTCTTTTTGAGCTGGCAGACATTCGCGAGCAGTGTTCCTGGTGTCATATGCATGACAATGAAAACGCCACCCATAAGGCGATCCAGATTGTCAATATGAACATCGCCAAAACCAAGCTTTTGGTACCGGTGACTTCCGCCTCGGTTGGCGTGACACATAATGCCCTTGTCGTCGGTGGCGGTATTGCCGGGATGCGGGCGTCTCTCTCGCTGGCTGAACAGGGCTACGGCGTTCATCTGGTTGAAAGAGCTGATATGCTTGGCGGTTTACTGCGAAATGTCCGTACCAACCTGGAGGGAGATGATGTGCAGGCCTTCCTGGCGGATGTAATACAACGGGTGATAAACCATCCGGCCATTACCGTGCATTTGGGCACAACAGTGGAAAAGGTTGATGGCTATGTCGGTAATTTTCAAACGACACTGACCAACCGGGAGATCGTCAGTCACGGTGCACTGCTTATTGCCTCGGGAGGGGAGGAATACAAACCGATTGAATACGGCTACGGGCAATCCGACAACATCATTACCCAGCGCGAGCTGGAGACACTGCTTGCCGGTAAAGGGCCTGAAAATGACAAGTGCTATGTCATGATCCAGTGTGTCGGTTCTCGGGAAGAGCCGAATAATTACTGCTCGCGTATCTGTTGCCAGGACGCCTTGAAAAATAGTATTGCTATCAAAGAAAAGGCGCCCGACGCCCAGGTGGTGGTCATTTATCGCGACATGCGGGCCTATGGTTTGAAAGAAGACTATTACCGCCGGGCACGGGATCTTGGGGTGCTGTTTCTCCTCTACACCCCGGATGAAAAACCGCAGGTAGATGTTGCCGGCGACAAGGTTAAAGTCACCCTGCCTGGAAAGGTGCTCGGCATGGAAATGGCCATTGACGCAGACTATCTGGTGCTGTCAACGGGCTTGAGGCCGCAGCCGGATGGCGACGAGTTTGCCAAGAAATTCAAACTGACCTGTAACATCGACGGCTTTCTGCTTGAGGCACATGTCAAACTGCGGCCGGTGGATTTTCCGAGTGAAGGTTTCTTTCTTGCCGGCCTTGCCCATGCCCCGAAAAATCTGGAAGAAACCATCAGCCAGTCACTGGCCGCAGCCGGCCGCGTCGGCGCGCTGCTGTCAAATGATAAGTTGACCGTTTCCGGAGTTATTTCCAAACACAACCGCAATATCTGCATGTCCTGCCTGGCCTGTGTGAAGAAGTGTCCCTTTGGGGCACCGTTTATTGATGTAGACGGACGGGTCAGCCACAATGAGGTGAAATGCACGGGATGCGGCATCTGTGCCGGGGTCTGCCCGGCCAAGGCGTACCAGGTAAATTACTTTCGTGATGACCAACTCCTGGCCATGGTCGATTCGGTAACGGACATGACCTAGCAAGACATAGGCAGTATAGCCAAGAGTCCCGACTTGTCTGCAGGTTGTCGGGGTAAAATAGTGAAGTCGGAGTTTGGTGCATGCAATTATTCAACAGGTCAAGTCAACAAGAAGGAAAGAATAATGGTGATTGACACAGAAAAAATTGAAGAACCGAAAAGTCCGGAAAAGCCCCAGGAGGTTCCCATTGACTGGCAGGCGAATATCATTGCCTTTGCCTGTCACTATTGTGCCTTTGCGGCAGCCGACCTTGCTGGTGTGATGCGGTTGCGGTACCCTCCCAATGTGAAAGTGGTGCGATTACCCTGTACCGGAAAACTGGATCATGTCTATCTGCTGCGTGCCTTTGAACGGGGCATCGACGGCGTTTTTGCCGCGGGCTGACTCGAGGGGCAATGTCATTTCCTGGAAGGAAATCTCAATGCGGTAAAAAGAGTCAGACGGGTCAAAAAAATGTTGCACATGCTCGGGATAAATCCCGGGCGGCTGGAATTCTTTAATCTCTCGGCTGCCCAGGGGCCACGCTGGGCGGAGATTTGTACTCAATTCACCGAAAAAATTATGGCGATGGGACCATCACCCATATGGTTTGCACTTCGGAAAAAAAAAGAATCCGCGCAAGCTGAAAAACAGGTTGCCTGACAGTACTTTTGGCGGAACTACCGTCTACTGATGAAGGAGTGGAGAAGCTATGATAGTAGGAGAGCAGAAACCGTTTGACGAAATATGGGAGATGGTCAAGGGCCACAAACAGCTGACCGTCTTTGGTTGTAATACCTGTGTTGCCGTCTGTCATCAGGGTGGCAATAAAGAGGCGGAAATACTCGCCTCCCTCCTGCGGATGCGGGCGACACAGGAAGGACTTGAGATTGAAATAAAAAACGGCGGTATTGAGCGGCAGTGCGAACACCCCTTTTTTGAGTCCGCCAAAGAATTGCTTGATCAATCCGAGGCGGTTCTCAGTCTGGCCTGTGGTATCGGCGTTCAATTTGTCGCGGAAAAATACATGAGCACGCCGGTGTATCCGGCATTGAATACGACATTTTTGGGAGATGTCAAACAGGATGGATTCTTTACTGAAAAATGCCAGGCCTGTGGCGATTGTGTCCTTGGCGTAACCGGGGGTGTTTGTCCGGTCAGCCGTTGTTGCAAGCGTCTCTTCAACGGCCCGTGCGGTGGCTCGTCGAATGGGAAATGTGAAATTTCCAAAGATATAGATTGTGCCTGGCAGTTAGTCGTCGATCGCCTGGAAGCCCTTGGCAAGTTGGATGATTATGAGAAGTTAGCTCCTATTAAAGATTGGTCAAAAGATCGCGCAGGCGGCCCTCGGTCATTTAAACTGGAGGACTTTTAATCGTGGAAATTAAAACAAACAGCAAGCTTGAGAAGGTATTGAAAGGTGGCCATATAGCTGTCTCCAGTGAATGTGGGCCGCCACGTTCGAGTGATGCGTCGGGCATTATCAAGAAGGGACATCTTATTAAAAATCATGTCGACTGCATCAATATTACCGATAACCAGACCTCCGTTACCAGGCTCTGCAGCCTGGCCGCCTGTATACATCTGAAGAATGAAGGACTCGAACCGGTTTTGCAGATGGTGGTCAGAGACAGAAACCGGATTGCTCTACAGAGTGACATTTTAGGCGCTGCGTCGTTTGGTATCAACAGCATGCTCTGTCTGTCCGGTGACCATCAAAGCTTTGGTGATCACCCCAAGGCGCAGAATGTTTTCGATCTGGATTCCATGCAGCTCCTGCAGACGGTGCGATATATGCGTGATGAAGGAAAGTTTCTCGGCGGAGACACCATAAAAGAGCCGCCGAATATATTTGTCGGTGCCGCTGCCAATCCCTTTGCCGATCCTTTCAAGATCCGCGTGCCGAGGCTTGCTAAAAAAATAGCCGCCGGAGCCGAATTTATTCAGACCCAGTGTGTCTATAATCTCGATAAATTTGAGCTGTGGATGAAAGGAGTGGTCGAAAGGGGACTGCACGAAAAAGTTTTTATAATGGCGGGCATTACTCCCATGCGATCGGTTGGTATGGCAAAGTATATGGCCCGGGCGGTTCCCGGCATGGATGTTCCCGAGGAGCTGATTAAACGTTTATCCGGGGTGGCAAAGGATAAGCAGGCCGAGGAGGGATTAACTATTGCGGTGGAGGCGATTGAGAGGTTAAAAGAGTGTACCGGAGTGCGTGGTTTTCATATCATGGCTATTGAGTGGGAGGAAAAAGTACCGGAAATAGTGGAAAGATCCGGATTATACCCACGACCGAAAATCGATTGACAGGGCAGGATTCACGGAAGCGAGGGGTGGTGTAATGTGTCAGACGAATGTGTTGATGGAAAAAAATGGGCAGGAAGAATTGTTGCTCGAAAATGTCACAACGCTTGAAGTTGTTGAGAACGGGGTGAAAATAACCGCATTATTCGAAGGGACAAGAGAGTTTTTGGGAGTTGCGATACGCCGCATTGATTTTACCGGTGGCAAGGTTTTTTTACATCAGACGTAATATTTCCGGTCAGGCTGCCACCGAGGTAGCTTGCTTGGCGGGAAGGAACAAAAAAATCGGGTAACAAGCGATATCAATTGGAGAAGAAATGGATAATGTTGAGAAGCTGCGGGTTATGCTGCAACACTGGATAGAGCACAATAAAGGACATGTCGAAGAATTTGAAAAATGGCGAAAAACCATGGCCGATGAGGGGCATACGTCCCTTGCTGACCATATCACCGAGGCGGTAAAGACCATGGCGTCGGTCAACGCTCAACTTGGCCAAGCCCTGCATGAGGCCGGTGGGCCGAAAGCTGATGTGGAAGAAGGGCACCATCACCACCATGGACACCACCATCACCACCACTGATGGTGATGGCTCCGGCTGGAAAAAAAAAGCGGAGGAAACGCAATAGTCGTTTCCTCCGCTTTTTCGTTTAATGGAGCTGTGTAGAACAGACCAATTGGAAGTTGAAGTTATATCCCCATGCTCTTCTTGGCCGAGGTGAGGGTATTCTTCATCAACATGGCTATGGTCATCGGGCCGACACCACCGGGAACGGGGGTTATTTTTCCGGCGATTTCTTTGGCTTTTTCGAAGTCGACATCACCTTTTAAAATGGCCTTGCCTGTTTTTTCATTCATCCCCACACGGTTGACGCCGACATCGATAACGGTGGCACCCGGCTTGATCCATTCCGGCTTAACCAGATCCGGAACACCGGCTGCAACGATAAGGATGTCTGCCCGTTTGCAATGACTGGCCAGATCCTTGGTGCGGGTGTGCACGATGGTCACCGTCGAGTTGGCTCCGACCCCTTTCTGGGCCATCATCATGGCGATTGGTTTACCGACAATATTCGAGCGTCCGACGACAACGACTTCCGCTCCCGATGTTTCGGTGCCGGAACGAACAATCATTTCCTGGATGCCGGCCGGGGTGCAGGGCAGAAAACGTACCGCCTCTCCACCGATCATCAGGCGGCCGACATTAACCGGATGGAAAGCATCGACATCCTTGTCCGGGTCAATGGCGTTGAGAACCTTTTTGTCATCAATATGCTTTGGTAAGGGCAATTGAACGAGGATCCCGTGAATGGCCGGATCGTTGTTGTATTTGTCGATTAAGGCAAGCAGATCCGCCTCGGAAATATCCACCGGCTGGTCGTCCTGGATCTCGTGGAAACCAACACTGAGGGCTGTTTTCACTTTAAGGGTGACATAACTGATCGATGCGGGACTACTGCCGACGAGGATGGTGACGAGGCCCGGCACCTTGCCGTATTTGGCTTTCATCTCGGCCACTTCCTGCGTAATCTCTGCGAGGATTTCTTTGCGTATTTCAGTACCACTAATAATTTCAGCAGTCATTGTTTTACTCCTTGTAGAATGTCGAGTTTGGGCACTTCTGGTGGGTTAAAGTACTGGATCAGAAGAACGTAGGGACGACACGCGCCTTGCTGATCCAGCAGTTCTCAATGAAAAACCTAGAAAACACCTTCAACTTTACCGGTTTCAACATCGACATCAACCCGCTTGAAGGCAGGATTTGAACTGGTGCCAGGCATGAGGCTGATTGTTCCGGCCACAGGTACGATGAAACCCGCTCCACCGTAGGTCAAAACTTCACGAATGGTCAGGCGCCAGTTAACGGGCACACCCTTCAGAGTGGGGTTGTCAGACAACGACAGGTGCGTTTTTACCATACACATCCCCATCTTGGAGAGTACCGGATCTTTCTGGATTCTGGCAATCGCTTTGTTGGCGTCTGCCGAATAGTCAACCCCGTCTGCCCCATATACTTCCTTGGCGATAAGCTCGATTCTCTCTTTGATCGGCATATCAAGTTCATAGAGGAATTTGAAATCGTTCTTGTCTTCGCATGCCTCGACCACGGTCTTGGCGAACTCGATGGCACCGTCACCACCTTTCTCCCAATGCCTGGACAGGGCGACACGGGCACCTTCGGCTTCGCACAGCTCGCGAACCTTGGCGATTTCCGCATCGGTATCGGTGTAGAATGCGTTGATACAGACAACCGGGGCGATGCCTGCCTTTCTGACGTTTCTGATGTGGTGAATGAGGTTGGCACAGCCATCGGCTACCCAGCCCACGTTTTCAGTGCTATATTCTACGGGCATCGCCTTGCCGGGAACCGGAACAGGTGCGCCACCGTGGCATTTGAGTGCTCTGATGGTCGCAACGACAACCGCACAATCCGGCTTAAGACCGGAATAACGGCATTTAAGGTTCCAGAATTTCTCGAAACCGATATCGGCGCCAAAGCCTGATTCGGTGACGTGGTAGTCGGCCAGTTTCAGACCAATGCGGTCGGCGATGATGGAACTCTGGCCAATAGCGATATTGGCGAATGGACCGGCGTGAACGATAACCGGCTGTCCTTCGATGGTCTGCATCAGGGATGGGTTCAAAGCATCAACCATCCATGCGGTCATGGCGCCGGCAACCTGGAGGTCTTCGGTGGTGACAGGTTTACCTTTTTTGTTGTAGGCCACAACTATCTTGCCCATTCTTTCCCGCATATCCTTCAGATCTCTGGCGATAGCAAGAATAGCCATGACCTCGGAAGATACGGCAATACCGAACTTTGATTTCATCATGAAACCATCGGATTTACCATTCACGCCGTCAATACCGATGATGATGTTTCGCAGTGACTGGCAGCAGAAATCCATGATCCAACCCATTTCGACGTTGGTCGGGTCGATATCAAGGCGCTTCATGCCGGAAAGTCTTTCCAGTTGTTCATCGTCGTAGTTTCTCTCATGCTGCAGGCGAGAGGTCAGGGCTACCATGGCCAGGTTGTGGGCGTTCATGATGGCGTTGATATCACCGGTGAACCCCAGGGAAAAAGGAGTGAGCGGAATGCATTGAGCGAGTCCACCACCGGCCGCCGATCCCTTGATGTTCATGGTCGGGCCGCCGGATGGCTGACGAATAGCCGCACAAACACTTTTGCCTATCTTGCCGAGACCTTGAACGAGGCCCATGGAAGAGGTGGATTTGCCTTCACCGAGCGGGGTCGGGGTGATTGCCGTAACATCAATATACTTGCCATCTGGTTTGTCTTTCAAGCGATCCAGGACTTTACGGAAATCGATTTTCGCAATGTAGTGACCCTGAGGGAGAAGTTCTTCCTTGGTCAGTCCAAGCTTTTCGCCGATCTCATAGATCGTCAACATCGTTTTTTCTGCGTCCTGCGCAATCTCCCAATCTGCATGTTTGGTAGGATCTAAGACCATTGTTCACTCCTTTGTTAGATTGAGGCTCGAAATGAGCCAAGTTTAAAAAAAACGGCGTTTATAACGTGCGGTGAAGTCTTGAAACAACAAGTACTGCGAAGAAATTAAAAGGCCGGAATCGGTCATAAGTGCGGTGAGAAGAAATAAGACAAACGAACTGAATCATAGAATCTTTCCCCAGTAGAAAAAATCAAGTCTCTGGTGAACCACGGATGACTTGTGTAACTAATTCAACAATTGCCAACAGGTACCACAAAATTAGCCGATTATCAATCGGTTTTAACCGAAAGTGATCTGAAAAAATACAGCATTAATACAAGCCACTAGCAGTCTGCACGAGCGATTGTTTTCGCTAGGCTCCCGTCTCGAAGGCCTGGACCTTTTTTAAGGGCCCAGGCAGGCTGTTTTGGTTGTGCGAAGTGGACATAGTGTCTGGGTGTTTTCGTTGAGAGAAAAATGTGGTTGGGTCGTTTTACTTGAGGACTGGTCTAGTTGTCGGCCGCATGATACTGTAAGTGTGCTTTATTTGTTTTTTTGGCAAGGGTTGCAAGAAACAGGGCAGTGCAGCTATTCAAGGGCAGCGGCGGCTGTCTGCTGTTGTGCGTTTTGTCATAAATAGGCGGCGCTATGTTTGGAATGCCCGCCGCATGATTCCTTCATCCTCTTGCCTCTGCTGTTGCAGGCGGTTGTGCATGTATTTTCCGAGAACACCGACAGCGATGTCAGCAGACCGGAATACCGGCAGACCATTATTCTGAAAGCCGTCGGCCATAGGATCATACAATCTGCCGCTGTCGACAACGACGATCAGTGGCTTGGATGAGGCCCTATTGAGGGCGGATATTCGTTTAACTATGGAATTTTCAGATCCAAAGGTGTCGTCCCTCCTGGCCAATTCTTCCGGCAGGGTATGGAGAAGAGGGGTTAAGGGCACAATGGCGACGATAACGGCATCGGTGTTTTTGTCTTCAAGTAAGATGGCGATAACCTCCAGATAGATGTTTTCCGAGGCCATGGGTGTTATGTCCAGGGGGTTATGTACGCTGGTCAGACTTGCCAGACTGGCATCAGAGAGGATTATGCGCAGCTTTTCCAGGGAGGCTTCGGTGAGTCCGGCCATTTCCAGGCGGTAGTCTTCCCCGAGAATGTTGTCGGCAATGCCCACCGCCTCATACCCTGCGTTGCTCACAGCGGCCAGCCGATTGCCGGAAATGGATTTATGATACAGTGTGCAGGAGAGGCGAAGTAATCCTTCAAATACGTTGAATGTCTCTGCTACCATCGCGCCCGCCTGGCTGATGCAGGACTCGCAAACCATATAATCCCCGGCAATCGAGGCGGTATGTCCGGACAGGGCGTCCTTGCCTTCAGGGGTACGGCCGGCCTTATAGAAAATGACATCTTTTCCGCTCTGGACAGCATCCCTGACCCCCTGAGAGAAGCTGAGACCGTCAAGATCGGTAAACCCTTCCATATAAAACGCCAGGGTCTGCAATTCTTTTATCTTCTTCAGAAAGTGCATGAAGTCTCCAGCTGTCAAATCGAGCTGGTTGCCGATGGAAATGGCGTAAGCGGGATCGAGAAAGGTCAGGGTACTCATCCTGGTAATCATGTAGGCACCGCTCTGGCTGACCAGTGCGGTGGTGCGCATAGAGGTTCCCCGGGTTTTAGGAAGTTTTGCATCGGGGATAAACAGGGCGTCGTACCTGCCTGGTTGTGACAGGATGCCGAGGCTGTTGGCCCCGAGAAAGATTGGTGCCCGGGAAGATTTTTTTCGTGCCGCAAGGATTTTTTCCTGGATGTGCATGACGAGATGCTGCTGATCCTGTTGCTCTCCTAGGCCTCCGGAAATCAGGATGACGCTCTCTGCAAGACTATTTAGCAGGATTTCGTCGATCATAGCTGGAACCAGCGCCCCATTTACCGCCAAAATCACGAGATCGACTTTTTCTTTCAGGGCGTCCAGCTGCGGTATGGTGCTGATGCCGTCAATGGTATTGGCCTCGGGATGGATAAGGGTCAGGTTTTCTTTTAAAAAGCCGTTGGCCAGAATATTATCCAGGATGATGCGGCCGATGTTGATCTTTTTCGTGGAAATTCCGACGATGCTTATCGTGGCCGGGTGGAGAAGCCTGTCGATTTTTTCAATCGGTCTCGTTGGCGGTAGCCGTTTGCCGGTGGAAAATTTGCATAGGCCATCAAGGGGCATCATCAGATAGTTACTGAAGGCAAAAGGGTTTACCTCAAGTTCTTCAATAACATAGGGCGAAAAACTGCTTGAGGGTGAAAACCGCCGTGCGACCTGTATAAGTGCTTCGAAACATTCAAGCAATTGATTATCGGTGACAATGCGTTTCTGGCCCCGGGTCAGGCCGGCGAGCTTTTTGTAGGAGATGGTTTGTTGGAAAAGATGTAAAAAGGTCTGACCATCGACCTGCTCGGTAGAAGCTGAAACAACCGCCTGGCCTTTTCTGAACCTCGCGGCGTATAATTCGGTGTCCCTGCCGCCCAGCCCAGCGCTGAGGATCATGCCGAATTCGCGGCTGTTGCGCAAACTGACCAGCAGTTCGTTGCCAAATTCTTCGGAATCCGGCGGCATATACTGGCAAAACAAATAGCCCTGTATGTCTGCGCTGATGGCGGCCTGCAGATCGTCTTCTGCCATCTTGCGATAGGGTGCGGGGGCCTGTTTGGGATGCCGAAGAATACTTTCAGCAAATTTTTCTGGAATTTCAAAACTCATGCGCCGGATGGTGGAGAGCACGTCTTCACCATTTTTGTCGGTAATCCTCACTCCCCCCACATCGCTTTTGTGCAGGATGTATTCAGAGACGATTTTTATGACCACCTTGTCACCGGGTAACCCCTGCAGTCTTGACACGTCCAAGCGATCGTCTTTGCCAAGAAAATAAAATTGCGGCGGTGTTTCTCCGCCGATCAATTGAATAAACTGATAGACCTCCTGCTCGAAAAGGCAGTTTCGTCCTGCATGTGCTGCATTATCGAGCAGGTTGACAAGGCCAGGGTAGTCGATATGGGTTTGCATGAAAACTCACGTATGTTTGGTATATGTGTACCAAGCAGTGAACCTGTCAGGTTGTTTCTTCCCATCCGCAGAGGTCTGACTGTTTTGGCGGGGTTCAGACCTCACTTGTCGAGATGGCCGCAGGTCGCCACGCAACGAAAGAGTACCGGACAAGAGGCCATTGGCCGGTACTCGGTACTGTCTTTACGGAAAAAGACAGTTAATGGGCCGTTTTCGGCGGAGCTTTTTCGGCTACTTCCCCGGCGGGGAATTGTCTGATTTCTCCCTCAAGAGTGATGACCGTCCAGTTGCCGTTCTCGTCACATGCCTTGATCAGGCATTCCAGCGGTTCGCCGTTTTGTAAAGCCAGTGCGCATTCTTCATTGATATTTCGGTTGACAATTGCTTGGAACGGACTGCCCGCCGCAATTTTTTTGAATTTGTCAACTGCGACTTCAAACACAAGTATCCTTTCGTACTCAGCAGGATCAAGTTCGCGTAATTTCTGCCGCAGCGTATCGATCTCTTTTTTCCTTGCAGCAATGAGGCCTATCACTTTTTCTATTTCTGCTTTCTTGGCTGAGGGGATGGAAAAGAGGATCTGTCTTTGTATATCAAGATCTGCTTCAATGTAGTTAATTTTTTTCAGAAGAGCCTGGGTTTTGGGGTGTGTCATCTTTGATGTCCGGGGGTAAAGGAAAAACCCTAAAAAAGGTGATTGGGTTACGATTGGTTACATTATACACTGTCGGGCAGAAGGGTGGAGGCAGGTCCCTGAAGGGAGCAAGAATATTGACAGAGCAAAGGCAATAATTACTTCGCTGCAGATTGGGGCACCTTTTCCTCGTTTGCTGGGATGAGAGGATCGACCATCGGGACGTCCTTTTTTAAAAAAATCGTCCCGATGGTCGATTGTTTTCGAACGCCGTGCCGGAAAATTATTTAAGGTGGCTGCAGACAATCTTCAATACTCGTCGAACCGGTTCGGCAGCGCCCCAGAGCAGCTGGTCGCCGACAGTAAAAGCCGTCAAATATTCCGGACCAATATTCATTTTGTGGATTCGGCCGATTGGAACGGTAAGTGTTCCGGATACTTTTACCGGAGTCAATTCCCGGGAACTTATCTGCCTGTCGTTGGGGATGACACGAACCCACTCATTATGGTCGGCGATGATCTTCTCGATTTCTTCGACACTGACATCTCTTTTCAGTTTGATGGTCAGCCCCTGGGAGTGGCAACGCATGGCGCCGATTCGCACACAGAGCCCATCGATCGGGATGATCCGGTCAGCACTGTTACCGAGGATTTTATTGGTCTCTGCGATTCCTTTCCACTCTTCCTTGGATTGGCCACCGGCCACCGGTACATCGATCCATGGGATAAGACTGGCGGCCAGAGGAACGCCCCAATTGTCCATTGCAAGGGAGCCGTCGTTCAGTTTGCCGGTGATTTTCTTGTCGATATCCAAAATAGCCGAAGATGGATCGGCCAGAAGCTCATGAACCTCTCCGTGAAGCTGCCCCATCTGGGAGATGAGTTCACGCATGTTCTTTGCACCGGCGCCGCTTGCCGCCTGGTAGGTCATTGAGCTGACCCATTCAACCAGATCTTTTTCAAAGAGGCCGCCAAGTGCCATCATCATAAGGGACACGGTGCAGTTACCACCGATATAGTTTTTGATGCCTTTCTCAAGTCCTGCATCAATGACCGACCGGTTTACCGGATCAAGGACAATGATTGCATCGTCCTGCATCCTAAGCGTAGATGCCGCGTCAATCCAAAAGCCGTCCCAGCCGGCGCGGAGGGACTCATAGACCTTGGTTGTGTATCCTCCGCCCTGGCACGACAGGATGATATCCATTTCGGCCAGTCGGCTTATATTCATGGCATCCTCTAGAGCCGTCGAGCCGCCACCGACATCCGGTCCGGCCTGACCTGCCTGAGATGTGGTGAAAAATACCGGCTCAAAGCCTTGGAAATCGTTCTCCTGTAACATCCTGTCCATGAGAACAGAACCAACCATTCCTCGCCAACCGATAAAACCTACCTTGAGCATTGCAGACTCCATGAGTATAATTGTGTGTATTTTTTCCTAATTTTGAGAAGAGTACCTCAAATTAGAGTAATAGAACTGAAGCGGTTAAATATACCTAAAATATCTGAGAAATGCGCGGGAAAAAAGAGTGAGAAAATGCTACAACCAGTCACCTTGATTTGGCGGCAGAGGAAAAAAGAGAGGAGCCGACGATAAAAGATCCGATAAGAATATATATATCGGCGAGATTGAAAATACCCGTCCGAAAATTGCCGATGCCAAGACTTAAAAAATCGGTGACGCCGCCATTATGAAGCAGCCTGTCCAAAAGATTGCTTATGCCACCGCCGGTAACGAAGACCAGCGGTATATTGTAACGGATGGTATTTTTTTTGGGATAAAAAAGGTAAGCAAGACAGCCAAGAAGAAGAAAGGATACACAGATATTAAGGAAAAAAAATCGGACATTCTCTGGGAAGCTATTCACTATTCCCAGGAAACCACCGTGGTTTTCGACAAGAGATACTTTGAAAAAATTGTTCAAAAAGGATATTTCATCAGCGGTTGGCGAATATTTTACAGCAAGAAACTTCGTGTACTGGTCGGTGGCAATGGTGACAGCAAGCAGTGTTACCGAGCGAAAAACACTTCCCTGTCCACAGCTCTTTTTTAATGGAAAGAGAGACATTTTTTGCATAGGGGAAAAAAGGGGAGGGACGGTTGATGTCGCCGATGGTTATCCTTTTACTTCTTCTCTAAAAGATATATTTGCCTGCCGGCTAATTATTGGCAGTTGTGAGTTGAATGTCAACACTCTTTCATCTTTATCATGACTGTGCGTGTTAATAAAGTTGAAGCTGAATAGAGAGTTGGCTAGAGTGATGTGTGGGTAAACGTTTACCCCGGCGTTATGTAAAGGATTTTTTAAGAATCTTTTCGAGCAGCAGGCAGGAGAATTACATGATAAAGATCGGTATTATAGGTGGATCGGGACTTGACGATCCTGATATTTTGCAGGAACCACAGCTTGTCGAGGTCGATACGAAGTTTGGTCAGCCATCGTCTGCACTGATGATCGGCAAGATTGCTGGGGTGGAGACGGTAATTTTGGCACGGCATGGACGCCGGCATCAGTATAGTCCGACCCAGGTGAATAACCGGGCGAATATTATGGCTCTGAAACAGCTCGGGGTAAGCCATATCATCGCGACGACGGCCTGTGGCAGCCTCAGGGCAGAAATTGACCGAGGCCATCTCGTTATTCTTGATCAGTTTCTTGATTTCACCCGTTTTAGAAAGAATACCTTTTTTGATTCCTTTGACAAGGGTATTCGCCATGCATCGATGGCCTATCCTTTTGATGGGGTGCTGCGTCGGACTTTGTATGAGGTTGGGCTGGCGCTTGGCTTGACACTGCACCCTGATGGATGTGTTGTTACCATTGAAGGTCCGCGTTTTTCAACTGTTGCCGAATCAAAAATGTTTCGTCTCTGGGGGGCGGATGTTATAAACATGTCGACGGCTCCCGAGGCCATGCTTGCCCAAGAGTTAGAGATTCCCTATGCCGCCGTGGCAATGGCGACAGATTACGATTGTTGGAAGGTTGATGAGGAACCTGTCAGCTGGAACGAGATTCTCGAAGTTTTTCAGAAAAATACAGATAATGTCAAACAGCTGCTTGTGAAAGTCATAGAAAAATTAAATAAAGAGAGCGAATAGAGGGGACACATGGATTTGAAAAAATGCGTACGCAGCATTGTTGACTGGCCCATAGAAGGGGTGATTTTTCGAGATTTGACGACGTTGATGAAAGATCCGCTGGCCTTGAAGGAGTCGTGTGATATTTTATACGAACGTTACCGTGACCAGCATATTGATAAGATTGTCGGCATTGATGCCAGGGGCTTTGTCTTCGGTGCTGTGTTGGCCTATAAATTGGGTCTTGGTTTCGTACCGGTACGCAAAAAAGGTAAACTGCCGCATGACACGATAGAAGAGATATATAGCCTTGAATATGGCGCCGGCGTAATGGAAATTCACAGTGATGCGATAAGTCACGGCGAAAAAATAGTTATCGTCGATGATCTGATTGCCACAGGCGGCACTATTGGCGCGACCGTGAAACTGGTTGAAAAACTTGGCGGAGAAATTGTTGAGTGTGCCTTTCTCATCGAGTTGCCGGAGCTGAAGGGCAGGGAGCAGATCACAAATTGTGCTATTTTTTCCATTATGGAATTTGAAGGCGAGTAGCAGACCAATCAACCGGCAACCTGGCTATTGGTTTGACGGGTATTTGTAAAACAGTACAACCATAAACACGAAGCCGCAAACGACAAAAGCCCCTGACACGAAGGTGTCAGGGGCTTTTGTTGTATAAAAAACGGCGGTGTCCTACTCTCCCACACAGTCGCCCGTGCAGTACCATCGGCGCAAAAGAGCTTAACTTCCGTGTTCGGAATGGGAACGGGTGGATCCTCTTTGCTATGACCGCCGTAAAAATTGTTTCGATGTCGGTGGGGG
>CAMBBS010000021.1 GCA_945863875.1 Desulfopila aestuarii DSM 18488
GGAAGTGTCACTCGCAGGTGGCGACGACAAAGAAGTAGCTAAAGAAGAGGCAAGGGTATGTTCCATGCCCCCTTTATACACGATTAAGTTTGATGTGTCCCATCCTTTTTTTGATAATTTTGAAGGGCGGGGTTAACCGAATATTTACCAGAGACCGGACACATGTTCCTTTATTTCTTAAGAAAACTGGGTGTCATTCTGCCCACCTTTCTCGGCGTTACCCTGGTGGCTTTTATCTTTATCCGTACCCTCCCCGGTGACCCGGTGCTCCTCATGGCCGGGGAACGAGGGATGAGCGAGGAAAGACATGCCGCCCTGATGACCGAATTCGGCTTCGACAAACCGGTCATCCTCCAGTACGGTTATTACCTGAAACAGCTGGTGCAGGGCGATTTCGGCACGTCAATTATCACCAGAAAACCCGTGCTGGACGAATTCATGACCCTGTTTCCGGCAACGGTCGAACTTTCCCTGTGTGCGATGCTCATTGCCATATTCTTTGGGTTGCCGGCCGGGATGATTGCTGCCACCCGTCGCGGCTCGATGTTTGACCACACGGTGATGACCGGCGCCCTGACCGGATACTCCATGCCGATCTTCTGGTGGGGACTGCTGCTGATTATCTTTTTTTCCGGCATCCTGGGCTGGACACCGGTTTCGGGACGCATCTCCCTGCTCTACTATTTCGAACCCGTTACCGGCTTTATGCTGATCGACAGTTTCCTCTCCGGGCAGGAAGGCGCCTTTGCCTCGGCGGTCTCCCATCTCATCCTCCCGGCCATCGTCCTCGGCACCATTCCGCTCGCGGTTATCGCCAGACAGACCCGCTCCGCTATGCTTGAGGTACTCAGTGAAGATTACGTGCGCACCGCGCGGGCCAAAGGGCTCGGAGCCCAGCGGGTCATTGGCCTGCATGCCCTGCGCAACGCCATGATCCCAGTCATAACCGTTATCGGTCTGCAGGTCGGTGTGCTGTTTGCCGGAGCAATCCTTACCGAGACGATCTTTTCCTGGCCGGGGATCGGCAAATGGATGGTCGACTCAATCTTCAGGCGAGACTATTCGGCGGTGCAGGGTGGTCTGCTGCTCATTGCGGCAATCGTCATGCTCGTCAATCTGGCGGTTGATCTGCTCTACGGTCTGATCAACCCGCAAATACGCCATACGGATTAATTATGACCGAAACAACCATGCAAGAAGGAATTGAAGAGGGAATCATTGATAGTCGGCCGACTGGATTCATGGCCGATCTTCGCGAATTCTGGTCCTATTTCAGTGAAAACCGTGGCGCCGTTATCGGCCTATTTTTTTTCATTGCCGTCGTCCTTATCGCCGTCTTGGCCAATATCATTGCCCCCCATTTACCAAACGAGCAGTTCCGAGACGCCCTTCTCCAGCCACCGTTCTGGCAGACCGGCGGCGATGCCCGTTTTTTACTCGGCACCGACGCCATCGGCCGGGATATGCTGTCACGGCTGATCTACGGCTCACGCTATTCGCTCTTTATCGGCTGTATCGTCGTCTCGATTTCTCTGGTTGTCGGGGTAATTCTTGGCCTTATGGCCGGATTTTTTCGCGGCCGGGTCGACACCTTCATCATGCGTATCATGGATGTCGTTCTCGCCTTTCCCAGCCTGCTGCTGGCCCTGGTTCTCGTCGCCATCCTCGGCCCAAGTCTGATTAACGCCATGGTGGCCATCGCCATCGTGCAGCAACCGCATTATGTCCGGTTGACCCGGGCGGCAGTGATGACGGAGATGACCAAGGACTATGTTACCGCCGCCAGAGTCATCGGCGTCAAGTCGCTGCGGCTGATGTTTATCACCATTTTACCGAACTGCATGGCGCCGCTGATCGTCCAGGCTGCCCTCAGTTTTTCCACCGCCATCCTTGACGCCGCGGCACTCGGTTTTTTAGGCATGGGCGCCCAGCCACCGACTCCGGAATGGGGAACCATGCTGGCCGAGGCCCGAGAATTTATTCTGCGCGCCTGGTGGGTGGTCACCTTTCCCGGAGTTGCCATTTTAACCACCGTTCTGGCAATCAACCTGATGGGCGACGGTCTGCGCGATGCCCTCGATCCGAAACTCAAACGCTCATAAATGGACCATGCCATTACTTGAAATTGAAAATCTCAGCGTAACCTTTTTGACCGGCGGGGGACAATTCACCGCGGTCGACCGGGTCTCCCTGAATATTGAACCCGGAGAGGTCGTCTCCATTGTCGGGGAATCCGGCTCGGGAAAATCGGTGTCGATGCTGGCACTGATGGGACTTTTGCCCTGGACCGCGACCATCACCGCCGACACCCTTCGTTTTGACGGTCAGGATCTGACAACGATCAGCAAAAAGCAGCTCCGGCAGATCATCGGTTCGAAGATGGCGATGATCTTTCAGGAACCCATGACCAGTCTCAACCCCTGTTTTACCATTGGTTTTCAGTTAAGCGAAACGCTGAAAATCCACATGGGCATGAACCGGGCAGAGAGAAAAAAACGCGCCATCGAACTGCTTGATCTGGTCGGCATCCCCGAACCGGAGAAACGCCTTTCCGCCTTCCCGCATCAGCTTTCCGGCGGCATGAACCAGCGGGTTATGATCGCCATAGCCATCTCCTGCAACCCGAGATTATTGATCGCCGACGAACCGACGACCGCCCTCGACGTCACCATTCAGGCGCAGATTCTTGATCTGCTGCTCACATTACAAAAAGAAAAGGGCATGTCACTGGTGTTGATAACCCATGATATGGGCGTGGTTGCCGAGACCGCCGAAAGAGTTGCGGTGCAGTACGCCGGGCAGCAGGTGGAAAAACAGCTGGTGAAGGGGTTGTTTTCCGATCCGCACCACCCCTATACCCAGGCATTGCTCAACTCCCTGCCGGAGCGCTCCACGGCGAAGATACTGCCGTCAATCGCCGGCGTCGTGCCCGGTCAATTCGACAAACCAGCCGGTTGCCTCTTTTCCCCCCGCTGCAAATATGCCACCGACCTCTGCCGAACGACACCACCGGTCGTTGCATCGCTTGAGTTTGGCCGTGCCCTCTGCCATTACCCCCTGCTGGCCGGGCTCCCGACCAACTATCCCGAGGAGGTAAGCGCATGAAAGGAGATGTGGTTCTGGAGGCGGAAAATATCACCCGTTACTATAAGGTCGAACGCGGTTCCTTTCAAAAGCCCGCCATTTTAAAGGCCCTTGACGGGGCTTCTTTTCAACTGATCAAGGGCAAGACCCTGGCGGTCGTCGGCGAATCAGGCTGCGGCAAGTCGACCCTGGCCCGCCTGGTAACGATGATTGAAAAGCCGACCTCCGGCGAGCTGAAAATAGCCGGAGTCAATATCATCACCGCTGATAAGAAGGTGCTCGGCGACCTGCATAAAAAGGTGCAGATAGTCTTTCAGGATCCATACGGCTCCCTCAACCCCCGCCAGAAAATCGGCCATGCGCTGGAAGAACCGCTGCTGGTCAACACCACCATGGGTAAAAAGGAAAGACGGGACGCCGCCCTGAACATCATCAACCTCGTTGGACTCCGGCCGGAATATTATGATCGCTATCCGCACATGTTTTCCGGTGGCCAGCGGCAACGAATCGCCGTGGCCAGGGCTCTGATGCTCAATCCGGAAATCGTCGTGCTCGACGAGCCGGTCTCCGCCCTGGACGTGTCGATACAGGCCCAGATTCTCAACCTCATCGCCACGCTGCAGGAACAGTTCGATCTGGCCTATATGTTTATCAGCCATGACCTGTCGGTGGTCAAACACATCGCCGATGAGGTTATGGTCATGTATCTCGGTAAACCCATTGAGTCCGGCAGCCGGGATACCCTGTTCAGGAAACCGCACCATCCGTACACCAGGGCGCTGCTATCGGCCACGCCGGTGGCCGATCCTTTTCGAACCAAGGAGCGAATCGTGCTGCGCGGGGAGCTGCCCTCGCCGATTGCCCCGCCGGCAGGATGTACCTTTCATCCACGCTGTCCGTCGATGACCGAAATATGTCGCGACAAACCGCCGGAACCTTACGACATTGACGGCTGCATGGTGGCCTGTTATCATCCGAAAACCTATTAGTAGAGATTATACAACTCACCACGGAGGAGCTGATGAAATATCTTCCCATTACAGATAAAGTTACTCTGCCCGCCCTCGGGCTCGGCACCTGGAAATCAAGCAATGGAGAGGCGGGCCGGGCTGTGGCAAAAGCCATAGAAATCGGTTATCGCCATATCGATTGCGCGTCCATCTATCAAAACCAGAAGGAGATCGGCACGGCCCTGGCCGGAGCACTGACGACCGGACAGGTGAAGAGAGAGGAGCTGTGGATCACCTCGAAATTGTGGAACAATGCCCATGCCCAAAAGCATGTGCAGCCGGCTCTGGAAAGAACCTTGAAAGACCTGCAGCTTGATTATCTGGATCTTTACCTTATTCACTGGCCGGTTCACTTTCAGCAGAATATTGTTTTTCCCAAACGGCCGGAGGAGTATCTCGCCCCGGATGCCATTCCACTCATGGAAACCTGGCAGGCGATGGAGAAGATGGTAAAAAAAGGTTTATGCAGGTTTATCGGCGTGTGTAATTTCAATCTCGCCCGCCTCATTGACCTCAAAGGCCAGGCCCATATTCATCCGGTAATGAACCAGATTGAGCTGCACCCCTTCCTGCAGCAGGTAAAGATGCTTGAATACTGCAGGCATCACCAGGTGCTGCTCACAGCCTATTCCCCATTGGGCTCGGGGGATCGGCCGGCTGCCCTGAAAAAGGCCAATGAACCATCGCTCCTTGATCATCCGATTATCCTGGAAATCGCCGAAAAACGGCAAATCACCGCGGGCCAGGTGCTGCTTGTCTGGGGGCTTTCCCGTGGCACGGCGGTGATTCCTAAATCGGTCAACCCGGAAAGATTACGGGAAAATTTTCTTGCCGCCGATCTGCAGCTTGAGACCGGTGACCTGGGGGCGATAGACGCTCTGGAGAGTGGTTATCGTTTTGTCGATGGCGCCTTTTTCCAGACGGTCGGTTCACCGTATACCGTCGCTGACCTTTGGCATGACTGAGGAGTCATTTCCAGGGATGACGTGCAAAGCTGCACATGAGAGCCAGGCGGCAAGCATTGCCTCGAAGTCGTACCGGCGGCGGTTTTCGCCGGCCCGGTACGACGTGCACCTCACAATAAATCAATCAAAGGCCATGTCGGTCTTCCATTCCTGCCAGACCTTGCCAACCAGCTCAATGCCTGGTTTCAGCGTTTTCTTGCCCGGGCGCCAGCCGGAAGGAGTGGCCTCGGCACCCTTCGTTTCTCGCACCAACTGGAATGCCTGAATTTGCCGAATGGATTCATTGACATTTCTGCCGACCGGAGGAGTAAGCACCTCAAAACCCTGAATGACTCCATCCGGATCGATGATAAACCGGCCACGAGCTTCGACACCGGCGGTTTCATCAAAGACCCCATAGACTTTGCCAACCTTGCCACCCGCGTCGGACAACATGGGAAAAGGAACTCCTCCTGCAACCATTTTTGCCAGCTCGTCATCATCCCACATCTTATGGACAAACATGGAATCAATGGACATGGAAAGTACTTCGACACCCATGTCCTGGAACACGGAATATTTTTCAGCGACCGCTGAAATTTCCGTAGCTCAGACGAAAGTAAAATCGCCTGGATAAAAACAGAGCACAACCCACTTACCTAAATAATCCGAGAGCTTAATATTGATAAACTTCCCTTGCTGATAGCCCGGGGCAACAAAATCAGGGGCTTTTTGACCAACCATGACCATAGTACGTTCCTCCTTGATTATTTTAGGTGACGCCTCTACTTCTGTAACATCCTCTCCAACCGGGCCCCCTGTCGGCCTGGCACATCCAACAGCTGCTTCTTCCGCCATAATTACCTCCTTTTTCTTTGGTGGTGCGACAGTGTCGCATTATGGGCATATACCCATCTCATGCGCGTAGTGTTGCGATAAAACCTCCCGGCAGTCAAGTTAAAAGAATTAATTTTGATAGCATCGCGACGATCTCAACTCCGCCGAAATGATACTTAATTTTTACAGCCCGCCGAGGAGCGTTTTTACGACGCCATTCACATTGCTCACTTGGCTATTTCCTATATAATCTCAAAACCTTCCATGGGGTTTCCCCCTTTACTGCTGCTGACGGCCTTGACGGTATCGGCCGCCTGTGCAGTAAGGACATGGTCTCGGCAAGATCGAGATTCATCCTGCGGCAAAACATCTTCAGCGAAGGGAGTTCGGCCTGACCACAGGACGGTTCCCCATATTTTTCATCAGCTGACTCGGTAAGGTATTCGCCCGGGCGAAGAATGTAGTTCATCGGCGGCAGACGATAAAGCGTCCCGACGGTGATGTGGATAGGTTACCCCATTCGGTCTTGCTGAGCCCCAGGAGCTGGTAATCGGACCAGCAGGCGACACGCCCTGCGGGCAGAGTATACAGAACGACACTGGTAATGAGCTCGATCAGCCCGCTAATGACCGGGGTGAGGGAGGTAATTTTTCGCAGAGACGGATCGTTCTCTAGGCATTGATATAAACGCAAAAAAGCAATGAAAGAATCCTCTCATCGCTTTTTTGCTATGCGGCCCTGCACAGAGGCCAGCATGACAAGGATAAAAATTTACTGCTGTTTCAATTTCTGCAATGCATGCTCGGCGGCAATGGTGATAGGTTCCGCACTGGGCTCGGAAGAAATGTCCGGATTACAGGCCGAGGTAAAGGTTGTCAGTTGCGAAATTGTTCTCCCGCCGAGGATAAATGCGGAAACAGCATCAATTTCTCGCGCAGGTGCGATCGAATGACTGACAATCTGCCCCCCGATCAGTTTCTCGGTATTTTTGTCAAAGACCAGCTTCAGCTTCCATGGTTTCATCCCTGGAATCATGCCGTGTTTGCTTCGAGAATCGACCACGGCGCAGACGGTTTCTATTCCTTCTTTGGCGGCATTTGATTCCGTCAGGCCGGTTGCGGTGATGGTCATGTCAAACATTTTACAGCCACCGGCATCCAGCACACCGGGAAATTCGATGGCATAGCCGGCGAGCCGTTTGGCGGCCAGCCGACCCTGCACAACCGCCGGCCCGCGCAGCTGTCCCGGGGTAGGTTTTTTGGTGATGAAATTTATTTTTTCGACACAATCGCCACCGGCAAGAATATCCGGATCGGAGGTTTCCTGGAACGCATTCACCTTAATACCGAACTGGCCCATCTCCAGGCCGATTTCCTTGGCAAGTTGAATGTTCGGGCGAACGCCAACGTTCATGAATACGACATCCGCATCCAGTGTTTCCCCGGAAGAGAGCTGAACGCCAACGACTTTTCCGTCTTTGCCGATCAGTTTTTCCACTTTTACTCCAGTCTGGATATTCAACCCTTTTCCTTCAAGATACTCCCGAACAGAATCGGACATATCTTTGTCGAGCATGAGAGGGAGCGGGCGATCCATCAATTCAATGATGAAAATATTATAGGTGCTCGGAGCGGTCTCTGCCAAGAGGGAGGCGATTTCCATGCTGATGAAACCGGCACCAATAAATATGATATTTTTCTTTTGATCGCCGGCAACAGCGGCTTTGATCTTTTCTGCATCGGGGAGCCCCCGCAAGGTCATGACCCCTTCCAGGTCATTTCCTTCGATGGGTGGAATAAAGGAACTGGAGCCAGTCGCCAGATACAACTTGTCATATTTGAATTCTTTGCCGCCGGCAGAAAAAACGGTTTTATTCTTTGCATCCACCTGAACAACTTCATCTTGGACAACATTTATGCCCATTCCCTGCAGCATTTTATCAGGGACAACAATTGATGAGCTAGTAGCCAGACCGGCTATTACATGAGGCAGAGCTCACCTGACAATAAAAAATTCTTCCTTGCGAATAACAGTAACGTCCACCTCCGGCATGAGTTTTTTCGACATCATGGCCGCCGGCCCGCCTGAGCCACTACATCCAACAATAACCAGCTTCTCGCCTTTCTTCATGGTATCTCCTTTGTTTACCGTGTTTAATAGATAGTGAAAAGGCTCACTACTCCCGTTGCTGCGTTCTAATCTTTAAGGATAATTTTTTAAACTTATGCCCATAATGACAGGTTGTCAAAGGCAGATCAACCACTCTTTTCTTTCTCGGTTACGGTCTCCATTCCGGCTATCTTTTTAGTCATAAACCAAATGATGCATGACGGGCGAAACTTACAATAGATCTCCGGGTCACTGCAGGCGAGACACTCTTCGCATAAATAGACATTTTGCTTTAAGCATATGAAGCTGGTTTCTCGATCAGGGTGATTGACGCATGTTCCCATGTATATGTGTCCTTAATTGTTACGTCCGTATGAAATCATGAAGCGTTTCTGCAGACTGAAGGCCGACCGTACGTTTTATTTCCTTGCTTTTTCGGTATATTATCAATGTTGGTACTGTCTGAATATTACATTTCCGGGCAATCCTTTGATGTCTTTCCACATCAATTCTGGCAATAGCTAAGATATCACTGTGTCTCCGTATAAAATGAACAAGTATTTTATACTGAATACGACAAGGATATGACCAGGGCGTACCAAAAGCAACCAGACTCAGTTCTTGCTGGATAATCCGTTCAAATTCTAAAGAATTGGACACTGTCAATAGCTCGACCATCTCCTCACTCCTCCAATCCTTTATGGCTATTATATAGGCGATAGCCGATTTTCATTGATTTATACAACTTTCATGCCAACCAGGCATTCTCAATATAAGATACTGTTATATGTGGCATTTGTTTTTACCTTTCTCTTTTGTGCCGATGTTTTTCCCATTCAATGGAAACGGTGGTAACGTTACCTCTGGCATGAACGAAGAAAATCTCTTTGAAAAGTTGCTCTTCCGGCCATTTTAACGAATCTGATTTATTATCGTCTCCAGGCTCCGGCGTGGAGACGATAATAAATGGCCCTGGAGCATGGGAGCGATCGGCTATTTTTCTGAAATAACGATTCGGTTTAGAACTTGTAGCTGACGTCAAGTTGATAGGTCTGCATATCATCAACTGGTTGGGCTGCGTAATCTTCAACGCGATCAAAATTGAAGTAGTTGACATCAATCGCCCAGTTTTTGGTGACATCATAGCCGATATTCGCCTTGTGTCCTTTTTTATTGGTTCTTTCAATACCGAAGTCGGCGTCTGCGAGGAAGCCATAGTAGGAGTCAGCTTCGACATAGGCATACGCATAACCAAAATGGAGCTGCTCATATTTGCCGTTGATGCCGAGAACCCAGCCCATGGCGTTATCTCCGGCTTTCTCAGGAAAGGTGCTACCGGCCTGGCTCTGACCAATGGTGCCATCGGCACCAAAGTTCTTCCAGACCTGACCATAGAACTTGAGACTGACCGGTCCGGCGGGGAAGCTGACATCGCCATAGAGATCTGCGATATCGAGGCCATATGTATTTGGATCAATGCTGCCGAGCTTGCCGGCGACGCTATCATTGATAAATTCCTGGTCGTAGGTATGATAGCTGACGGCAACAGTATACCGGCCTTTTTCGCTGAAGGTGTTTTGGTAGCCGACCTGTCCCATATACATCATACTGACGTTGTCTTCAGAGGAAGTCAAAGCATCTGTACTCACGACCTTGGCGCCAAATGCGCCGACGGTGCCAAATACGCCTTCTTTCTCACCATAAGCAAGAGTCAAACCGGTCAACCGGACGTCGGGATCAAACACGGTCCAGGTGGTAACATAGGGATTTTTCATCTGTCCCAGGGTCGCGCTGAAATCATTCCACTTATGTTTCACGTAGGCGTAGTCAAGGTTAAGCGCACTGTGATCAAAGGAATTCGTCTCTCCCCACGTATCATTGGTGCTGGTTGGATCGGTAGCGACACCAGTAGCCAGGCCTGCGCTAATCTGCCAGTTTTCAGCCCTATTGTCCCATATTCCGCCAAGACGAAAGCGGCTGCGGTAACGATCTCTGCTGCGATCGTCTGTAACTTTGTAATCACGGTTGTCATGCTGGTAGCGGACACGAAAATCCCCTTTCAGGGTAATCTGGTCGATTAACTCATTACCGACCATGACATACCCATTTTTCTTCTCCAGGGCATCAACCCTTGTGCTCAGATCGCTGCTGTCACCGGTTTTCCGGCCTTTTAGCATGTCAATCTCGGCCTGCTGTTTTAAGACCAGGTTCCGTAATTCCTGCAGTTCATACATGATTTCATCATTGGAGACCTGTATGCCGTCACTGGCCAGAGTGGCGGCGGGCAGGGACAGACAAAAACCAAGGGTTGCTGCTGGAATTATTTTTATCATGATAACCTCGTTCAACTGGGGTGATACGACATACCTTTCTCCCCCCTGGGAAAAGAAAAGGGAAGAAAGGCAGATCCCAGTTCAATACGCCCATTAGGTGACGTAACTTAGCAAAAAAAATGTAAGATAAATTTCTAGCACATGCATTTATTTCGTTTTATAGCAATAATCTCGGCTGCTTTAATGAGTGAATACGCCGTTGGAGGTCCTGTCAGAAGAGGGTGTGTACCGATTTGAGAGGTTAAAACCGCATCTACGGTCATTCTGGTTTGGATAATAAATCCTATCAAATTAGTTAACTCACCAACTGACTTTCCGCCAAAGACTTCTCCGCCAAGAATAGTTCCTGACTCTTTTGACGCAATCAATTTGACAATTTGTTTGTGTGTTCCAGGTAAGCTGCCGGGATGACTATCTATCCCTTCAAACATACCGGTACAAACATCAAAACCTCTTTCATTTGCCAAGTCTTCGGTCACACCGGCTGCGCCGAATGCATCTTCACCAATCGCCGTACAAAAGATAGAAATTGTCCCATTAAAAGAACGAACAGTTGATAGCTTAAAAAGATTCATACCGGCAATCCGTGCTTCAGCACATGCGGTAGATGCAAGCATGGTTCTTTTCGGTGTCCGGGTTATAAAGCTGAATTTTTCAGCACAATCGCCTACGGCGAAAATATCCGGATGCTCTGTTCTCATGTATTCGTCGACTTTAATAAAGCCCATCTTGCTGATTGTCAGCTCAGCTTTTGCGGCAAGATTTGAATTGGGATTATATCCAACAGACAATATAACTGCCTCGGTATCCAGAATTTCACCATTGTCCAGCAAAACGCCAGTGACCTTCCCGTCTCCCAAAATTTTCTTAACTTTCCGGCCACAACTGAGCTTGATCCCTCTGGCAAGCAAAGCATCTTCAGCTCTTGTGGCGAATTCTGCATCAAAAGCGAGGCTTAAAACATGGGGTAAGAGTTCGACAATCGTAACATCCTTACCTGCCTTCACAAGTTCATCAGCCATCTCGACGCCAATAAAGCCACCGCCTATGACAACAATCTTATTGCATGCCGTAAAGGCCCTGCTTCCCTTATCTAGATAGTCCTTTTCTTTGGGAATAAAAAACACATTTTCCAGATCAATGCCCTCAAGCCACTGCGGTCTGACCGGAGAAGACCCCGTTGCAAAAATCAGTTTATCAAAACCGATTTCCGATCCATCGGTCAGCGTGCATGTCTTGTTTTGTTGATTAACGCTGATAACTTCATCTATAATCAGTTCAATATCTGCTTTTTCCAGCACCATATCCGGCACAACGTTTTTATCGCTGGAATCCAGCGTGCCAAACATATAGGGAATCCCACAAGGGACCAGCATCTTTTCTTCTTTGCGCACCAAGGCAACTGTTTTAGCCGGATAGAAATTTCTCGAAGTTGTCGCTGCAACTATTCCCGCAGCACTACCACCTATAACCAATACATCCACCTGTTTCATTTTTCCCTCTATCGTCTGTTTTCTTAAAAATTGCATATTCGCCTGTGCAGCTCGCCCGTATGGTCATCCAATATTCGTGCCAAAAGACATTTGCATTTCCACGAATTATTAATGTGTATTTTCAGTAAGATAGTTGGAAGGCGGGAGGGGCGTGTAACAATTGAATACAGAAAAGAGATATGGTAACGTTACCGTCCCTGCGTAAACCGTTACCATATGCAGTCACTCTTTTTGAGTACTTTGCGGATTATTATTATGATAGAGCTGAGAGAAAGCACCTTTTTGCTGCATAAGATCGTCGTATGTGCCCGTTTCAACTATGGTGCCATTATCCATTACCACAATGAGGTCGTAAAATTTAGCCAGATCCAGACGGTGAATGATCGAGATGATGGTTTTTTCTTTAAAATATGTCGAAATAAAATCCTGGATCATCGACTGGGATATATTATCCAGACTTGCCGTTGCTTCATCCATAATGAGGATAGACCTATCTGTGAGCAGGGCACGGGCTATGGCAATCTTCTGTTTTTGTCCTCCCGAAAGATGCCCTCCTTGACTGCCGACAAAAAAATCAAGACCAAGATCAATAATTTCTTCCATGAGGCCGTAGCGCTTGAAAGTGTTCCAGGCGAGATCTTTTATCTGCAGGATATCTTCAAAGGTCTTCTTGACTGAGCCCAGCAATATATTTGTTCGAATATTGTGGTTATACAAGTAACCTGAATAACAATAGGTGTTAAACTCATGGGGAGGATCTTCCATAGAGACCCTGTGATTCTTGCACAAATGATCATGGAGATCATACTTGCAGAGACAATTGACGACATGTTTAATATCCGAGAGAAAGTATTTACGGGCCGCAAGAACCTTTCTTTCAAATTCCGGCTGCAGACGAATCTGCCCATGTTTGGCCGGGATATAACGTAGAGCAAGAATTATCAGGAGGTTTTTTTCTTCCCTGGTTAAAGGGACTGCATTATCAAGGTGGCTGAGGATATTCTCATATTTCCCAACTTCCTCTTCTGCCATAGGATTATTGCAAAAAAAGGATTCGTCAGTAGCAGTTTGTTGAAGTATATCCAGAGTGATACGGGCCAGGGCAAAGCCCAGCCCGGTGAGATCACTTTCCAGATCTGTCTGCTTCATCAAGGTAATAAAGTCTTGATTGGTTGGGAGTCTTTCGATTTGATATTGGCCGCTGAGGGATTCCCCAAAAATCAGATTATCGCGTAACGTGGCATAATAGAGGAATTTATCCCGATCGTAAAACTCGACAACTTCCCCGAACTGCTGCTTCAGCTCCTGATGAACGATCTGTCGCATCTTTAATATATGTGCCTTGAGCTTGTGAGCTTTATCGATAGGGGGGGTCGAGCTCATTCCCATCCACACCACGTCCTTTTCCAGACCGATATTTTGAATAATCAGACGCATCCGATTTTTAATCTTCAGAGAAGCATCAGCACCGATTGCTGAATCACACAGGCCGTACATAATATTTTCGCTGATAGTCCCTGAGAAGATGAATGGGTGCTGGGGAATCATCGCGATTTTGGAGCTGATATGCTCGGCAGTGCAGCAGGATATGTCCTCACCGTCGAGATGGATAGTGCCTTCCGTCGTCCGATACAACCGGGCGAGCAAGAGGGCAAGTGTCGATTTGCCGCATCCTGATGTACCTACAAGAGCGATATGCTGTCCGCGATGTATCGTCAGGCTGACATCGCGAAGCAGGGTGATATTGCCGGGCAGTTTATAATATATATGCGCAATATCGAGGTACGCGGGGGTGGTGCTTGCTGGTCGGGTGGCAGGAAGAGGCAGTGCTTCCTGGTGATCAAAAAGCCTGGTGATCTGTTGATAAACGACACGGGCATTTTGATATTCTTGATAAAAAAGGCGCAGCTCCTGCCAAGGGTCATACAGTTTTTCATGGGCGGAAAGAAACGCAACCAGTGCGCCAAGACTGAACTGACCATTAATCGCCAGATGGCCACCGATTAAAAACAGCAGAAACGGCCCCAGGGCCTGGAAAAAATTACCGGAAAATTTAATGCCGAATTTGTAGATACTGAGGGTGACCGTGATGCGGTAGAGTTTGTCTATCAATCGCCTGATCCGGTTCTTTTCAAATTCATATCTGTTATAGCTCTGGATTTCAACGATGCCGTTGATAGCTTCATTGACGGTATCGCTCATCTCCCGTACTGTTGTGATTCGCTTTTGATTCCAGGCATTAAACTTTTTTTGCAGCAAAGGAATGGCAATAAGCTCAAAAGGGTAAACAGCAATGGTAACGAGGGTGAGCATATGGCTCAAGGAAAACATATAACTGAACACGACGACGTAGGTGAGTATTGAGGTAAGGGGGACTGCTAAGGCCTGGCCCAGAAAGGCACCAATGGCATTGAGTTCCCCGGTCATGGCGGAAATGGCGGAACCTGGCCGTAAGCCGCGGTAACGTTGAAGCGGCAGATGCAGGACATGCAGAAAGAGTCCTGTCCGTAAGCCGATGAGTATTTTTTGACCGATGATAACCTGCAGCATATTGATCAGGTATTTACTGAGGCCGGCAAGTACGACGGCACCAAGGTACAGCCCGCAATACCACAGAAGCAGATGTTCGTCCCGTTTGCTGATTGCTTCATTGACAATTCTTTTTTGCAGCTCGAGCGGAACAACCCTGAAAAACACACTTACCAGAATGATAGCCAACAAGAGAAGCTGCAAGCCATGGTATCGGCTGAAAATCCAGTAATAGAGCGGCCGTTTGGTAATCGGTATATTCTTTTTATCAAACATAGCTGATAAACTCGTAAAAAGTCGGATTTCAAGATGTGTAAGTAAAAGGCCGTGATAAAAATGAGATGCTCATTTCCCCTGAAAGAAATCTCTCTCTTTCTTGTCAGATGAGCGCCGGCAAAAAAGAGAGGAGGAGGGCATGCCAGAAGAGTCTGATTTTCAGAAACTGTACTGAAAGCCTAACTGCAGCCGGTTAATATCTCCATCATCGCCATTCTCGACTTCTCGAGTCGCGTAGATGTATTCCAGACCAAGGTTGACCCGGCTCACCGGACTCCACATAAGATTAGCATGAATCGACTGATATTTGCTATCCACGGTGTCAGCCACATAATTCAAATCATTATCCCGTTCCGCATAGGAATACACCAGGGTAGAACGGAGGTTGTCAAGCCAAAAATGCTGATAACTGACCAAGCCGCCCCACTGCACAGTCGTCTCAATTTTATGGGTGACGGGATCAATAAAGGCATCGGCAAATTCAGCTTCCATATAGCGACCGAGGGCATTGCCGTAATTGAGCATCATCACCAGCTTGTCCTTGTCAAGAAGAGGAATGGCGCCGGTGAGACTGAGGGCGCCGCCATAGGTCTCGTCATTGTCTGTGTCATCATCAACAATGAGTTGTCGGCCTAATCCTGCGATGGAAAAATGTCCAATGGACGTCTCCAGGTTGGCCCGGATCACTGCATCCGGCAGATATTCTCCGCTGCCGTCTTTTCGAGCACTCCCATCCTGCGAGGCAAAAGTACTTTCGGGATTTTCCAGGGCAAACTGCAGAGAACCAAAGGCAAATGGCTGCGTCCAGCGTATCTGGGCCTGCCGGATAAAAAGACTCCCGGCCGGGCCACCAAAGTCGATGGTCTCCGGATAGGAGTTCAGGTCAATAAAGGTACTCCACTCCTGTCCCGCCAGCAGATTACCCAATTCCCCGTATGCCCGCCGCACTCGAAGTCCATAGGAATTACTGTAAGACTCATTGCCGCCCGAGCCGAAGAAATCAGTCTCAATTCGGATATTCATTGGACCGTAATCGGTTGGCGTACTCGTGAGAATACCGAGCCTGCTCTGCTGTGCATGCATTCTGAGGGCGCTGTCCGCGACGTTGGCCGAATCCAGTGGAACTTTCGAAGGAACATAGGTTGTTTCTCCGCCGCCGTCCTTGTCCGTGTAAATCCCGTCGAATTTCGCATAACCGTATAATTTAACGGTCGTGTTCTCGGGGAGAAGCAAAGAGCCGCCGCTAGGAGCGCCGGTGGAGCCATCTTTCGGTACAGCTGCCTGTTTCTCTTCCAGGGCGACAACTTTTTGCTGGAGCAACTCCATACTGGCCCTCATCTGATTGATGGTCATTTTCAGATCCTCAATGGTCTCTGCCCGGCTTGTCTGGGGGACGACCACCCAAAGAGGGGTGAAAACAAACAGCGCAAGAAACAACGAACCTACACGAGACCTCATCCGAATAATTCTTTTCATTATTACTCCTTCGTAGAAATTTACTCCGAACACAGCCCCTCCAGCCACGTCCTCCTGGAAGGGTAATTATCAACTTTCATGCCAAAAAATTCATCCTCTGCAACCTCCTGCTCTGTAAAGACAATTTACATATTGACATATGCCTCCACATGCTTGACTATGCAAAGGGAACGGTGGTAACGTTACCTGAACACAACCGAGGAATACATAAAACATGTCACTGAAAACACATGAAATCTGGAACCATCGTTTCCTCAGCAGGATTATAGATTCGATGGCGGATGGAGTCTTTACCATGGATAGCGAAGGAAAGATCTCTTCCTGGAATCAAGCCATGGAACGAATCAGCGGTTATACCGCCAAGGAAGCCCTGGGCCGGCAGTGTGATTTACTCAATTGCAGTCGGTGCTTCGGTGAAAACTGCCCGGCAAATATTGAGAAATGCCGGATTTTTATCCAAGAGCATATTGAAGTCAAAGAATGCCAGTTACGGCATAAAGATGGCCATGATGTCCCGGTCATAAAAAATGCCAGTGTTGTCAAAGATGAGGATGGCGTGATTCTTGGCGTGGTTGAAACGGTAACGGATGTGACGGAACTGAATCAGGCACGTCAGCGAGCGGAACAGGCGGCTCTGCGTCTGGGTGAAATCCACCGGCTCGATAACATTATCGGCAAAAGCCAGGCAATGCGCGATGTCTTTACGGCAATCAAGGCCGCAGCCGACAGCGATGCGACCATTATTATCCAGGGCGAAAGCGGCACAGGCAAAGAACTGGTCGCCGGGGCCATACATTTTAACTCCATGCGCCGGGATAAACCGTTGATCACGGTCAATTGCAGTGCGCTGTCGGAATCTCTGCTGGAGAGTGAACTTTTCGGCCACACCAGGGGCGCCTACACAGGTGCTATCCGTGATAGAATCGGCCGATTTGAGGAGACGGCCGGCGGCACGCTTTTTCTCGATGAGATTGGTGAGCTGAGCCCTTTTATCCAGGTCAAACTCCTACGGGTGCTGCAGGAGCGGGAAATTGAGCGGGTTGGCGAGTCCAGAAAACGAAAGATTGACATCCGGCTCATCACCGCTACCCATCAGGATATTTATAAGCTGGTCAGTCAAGGCAATTTTCGCGAAGACCTCTACTACCGCCTGAAGGTGTTCCCGATAACCATTCCGCCCTTGCGGCGGCACAAAGAAGATATTCCCCTGCTGATCAGTCATTTTGTCCGTATCATGAATAAAAAAACCGGTAAACAGGTCATGGATACCTCGCGAGAGGTCATGCGCACGTTGATGGATCATGACTGGCCCGGCAATGTCCGAGAGCTGGAAAATGCCATCGAACATGCCTTTGTCCTCTGTAAAACTGATAGAATCGAACTGAAGGATCTGCCTCTTGAAATTCGACAGAGAGGCAAGGGCCGCGCGGCAACAAAGAACAATAGCTCTCCGGAAAATCAGCCACGACAACACCTGAAACAGATCAACCTGACGAAGGAAAATCTGCTTGCCTTGCTGGCCGATTGTACCTGGAATAAAGCAGAAGTCGCGCGGCGGGTCGGAGTAAGCCGTACCGCCATCTGGAAATATATGAAGAAATGGGATATTCCACTGCAGGGTGACCAATAGTACAATACCCCAGCCAGGGCGCCCCACGCTAAGAATTGAGCACCTCCGCCTTTTCCGCCAGTAACCCCTTGAAACGATCAAGGGACAGAGGATAGGCGGTGAGCGTTATGCCCATCCAGTCGACATACTCGAGAAATTTTTCCGGGTCTTCCGCCATATAGCTGTCAAGATAGCCTATACCGTCCAGGACTATGGCCCCACCGGTATGTCTCGGAAAATTTTCATTGGCTCGTCCCTGATCCCAGCCATCGAAGACCTGGGCACGATATTTCACCCATCCCGGGGTCATCCACCAGACCGGTTCTCCCCCGGCCATCTCCTGGGCAATGCCCTCAAGTTCCGCACCACTTGCCAGCATATCCATGCAGTGTGTTGCCTGGATGCGTACCACGCCTTCGCCCTGTTCCTCAATGATCTGCTGCATTTGCCGCATCGGATCATCGATGTTCACATAACAGAATTTGCCACCATAAACGACAATGACTTTGCGATAGTTCTCTTTGGCCTTGCGAATCTGTTTGACCAACTGGTGCTCCAGCTCCTGGACATTCTGGTGCAGTCCCGGGAGGGTATAGTATATCTGCGGGGAATTAAGAAAGCCCTCCTCCTGCAGATGCTGAAGTTCCATCCTCATGGTGCCACAGGAGACAATCGCAATATCGGAAAATGTTGTTGCCATTCGTCCCTCCTCAGGGGGTCGTGCTTGGGTGATATGCCCTGTCAAGGTGTTACCTTGTCAATCTCTTTGAGTAGCTTGGCGATATCTGCATCGTCGGGATGTCCTGCCGCGGATGGAGCATCCGTGATCCACGGTGGCGGCGGTTCCTTCGCCTGGGCCTTCACCAGGAAGTCCGCATTGACTTCTCCCTGGCAGTTAAAAGTTCCCAGAATGTGACAGGAAGAAGCCAATTTCACCGCACCGGCCATGGCGTTTCTGGCATGCTCGGAATGCACAGAAGCGCCGTGGGTGGCCATGAGAAACAGCTTGCCGCCACGCAGATTTTCCAGATACTTTCCTGCCAGGGGATCAACCTTGCCGGCCTGCAGCCAGAAACCGGCAACAACAAGATCATATCCTCTGCCTTCCGGGGATTCTTCCATGGTCTGTATGACTTTTTCACCGGGAAGATGCGCATAGACAGCTTCGGCCAGTTTCTTCGTGTTACCTGATTTGGATGAATAGACTACCAAGGTTTTCATGTGATTTTTCTCCTCTTTTGCTCAGTAAAAACTAATTATGCTGCCGCTGTTCTTCTCTCCGTACTACAAGATCAATGCCAATCATTCGAGACCAGGCGTAAAACAAAAGTAGAGTTTATTTTCAATAAGTTAGAAACCCTTCATAGGTAAAAGACAGAAGGAATAAACGTTACCTCCCCCAAAAGGAGTAACGTTACCAGCCACTTTCACTGCATTGTTTTCTTTGCCGGTGGGTGCTTATGCAAAGCACCATTTTTGCCCTAACACCGGTAAACGGGAAATTGGCCATTAATTCCTAGAGCCATTTCCGCCTTTTGAAGATGCCCAACATGATAAGTCCGAGGGCGGTCATCACCCCCAAAAGACCAAAGTAGCCCCAGGTCCACTTCAATTCAGGCATATACTCAAAGTTCATGCCATAGATACCGGCGATAAAGGTGAGAGGAATAAAAATTGTCCCAATGATGGTCAGCACCTTCATGACTTCGTTCATGCGATTGCTGACGCTTGACAGATAGGTGTCATGCATGCCGCCGATGATGTCGCGATAGGTCTCGACCATGTCGATGATCTGGATGGTGTGGTCATAGAGATCGCGCAGAAATGGTCGCGTTGATTCATCAATGAGCCCTGAGGCCGACTTTTCAATAGTTGAAGCGTTTTCCCGCAGAGGCCATATTACCTTGCGGAGAAAGACGATCTCGCGTTTCAGTCGATGCAGCTCATTCATATGCCTCGTATCGGCTGCGGTCAAAATCTCATCATCGATTGCCTCGATGTGATCGCCTAGCTTTTCAAGAGCAACGAAATATCCATCCACCACCCCGTCCATAAGGGCGTATGCCAGATAATCGGCGCCGGCACCGCGTATCTTGCCCTTCCCGGAACGAATGCGCTGTCTCAGTTGATCAAGCACATCGCCGCTTCGTTCTTGAAACGAAATGACATAGTTTTTGCCGAGGATGAGACTGACATTCTCATTTTCGATGGTGTTTTTTTCTTCATCATAGGTCAACATCTTCAAAACAAACAAAATGTATTCGTCAAACACTTCGACCTTGGGGCGCTGATGGGTATTGGTGATGTCCTCGGTGGTGAGCGGATGCAGGCCAAAAAAATTGGCCAGGGCTTGAACCACCTTAACATCATGGATACCATTGACGTTAATCCAGGTGATATCGACGCCTTTCGGCAGTTGCATACAATCCTCGACGCTTGCCGTATGCATTTCCTCGATATGCTCCCTGGAGTACTGCAGTATGCTGATGTCGATCATCTCCTGTTTTTGCTCGCCGACAAAAACCGCTGTTCCCGGCGGCAGCCCCGATTTCTTCGCCCGCCTGAACACCTCACCGGCTTTACCTCGTCTACTTCGTTTCATATCTCTTCCCCCTGACTCGATGCAGAATCATATGTAACATATTTGTAAAATATCCGTCGCAACCTTACTTCCATGTTGTCTTCGTCACAAAGCGACACCTCACCCGCAGCCATAACCGATATCCCAAGCGTTGAATATTGCTGAAATAAATGACTCACTGCATCGCAGCCTCTCCATGGCACAACCCTTGCGACATACGGTACCGTCTGGTGATGTATTACCTGCATTTTTACAATCAGCCTCAACCAGACCTTTTCGTTACGCCACACCCCCAACCACTGTCCAGCAGCACAACCGGTGAGTGGTACATGGAAGGACGCGAATTCCTCAAAAAAGCAGGCCTTGGACCAGTCGCGGCAGTCGCCGCCACAACAATTAAAGCGCCTTTCGTGCACGCTGCAAAAAAGTCCCCGATCAACTGGTACCAACGGGGGAGCTGTTCCGGGCCATGCAGCGGGGCACGATCGATGCCGTGCAGAGTGACGACGACTCTATTGCCGCCCCTGTGGATATCTCCGCATTCGGTGCCTGCTTCCCTTTTGCCTCGCGCTATTCCCTAGATGTTCCGGTTCTATTTTATCATTACGGCTTGAAAGAGATATGGCAAGAGGCCTATGCCGAAGTAAAAGGTGTTACCTGGTTAAGTGATGGCGCCTGGGATCCATGTAACTTTGCCACCGTTGAGCCGATTCGCACGATTGCCGATTTAAAGGGCAAGAGAATATTCACCTTTCCCACCGGCGGGCGTTTTCTCAAACGTTTTGGCGTCGTTCCGGTTACCCTGCCGTGGGAGGATATCGAGGTGGCCATGCAGACCGGCGAATTCGACGGTATCGCCTGGTCGGGGGTCACCGAAGTCTACACCGCAGGCTGGGCCGATGTCACCAAATACTACCTGACCAATAATATTTCCGGCGCCTGGGCCGGTTCTTGCTTTGCCAATTCAGACACATGGGCCGCCCTGCCCCAGCACCTGAAAACCTTATTCCCGTTGTCCATGGACAGTTCGCACTATTATCGGCAGCACTGGTACTGGTGGGGGGAGGCGCATTGCCGCACCACCGGTGGAAAACTGGAGCTCACGACCATCCCTGACGAAGAATGGAGCAACCGTTTCCCAATCCTGTGCAGGAGAAGGGAGAAGGTTTCTCTCTTTGCTCATGCCAATCGTTATGCCATTCCTCGTCAACTTCTTACTCAACGGGGGGAAGACCCACCTTGCCTGACGCAATTAAAGCCTACGTGCGTCATGTCGAAGCCCTGAACCGCATCCTAGGGAAGTTCGCCATGTACCTTGTCTTCGCGATGATGGGCATTCTGCTCTTTTCGTCCGTATTCAGGACCATCTTCAATGTGCCGCACATCTGGGCCGTCGAGATGGCCCAGTTCACAATGGCCGCCTATTATTTTCTCGGTGGTGGCTTTTCCATGATGCCTGGTGCTCATGTGCGAATGGATGTTCTCTATAGTAAATGGACCCCCAAAAAACGCGCAGTCACCGATGCCATGACCATTTTCTGCAAGATCTTCTACCCTGCCGTTCTGCTTATCGGCGGCCTGTCCAGCACACTCTACTCCCTGGAATACGGCCAGAGAAACTACTCCTCCTGGGGACCGCTGGTCGCGCCGAGCAAAATTATCATGGTCATCGGCATCTTCATGATACTGCTGCAGGCTATCGCCATATTTTTCCGGGATCTGGCAAAAGTTAAAGGGGTGTCGATACAATGAGTTGTGAATTTATTGCCTTGTTGATGTTTTCCACCCTGATGCCGATATGTTGTCGAAATCCGGTATCGCCAGCGATCGCTACCGCATGTTTCACGTATGGACGGGCCCGCTCAACGGCGGCCTGGCCATCGGCACAGTTGTGCTCATGGCCGCTGTATCGGCCATGAACGGTCTGAGTGTCGCAGGTATGGCCATCGGCACAAGTGTTGCCCTGCCGGAGATGCTGAAACGCGGCTATGACAAGAGAATGGTCACCGGCGTCATACAGGCCGGCAGTTCTCTCGGAATCATCGTTCCCCCGTCTCTCGTCCTCGTCCTCTGCGGCATGATCGCCAGGCAGCCGCAGCTCGGACCACCCCTGCCCATCGAGGAACGGCAGATGGACCGGAGTGAAAGATTCAAGCTGCTTGCGGCAGGAATTCTCCCTCTGATCATAATTTTCTCCGTTACCGGCCTGTTCGTGTGGATAATTCTCGCGGCACTCTGCTTTGGTGCGGTCTTCGACGATACCGCCATGCTCGTCATCGTTGCCCCGCTGTATATTCCACTGGTCATCTCACTCGGGTTCAATCCCATCTGGTACGGTGTCCTCTATACCGTAACCTGTCAGATCGCCTACATGGCCCCGCCGTTTGGCAATAACTTATTCCTCATGACAGCGATGGCCGCAAAAGAGATAACTCTGGTCGATATCCACGGCTCCAGCTCCCCCTTTGTCATTATTATGCTGATCGGTTTTCGCCTGGTGATGCTCTTCCCGCAGATAGCCCTGTGGCTGCCTGAAACATATTATGCAAGTTAATATACAGGAGATACCGTCAGGGAAAATTTGCCCGGAAATTAATCTTTTATTTTGTCAGTTTTCAACCTATAGTAGCGTCATTTAAAATGAAAATGGGAACGGAATAATAAGGGCGCTGATAAAAACTCCTGCAACGGGGTACAATGCATGAATCCAAGAGAAGTTGTGACAATCGTCGACGCCAGACAGATTGTTGAAGAACGTGGTCTGACCCACGTCAAAGTCTGCCTGTCTGACAACGACGGCGTTATGCGCGGCAAGTATATGAGCCGCGAAAAATTCTTTTCTTCGCTCGACAACGGCTTTGCTTTCTGCGATGTGGTGCTGGGCTGGGATAGCAAGGATCAGCTCTACGACAATGTCTCCTATACCGGCTGGCATACCGGCTATCCTGATGCCCCGGTGAGAATTCTGCCCCATACCTGTCGCGAAATTCCCTTTGAAGACAACATGCTGCTGTTTCTCGCCGAGTTTGATGGGGAGGCCGAGGCCGTCTGTCCCCGTGCCGCCCTGCGCCGGGTCATAAACAAAGCCGCAGACATGGGGTTTGATGCTTTTGCGGCATTGGAATATGAATTTTTTCTCTTCGAGGAAACCCCCGACAGTATCAGAGAAAAGCATTTTATGAATCTAAAGCCGTTCACCCCGGGCTGGTTTGGCTATTCGATGATTCGTAATTCCACCCATGCGGAGCTGTATCATGAGATCATGACCCTGTCGGAACAGATGGATTTCCCGCTGGAAGGGATCCACACCGAAACAGGGCCGGGTGTGCTGGAGGCGGCCATTACCGTCGATGCGGCAATGAATGCCGCCGATAAAGGGGCACTGTTTAAAACCTTCATGAAGGTACTGGTGCAGCGCTACGGCTTGATGGCCACTTTTATGGCCAAATGGTCCAACAGATATCCGGGGCAAAGTGGCCACATTCATGTCTCCTTACGCCGAAAAGATGATTCCCGTTCAGCCTTTCATGATGCAGAAAAAGAGCACAACATGAGTGACGTGCAACACCACTTCGTCGCTGGGCAACAGAATCTCATGCCGCAGCTGCTGTGTATGATTGCCCCGACGATCAACAGTTATACCCGCCTCATCCCTGGATTCTGGGCGCCGACCGATGCGACCTGGGGCGTGGAGAACCGGACGACTGCCCTTCGGGTAATCCCCGGCAGCGACAAGTCCCAGCGGGTTGAATATCGTTTGGGGTCCGCGGATGCAAATCCTTACCTCGCCCTCGCCGCAGCCCTTGGTTCCGGCCTGTACGGCATCGAGCACGAATGGGAGCCGGCACCAGAGATCAAAGGCAATGCCTACGACCAGAAACATCCGGAATATCTCGCCCTGCCGAAGACCCTGTGGGATTCCGCCCAGGCCCTGAAGGCGTCCGAGGCGGCACGGTCCTTGTTCGGCAATGCTTTTGTCGACCATTTTGCCGCCACGCGGGAGTGGGAAGAACGTGAATTCCGCAAGCATATTACCGACTGGGAGCTGGAGCGGTATTTTGAAATTATATAGATACTCCCGTCTCTCGGCGGGAGCATCTATATCTTTCTATATTTATTGAACATTTTTAATGAGATAAACGATGAGCGAAACCTTTGTTACCATCAGTCCGATTGATGGTTCGAGTTATGTGGTACGCCCCTACGCCATTGCTGATGACATTGAGTCAACACTTGCCAAGGCCGCAGCCGCGCAAAAGAGCTGGAAAAAAGTTCCCCTCAGTCAACGCAAGGCCTTGTGCACAAAAGCAATCAATGCCTTTGTCGCCAAAAAAGAGCAGATAGCCACGGAAATCTGCTGGCAGATGGGACGGCCTATCCGCTCGGCGGCCGGCGAAGTCGGTGGTTTCGAAGACCGCGCCCGAACGATGATCAATTTTGCCGATCAGGGTTTGGCCCCGGTGCAGCTTGAGAAAAAGCCCGGTTTTGTACGCTGGATTGAACGCGAAGCACTTGGCGTGGTTTTTGTCATAGCGCCCTGGAATTATCCTTATTTAACGGCAATCAACACGGTATTGCCGGCTCTTCTTGCCGGTAATACCGTTATCTTGAAACACTCCGCACAAACCCCGCTCTGCGCCGAACGGCTGGACGAAGCCTTCAAAACCGGCGGTCTGCCGGAGGGGGTTTTTCAATACCTGCACCTGACCCATGGAGATACCGAGGTCATCATTAAAGATAAGCGTATCAATCACGTGGCCTTTACCGGCTCGGTACCGGGCGGCGAGATGGTGGAAAGGGCCGCCGCCGGCCGCTTCATCGGTGTCGGCCTGGAACTGGGCGGCAAGGACCCCGCCTATATCCGCGAAGATGCCGATCTGGCCCACGCCGTCGACACCACCATGGATGGCGCCTTCTACAACTCTGGACAGTCCTGCTGCGGCATCGAACGGGTCTACGTGCATGAAACGGTGTATGAACCATTTGTACAACAGGCCGTGGCTTGGGTAAAAGCGCTGAAACTTGGCCGATCGGACGATCCGGAGACGACTCTTGGCCCAGTCATTCGGGCCAGTGCCGCCGAGTTTGTCCGCAAACAGACACGAGAAGCGATTGCCCAGGGCGCCATAGCGCATATTTCCGCCGCTGATTTTCCCTTGGATAAGCCGGGCAGCGCGTATCTCGCACCGCAACTGCTCACGGAGGTGAATCATACCATGCGGGTCATGACGGAAGAGAGTTTCGGACCGGTTGTCGGTATTCAAAAAGTTCACTCCGACGAGGAAGCAATCGCCCTGATGAATGACAGCGCCTTTGGTCTTACCGCCGCCCTGTTCACCAGGGATATCGACAAAGGCGTAGAACTGGGCCGGCAGATTGACACCGGCACCTTTTTTATCAATCGATGCGACTATCTCGATCCAAACCTGGCCTGGACCGGGGTGAAAAACTCCGGCCGTGGCTGCACCCTCTCGGTGCTTGGCTACGAATCTCTCACCCGTCCAAAATCTTATCATATCAAAACAAACTCTTAAGAGGATACTGCATTGACTTATTCTGTGAACTGGAATTATCCGACAAATGTCAAGGTGGGGGCCGGCCGAATCAAGGAAGTGGCTGGACTCTGTCAGGACCTGGGTATGCACGCCCCACTGCTCATCACCGACCCGGGCATAAGCGCCTTACCGATGCTGGAAAAAGTGGTCGACGAGGTGAAAAATGCAGGGCTTCGCTGTGGATTGTTTTCCGCCATAAAGGCCAATCCGACCGGGGAAAACGTTCAGGACGGAGTCGACTTCTATAAAAAACATGCCCATGACGGGGTTATCGCCTTTGGTGGGGGTTCCGCCCTTGACGCCGCCAAAGCTGTTGCTCTTATGGTTGGCCAGGACCGTCCCATCTGGGATTTTGAGGATGTCGGGGATAACTGGACCCGGGTCAAGATGGCCGGCATGGCCCCGGTCGTCGCCGTGCCGACTACCGCCGGCACCGGCTCCGAAGTCGGCCGGGCATCGGTCATCACCGATCAGGCGGAACAGCTGAAAAAAATTATCTTCCATCCGAGAATGTTACCGGCGCAGGTGATTCTCGATCCGGAACTGACCGTCGGCCTGCCACCGATGGTCACGGCGGCAACCGGCATGGACGCCCTGTCGCATAACCTGGAGGCTCTCTGTTCGCCGTTTTATCATCCGATGGCCGAGGGCATCGCCGTCGAAGGCATCCGGCTGGTGAAGGAATATCTGCCCAAAGTCGTCGCTGACGGCACGGATATCGAGGCCCGCACGCAGATGCTCGTCTGTTCCAGCATGGGGGCAACCGCCTTTCAAAAAGGATTGGGGGCGATGCATGCGCTGGCCCATCCCCTTGGCGCCTTATACGATGCCCATCACGGCACCTTGAATGCCATCCTCATGCCCTACGTCCTGATGGCCAACCGTACGGCGATTGACGAGCGTATTACGCGACTGACGCGGTATATTGGCCTTGACCTGCCCGGGTTTGACAGCTTTTTGCGATGGGTAGTGCAGATGCGCCAGCATCTCGGTATTCCACATACCCTTGCGGCAATCGATATCGATGCCTCCAAAGCTGAAGCGGTGGGTATAATGGCCAATCAGGACCCGTCAGCCGGTGGCAATCCGATACAATTCAGCCCGGGGCAATACCAACAGATCTTTACCGACGCCGTCGACGGCAGGCTGTAAAAGTCATGAAAGTTGCCATTCTCGAGTGCGATGATGTGCTGGAAAAGTTCCAGCCGCAATTCGGCCATTACCGGGACATGATCCGGCGCATGTTTCTGCGAAGTGACGTTGCGGCGGATCCCCTTCGGTTTGCCGACTTTACCTGCCGGCAGGGGCATTACCCCGAAGATATAGACAGCTATGATCTTTATATCACCACCGGCAGCAAGGCCAGTGTCTATGAGGACACGCCGTGGATTGCCCAGCTTATCCACTTTGTCCGGCAGCTGGACCGCCGGGAGAAGAAACTGATCGGCATCTGTTTTGGCCATCAAGTCATCGCCATGGCCCGTCAGGGCATGGTGGAAAAATCCGCACGGGGCTGGGGCATCGGCGTTGCGGTGAACCGGGTCGTCGCCACCCCCGCCTGGATGCATGAAACAAAAGACCATCTCAACATCATCGTCAGTCATCAGGACCAGATAACCACATTGCCGGAGGATGCTCTGGTGATTGCCGGGAGTGACTTCTGTCCCTTTTTCATGGTGCAGTGGCATGACCATTTCTTAAGCATCCAGGGGCATCCCGAATGGAACCCGGCCTATGCACGTACCCTCATCAACGAAAGAAGAGCGCACTTTACTCCTGAGCGAATCGCCACGGCTCTGGAATCGCTTGACATGCAACCGGACAATGAGCTGTTTGCCCGCTGGATTCTCGATTTTGTCGGGTACTCCAACCCCAAAAATATACCTCCACCACAGGGGTGAAAATTGTGCTTTCCTCATTTACCCTCAAGCTTCCGCGACAGATTGTTTTCGGCCCAGGCAAACTGAGCGAACTTGAAAATACCCTCGGCCGTTTCGGTGCCCGGCCGCTACTGGTGCTCGGGGGCCGCTCGGCTGCAGCAACCGGGCACTCTGCCAAGCTCGAGAAAATATTTGCCAAGCTGGGGATACTGGTGCCGACCGTGCATATCGGTTCGGAGCCATCACCGGAGATGATCGATACAATAGTTGCCGACCTTGCCGGTGAAGAAATTGATCTGGTCATCGCCCTCGGCGGCGGCTCGGCCCTTGACGGCGGCAAGGCCATTTCGGTTATGCTCAAGGAAAAAGGAGAGATCACCCGGTTTCTTGAGGGTGTCGGCAGCACAACTCCCAGCGGCAGGAGACTGTCCTTTATTGCCATTCCGACAACATCCGGCACCGGCAGCGAAGCGACCAGTAATGCCGTGATCAGTTCTATCGGCAGCCAGGGCTTTAAAAGCTCCCTGCGTCACGATAACTTCATCCCCGACCTTGCCCTGGTCGACCCGGCATTAACGCTGTCCTGCCCGGAACAATTGACCGTTGCCTGCGGCATGGACTGCTTTAGTCAACTGGTTGAAGGCTATCTCTCGACCAACAGTTCATCTCTTACCGACGCCCTGGCTCTCGAGGGCCTCAAGGCCATCCACCGATCATTGCGTCTGGTCTGCGCTGATGGCAGCAATCTCCCGGCCAGAAGCGACCTCGCCTATGCGGCCCTGCTCTCCGGCATTGTCCTGTGCAATAGCGGCCTCGGCGCGGTACACGGCTTTGCCTCTGCTCTTGGCGGCCTTTTTGCCATCCCGCACGGCCTCGTCTGCGGGACCCTGATGGCTCCGGTGAATGCGACATCCCTGAAAAATCTGCGGATAAAAGGTGATAATCTCCCGGCTCTGACCAAGTACGCCCAACTTGGCAGTTTCTTTAGCGACCAGCAGAACAAGACGGACGCCTGGTATCAAGATTATTTCATAGAGGAGCTGGCAAAACTCGCCGACGACCTGGCCATTGCACCACTCAGCGCGTTTGGCGTCAGCACCACCGACATTGAAAATATTGTGGCAAAAACAGGTAATAAATACAACCCGACCCCGTTGACCAGGGAGGACCTGGCCACCATACTGCACAGCAGAATCAGGGAATAAATAAGCTAGAATTTATACGACACCGCAAAGTGATGCATATTAAGACCAATATTATAATCATAGATGCCGGCATTGGATTGGTGATAAAAGACATATTCCAGTCCCCAGTGTTCCCCTAATACCAGCTGCGCTCCAACCTTGGAATTGAACAAAAAACTTCCGCCGAGATTCTGGCCGGTGAACTCCGTCTCGCCTACCATGAAGCCGGCACCAACGCCGACGATGAAATTGACCATGTCATGCGGGCCGAAAATAACCTGTGGCATCAAAGAAAACCTGCCCGTCTCGTCATTGTCGCAGCCCTCTTCCCTGAGCAGGGTCGCACCCACTTCTACGCTAGTTGTAACATTCCAGGAATCACCAAAGGTTGTCTTATAGGGGAGTGGCTGCCGCCAGAATATTTCGTATTGTTCCAGATCCTTATTTTCTTTAAATTCCATGCCATATCCGACACCCAATTGAGACAACATCTCGGCAAATGATGAAGGAGTAGCTACAACGACTATGGCAAGAGATAAAATAAATATTTTTGCTGTAGACATCATATATCTGTTCCTTATTCGAATTGTCGGTAAAGAACGTTCAGTATTATCAAAACAGATCTCAGGTTACCCTTAAAGGGTCATAAAACCCATTAAAACATCTGGTAATCATTGAATGTTCATTGCCGGGAATTAAGAATAGTGGCGAAAAAGCTGAATTTACAGCTCACGGTTAACTGAATTTATGAGCTAGATTGTGTTTTTCAACACCCTTATCATGTAACTTAATTCTTTTTGTAAACGTGTTGACATTTTCGTGTGGTTGTAAAATGTGGTGGACAACAGCTGATTAAATGCACCCCTCGACAATATCCCTGCCGAACTGCTCCGCCCGGACCATTTCGTCTGGAACCTCGAGAACGGCTTTTCGCTTATCGACCCCTTTCACCAGCAATTCTCCACCGTACTCGACATCCATGGCGTCATAGATATACCTGGCCGTCAATAGGCTGCAGTCGAAAATCTTCGGTCCCACCGTCGCGGCGGTGGACAACAGATAGCCCCTGCGCCCTTCACTTTGGCGAAATCTCTCATGCAACAGATATTTTCTTGACCAGCGGGCCTGCATTCTATCGCCGAAGATCTTACATTGGGCAGACAGTCCGTAAAAATAGACTGGGCTGACCAGCAGTATGCGGTCTGCTGCATCGGCCGCCTGATAGATCGCCGTCATATCGTCCTTGATGACACAATTTCCGGTTTTTTCACAGCCGCCGCATCCCTGACACGGCCGGATGTTCAAGTCATTGAGGCGGATATAGTCAACCGTACCCCCGCCCTGCGCCACCATTTCGGCAACTTTACCGGCCAGTGTCTCCCCGTTTCCCCCTTTGCGGGGACTTCCCAACACAACGAGCATTTTCATAATGTACTCCCCCTTGCAAAATTCATGTTTGATCCCGCAACTTTTGCTCGATTTTAAGCAACTGTCAAGTGCAAACCTTACGGAGCCACATTCCCCTGCCGTCTTTTCCATCAGCACCTTTAAACCGAGAGACGCCGGCAAAAACGATTTCTTCTCTTTCTTCTTTACAATCGCCACAAACAGTATACATTAATGGTATGCAATCTCTAATATCTCCCTGTTGCCAGGGGTAAAAATCTTTTTTTTACTCGGCCACCATACCGAGACAGACATTTCCATTGCATGGGAATGAGATTTATTGTTAGCTAACTCTATGGACACGATAAACTCAACCATTTTTGCCATCAAGCGATATGCGCTCCACGATGGACCGAACATCAGGACGACCATTTTTTTCAAAGGCTGCCCGCTGAACTGCCACTGGTGCCATAATCCCGAGGGGATCGATTTCAACATTAAAATTGTCACCCTTGGCGAGAAATGTGTCGGCTGTGGCGAGTGCGTTGACAACTGCCCCGAAAATGCCCTGCAGCTCACCAAGGATGGTATAGAGCGTAACACTGAGCGCTGCACACTCTGCCGAACCTGTATTGACGCCTGTCCGGCCCTGGTGCACGAGCCGACCGGGTGGGAAATGACCACGGACCAGCTGCTGAACGAAATCAAAAAGGATCTGCCTTTTTATGACCAGTCCGGCGGCGGCGTGACCATCTCGGGAGGCGAGCCGCTCGCACAGCCAAAGGGACTTCTCGCCCTGCTGCAGGGCTGCGGCGCACTCGGTATCCACCGGACCGTCGACACCAGCGCTTTTGCGCCAACCGACACCCTGCTGCACATTGCCGAACATACTGAGCTTTTTCTCATTGATCTCAAGCACATGAACAACAGGCAACACCGGCACTATACCGGCGTTGCCAACGACCTTATTGTGCATAATCTGCAGACCCTGGCGAAAAACCGGATACCGATACGAGTACGCCTGCCGATTATTCCGTGCATCAATGATGATGAAGAAAATATCAGGGCAACGGGTATCTTTGTTGCCGGGTGCACAGGTGTCCAGGGCATCGATGTACTCCCCTATCACCCTTCGGCAACCGCCAAATACAAAAAACTCGGCCTGGAGTATAAAGGGCATACTTTTACCGCCCCTTCCAGGCAACATATAACCGAGACAGTACACATTCTTAAAGAATATATCGAAGATGTCCAGATTGGAGGATAAAATGAAACAACGGATAGCACGACTGCGCGAGGAAAGTTTTCTCACAAAACCATCTATTTCCATCGAACGGGCACTGCTGGAAACCGAATTTTATAAAGAGAACAGCGGCAAATACTCTCTGCCCGTTTTGCGCGCCCTCTGTTTCAAGCATATCTGCACCTACAAGAGCCTCTATATCGGCGAAGGTGAGCTGCTCGTCGGCGAGCGCGGCCCGGCGCCAAAAGTGGTGTCGACCTTTCCCGAGCTGACCTGCCACAGTGCCGACGATCTGCGGATCTTAAACGATCGGGCCATGACCAGCTATCGGGTCGCCGAAGAGGATATCCGGCGCTACGAAGAGGAGGTGATCCCCTACTGGCAGGGACGATCCATGCGTGACCGCATCTTCAGCAACATCCCCGAGGACTGGCGCATTGCCTATGAAGCAGGTCTGTTCACCGAATTCATGGAACAGCGCGCGCCGGGCCATACCGCCCTGGACGGCACCATCTACACCAGCGGCATGATTAACTTCAAAGAGCGCATAGCGGAAAAGATCGGCCGCCTGGATTATCAGAACGACCCCGAGGCCTCCGATAAGGCCGAGCAGCTCCAGGCCATGGACATCTCCTGCGACGCGGCGATCATTTTTGCAAATCGCCACGCCGACCTCGCCGAAAGCATGGCGGCAGAAACGGAAGATCCGGCGAGGCGGGTAGAACTGCGGAAAATTGCGCAAATCTGTCGACATGTCCCGGCCCACAAGCCGAGAACCTTCCATGAAGCCCTGCAGATGTACTGGTTTGTCCATTTGGGCATCATTACCGAGCTGAACGGCTGGGATGCCATGACCCCGGGCCATCTCGACCAGCACCTGCAGCCATTTTATGAACGAGGCCTGGCCGATGGTCTGCTTGACCGCGATGCGGCCAAAGAGCTGATCAGCTGTCTGTGGATAAAAGTCAACAACCACACCGCCCCGCCCAAGGTCGGCGTCACCGCCAAGGAGAGCGGCACGTATAACGATTTCACCCAGATTAATCTTGGCGGACTGAATGCCGCCGGGGGCGACGCCAGCAACGAGGTATCCTTTCTCTGCCTGGAGGTTTCCGATGAACTCCACCTGCTGCAACCCCAGCCGAGTGTCCATATCAGCAACAAAACCCCGGAACGCTTTTTAAAAGCGGCGACCAGGGTCATTCGCAAAGGCTATGGCTATCCATCGGTTTTCAATACCGATATGGTGGTCATGGAGCAGGTCCGTGTCGGCAAGAGTGTCGAGGACGCCCGGGAAGGCGGCACCAGCGGCTGTATTGAAACCGGCGCCTTCGGCAAGGAGGCCTATATCCTTACCGGGTATCTTAATGTACCGAAAATATTAGAAGTTACCTTAAACAACGGCGTTGATCAGCTGACGGGAAAACAGGTCTCGATTGCCACCGGTGATGCGACAACCTTTACCAGCTACAAACAGCTCTATGATGCCTTCACCAGACAGCTTGAGCATGTCGTCAACCTGAAAATACGGGTCAACAACTACATTGAGCGGATGTATGCCAAGTACTCACCGGCGCCTTTTTTGTCGGTGGTCATTCATGACTGCATTGAAAAAGGCAAAGACTATTATGACGGCGGACCGCGCTACAACACCAATTACATTCAGTGCTGCGGCATTGGAACGGTCACCGACAGTCTGTCGGCAATCAAAACCCATGTTTTTGACAACGGGTCGATTCCCATGGACAGGCTGCTCACCGCTCTGAAATGTAATTTCGCCGAAGAAGAGGCGCTGCGGCTGAAATTGTGGAACAAAACGCCCTTCTTCGGCAACGATGACGACCGGGCCGACGCTATTATGAAACGTGTCTACGACTCCCTCTTTGAGAGCATCGACGGAAAAGCCAATACGAAAGGGACCGTCTATCACCTGAACATGCTCTCGACCACCTGCCATGTCTATTTCGGCAAGATGCTCGGAGCCTCCGCCAACGGCAGGTTCAGCCACCTGCCTGAATCCGATGGCACATCCCCGTCCCATGGTGCCGACCGCAATGGCCCGACAGCAGTCATTAAATCGCTCAGCAAGATGGATCAGTTAAAGTCTGGCGGGACCCTCCTCAATCAGCGTTTTCTGCCTAGCGTTCTGGCAAGCGAGCAGGATCTGGACAAGCTGGGCGGCCTGATCCGTACCTACTTCACCCTGGGCGGTCACCATATCCAGTTCAACGTCATCGACGGCAAGACCCTGCGTTCAGCCCAGCAGCACCCGGATGAATACCGCAACCTGCTGGTCCGGGTCGCCGGCTACAGCGACTACTTTGTCGATCTTGACAGGGAACACCAGGAAGAGATTATCAGCAGGACAGAGCAGGAACTGGCCTAACTTTTAAGGTAACAAAACTGCCGGTCAAGGTGAAGAAACACCTCCGCCGGCAGTTTTTGTTGTCATGGATGAAGTTTTTTTCGGCGGTATTATTGTCTTAAGCCTTCGGCAATGGCATCACAGACATAATCGATATTTGCTTTTGTCAGCCCTGCCAGGTTGATCCTTCCTCCGCCCACAACATAGATACTCTTGTTGCTGCGCAGCCAGACCACGATGTCACTGGACAGGCCACTGAAGGAAAACATCCCGCGCTGATTGGCGATGGAGGAAAAATCGCCTTCCACCCCTCTTGCCGCAAGCCCCTTGACCAGGGCAACACGCATGGCCTTGATCCGGTCGCGCATCCCGGCCAACTCGCCCAGCCACTGTGCATGCAGCTTTGGGTTACTGAGGATAGTCGACACGACCAGACCGCCATGGGCCGGCGGATTGGAATAAATAACTCGGATGGTCGTTTTCAGGTGACTCATGGCCACCGCCGCTTCCTGTGCCGTCGGACTCACGATGGTCAATGCACCGACACGCTCATTGTACAGTCCAAAATTTTTGGAAAAAGAGCTGGCTACGAAAAAATCAATGCCGGTCGCGGCAAACTCCTCAATACCGCACCGATCCGCCTCGACACCTTCGCCAAACCCCTGATAGGCGAAATCAAGAAAGGGGATCCAGCCCTTGTCCTTGCCGATGGCGGCCACCTCTTTCCACTGGGCCGGAGTGAGATCAACGCCGCTCGGATTATGACAGCAGGCATGGAACAGCACAATGTCGTCGGCCGGAATATTTTCAAGGCTGTCCACCATGGCCGAAAAATCGACGGCTCTGCTTGCCGGATTGTAATAATCATATTCCGCGAGCTCAAAGCCGGCGGTCTTGAAGACACCCTTATGATTCGCCCACGTCGGATTGCTGAGCCACACCTTGGCGTCCGGATAAAATTTCTTCAACAGATCGCCACCCACCCGCAACGCTCCGGTCCCACCTGGTGCATGGGCGGTGACAGCCCGACCGCTGATGATAACCTCTGCCGATTTCCCAAAGAGCAGTTTCTGTACCTCCGCCGCATAGAGCGGATCACCGGAAATCGGCAGGTAACTTTTCGTAGCTTCCTGTTCCAACAGGATTTTTTCCGCTGCCTTGACACACTTCAAAATAGGGGTTTTACCCGTCTCGTCTTTATATACACCTACGCCGAGATTGACTTTCTGGACACTTGGATCGTTTCTAAACGCCTCGGTCAAGCCAAGGATAGAGTCTGCCGGAGCCGCCTGAATATCTTGCCACATCTATATGCCTCCATAAGGGATAATTATTTATCATACGTGGAATGTGGAAAATACAAACTTTTATTGAATTGTGTCAACAGGAATGAGAAGGAGGCGGCAAACTGTTGCAAAGAAGCAGGTGAAAAGGCCTAAGACTAGGACAAACAAGAGAGCAGGAAGAACACACTTTGTCGGGCGAGACAATCGGCTGCTTGCTCTTCGTCTCGACACGTGGTAAAAATTCTTCTTTATCTCCTGCCAAAACGACATCAAATATAAACCGAAACCAAATGAAGAAAATTATCGCCGTTTGTTTTCTCCTTTTCTGTGGTTTACCTGTGTTTCTCGCCACAATCGACCTCGAACCGTACCTGGCGCCGGAGCAACCGGACATTGCGCAAAGTGATGCCGATAAACCATCCCTGCTGGGACCGGGCGAACTGCCAGGCAAAACCGACGAAGCCGGACAGCCCGAGCCGGAATCAGCGGTGATCCCGGCGCAAACAGAGTCCGTTGGCAAAAGCCAAGCAGAGGACACTCAACAGGAAGAGACGCTGGAAAACAGCACAGCCGCGGCACCCATTGATGAAACCACAACAGGCCGGGAACAGGCAACCGCTGCTTCCGCGACACAAATGCCGTCATCACTGATCGAACTGCAGGTCGAACGGTTGCCGGAGGGCGAGTATCCATTTTCTATCCTCCTGGAAAGCTTTACTGAACAGGCAACCGCCGAGATGGCCATCCCCTACTATAAAAAACGCGGTCTATCGGCGCATTGGGTTAAGGTAAATCTAGGCGAAGCGGGTATACAATATCGGCTGTTCACCGGCGTCTTTGCCACCGTGCCGGAAGCACAGCGATACCTAAATCAAAACAAGCTGGTCGGCAGACCGATTAAAGCGACCCATTATGCCGCCCGTGTCGGCGTCTATCAGGATAAAGCACAGCTGGCCAGCACCTTTGTCAAAACGAAAAATGCCGGCGTCGTTCCCTACATCCTGGGTACACAAAATGGCAGCTACCATCTCTTCGTCGGTGCCTTTTATACCTTTATCGGCGCCGCCGGTCAGTGTCGTGATCTACAGGATGCCGGTTTGAATTGCGAACCGGTCAAGCGCTCGACCATCCCGCCACGGTAACCGGGGCAAGATAACCGCAGGCAGTTCCGGTTGCATGTTCAACAAACAACTGCGGCCATCCGCTTTACTTCCGCTTTCTTACCGATGACGACAATGACGTCACCGGCATTAAAAATCTCGTGAGGCCCGGGATTGAATACCATCTCTCCGGATTTTCTTTTGATGGCGATAATGATCACGCCAAAATCTTGCCGCAGATTACTGCTGACCACGGTTTTGCCGGTGATGGGTGAATGCTCGGGGATAATAGCCTCTTCCATCTGCAAGCCGAGTTCAGTGTGCATCATTGTCTGGTCAAGGAAATCGACAACCGTTGGTTTATGCAGGATCTCCGCCATTCTCCGTCCACCCATCTGATACGGACAGACAACCCTGGAGGCCCCGGCACGAAGCAATTTACTTTCGTTTTTCACGTCCGAAGCACGGGCCAGAATAAAAATATCCGGTCGCAGGCCTTTTGCGGAAAGGGCAATAAAAACATTGTCCGCATCGGAGCTGACCGCTGTCACAAGGCCGATGGCTCGGTCGAGACCAGCAGCTACCAGGGCCTCGTCAGTGGTGGCATCCATATTCAGGTAGAGCGTATGCTCGGCTTCAAGGACGGCAATAGATTCGGGCTCCTGCTCGATTACCACCAGCGGAGTACCTGCCGCAGTCAATTCCCTGACAATGGTAGAGCCTATCCTGCCATAGCCACAGATAATATAGTGATTTTTCAGTGCCGAAATCTGCTTTTCCAATTTTCTTCTCCCAAGAACTTTTCTTAACTCACCTTCAACAAATATGCGTGCGACCTGCCCCAGGGTATAGGTTAAAAGGCTGATGCCGAGAATGATAATAATAATGGTGATGGTTCTGCCGATATCGGACAGAGGCTTGATTTCAGAAAAACCAACGGTACTTATGGTGATAAGCGTCATATAGAAGGCCTCGAAAGGCAGCATATCTTCGAATACGACATATCCGCTGGTACCAAACCCAATGGTAACAAGGAGGAGAAAAAGAGAGAGTTTTAGTTTTGAGTAGTCCATATCCGAGCAGTCAGGAGGCAACGACAAATGTCTTTCCGGGATCTTGTCTGGTACCATCGCTGTTTACCATGAAAAATAGCTTGCTGCCATGGCTTTCCAGACCCGCGGAAAAGAGGCAACTGCAAGAGGATATGGATAAAAGTCAGCAATAATAGGGAAAAGCGCCCCGGTTATACGACCAGATCGAGCTGCTGCAAGGTAACGACCTGTCCACTTTCCATAACGGCAAGACCGGTTTCTTTTACCTGACCCAGCAGGGCATTGTCGCTATCTTTTATGGAAAAAAGCGATTCAATATGGCCGAGATATAAGGCGCCGACACCGGCCCTGCCAAGCGCGACGAGCTGGTCTTCTCCGGCACTGTTTTTCGACCAGATGCGCAGGCTGTCAAAGATGGCATCATTTTCATCGATCCAGTTATTACCGTCGCCGTCATAGACGCTCAGGTCAAGGAAACCATCACCGGAAGCGGTACCGAACAGCTCACCGCCGTCATTAATGACCCCATCGTCGTTCTTATCAAGGGCGAGAAAGCCGCTTCCGGGCCTGATGAAGGAAATCTGGTCTTTATGGCCATCGGTATCGATGTCAAACGTGAATTCCCGCTGGGTCAGCTCTGCAGCGGTACCCGAGAAATTTATGACAAGTGGATCCTTGAGCGCGTCTCCCGCCCGCAGCTGAATATTCTTTTCGGTATAGAATTCCCGGCTCATAGTCAGACTGAGGGAAAAGTCGATCTCCTGGCCGTCGGCAGTAGTAATTATTCCAGCTGCAGCGACTGCTGTTTTTTCTGCTTCATAATGCGATTCATGATAATCATACGCCAAGCCGTACCCTGCACTTTCTGTCCCGGAGATGGGTGCAGGCCGCTCTGCCTGGCCGGAAGGCATTGCTGCATCGACAGGACCATCACTTGAAGCAGCCGTAAAGGCCGCCGGGTCGATAACCTGGAATTTCCGTCCGGTAAGTCGTTCGAAAAGAGACCGCAATAAATTGACATTCAGGTCAGTTTCTAATTTCTGTTCTTGCGGGAGTTCCATATCAGCCGGATGCACATGACGCTTCTTCACCCCATTTCGATGCGGAAGATTGACAAGATCGCGCTGGTGGCGATTTTGCATTTTCGCAGCATCAAGCCCACTAATATTCTTGAGATCTGCCGTGCTTGCCGGTGGTTCCCTGTCCCCTTGCCAAACGGTCAGCGATTCACGTTTTTCGCTTCTCTCAACGGCAGTACGTTCAGAGTAAAATTGAATGAGAGACTGAGAAATAATCATGATCGGCCCTCCCTGGCTGTTTTTTTTTAGCGGATACATCTCTCTTTCTCCAGTCATCCTTGACCAGGAAAATACTGTACTTTTTTGTATCGGATAAATTTGATTGTTCTTTAGCAAAAAGAAAATTTCCCTGCAAAATTTCTGCAAGGTTTATAAAAGGCTCGACACATGCTATGCTGTCCGCCACGAAATGGCCAACCTGTTTCAGGAAGCCTCCACAGGAAGCCACACAAAGGAAAACAAGAATGGAAATTCTCATCGCCGAAGATGATGTCACCTCAAGATTGATTCTTGAGTCTATTGTAAAAAAATGGTCGTTTGAAGTGATCAGTGTCGACAATGGCTTGGCGGCATGGGAGATTTTACAGCGGGAAAATGTCCCGCCAATCGCCCTGCTCGATTGGGAAATGCCAGGTATCGATGGCCCCGAGCTGTGCAGAAGAGTCAAGCTCCTTGACCGGGAAAATCCACTTTATACCATTCTCCTCACCGGCCGGGACAGCAAGGAAGATATTGTCACCGGCCTTCAGGCAGGCGCGGACGACTACATAACCAAACCCTTTGACAACAATGAGCTGCTGGCCCGGATCAATGTGGCAAAACGCCTGGTAAAAACCCAGCTCCTGCTCAATAAAAAAGTTACAGAGCTTGAGAGCGCCCTCGAGCATGTGAAAACCCTTCAGGGTATCATTCCTATCTGCATGCACTGTCACAGTATTCGCAATGACGATGCAGCCTGGAACAAGCTCGAAATCTATATAGAACAACACTCCGATGCCCAGTTCAGCCACTCCATCTGTCCAGTCTGCATCACCAAATATTATCCCGAATATGCCAAAAATAGTGCGCTGACAGACAAGGAGCACGATTGATTGTTGCCAGCCTGCCCCTCCGTCATTTCCAAGGAAAGAAAATCAGTTGCAGCGACCAAACCTTTACGATAGGATACAGCCGCAACAGTTGTTTACTGACCCCGGTAACTGGACAATAAGCCGGGATAAGTACCTTGGGACCGGTTGTTTCTTGCAAAAAAAGAAGGAAACAACCGGTAAGTTGCTAAAGTATTTAACCATATACTATTTTGCCGACAGTACCAGCACAGCATTGACGATGCTGTGCTGGTACTGTCGGCTTTTCATTGGTGAGACGTAATGAGTATGCAAAAACTTCGTGTAGAAAAAATCGGCGGAACGACCATGTCGCGCTTTGGAGAAGTTCTAGACAATGTTATCCTGCGCGATAAAAACGACATCTACAACAGGATCTACGTTGTTTCCGCCTATTCAGGCATTACCAACGAACTCCTTGAGCACAAAAAAACCGGCCTGCCAGGTATTTATCAGGCCTTTTCCGAAAATGAAGATTATGAGCCGGCCATGGTCAAGCTGAAAGAAAAGCTCTGCGCACTGAATCAGAGTTTTGCAGCAATCGGACTGGATGTTGCGACAGCCGACCGCTTTGTTTGCGAGCGTATCGCTTTCGCCGTCAATATCCTCAAGAGTATGGAAAATGTGCTGTCCTCGGGATACGTCAATCGCACTGAAGTACTCCTGGCAGCGCGAGAACTTCTTTCTTCCATCGGGGAAATGCACAGTGCCTTCAACAGTTCGAATATCCTGCAAAATCTAGGCTACAACGCTACTTTTGTCGACTTGAGCGGCTGGCAGGACAAACGCGAAAGGACTATCGATCAACGCATTAAAGAAAACTTCAAAGAACTTGATCCATCAACAACAATCTGTGTTGCCACCGGATATACCAAGGGCAGCGAAGGGATAATGCGGGAATTTGACCGCGGCTATTCCGAGGTTACTTTTTCAAAAATAGCCGTTCTGCTCGGTGCGGCCGAGGCGGTTATTCATAAAGAATACCATCTCTGCTCGGGAGACCCGATGATCATCGGCGAGGAAAAAGTCCATCCGATTTGCAATACCAATTTCGATGTGGCCGATCAGCTCGCCGATGTCGGCATGGAGGCAATTCACCCCAAGGCCTCAAAACCGTTGGAGACCGCCGGCATTGCCATCCGCATAAAGAATGCTTTCGATCCAAGCCACACCGGGACCCTGATCACCAAGGAGTATATCTGTCCAAAATCGAAAACAGAGGTCATAACCGGTTCGAACGCGGTTACCTGTGTGGAGATTCATGATACCCGCATGGTCGGGGAAGTGGGTTTTGATATGCAGATCATGAAGATCCTCCTCGATCATCGAATCAGCTATATCAACAAGGCGACCAACGCAAATACCATTGATGTTGTCATCTATGAAAAAGACTGTACTGCCGAATTACTGAGGGATATGCGCGAGCATTTTGAAAACGTTGTCACCCAGAATGTGGCCATTGTCTGTGCCATAGGTTCGAATATCGCCAAACCAGGAATTCTGGCCAAGGCCACCAAGGCGCTGGCGAACTCGGCCATAAACATCTTGACGGTTTCACAGACATCAAGGCAGACCAACATGCAGTTCACCATGAACCGCGAGCATTTTGTCCAGGCGCAAAAGGCCCTGCACCATGCATTATGTGAAACAGATGAGTAAAAGTCGGTGAGGTAGGACAAGCTCGTCGTTGAGGATGGCCGTATAGCCCGGCCATCAGAGCACATTCACCCGTACATCTTCCGAGAGCGCTTCTATTTCTCCGGCGATAATCTCACTTTCCGCCGCTTTCGGAACTGCCAGGGTCAGATGTGCTGAAAAAACGGTTTCATTTATCCCATCCATGGCAAAACGTGTACATTCCATCTTTTCCACGGTGATATCCAGATTAGCCAGGATATTGCTTAAATCTCCTGTCAAGCCGGGTCGGTCTATGCAGTCAACAACCAGATTTATTATTTTTGTCTTTTCCTGATTGGTTATCTTGGCCGCGGCATAGACAAAGGTAAGACTGGGATAGGTCAGCTCCAGGGTCGACTTCAAGTGCATCTCAAGCGCTTCCTCGACAACCACACTCATAATAGCGGCAAACTGTCCGTCCAGCTTTATCACCTTGCTGGTCAACCATTCTCCGCCCTGACTGCGGGTAGTTTGTGCCAAGGCTTTGATTATCCCCGGGATATCCGAGCCGTAAACAGTGCTGATAAAATTGGTCCTCATACCTCTTCTTTTCCTGTATGGCAAAACGGTAAATGATTGTCGATCAAGATTTTCTCCTCTACCTCATAAAACAAGCCGAGCGTTTCAGAAGGTAAGGAAATGGTAGCGTAACACATTTTCCAGAGCAACTCTACCGTCCTTTCCACCATAAAGTAACGACCTGCCTGACTCTTCTTCGCGTGGTTCGAGCTTGCATCAATTTTGTTACAGTATATACTGTTTTTCGTATTACTGGATAGCAGTTACAGTTCATCAATCAAAAATACTTCAGCGATACAGCACGACAACGAAAAACTATGAATCCTCCAGTATATAACAATTGGGACGGGACTGAACGTCGAAAACCAAATAGTTGCCGGAGAAATACCGAACGGCGTTCGGCGCGAGAACGGCGGTACGACAGCAGAGACCGTGCCACCAAGATCAATCGCAGCTTTTACGGGTGGTTACGATCTCTTTTAAAAGCCAGGCTGGGGGTTGACCGGCGAAAATATACCGATCAACGAATTGTCGCCGACCGGCGCAACCCCACGCCAAGATCAATGCTGACGAAGGAAGAACTCGCCGATCTGCTGCGATAACCAGGAAACATCCAGTTACTCCTTTTCCACAGCCTTCCCGGGCGGCAAAGGGTCACACTCGGTGTCCACGGGGCAGGCATCCCTTCGCTGACTTTCCAATCCAGGGAGTATTATTTCAGCTACATTTGTCGAGGCAGTCGGCGCCGCGCTGCTGGTTCCGCTGTAATCCACCGCCTTTTTTTCCCGGCAGGTTTCATCCAGATAATGTCGAATTCGCTGCTCTCCCCGCAAAACCATGGTATTCTGCAGTTCCATGGCTACAAGCACCGGAATCTCTTTCATCGACAGACTGTTCAAAAAAGAGATATTGATTTCGGGGTTATATTCCGCAGAAAACCGGCTCCCGGGGAAAGTAAAGTTTTCAATTCGCTCAATCGGATTAAAATGTACCGTACAATTGTTCTCTTCCTGGAGAGCCTCGATAACTTTTTCGCAGTGGGCGCAGGTCGAAGAAAAAAAGAGGTAGAGCTTTACCTCCTGCTTTTCTCCCACCACCATCGCCATGCTTCCCTGATCCAGCGACCCACCTGCGTGTGCCGCCCGCCCGAACTGCAGGCTGAAGCAGGCGACCATCACCGCCGAAAAAAGCACTATCCCACGGAATATCTGCCGCGGACCGCTCAGTACGTTCAACAGAACAATGCAGGCAAAGATAAGCATGCAGTACGAACAAAAAACCGTGACGATGGCATATTGAAAGTAAACCAGTACCGCCTCGGCACAAAGGCCTGCCAACAGGAGCAGCCTGGCAAATTTATGCCAGTGCTCCGCGCCGTCACGCCCCCACAGCAGGCTCCAGAAAAGAGCCTGGAAAAACAAAAATCCGGCTATATTGAAATACAGCGGAGAAACATTGGTCAGACTGTCGACAATCGCACAGCCATTGCTGAAACATATGGTCTTCCCGCCGGTGTAAATGAAAAAGGCCTGTGCCGCCGCTAAAACGCTTGCCAGAAATGCTATAATCGCTCGTATCATGAAGAATATCTATCTTTAAAAATTGTATTGACCAATCTGTTGCGCGGATTTTCCCGTTCGCAGAAGGCCCGAGAGTGCCGAATATGCACGTGCCGCAGTATTATTGCCACTGCCGCTTCTTTTTCGAAGATACATTTAAGTAAATTTTCCAGGAACCGCAATGATGAATACCGCACCAGACGACAATGGGCAGCAATTTTTCGATGCAGGGATTTTTTCCATCACACCATTTGCGTTTTAATGGCCCGAAGCTTATCCTTTTTACCCCAGTTGTGGAATGACTTGTAAAAAGACAGCTCCTGCCTTCGCCGGGCGCTTCGCTTTCCCGGTAACACCATTGATCAGACACTTACCCTGCGGAGATTGCATGGAAATACAATGGAAATTATCCGCCTTTGAGGAATTATCGACCGAAGAGCTCTATGAAATTCTCCACTTGCGGCAACAGGTCTTCATCGTTGAACAGCAGTGTATCTATCAGGATTGTGATGGTCACGACAAAAAAGCCCTGCATCTGGTGGGATGGTCTAACAGGGCTGAACGACCGGAACCGGTTGCCTATCTGCGTATACTCCACCCCGGAAAAGAACGCATATTTCCGTCCGTTGGTAGAGTACTCACCCACCCGGATTTTAGAGGAAAGGGCCTTGGCCGAGAAATTATGGCAAGATGCCTGCACACCCTCGAGGAGCTCTACCCCGAATTGCCTGTTTGCATCTCCGCTCAGCAGTACCTTATTTCCTTCTACGAGAGCTTTAGTTTTCGTCTCTCTTCCAACGGCTATGAAGAAGATGGTATCCCACATATAAAAATGATACGCAATCCCTCGGGAACCGATAGTACGGGGTGCATCGGCTAGCGGATATCAGGCTAATTTTTGCACGACCATTGCCCTGAACTTTTCCGCCGGCACCGATGCAGGAAGTTCCGCGACCAGTGCATCAATCGCCGCCTCAAGGTCGACAGCGGCACCAAGATGGTCCTCACAGATAATCCCGGCCATCGGTCCTATATATCCTGCCAGACAGGTTTCAAGGATGTTTTTTTGTTCTTCGGTAAGACCAGGACCAATCGACTGCAGTTCGCCCGCCTGATGGACAAACTTCTGCCCACTGCTCAGGGACTGGAGAATAGCATCGGTGGACGGCAGAGCAGATCGACGGGAGACAGGACCCTCCTGAAAGCGATACCGACCGGCGAGAATTGTCGACATCAGGTCCAATGCCTCTTCCCCCCGTTTATTAAAGAAATAGAGAAAAACTATTTCTCCCCTCTCAAGTACCACCTGAGCGCTGCGATTTGCCTTGGTGGCGACAAACAAGGTGCCGGTAACCCTTTGCACGCATAATTTTTTTAAGGCAGCGACAATCTCCGAGAACGGCATATAATCTTGAGTCATAGCCATCTACCTTTTTCGTAATCGGTCAAAAGCCATCTGCAGACTGACGCCCATTCTCTCAATAGCCCGCGCCAGAGCACCAATTTCGTCGTTTCGCTCTGTCTCACGTATTTCCGCGCTCAAGTTCCCTCGACTTATTTCTTCGGCTATTAGGGTCAAGTTACGTAGGGGGGTACTGAGACGCCGAGCAAGGAAATATGCGACAAAGACAACAGTAACCATGGTGACCACAAGCAGTAGCAGCGCATTTCGCTGCGCCTCGTCGGCAGCCGCGTAGGCCTCACGATAGTCCTGTTGAACGATGAGTGTCCAGCCCTGCTGGGTCTTTTTTGTGTAGGCGACAATTTTTTTTCCCCCCTCCTCGAAGACAAAGGAGTTGCGATCAAACCTGTTCCGCTGGCGCAGGGCAGGATGGGAGCCAAGATCCTGCAGCTCTGAGGAGACCTCGCCATTACCATGGGCAATAAGGCGATTGTTTTCATCAAGCAGCACGGCAAAACCGGTTTCTCCAATCCTGGTCTTGGTAATGGTTTTTGACAGGTCCTCAAGGGACATGGCGATGGCAATCACCCCGAGCGTCTTCGCCCCCTCGCCCGTGATTGGTTTGGCCAGGATGAAAGCCGGTTTACCGGAAGTCTTGCCAAGAAGCACCTGCTGTCCAAGTGCCTTGCCGCCGAGGACCTGTTTGAAGTAGTCGCGATCGCCATAAAACGTTTGGGGTTTTCCATCACTTCGGCCGAGATTCTGCCCATTGGGCCAAACCGTAAAGGCCAGATAGACCCATTCATAACTATCCGCCATGGTTTTTAATACCGGGTTCTGTAGTTCACTCTCCATGCTCAGCATTGCCGGTGTTACGGCGTTCTGTTCTAAAACCCGTAAATTCATTGCCGTCCAGTCATCGACACTGCGGCCTAGGCTCGCGGTGTTGTTTATCAGATTTTGCAGGATATTGGTCGTCCAGTCCTGCCTGGATTTATAAATACTTATATACCAGAGCCCACCGATGGGAATGAGGGCGATAACACACATGGTTGCCAGTATCTGATATAAAATTTTAAAACCAGCATCATCCTGATCCCTTGCCGTTCCTTCAGCCATCGGTGCCCTCCTCGTTGCTAAATCTTCCCTGTTTCAAATCTCACACGCATTTGTCCTTGTGTACCAAGCGCACGGATGCCAAATAAACAAAGAGAATGTATTCTCGCAAAAAATCGCTGCATTTACCAAGAAAATTGTCAAAAAAGAGAAAATACGCTACCTTGAACCAAACACCTTATCCGCAACCTCATCTTAACGTAAAGAGTCTCTCTCATGATCACCTATTTGTACTGGACCGCCATCATCATTTCCGCCGGTGCAATTTTCGCCCTCTGTGCGAAAAACGATAAGTGGAAAATCGGCACCATCCTTGCCCTGATTGTTCTTTCAGCCGGCTGGAGCGCATATTATTTCAGCCTGCAGCAGATTTTCGTCAAACGCTACGGTGGCGTGATGACCTTACAGGTTCCAGAAGGCCAATACCATATTTTAGCCACCTGGAAAGACGACAACCTGTGGATTGAAAATTTTGATCCTGCTACAAACACTTGTATTTTCAGTGAATATTCAAAAGGAAACCTGCTCCAAGGCAGAGTGACCATAAAAAATTGCAAGCCGATTCCCAAGATGTAGAGGCATAAAATCCTATTGCGCTGACAGAAGTGCGAAAAAAATAAGTTCGGAAGAAATTACCTTTTCTTTTACAGATCGGAGAATCCTATCAATATCGAGCCTTTTTTGATCCAAATTCCTGTGATTTTAGATGATTGTCATTGACGATAACAATCCTTCCTATTACTATCGTAGATTCATTCAGTCTTATTCATAAAAAGGAGAAAACAATGCAAAAATGGGAATGTCCTTGTGGTTATATCTATGATCCGGAAGAAGGTGATTACGAAAATGGTGTCGATCCAGGGACCCCGTGGGAAAAAGTTCCTGCCGACTGGGTTTGCCCAAAGTGTGGTGCGGTAAAAGAGGATTTCTGGAAAGTTGATTAGTGCCTTTTTAGATACCTTCCGCCCCTCAAGGGAGGCCTGAACAGCGTCCCCCTTCGAGATGGTGCTGAAAGTGCAAAATCAGGTATATGTTACCGTGCAACGGTCTATAACATATACCTGACAGGTGGTAAATTATGGCTCGGTTGAATCAAGATACGATCAAAGCGGCATGGAAATGTCGCCTTCTCCAGGCAGGGCAACTTAAAAAACATCTTTGTCCATTTAGTCACTCCTGCACCTGCCGGACTTAGCGGCAGGCAACTTGAGGAACTCCTTAGCCTTTCGCCACAATCCTTTCTGTATCATTTTCTCAATTGTCCCGGCATCTGCCGAGAAAAACATGACGGTGTCTATGTCTCCTTCTCCGATGACACTGCAATATACGAAAAGCAGGTGCAGCAGAAGAACTCTCTGGCCTGCCGACTGTCCAAGGATTTTTCGACTGCATGGTCCGGGTAAAAAACTCCGGATTCACGGCCCTGAAACTGCTCAAGCAGTTTGTGAATAAGGTAATCGCCGGCACCGGCGCAGGTACCTTATTCGCGAAAATTCCGACCGGACATTTCTATCCGGAGACCCTGGAATGCCCGGCATGCGGTTCCATGCCGCACATCCGGAAACCTCGCACGAAGACTGCGGTCACCATGGACATCGGTGCCTTTTGTGCCAAGGAAACGGTGCTGTCCTGCCCACATGATCAAACGGTTTTCGCTTCGGAACAGTTACGCAGCCTCGTCCCTGAACGGGGCACCTGTGGTTTTGATGTCATCGTGGAGGTGGCTACATCCTCCATGTGGATGGGACGGTGACAGCCCCAATTTGTTTTGTGGCCTTGATGGGATTGTCACGGCGGTTACAGAAGTGTTTCCAGGTGTGGCCGATTTTATTTGCCACTTTCATTCAAAAAATACTGTAGAAGACAAACGACAGGGAAAGGATATCGCTCATCTTTCTTGTGGCCGAAATAGGCAAGGCCTGGATTCACCCAGAGGACCACTCTTTTTCTGTTGAGCAGTGGTCCTCCCCGTGTTAATACATTCACCCCAATCCACTCAACAGGCAGTACTTTTCCAACCGCCCCTCCTCACACCAATCGACTGCACCAGCCGTGTGCAAAACTTGCACTTTTCAGTTTTTACAGAGCAATATTTGAACTTTTTTGATGTCTTCGAGGGAGTGCCGTGCAGTTAAATGCCCGAATACAAAAACATTAACAATTCGGCACGTAATTTGCAATAATCATAGCAAAGCGTCGAGACCGTGTTTTGATAACTGAACGACAGTAATCACCCTCCCCGGCCATCAATGGCACATCTTCCCAACGTAGGATGTCAGTCAGACGTGGGATATTTATACGCATCAAACAGTGGAGATCGACATCTTTACGGAGGAACGTATGAACCAACTCGCCACCTACAAAATACCAGAGTCTCCTTATTTTTCAGAACAGAGGAAAAATGGCCGCCATGAGGTGGTTAATCTTCTGGCCATTACCGACAGGGGCACCGGACAGATACTCGACATCAATCGGGAAGGCTTATCCTTTGGCTGTCTCTACCCGCATACTTTCCCGAATGAATTCAATATTGATATTCTTGATGCCAAAGGCTCCCACATCAAAAAGCTCAAAGTATGGAAAAGGAGGGAAACAGACGGTGATTACCAGGAGCCGGCAGGAATTTTTGAACTGGTCCTAGGCGTCGAGTTTGCCGAAATTACCGCATTGCAAGCAGAGGAACTTGAGTATCTGCTGGACCACAATATCGACTTGCTTGATTATTCCTATCCGCATCTGCTGTAGATCCACCATAAGCTCCTCTTCCTCCTGCACCATCCACTCCCAGTAAGAATCAATTACTGGGAATGGAGTCATCCGACTCATCAAATGAATGCCTCTGGCACCATCCCCACGTAGATTTGCTGAAAAGCTCGCGTCACTTTGCACCTTGCCAGCAACGGCTTCTGTCTTAGTTTTACAAGTCATAGCTCAGTAACAGAAAGAGAAGAAAAATTGCTTCATAACAGGACCCACTGTGACCCGATCATTTCTATCATCTGCCGGATTAGCCCTTTGCTGGATGCTCTCGCCCGAGGCTCTGGGTATTCTGGGCAACAATGCCGGCCGAAGCGGCATTATGATTTTTGTTGCATTGACGATCGGTGCACTCCTCTCTCTTTTTACCATTGCCATGATCCATGACCCTGCTATAACAAAAAGAGATTCTTCTCTTACCTGTCTTGCTGCGGTAGCTGGCCTTCTACCGGCCATGACCCTGACCCTGGCCAGTCGCCTCGGTCTGGCGCTGTTTTTACCCACCGGTATGCTGGTTACCGCCGGTTTTACCTTCAATGAAACCTTCGTCTACTGGTTTCCAAATTTCGCCTTTAGTTTTCTGTTGCTGGCCATCGTCCTGACACTTCATCTTGCCGGTGAGCGCGTCGCTCTTCTCGCCCAACCATTTTTTGTTGGCCTGACGATGAGCTGCCTGGTGCTGCTTTGTCTTGCCGGCCTCATCGGATCTCCGGAGGAAACGTGGTCGACAGAAATCCAAACGGGTAACCCATTATCTTTGTCTTTGCACGTCGTCTTCACTGCGCTTCTGCTTTTTCTCGGTTATGACCAGCCTGGGTCCGCCCTTTTTTCCGGGAGCCGTGTCCAGTACATCGTGCCACTTATGGCCGGCTTTATTCTTCTGGCTCTCTGGGGTTTCGTTTCCTTAAAACACGTTCCCCGGGCAAAACTGGCCGCTTCAACAATTCCCTACAGTATCAGTGCCAGGGAAATTTTCGGACAACCCGGGAGAGTCATTATCGGCGTTGCCGTCATCAGCGGCACCTGCGGTCTGGTCAACGGTCTTTTTCTGCTGGCCGAACGTTCCCTGCGGCATATGGCTGATTATATCTCTCCTTTGCCACCTTTTCGCGCTGCCTATAACGGGAGAATCTTGCCCGTTATTTTTTCTGTCTGCATAGGAATTTTCATGGCAGCCGGATTGGCCGGCAGTGATAAGCTGAAAATATTTATCTATGGGGCCTTGCTGTTATGGCTCGTCCAGGTCGGAACGCACTGTTTTGCCGCAGCCTCGAGATTGCACAAACAACAAAAATCGTGCAGATACCGGTATCTGCTCGTAGCTGTTTTTCCTTTGGCTGTTCTATGGCTGGCGTGCAGAGGCGAGCATGCCACAGCACTTGTTGTCTTCTTTTTTTTAGCACTGGCTGTCAGTGCGGCATGCTCGGCCGGATGGGTCTGGTATGAAGGGAAAAGACCCAACAAGACAATTCAGGATTCACAAGGAGATTTACCATGAATAAAATTCTTGCATTCCTCATTATTCTGCTCGTAGCGACAACGCCGCTCCTTGCCGCCTCGGTACAAAAAATGGACAAGGATGTACTGAAATCCCTGCTCGGTTCGGAAAACCTGCTCATCCTTGACGTGCGTCAGGGCAGGGACTGGATTACCAGTGAATTCAAAATAAAAGATGCTCTGCGGGTCGATGACGGGGATTTGTCGGTAGCGAAGACCTATCCCAAGGAGAGCACCTTTGTTCTCTATTGCGCCTGACCGAACGAAGCTACAAGTGCCGGTCTGGCACAAAAACTCATCGATGCCGGATATGACAAGGTTTATGCTCTGAAAGGCGGATGGCAGGAATGGTACCGCAATAAATATCCCGTGGAAGAGAAATAGTATCCGAGGCTGCATGCGAAAAAGCCGGAATCACCAAGGCTGTGCGGTTCCGGCTTGAAAGCAGATAGTGTTGCAGTTAAATTTCTTCTGTAAAGCAACGGCGTTGTTCCAGACGAACCAGCAGCACCCGGCCTGTTGCCGGAACAATTGCTGCTGATCTTGTTTGACCTTCAGTCTCTATTTATATGCCTTGCGTATTTCCATAAGGTATTTTATACTTTGGTCTATGGAGAAAAACAACGAGATTCGAACAGGGAGACATTGCGTTTTCAATATGCACGTCCATCTGGTGTTTGTCACCAAATACCGGAAAAAAGTGTTGGACGGAAAGGCTATCGAAATACTCCGGGAATCTTTTGCTGGGATCTGCCGGACGTCTGCAGCTGAACTGATCGAGATGAACGGAGCAGAGGACCATGTTCATCTGCTCGTTTTTTATCCGCCCAAGGTGGCCGTCTCTGCCCTGGTGAACAGTCTGAAAGGCGCTTCGTCCAGGATATTGAAGAAGCGTTATCCCGGGATAGCCGAAAGGTATTACAAAAATGTTCTGTGGAGTCCGAGCTACTTTGCGGCCTCCTGCGGCGGTGAGCCGAGCTCCATTATCCGGCACTATGTCGAACAGCAACAGACACCGGAGAACAGCTTAGGAGCCGTTACGAAATAACCCGGCCATTTATATCCATTTCGTTACGGATCCTTATGGCGTTCCGAGCATTCTTCCGGCCATGTTATTTTTGACAACGCTTTACCCCTTGTAGCCCCGACCTGAAGGACCGGGCTCTACCGCGCGTTTTTGGTAAGGTTTGAAGTTAGCCAGACTAAGGGTACAAATAAAAAGAGCGACGAGCGGCAGATGAGTGATGGCACCGGTGCCGTGCTGTTTCCTGTTCTGCGCAGCTGTGATGCTGTACGATCATGCTGTACGGACAAAAAAACCGGGGACCTGAAGTCATTACTATACTTCAGGTCCCCGGTCTCGTTCTTGCGAAAGAACTGATTAAAAATATTTACATAATCGGTTTCATGGCGCTCATATGCGACCGTAATTCCTCACCTACCCCTTCGATTGAAGTGTACCGAATGGCCTCATTGACCTGAATAAGGTCGAGGTTATCGACACCGTGGTCCTGCAGCTCAAGGCCCTTGCCGATGACGTCGGTGCCGATGGTCTGCATAAAATCCTGCAAAAGAGGCACGGCGGCGTTGGCAAAAAGATAGTTGCCGTATTCAGCGGTGTCGGAAATAACCACGTTCATCTCATACAGTTTCTTTCTGGCAATGGTGTTGGCGATAAGTGGAGTCTCGTGGAGGGATTCGTAATAGGCCGACTCCTCTCTGATCCCGCAGTCGACCATGGTATCAAAGGCCAGTTCCACGCCGGCCTTGACCATGGCTACCATGAGTATACCCTTATCATAGTATTCCTGCTCGGGGATTTCCTCATTGGTCGAGACTGCCTGCTCAAAGGCGGTTTCTCCGGTTTCCTTGCGCCATTTAAGAAGATTTGCATCATCATTGGCCCAGTCTTCCATCATCGTTTTGGAGAAATGGCCGGAGGCGATATCATCCATGTGCTTTTCAAAAAGTGGCTGTAAAATAGTCCGCAGCTCTTCGGCAAGAAGATACGCTTTAATCTTTGCCGGATTGGACAGCCTGTCCATCATGGCGCTGATGCCGCCGAGTTTGAGGGATTCGGTCACCACTTCCCAGCCGTACTGGACAAGTTTTGATGCATATCCAGCATCAATACCCTCCTCGACCATCTTGTCGAAACAGAGCAGGGATCCGGTCTGCAACATACCGCAGAGAATGGTCTGCTCGCCCATGAGATCGGATTTTACCTCTGCGATAAAGGACGATTCCAGGACCCCGGCCTTATCTCCCCCGGTAGCGCAGCAATAGGCCTTGGCAATGTCCCAGCCTTCGCCGTTCGGATCGTTTTCTCCGTGCACCGCGATCAGGGTCGGTACGCCAAAGCCACGCTTGTATTCCTGGCGGACTTCGGTGCCGGGGGCCTTGGGTGCAACCATGATGACTGTCAGATCCTCGCGCACCTGCATTCCCTCTTCGACGATATTAAAGCCGTGGGAATAGGAGAGACAGGCGCCTTTTTTCATCAGCGGCATGATCGTGGACACGACGTTGGTATGCTGCTTGTCAGGTGTCAGGTTGATGACCAGATCAGCGGTGGGGACGAGCTCTTCATAGCTGCCGACACGAAAATCATTTTCCGTGGCGTTCTTCCAGGACTGACGTTTTTCCTTGATTGCCGCGGCCCGCAGGGCATAGGATACGTCCAGGCCGCTATCGCGCAGATTCAGCCCCTGATTCAATCCCTGCGCGCCGCAGCCGACGATGACGACTTTTTTGCCTTTCAGGTAGTCAACGCCGCTGAATTCGGAGGCTTCCATGAAACGGCATTTGGACAATTCCGCTAACTGCCGACGAAACGGCAGGGTGTTAAAGTAGTTCGAACCCATTTTTATCTCCTTGTATCTGTATTGTTTTTTATTTTTTGCCGGCCAGTGATCATTCCCCATGTCATATATTGACAAACTCCTGTTGCGTCAAGTGATTTGTTCGTGATATTGTATTGCACATACTGCAACACTCAGCAGAAAATGCACAGCAGCAGCAACTCTTCTGGCCGGTCATGGCAGATAATTGCAGCTGCCCCTAGCCGTTTGACCATATCCTTTTATTGTTTCTATCGTGAAAATCCGGGAACTTGAGCTGTTTCGCCATCTGGCTTCGACTCTCCACTTCGGCCGTACCAGCCAGGAATGCAATATTACTCCCTCCGGGCTGACCCGTACCATCCAGCGGCTGGAAAATGATGTCGGCGAACCGCTTTTTTTTCGCAACAACCGGTCGGTGCACCTCACCCCGGCCGGCATGCTGTTTAAAGAATATTGTGACGAGAGTATCAGCAACTGGCACCTGTTCCACAGCCATCTACAAAGCGATACCGTCCTGCGGGGCGAACTGTCTCTCTATTGCTCGGTCACGGCTATTCTCTCCATCCTGCCGCAGATCTTCAAAAGATTCCGCCGGACCCATCCGCAAGTGATGCTGCATGTGCAGACAGGCGATGCGGCCAAGGCCCTGCACAAACTCCAATCGCAGGAAGTCGATATTTCCATCGCCGCCCTTCCCGACTACCAGCCGGAAGGTCTTGATTTTATCGAACTCCTGGAGACCCCCCTGTTGTTCATTTTCCCCAGATTCTTTCCGGAAACGATCGTGTATCGCCGGGGCGCGATACACTGGCCGCGAACACCCATTATTCTGCCGGCCGATGGTTTAAGTAGAACCCGGGCGGAAAAGTGGTTTGCCGACAAGGGAATCCGCCCTTATATATATTCGCAGGTTTCAGGAAATGAGGCTATTATTGCCATGGTCGGCATGGGTTGCGGCATCGGCATCGTTCCCCGTTTAGTGCTTGAGAAGAGCAGCTTAGTCAACGAGGTGGATATCCTCGACATCAATCCACAACTGAAACCTTTCACCGTCGCCGCCTGCACCTCCTTAAAAAATAAACGCAATCCCCTGGTGCAGTCTTTCTGGAATATGGTCCAAACAGAAGCGACAGCAACATTCGTATAAAAAAGTAAATCAATATGAAAACGATACTTATCACCAACGACGACGGCATTCATAGCGCCGGCATCCTGGCCCTGCAGCAGGCCCTGGCGGAACTGGGCCGGACCATTGTCATCGCCCCGGAGCGGGATAATTCAGCAGTCGCCCATTCGCTGACCATGAACCGTCCTTTAAAAATCAATAAGCTGAAAGAGAACTTTTATATGGTCGATGGCACGCCCACCGACTGCGTCGCCCTCGGGTTGAAGAAAATACTCAAGCAACCGCCGGATCTACTCGTTTCCGGAATCAACGCCGGCACCAATCTTGGCGATGATATTTCCTACTCCGGCACCGTCTCCGCGGCCATAGAAGGGACCATGTACGGCATTCCGTCCATGGCTCTTTCCGTCGGCGGCGAGCTGCCCTACGATTTCCGGGCAGCCATGCAGATCGCCGTGTGCATGGCCGGAAGAATCCTGCGTAATTCCCTGCCCGAGAACACCCTGCTCAATATCAATATCCCCAGCGGCAGCGCCTACAAACAAATCAAGGTCACCCGCCAGGGCAGAAGACTCTGGGAAAATTCCATCCATGAAACCCTCGACCCCCGGGGCAAGAAACACTACTGGATCGGCGGAGGTACCGCCGCTCCCGACCCTGGGGAGGACACTGATGTCTATACTTTTTCCTGCGGCAATGTCTCCATCACCCCCATACAGCTCGACCTCACCAACCACACCGGTATTACCTATCTGAAGGAAAAATGGCGTCTGGAAGATGGTGCACACGGTGAATAAAGGCACTATGACAGCGGATCTGCGACAGAAAAAAAGCATTCTGGCGATAAACGTCGGCCTGGCGGTCAACGCGCTTCTCGCCGTGCTGAAGACCAGTGTCGGAATCCTCGGCCACAGCCCGGCGCTTCTCGCCGACGGCATCAACTCCACTTCGGATGTGGCCTACGGCATTGTCGTCAACATCTTCATGCGGTTATCAGGCAAACCGGCCGACAAGGAACACCCCTATGGCCACGACCGGCTGGAATCGATTGCCGCCGTCGTGGTCGGCGCCTTTGTTATCACCACGGCCATCTCCATTTTCTGGGCATCGATCAACAACATCTACGAGCTGCTGAGCGGGGCCAGTGATTTTACCGGGGCATCCCAACTGGCCCTGTGGATCGCACTGTTTACCATCTTGATGAAAATATGGCTGTCATTCTGGACCGATCGCGTCGGCAAACAGACCAACAACAACGTGTTGATGGCCCTGGCGGCAGATCACCGTAACGATATCTTTTCGGCTCTGGCCGCAACCATCGGCATCATTTTCGGCCGGGTGGGATTCCTCTGGGTCGACCCCCTGGCCGGCGGAGTTGTCTCCATCATCATCTGTTACACCGGCGTGGAGATTATCCGGGAGTCAGCCGCCGATCTGATGAATACCCAGCCGGGTAAAAAAATCACCGAAGAAATCCGCGGCAAGCTGGCAAAATTGGATGAAGTACTCGATGTCGAGGAAATCCATGGCCATCGATTCGGCCTGTACATGGTCGCCAACATCACCATCGGCGTCTCCCCGGATCTCACCGTCTCAGAAGGTGACCGGATCGCCACCCGGGTCGAAAATCTGCTTATCGACGAAATCGACTTCATGCGGCGGGTCTTTGTCCACTATCATCCGGTGAAAACGAAGCCCAAAAAAGCCTGACCTCGGTAAACGGCAAGCAAGCCGGGACTTGTTTCATAAAAACACTATACAAGGGGTGTTCTCTTCAGCAGCTAAAAACTCTCACGGACAGGAAGCGACAATGTCCTGCTGCATCTGTTCAATGATCCGTATCGGATCCGCAGCCCTGGTTATCGGCCGGCCGACAACCACGTGGTTGGCCCCGTTTCTGATAGCCATGCCGGCAGTGACAATACGTTTCTGATCATCGCTTTCATCACAGACGTTTGCGCCGGGGCGAATACCGGGGGTGACGATAAGCAGCTTGTCACCGAGGTCCTGACGCATTCTCTCCGCTTCCAGCCCGGAGGAAACAACCCCGTCACAGCCGAGTTCCAAGGCCTTTTTCGCTCGGAAATAGACCAAATCGGCCACCGACTGGGTCATGCCCATCGCCCGCATATCCTCCTCACCAAAACTTGTCAGCACCGTTACCGCCAGCAGCTGCATATCCCCCCTGGCGGCAACGGCGGCACGAATTATCGCATCGTTGCCATGGATGGTGGCAAAGCTCACGCCCCGGCTATTGACCTGCTCGACCGCCAATTTCACGGTCTCGGGAATATCAAAAAACTTCAAATCGAGCATCACCTTATGGCCTCGGTCGACGATCCAGTCAACGCTATCGAACCAGCTCGCCATAAAGAGCTGCAACCCTACTTTGTAAAAGGTGACATGTGATTCACATTTTCTGACTATCTCTTTGGCCAGCTCAGGACTATTGACGTCGAGGGCGACGATGATTCTTTCTTGTAATGGTATTGTTGTCTTATGCATATTTCTCCAGATAATGTCGTTGTGATGCGGCGTAAATGTCCTTTTCGTCCGGGCGCTGCTCGTTACGGTGAAGGCTCTTGCCGCCTGTTCTTTTCGTCTTCTGCAAGGAGGTCAAGAAGCAGCCGACATTGCTCCGTAACGGCTGCCGGACCGATTTCACCAAGCAGCAGCAGGGCTGCCGACACTTTTTCTGCTCTTTCTCGTGGTAAGAGACCTGCCTGTTGAGCAAGCATTGTCTTACCCTGCAGCTGCATTTCGGCCCAGAATTGCACGTCCTGGTTCCCGGCACGACAATGTTCTTCGACTTGCGCCAGCCAGGAATCAACATCGACTGGCATCCCTGCCGCACCTGCCGGCTCATGCCTGGCTATTTTTTTCCCCGCCCCAGGCAATGCGGGTAAGGCCTGTAATGCCTTTGGTGAAGGGGCTGCTGTTTCGAGCATTTCCTGCTGCTCTTTCACCCCGACATCAGGCGGCAAAGCACTCCTGCCATGGATTTCCTTGTCTTCGATGCCTTCCATACTTTCGGTGGTTTCGGTGGGCAGTGCGCCAGTCATCTCCAAAGCCCTGGGTACCGCGTTTTCGCTCTCGACTTCACTCTTTTTTTCCACTTTTTCCATGGTCAATGTCGGCGCAGCCAGCCTGCTGTCCGGCTGAACCAATGCCGGTTTTTCCGAGGAGCTATCGAGAAAAGTATCCGGCAACGGTGAAATATTCAGATACACCGCCACGCTCGCCGCCAGGGCGATGGCCGATCCGATAAAACCGTATTGCTGTCTTTTCGAAAAGCGATACAGGCGGCCACCCTTCCGGCCATGGCCCGCCTGCCGGTCGTCCATCTTTTTCAAGGTGAGCCACTCACCATAGCACGTTTCGCAACGACTCAGATGGTCCATGAATAGGACTCGTTCTTCTTTTGCACAGGTGTTATCAACCAGCGCAGCCATCTCCCCGGGCGAAAGGCAGGCCCCGTGCCCTTCCCCCTCATCCGCAATCAACGCCAGAAGGGCCGCCGCTTTGTCCTTCTTCCTGCTGTTCTTCAAATTCGTGTCGGTCATCGTGTCATGGCTACTCTTTGAATCGTCGGCAAATGTTTCCCGAGAGTCCTCTCTCCTTTGACGGACAGCGACCGGCGTAGTTGTCGTTGTAGGAGGTGTTTTTTTACACATCGAGGAAGAGGCGGAGGTCATCGGCAAGGCCGGTTCTTTCCAGCTCGTCCCTCAATCGATTCATAAGACGGCGCTTTTTCCCATGGACCTGAAAGCGGCTCATCCCAAGCATTTCCCCGGCCCTGGCCACGCCCAGGCCCTCCTGATAACAGAGCTTCAGCAACAATCTTTCTTCCGCGGACAGACGGATCTGTAACCGGCTGAGTTTTTGCGATAGAGTGTCGGAAACGACAAATTCCTGTTCCCCGAGGACAAGCTGAAAGATCGCCGTAAACACTTCCACTTTTTGTTGTACTTCAAGGGTGCACTCTGCAACTGATTCGGCATAATTCCCGCCGGCAGAATCCTCATCGTCATACGCCACCTCAAGGTCCTGATGGCGACCGCAATCGGGAATCCTGCCGAGCAGCTGATTGGCCGCATCCTCAATCTCGCTTTTTCCGGCAACCGCCTGCCGCTGCAGGACAACTTCCACCGCCTCGTGCACCGGCAGGCGTTCCAGGCACAGGGCGGTAAACAGTTTTTCCCAGATGCCGCCAAAGGTTTTCACCCACAGCGGCGGCCTGACCCGACCAAAACGTTTTCTGGAAAAATCCTCAAGCAACCTGGAGATGAGGCTTCTGATAAAGGTGGTAAAGGTTGCCTGTTCGTTAAACGCCCGCACCCTGTGCCATTCGCCGGCCTGCAGACCTTCGATGACGGCGAGCGCCGCTTCCTCGGCCAGGGCTCCTTCGCCATACCGCCTGGCGGCCATGCGATTAATCGTCTCCCAGTAGGCCAGGGTTTTTTCTTTCCAGTCGGTCAAAATGTTTCCCCATCTCCACATCGTCTTTATTAACCATCATCAATGTAGGATGATTCTCTTTCTTTCTCCAGAAATATTTCTTTTTTTTCGACACATTTTCCTCCAGCGTCCGTCACAGCCGATACAAACGCACCTTATTGCGATTAATATTAAAAAAAAAGGGAAAAAACATGAACACTTTCAACAGACTTTACCCCGCGGCACTGCTGCTCAGCAGCATCATTTTTCTTCATGGCTGTACAGGGTCTCCCCCGCCTGACTCGAAAAAACAGGACCTGGTAGAGGTGAAAATGGCGAACGAAACCGGATCGCCGCATCCCGCGGACAAGACAGCGTGGGTGCCGCCCATTGCCGCTCCGGCCCCAAGCACCCACGAAAAAAAAGAAACAGGTCTGCCCGGTCCGGCGGCCATGGGCATGATGCTCCAGGATTCCTCAGCTGGACGAGCCATCCACGCTGCAGCAGCGACAAATGATCTCCGCTTACCGGTCTATCCCCAGCTCCAGCGCGAATCCTACAGTGCGATCACGGAAAACCCGTTTATAGCCACGAGCAACGACCCGCTTTCCACCTTCGCCATCGATGTGGATACGGCATCCTACGCCAATATCCGCCGGTGGCTGACCGGCGGCAATCTTCCTCCAGTCGGGGCGATACGTATCGAGGAGATGATTAATTATTTTTCCTACCACTACCCGGAACCGGACAGCGGCCCAATAGGACTGACCGTCGAACTCGGCCCCTGTCCATGGCAGCCTGACAATAAAATTGCCCGCATCGGCATCAAGGCGCAAGACCTTGATCGAGAAAACATTCCCCCGTCCAACCTGGTTTTTCTGATTGACGTGTCAGGATCGATGAACGAGGTAAATAAACTCCCCCTTCTGCAGCAATCGATGCTCCTGCTCGCCGGCGAGCTTACCAGCCAGGATAGGGTTTCCATTGTCGTCTATGCGGGAGCGGACCAGGTCATCCTGGTGCCAACCGCCGGTGACCGGCAAGACGAGATCAAAGAGGCAATCAACGCCTTATCCGCCGGAGGCTCAACCCATGCATCCAGCGGTATCGTCACCGCCTACCAGCTTGCCCGACAGAGTTTTATCAAAAACGGCAACAACCGGATAATCCTCGCCTCGGACGGCGATTTCAACGTCGGTGTCACCAGTCGAGACGAACTCGAACGCCTGATAAGCAAAGAACGGGAATCGGGTATTTTTCTCACTGTGCTCGGATTCGGCCAGGATAACTATCACGACGATACCATGGAAATTCTCGCCGATAAGGGCAATGGCAACTACAGGTATATCGACTCCCTGCTTGAGGCGAAAAAAGTACTCATCAAGGAAAGGGCCGGGACCCTGTTTACCCTTGCCCGTGACGTCAAGCTGCAGATTGAGTTTAATCCCTCGCGGGTCGGCGGCTACCGCTTGATCGGCTACGAGAACAGGGCGCTGGCCGACGAGGACTTCAACAACGACACGAAAGATGCCGGTGAAATCGGCGCAGGACACAGGGTGACCGCCCTCTATGAACTGATCCCCATCGGCGCACAAGCGATCCCCAAAGTGGATCCTTTAAAATACCAGGCCGCTATGATGGCGGGAGACAATTCGGCGGAAGTGCTCAACGTCAAATTGCGGTACAAACCGCTCAGCTCACATAAATCGGTCTTGTTGACGCTGGCGGCAACAGACACCGCCATCACCCTCGCCTCGACAAGCGATGATTTTCGCTTCGCGGTTTCGGTCGCGGGATTCGGTATGCTCCTTAGTCACTCGGAGTATGCAGGCTCGTTGAGCTACGCCCAACTGATCACCATGGCCAGGCAGAGCCGAAGCACCGACGATGACGGGTATCGCGCCGAATTTGTCCGCCTTGTAGAGATGAGCGAACTCCTCAGCGATAAATAGCGCGCCGGCTTTACAATTTTACTGATGCATATTATAATCATTACATGACAACAAACCCCGCACCCGTTTTTGTTGTCATGTTATCAACCGATTATGCTCCGATGTCCAGGAGGAATACAAGAAAGGAGATGCCTATGACTGTTAAAATTTTCATCAAACGAAAAGTTTCATCTGAAAACATTCTCCCGCTCACTGTTCTCCTGAAAAAACTGCGCAGTCTGACCTTAAACCAGTCGGGATACATTTACGGCGAAACCCTGAAGAGAGTCGACGATAAAGATGAGTGTATGGTAATAAGCACATGGCGGTCAATGGAAGACTGGAAGGCATGGCTGCACAACGAAGAACGAATCGCTATCCAGAAAGAAATCGATCTGCTCCTTGGCGTGGAAACTGAGTACGCCGCCTACGAAGTATAGTGCCCACCTGAAAAAACTGTACCACACAATATCCCGGTGTGGTACAGTCGGATTTGATTTTACCATAGTGTCGCCTCAAGAATGCTTTCATGAATCATGCATCCCACCGGCAAATAACGACGTTTTATCAGAAACATTTGGTAAGCGTATTTACGTTATTGTTTTGATTCGATCCCTCTCTTGGTGTACTCTGGAGTCCTTCTTTTTTACCATCCCAATCATTCATTCAACAGTACCGAGGCAAGGGCGCAATGATATTTGAAGGTGTGAAGCTTATGGTCGTCGGCATGACAACTGTCATGCTCTTTCTCGTTCTGATGATTCTCTTTATCAACCTCGTTTCTTTCCTGACGCGTGGCTCGGCAGCTCAAGAAGTTGAAGCGATTGCCAAAGAGAGAGCCCTTCAGGCCGCAATTAGAAAAAAAGCTAAAGAAGTCACTTCCGGCGATGCCGACGAGGATATAGCAGTAATCGCCGCCGCTGTTGCAGCGTACGAGAGAGAACGATTTTCGCAGGCATAGCCACAGACCTGTATAATTTCCCGCAGTCTTACTGCGTATATCTATTGGTCAAACACGATAGTATTCCGATTTTAACACCCCACAAGGGGCATAAGAACCTTGAGACAAGGTTGTTTTCTTGCATAAATAACTAGAAAACAACCTTGTCTCAAGGTTCTAAACAACTAAGCGAGGAGAGGAACGGTGAGTAAAAAGGTTATTCAATTCATGGACACGTCTTTTAGAGACGGTTTTCAGTCCGTCTTTGGCGCGAGGGTATTTACCGATGACTTTATGCCCGCCGTGAAGGCTTCCGTAGACGCGGGGATTACCAATATCGAAGCCGGTGGCGGCGCACGTTTTCAAAGCCTGTTCTTCTACTGTGGAGAATCCGCTTTCGACATGATGGACCGCTTCCGGACCGAAGTTGGCCCGGATGTCGCCCTGCAGACCCTGGCCCGCGGTATCAATGTTGTGGCGCTGAGTCAGTGCCCCCGTGATATCATCGACCTGCATGCCAAAATGTTCAAAAAACACGGCATGACCACCATTCGAAATTTCGATGCCTTAAACGACGTGCGCAATCTGGAGTATTCCGGGGAACGTATCGCCCATCACGGCCTCAATCATCAGATCGTCGTTTCCATGATGGAGCTGCCTCCCGGCTGTTCCGGTGCACACACCCCGGAATTCTACATGGATCGTTTGAAGCAGATCCTCGATGCAAACATTCCTTTCCATTCGATCTGTTTTAAAGATGCTTCCGGTACGTCCAATCCGAGAAAGGTCTACGAAACGCTGAAGGCCGCCCGGAAGATCGTCTCCGAGGATACCATTCTCTGGTTCCACACCCACGATACCGCAGGCCTGGGCATCTCGCAGAACATGGCTGCCGTCGAAGGCGGCGCCACCGGTATCGATCTGGCCAAATCGCCGGTCAGCGGCGGTACCTGCCAGCCTGATATCCTTTCCATGATGCATGCCATGAAGGGTACTGAATACACTCTGGATCTTGACTATGAAAAGATCATCACCGCTTCTGACGCCTTTGAAGAGGCCATGAAAGACTACTTCTTTCCGCCGGAAGCAAAAATGGTCTCGCCGAAGGTCACCCTTTCGCCGATGCCCGGCGGCGCGCTTACCGCCAATACCATGATGATGCGCGATACCGGTACGCTGCATCTCTACCCCGCCGTTATCAAGGAAATGTCGGAAGTAGTTGCCCGCGGCGGTTTCGGAACCTCCGTTACCCCGGTCTCCCAGTTTTACTTCCAGCAGGCCTATCTCAACGTCACCCAGGGTAAATGGAAAAAGATCAACCCGAGTTACGGTAATATGGTTCTCGGCTACTTCGGTCGCACCCCGGTGCCGGCTGATCCGGAAATCATCAAAATCGCCTCGGAGCAGCTTGGCAAACCCGTCTTTACCGATGATCCGCTCGACATCCTCGAACCCGGCATTCCTAAGGCCACGAAAATTCTTGAGGAGAATAAACTGCCGGTCACCGACGAGAACATCTTTATCATTGCCAGCTGTGAACAGAAAGGACTCGATTTCCTCCTCGGCAATGCGGTCACCAATGTCCGCAAGATCACCGATGCGCCACCGGTCGACAAAAAAGCCGCTGCCCAAAAGGCCGCTGCTCCTGTTGCCCCCACCTCGATCGGACCACGTGATTATACGATTACCGTCAATAACCGCCCCTACAATGTCACTGTCTCCGAAGCCGGAGGAATCCAGACAGCCCGGACCGGCGCACCTGTCCCGGCTGCCGCGCCGGTTGCCGAGGGAACGGAGGTGGAGGCCCCGACTCCGGGAAATATTGTCAAGATTCTCGTTGACCTCGGCAGCACTGTTACCGTCGATCAGCCTCTCGTCGTCATGGAAGCCATGAAAATGGAATCCGAGGTGAAATCTCCCTGCGCCGGTAAAGTCCTCGCGATTCACATCGCCCCCGGTGATACTGTCCAGACCTCTGATCCGCTCTTTACCATCGGCTGATGGGGTATACATCTTCAGGTTCCCTGATCTCTGATCGGGGAACCGTCACTTCTTGTTTTTATCGGGATAGTATTATGAAAATCAGAATTTTCATGCCTCTGCTGCTGGTGGTACTGTTGTCGTGGACCTCATTTGCCTGTGCAGATGACGGCACCATCGCAATAGTCTCTCCGGCGGACGCAAAAATAAAACGTATTCTCGTGCAGCAGGATGCTTTTGTCTACAGCGGCGACGAGATAGCCACCATGCAGAAAGAGGACGGGGCAATTATCGTTCTCAAAGCAGGCTCATCCGGCCGAATCACCCAGGTTAACGTAACGTCCTATCAGAAGGTCCATAAAGGAGACGTCCTGGCCACCCTGGAATCTACTTTAATAGTTGCCGACCAGCCGGTAGCCACGGTCAACAAAAAATTACCGCCGCTGTCAGAGCTGCCCGCTAACCTTTTCAAGACCACGGGAGTCTATGGTATCATCGATGGGCAAATGAACAAGGACTGGACGGTAGGTATCGGCCGGGTTCTGATGATCGGCGTCGGCCTGCTGCTTCTTTATCTTGGCATATTTAAAAAATTCGAACCGCTGCTCCTTGTGCCGATCGGCTACGGCGCCATCCTGTCCAATATCCCCCTGGCGGGCATTGCCGACCCGGGTGGAATTTTAACGTATATTTACGATGTTGGTATAACCACCGGTGTCTTCCCATTGGTTATTTTTATGGGTGTCGGGGCACTGACCGATTTTGGTCCGATGATTGCCAATCCCAAAACCATTCTTCTTGGTGGCGCGGCGCAGTTCGGTATCTTTACCACCCTGCTCGGTGCCCTGTTTCTTTCCGATGTTGTGCCTGGTATTAATTTTTCCCTCTCCGACGCTGCGTCCATCGGCATTATCGGCGGTGCTGACGGACCGACGGCAATTTTTCTCTCCAGTCAGCTATCACCACGCCTGCTGGGGTCCATCGCCATTGCCGCATATTCCTACATGGCCCTTGTGCCTCTGATTCAGCCACCGATCATGCGCTGGCTGACCACGGAAGAAGAAAGAAAAATCAAGATGGTGCAGTTGCGCCACGTGTCGAAGCTGGAAAAAATCATCCTGCCGATACTGGTATTGGCCATCTGTGCCGTACTGTTGCCTTCGGCGGCACCGCTGATCGGTATGTTTATGCTCGGTAATCTCGCCAAGGAATGCGGCGTTGTCGACAGGCTTTCCGATACCATCAAAAATTCTCTGATGTACACGGTTATCATCTTTCTCGGTCTCGGTGTCGGCTCGAAACTGTCCGCCGACAAGTTCCTTAACCTCGAGACCCTTGGTATCCTCGTCCTGGGCATGATTGCCTTCGCTATAGGGACAGCTGCGGGCGTATTGCTGGCGAAACTGATGAACAAGTTCAGTAAAACCCCGATTAATCCGCTCATTGGCGCCGCCGGAGTTTCCGCGGTACCGATGGCCGCCCGGGTTGTCAACAAGGTAGGCCTCGAGGCCAACCCGCAAAACCATCTGATCATGCACGCCATGGGCGCCAACGTTTCCGGTGTTATCGGCTCAGCCGTTGCCGCCGGAGTGCTTTTAGCGCTGCTGAAATAAAAAGATATTTCTTCTGTACGAAAAAGGAGAGAGCCACTGCTGTGGCTCTCTCCTTTTTTATGCTGCCGAAACCAGAATCAGCGGACTCGGTGTATCCGCGGCAGGCCTCGGTTGATCGTTCTTTGGTATTGTATAGCCGGATAGCCAAAGCCCATAACATAGCCGATCCGGTGGTCATCAGGGATACCCAGCCTCTTTTGCAGTGACGGCACCAGCTCGGTGATGGTCAGGGTCGCCAGACCGTTCCAGAGGGTGCCGATGCCCTGGCTGGCGGCGTAGAATTCAAAGGTGGCTAAAGCGATAATGCAGTCGTGCAGCGGCGAGGCGCTCTCCTTGAGGGCGGAAACGACCAGAAGATGCGGTGCTCGCCGAAAGAGGATATCTTTGCCGGAACTCTTCCACGCCTCGATGATATCTTCGAACATCTCCATTCCTTCCGGAAGCTTTTTCTCTTTGATCAACTGCTCCAGCCCGGCAAGGGCCTCCTCTCTCAGATCATAAAGAATGCCCTTATCATCGACGAGCGTATAGAGCAGTTCTCGATCATTATGTCCGCTGGGTGCATGCCCGGCAACCTCGAGAAGTTTGTCGATAACGGCCGCATCGATATTTTTGTCCTGATAGTTTCTGATGGACCGACGTCCTTTGACAAGCATTTCCACCTGCTCCGCTTTGGGCATTTTCTCGACCGCCAAAACTCTGCCTTCCTCTGGACCATACCCAAGCAGAGAGACCGACCCCTCACTGCAGACGGCGACACAGTGCAGGCAGCGGATGCAAAATGATTCGAGATCCTCGGCAATAGCTGGAATACCTGTCTCCATCCCGATAATCATCGCCGGACAGTCGGACGCACATTGTCCGCAGCCGATACAGGTTTCCACATCAATAATAAAATCTAGCATAGGGTTCCTTTTAAATTTTTATGCAACTGTTTTGGTGACAATTTCTTTATCAAAATAATTGACCGACATGCCGGCATCGACAACTATCGTCTGACAGTTGATGCCGGAACTTCTCTCGGAAAGCAGGAATGCCGCCGTATCGGCGACCTCCCGGGTGGCCAGGGCGCTTTTCCTGAGAGTCGCCTTCTCGGCAAAGAGATAACTGTCGATATATCCGGGAATACCCGCGGAGGCGGAGGTCTTCAACAGGCCCGGCGCCACCGCGTTAAACCGCACTTTGGAAAACTCCGAAAAACTCTTGGCCAGAAAGCACAGCGATGAGTCAAGGGCCGCCTTGATCGGCGCCATATAGCCATAATTTTCCGCAGCCATACGGGTGGTGGAAATGGATATTGTCACCACCGAACCATGCTCCGCCAGCAGCTCCTTAAAATGATTGGCGATGCTGATAAAGGAAAAGCAGGAGACATTCATCGCCTGCAGGAAATCCTCTTTCCCGGTCTCATGAAAGGGCTTCATTCCGTCCGAGTAGTTGGCAAAGGCGATTGAATGGACAATACCGTCTATTTTTTTACCGCCGGCCACGGCAAGCAGTCTTCCCTCAATCTCATCACGCACCCGGATGATGTTTCCTTCATCTTCCACGTCACAGATAAAAACCGGGGATTCCGGAAAGAGCTTTCGGGCATTTTCCGCCCGCTCCGCTGATCTGACGACATGTACGACCAGGGCGCCCGCGGCAACAAGAGTCCGGCCGATCGCACAGGCAACGGATTTTTTATTGGCCAGACCAAAAATTACAAACGTCTTTTTTTTAACTCCAAGAAAACTCATAGGCTGTCTGTCTCTGTCATTCTTCAATTACGTATTCATCGGATGCCGCGCTGCCCGCAGCATGTTTATAGCGCCAGGCCGACGGCAAACAACAGGCTGTAGAGAAGGGACAACTTTGCCGTCACGGCAAGCAAGTCATTGAGCGGGGCCCCTTTCTCGTAGCTTATTCTTTTGGTCGTCAACCAGGCCAGCGGCAGGGTGAGCATCGGCAATAAAATCATTATCGTCGCAATGCCGGCCGATATCATGGCCAAGGGCACAAGATAACTGAGGATAACAAGCAGTTTATACTCGGCAATGGTCCGACTGCGGCCGAGGATGACTGCCAGGGTCTGTTTACCTGCCTTGCGGTCCGTATCGATATCCCGCAGATTATTGACGACCATGATGGCGGTAATGAGCAGGCCAGGCGGTACGGCGGTGAGCATCACCATCCATGTCAACTGTCCGGCCTGGACAAGATAGGTCCCGCCGACTGCGACCAGGCCAAAAAAAATAAACACAAAAAGCTCGCCAAGGCCATTGGAAGCAAGGGGACAGGGACCGCCGCTGTAGGCAAGGGCGGCAAGCACCGAGACGGCCCCGATAAGCAGGATCGGCCAGCCGCCGACCAGGGCCAGATAAAGAAAAACCATTGCCGCAAGAAACAGGCAGACAATCATGCCCCGTTTCACCTCAATCGGCGAAATCAAGCCGCTCTGGGTGACGCGTACCGGGCCCAGTCGCTCTTTGGAGTCAATGTTATTTTTACAATCGAAATAGTCATTGGCCAGGTTGACACCGATCTGCAGAAGCACCGCACCAAGCAGGCAGCATAAGGCCGGAAGAAGGCTGAATTTTCCATCCGCAAAGGCCACTGCGGAACCGACGGCGACCGGCCCGACAGCGGCCGGAAGAGTCTTGGGACGGATGGCCAGCAGCCAGAGGCCGATTTTTGAAGAAACATTTTCTTGCATGGTATTTTTTTCTCTTCTTTACTCTCATTCTTGCCAGCAGTCGGGAACATTTTACCGGTTGCCGATCAATGCCGCGAATGTCGGGCAGCCCTTATGTTATGCAACAAACAGATGTTTACTCACCTTCAGCTCGATGGCATAGATGGCAAAATACAGCAGCACGCCCAGCAGCCCCATGCCCATGATACCGGTATACATTTCCGGATAGAGCAGGACCTGATAGGTCTCAATCACGATGTAATAACCCAGACCATAGCTCGTCAAGGACTGTTCGGCAATAAAGAGCACGGCCACGGCGGTGCCCACCGATACCCGCAGGGCGGTCAGCACCGCCGGCAGGGATGCCGGAAGATAGACATAGCGAAACAGTGCCCGCCGTCCGGCGCCAAGGGATTGCACCGAGAGAATCAGTTCTTTTTTCAAACCGGAGGCCTCATCGCGAACCACCACGAGAATCTGGAAAAAGATAATCATGGCAATCAGGGTAATTTTAGATATATCACTGATACCCATCAGCACGTAGATGACCGGCAAAAAAATTATTTTCGGAATCGGGTAGATTATGGCGACCAGTGGACTTATCACCCGGTCCAGTTTCGGCATCTGCCCCAGCGCCAGACCGAGAGGCGCGGCAAAGAGGGTGGCCAGAAAAACCGCCGCCAGCACCCGACCGGCGGACGCCAGGAAATGTAGACCCAGCTCACCGGTAACATTCTTACAAAAGAGCGGCACCACCTCAATCGGCCCGGGCAGGATCGGACGATTGATGAGCAAGGCCGCCAGCTGCCACAGGCAGAAAAACATCACCACGCCGACGAGGGTGCTGAGAAATGTCGCTTTTTTCTTCATTGTCTTGGGCAGCTCCCTCAGCTTCCTCGGGTATTTCCGGCCGCAAGAAGATCGCGTAATTCAGCGCACCGCCGCAGAAACTCGGCACCGCCCCTGGTCGCCGCCTCTCCGCATAAAACATTGTCAATGACCCGGGGAGTACGGTTGCAGCTGTTGCCGAGAACGAGTATTTTTTCGCCAAGCACCACCGCCTCTTCGATATCATGGGTGACGGTAAGCGAGGTCAGGCCAGACTCTGCATGGAAATTGTTCATCACTTTCTGCAATTCTTCCCTGATCGGCGCGTCAAGGGCCGAAAAAGGTTCATCCATCAGCAGCAGATCCGGTTCGAGGACCAGGGTTCTGGCGATCGCCGCCCGCTGACGCTGGCCTCTGGACAACTGGGCCGGATACATATTCCGCAGCTGTTCTATTCCCAGCCAGTTCAGCCAGTACTGTACTCGACGGTCATCTTTTTCGCTGTCGACCTGAACATTTACCGGGCTGTGTTTTCCATCCGGACCGTAGAATTTTCGTATCTTCAAACCGAGGCGGGCGTTCTCCAGTATGGTCGCCCAGGGCAGCAGGCCATGGTCCTGGAGCACCAGTCCGGTAGACGGCCTGGCCCGGACAATCTTCTCCCCGTTGATGCTGATTTCCCCGCCATGAGGACTCTGCAAACCGGCGATAAGGTAGAGAAGCGTCGTCTTGCCGCAGCCGGAGGGGCCGATGACCGTCCAGGACTCGCCCCTCCTGATGGTCAAACTAAAATCCTCAAAGAGAAAGACGCCGCCGCCATAGCCAAACCGCAGCTTGTGTACTTCTATCATGGCCAACAGCCTTTCATTTCGCCAAAAAATCCGAGGTGACCGAGTCCTCATAGACGAGAGGCTGCTGCAGAAGATTTTTCTCCAGCATCCAGGCCATGACATCATCCCACTGGGCCCTGGTCGGCACCTCTTTTCGCGGCATGGGCGGAACACGGAACTCCTCCTGCACGTTTTTCGGCACGCGTATGTTTTCCAGCATCAGCTGCTGAAAAGAGGCGGGATCGTCGTTCAGGTCGGCGCAGGCCTTATCCCAGGCGAGCATAAATTTTTTCACCGTCTCCTTTTTGGTCGTCAAGGCGTCGACGGTGAAGGTGACCACACTGGCGCTGACACTTCTCAGCGCCGTATCATTGACGATTTCGATGGCGCCGCCCTTGAGGGCGCTTGCCCCAAGGGGATCAGGCAATACCACCGCCGCCAGCTGTCCGGCAAGGAGCAGCTGCAGCCGCTCCGGCAGTACCGGCACCGATTGATAACGAATCGCGGAAGAAGCCACGCCGCCTGCTTCAAGCAGTCTGGTGGTAATATATTCAATAACCGTATTCTTTGAAATGCCAATGGGAATATCGGCCAGATCAGCCACCGTCTTCAGCGTGCTGCCGGGTGCGGCAAGGAGTCTGAACAGCGGCGCCTGCCCTATCGGCGCGCGGGCGATGGCGACAATTTTCACCCGATTCTGTTCCCGGTTGAAATTGGCCGCGCCGGATATTTCATTGATCATGCCGTCCACTCGACCGGCCTGCATCAGCTGATCCCGTTCCACTGCACTGCCTACCGGCAGAGACTCCACCGAGATACCCAGCTCCGTGAAATAGCCTTTTTCCAGGGCAACATAGACAGGAAGCACATCGGGAACCGGCAGCAGCGCCAGCCGCAGGATACCGCTTTTATCACCGGCAAACAACATTTGCGGAATCATCAGGCTGAACAGCAGGAGAGCTTTACAATATACTGAAAATTTTCTCTTCATAGAACACACTCCCACTCATTCGTATGAAACTTCCGGCGGAGAAGTACCGCCTTCTGTGCTATAATAACCGTCCACTCGTTTGACCATGGTATTTCCACCCTGTTTGCGCTATGGTCAAAAAAAACCGTTATCCATTCATAATGGGAAACAGAACAGTCTTGCAACCATAAAGAACATGCAAAAATATATAATAGGCATCGATACCGGCGGGACATATACCGATGCGGTACTCCTCGACAGGGAATCAGGAAAAGTTATCGCGACCGCCAAAAAGCCGACCAGCCACTATCACCTGGCGGCGGGAACCGGAGAAGCGCTGGCCGAGCTTTTCGCCAAATTCAATATCGACAATACCAACACCCCCGGCACACTTTCCGCCGAGCAGATCGACGCGGTGGCCGTATCGTCAACCCTCGCCACCAACAGCGTTGTGGAAAACAAAGGTGCCCGGGTGGCCATTATCGTCATTGGCTATGTAAAACACTTCAAACTACCGGTCAAGGCGGTTGTCTTTGTCAAGGGCGGCCATAACATTCAGGGCAACGAAGAGGAGCCGCTGGAACTTGACTATCTGGTGCAGCTGATCAGCGGATTAAAAAATGAAGTCGATGCCTATGGCGTCTGTTCGGCCATGTCCATAAAAAATCCGACCCACGAGCTGGTGGCGGAAAAGGCCATCAGCCTGCTCGACCCGAAACCGGTCTTTTGTTCGCATCGCATCAGCAATCTGGTGGGCATGGAGGAAAGAGCCGCCACCGCCGGACTGCACGCCAAACTGATGCCCGTCATGGAGGAATTTGTCGAAGGCGTCCAAAAGGCCATGGCGACCCAGCAGTTGGACTGCCCGTTAATGGTCATCAGCGGCAACGGCCTGGCCATGGGGGCCGAGATGGCCGTCAACGAGGCGGGACTGACCGTGGCCAGCGGCCCGGCCTGCACCGCCACTTTCGGCGCTTCCCGAAGCGACGGCGACTGCCTGGTTATCGATGTCGGCGGCACAACCACCGATATCGCCATGATCGAAAACGGCCAGCCGTGTCTGACCTCGGATGGCTGCCGGATAGGTCGCTGGAAAACCCATGTCGAGGCCATCGATATGCATACGGCCGGCATCGGCGGTGACAGTCATGTGTCTGTTGACAAGAGGGGACGGCTGACCATCGGACCCGCACGGGTCACCCCCCTGGCCATGGTACACGAGATGCCACCGGTTTACGAGTGGCTGGGCGCGGAAGACCAGGCCAAGCTGATCGTCCTGCGCCCCGAGGCACGGAACGATGTGGCGGATAACGAACTGACCAGGCTGCTGCAAAAAAAGGGGCAACTGACGCCGGCCACCATTCGCGCGCACACCGGCCTTGGCGGTATCCCGCTGAATGTACAGCTGGAACACCTGACGAGAAAACAGCAGATCTTTGAGTGCGGCTTTACCCCGACCGACGCCCTGCATGTTCTTGGCCAAATCGACATTGGTGACAAAAAGAACGCGGCCGCCGGCGCGGAACTGCTCGGCAGGGCCATGAACATGAGCGGAGCGGCGTTTGCCCGGCTGGTTGTTGCAAACACCGAGGAGCTCATAGAAAACCTCATTGTTGACTATATCGTGCAGCGCTACTGGCAGAATTCACTGACCAATTTTATTGCCACGCGAAAAGATAACCCGGTGCTGGGGGTTGATTTTTCTATTAAACTGCCGCTGATCGGCATCGGGGCGGCAGCCCGGTATTTTCTTCCCGGGGTAGCGGAAAATCTGCGCACCACCGTCAGTTTTCCACAACATTGCGAGGTCGGTAATGCCATTGGCGCGGCACTCATCGGCCTGTCCAGCACTCGGTAACAGACGATGCGCACCGTCCTGTCAATGTCTCCGGCAAGCGTATGAAAATCCTCAGTGTCTCGGATACGGTCAGCAAAAGCCTGCTGGAGACGGTGGGTGGTGGTCCGATCATCAACGACATTGAGCTGATCCTTGCCTGCGGCGACCTTCCACCGGAGTATCTTTCCGCCCTGCGACATCGCTATGATACGCCGCTCCTCTACGTTCTCGGCAACCATGATCTGCGTTATGCATCATCTCCCCCGGTGGGCTGCCTGCATATCCATCGGCGCATTGTCAGATTCGGCAGTCTCAGGATAGCCGGTTTTTCCGGTTCAAGGTGGTATAACGGCAATATCAATCAGTATACTGAAAAACAGATGGCCAGGTTTATCCGGAAAATGCGCTTTGCCCTGTGGCGCAGTCGCGGCGTCGATCTCATGATCACCCATGCACCACCGAGATTTATTCATGATGCGGAAGACCCCTGCCATCGCGGTTTCCGGGTTTTTGTCGAATTCATCGAAAAATATCAGCCCCGTTATTTTATTCATGGTCATATCCACACCCTTTTTGCCAACGACACGGACAGAGTAACCAGGGTTAAATCAACTGCGGTAATAAATAGTTATGGCTACCATGTTCTCGAAATTGAATCCCTTTAAAGCGCGGAAAAAGAGCCTTGCCGACCAGGACAGTCAGAGGGCGGACAATAACCCGAGCAATTTCAATATCCGCCAAGAAAAAGAAGAGGCCTACGAGGCGATTGAACGGGGGACCCTGATGGTGCCTCTGACAAAAATTATCGGCAGTGTCGGCAGATACCACGACTTCGACAATCAATTCAAGACCCACTCACCAAAGGTGGATGAGCGGCTGAAGGGCATTATGGATGCCATGCGGGAGGGCAAGAACATGCCGCCCATCGCCCTGTACCAGATCAAGGAGGACTTTTTTATTCTCGATGGCCACCACCGCTTCCGGGCCGCCGTGGAATTGGGCTGGACCGATATCCGCTCACGCATCGTCGAACTTCTGCCATCGAAGAACACCTTGGAAAATAAGCTCTATATCGAAAAAATACACTTTCGCGACAAGGCCGGCTTGCCCGACAGCATCGAGCTGACCGAACCCGGCCAGCTCGATCATCTGGAGTGGCAGGTGAGAGAGCACCGCAAGTTTCTCACGAACCAGAAAAACCAGGCTGTTTCCTTCAAACAGGCCGGAGCCGACTGGTACCGGACCATTTACCGACCCCTGGCGACCCTTATCGATAACAGCAAACTGGTTAAATCTTTTCCAGGACGAACAGTTGACGACCTGTATCTGTATATCTCCGTCCATCAATGGGAAATTGGCAGAAAACGGACCTACGGTATCGGCGTCGATAAACTCATTCCGACAGACATGGAGGCCTTCCGGCAGAAAATGGCAGAACACAAGGAACAGGAATACCCGGAGATGAAGCGGGAGATTACCGTTTTCATCCTCCTCAATGTGGAGGGGAAATACGAGCAGCAGATTTTCGATAAGCTGCTCGCCCTCGACGAAGTGCGTGAGGTTCACAGCGTGCACGGCTCCATCGATATGATCGCCAAAATCACCCTGATGCGCGACCTGCTCTCCTCCGATGCGGAAATCCTCTCCCATTTTATCCAATTCACCATCAGACAATGGAAAGGAGTGGTGGCCACGCAAACCCTGATTCCAGGCATGTCGCGGACCAAGGACCGGGATCGGTGTCATATCTGATAAGCCGGACCAGAACCTCTGGCGCCGTTTATTGCACAAAGAGCCTCTGGCGCAGCATGCCGGCTTCCGGACGAAGCGTATTGGCGCGTTCGAAGTCGCGAAAAGGTCAGAGTTGATGCCTCCCCCCGTTGACGAGCAGATTCTGCTCTCTATCGGCGCAAATTCGCCGACTGGACAAAATGAACAACGACCCGTAACGTGAAGGAACGTCTTTATTGGTATTCCTGACAGTCCACCCGGTCAGATAGATTCTCTGAGCAAAAGCCAGCATAATAAAAATGGATATCTGGATAATTTCCGCGATACTTTTTCTGACTCTCTACCTGCTGATAACCGAGAAGCTCTCTGTCGATCTGACGGCCATCGGCATCATGGTTCTTCTCGTCGTCAGTCGCATCCTTACCCCCAAAGAGGCGATCGGCGGTTTTGCCAACCCGGCGGTGATCACCGTCGGAGCCCTGTTTGTTGTCTCAAAGGGAATGATGCGTACCGGAGGCGTCGAATTCCTCGGGAGAAAAATCCTTAAAGTGGCCAACGGAAATTACAAGCTGGCCCTGATCATCATTTTGTTTACCGTGGGCATTGCCTCGGCTTTCATCAATAACACCCCAATGGTGATCCTGTTCATTCCGGTGGTCATGACCATGTGCTGCGAATTCGGCCTCAGTCCGTCAAAATTTCTCATCCCGGTTTCCTACGCCTCAATTCTGGCCGGGACATGCACCCTCATTGGCACCTCGACAAATATCATCATCAGCGATCTCAGCGTCAGTTTCGGCTACGATGGCCTGTCCATGTTCGAACTCAGCACCCTTGGCATACCGCTTGCCATAGCGGGAATTATTTTCCTCTACTTTGCCGCGCCGAAAATACTTCCCGACCAGGCCAGTCCGATCTGCCGTCTGCAGGACAGTGCCCATCGCCAATATCTGGCCGAACTGAAAATTCCGGCAAAAAGCAGCTTCATCGGCAAGAGCCCAAACGAAATCTTCAGGAAAGATTACCCCAGTATCAATGTTATCGAATTGATAAAAAAATCCTTTATCTATCATCCAAGCCGCATGAAAATGGCCATCGCCGAGGAAGATATCCTGCTGGTGAAGGGTTCGCTCAATGACCTGGTGGCCATTCTGCACAATGAGGAGCTGGAACTGCCGACAACGGAAAAAGATCTGTTCCTGGGGGCGCAAAAAGATGCGCCGATTGTTGTCGAACTGATCATCTCGCCACACTCAAGCGTGCGCGGCCAGCAACTACAGTACACCAGCCTGGCCAGGGACCCAGAGGTAAACATTATCGCCGTCAAACGAACCAACCTCCATCTGACGGAGAGGCAGATCCACGATGTCCGCCTCCAGACCGGTGATATTCTCCTTATCTGGTGCCTTGAAAGCAAACTGGAAGAGATCCGTTCCAGTACGGAATATATCGTTATCGAAGATGTCTATGAAGAACTGGTCCACAAGCGCAAGGCCCTGTGGGCGATCATCAACTTTATCTGTATGATCACCACCGCCGCCCTGGGCATTGCCGACATTATGACCTGCGCCCTGACTGCGGCCTTTCTCATGATCATCACCGGATGCCTGCAGATGCGCGACGCCTACCGGTCACTGCAGGGGGATGTACTGCTGCTCATTGCCGGAACTATCGCTCTTGGCACGGCCATGCAGAAAACCGGGGCCAGCCAACTCTATGCCGAAACCTTTCTCAGCTACTTTTCCGGATTTTCTCCGACAATAACCCTCGGCGCAATCATCCTCCTTACCAGCTTGTGCACCCAGCTCCTCAGCAACAACGCAACGGCGGTACTGCTGCTGCCTATCGCCATCTCTACGGCAATAGGCATAGGGGTCGACCCCAAACCCTTTATCATCGGCATCTGTTTTGGCGCCAGTGCCTGTTTCGCCACGCCGATGGGCTACCAGACCAACCTCATGGTCTACGGCCCCGGGGGGTACAGCTTCATCGATTATATGAAGCTGGGCATCCCCCTGAATATCTTCGTCATCGTCGCATCAACTCTGTTCATCCCGCGCATCTGGCCTTTTTAAAAACCCGTCTGGACTTAAGCCGCAGGGAACCTTCGCTGAGAAGTCTCACTTACTATCCTGAAAATCGGATAAAGCGACACTTTAGGCCGAAAACACAACTCCACAAACACGGTTTAGTGGAAAAACCGTGCTTATTTTCTTGCCTTTTCGAGTGTGCGCATTATACTTATACGCACATCTCAAAGGGGGTTTATTCATGGCCAAACCAATAACAGGAAAAACTCACGTCGGCGAACGGCGTGAGACGCGTCCGAATGGCGATATTTACATCTATGAACGGATTACGGCCTACGACGAAAAGACCAGAAAGACCTATACGGTCAGTCAGAAGCTCAAGGGAAAAATCAAGTCAGGAACAC
>CAMBBS010000022.1 GCA_945863875.1 Desulfopila aestuarii DSM 18488
TTATAGCAGGTACCGAGATATCGCGTCGTGTCGACAAATGTCTCGACCATCGCTATATCACTACCATAGCGCCGTTTCCAGTCTCGAGGCAGACGGCGCAGGCATGCTCCGAGAGCATAGCTGGCAAGGTGGGGAACCTTAACCCAGTCAAATATTAAAAAACGAGTGTTGTTGCAAATTAAACCAAGATTTTGCTCGCGAACTGCCGCCGGCCAGCCTATCCAGCTGTCTCGATCCTCAACTTTCCACGCGGCCGCGCCAAACAACAGACAACCAAGAAAACGTTCATCCCGCCCAATAATCAAATATTTCATATTCTGGCCGACGGGGCGTCCATAACTGAGATAGTGGTATTGTTTCATCAGGTGGTTAAAGGCTTTCTCGTGTTCAGCGCAATCCCTCGCATTGACAATCTTTACCGGCCTAATGTTCGACAACAAACACGATATTGGCTCTTGGTCAACTTTGACCGGTTCAATGTTCAGCAGCCGGCCAGGACCGGGACGCTGGCGCGGGGGCAGCTTTATCAAGGCACGAAACTCAACCTTGCGAAGTAGCTCGCGACAGGCCATGTCTTTAATCTGACCGTCAGGGCGCCGCCACTTCCAGCGAATACAAAGCTCGCGGGATAAGCGAGATCGGTTCCATAAAGGATGGGTGTCAAGAAGCATCCGTACCTCCTCCATCTCTGACTCTGTTACAAAGCGCCCCTGTATTTTTATCGGCCAGTCCATGGCCTTGTATATTATTCTTGTGGCTCGTCTGAGTCCAGAAGTTTTTTGAATTTGATGTCGATTTTCATGTTATCACTTTTTTGTATTACACCCGTTCTATAATTGCTTAAAAGTGTCCAGTAACCCCGCCTGTTTTGGGGAAGGGTTTACGAGGTCTGGAAAGACGATTTCATTTCAGATAATTAAGACTGAAGCCACTCGATGGTCAAAGTATTTCCTATCGATCATAACTGAATGAAGTGGTAACTAATAGGATATTTTTTCAGATTATCTTGGGGGTTGATACTGATGATTCTTAGTATTCATGATGCCATCGGGAATACGTCTGTTCTGTGACATTGTATCCTCGGCCATATTTCCCAGGTCGATGTCACGTTCTTTTTGGAAACCAGATTACTCAACCTCGTCAGATAATCGATAGGTGTGCTACGACCTTCGCCGGGGATCTATGCAAAAACACCACACGCATTCGATTCCTAAATATTTTACAATGCTTTGTCATTATAGCACCTGGCCAGTTTGGCATATTTGCATGTGTTCGCATTCCCCCTGAAATCATCTTTCACCTGCTGTTGATGATGAAGAGCTGTCGTTCATTGGCTGGTTTACGATTGATCCTGTTCGAAGCCTGCGTTTTAAATAGGACATTGCGAAATTTCACTTCTAAGGGTAGTAATTGCAGCCGTGTCTCAGGTGTCTGCTTGGCGGAAATTGTCTGAACTTGAGCCTCGATGAAGGCAGGTAGCTGCCATCTTTTATTTTGACGAATACAAAGGAATTTATATGCAGAGGAATGTATGTGGTGGCAAAAGGCCCCCCATCGACGATGACATTATCCGCTTCGACCAAGGGGGAAAGGACTGGGATGGATCGAGATATTAGACCTGTAATAGTTTTGGGGGCCACGGGCTATGTGGGCGGACGACTGGTGCCCCTCCTGCTCGAACGCGGCTGGAAGGTGCGTGCGGCAGGACGCTCCGACAGCAAGATTCAGGGGCGACCCTGGGGCAGGCATTCCAACCTGGAGATCGTCGTTGCCGATGCTCTGGATACCGCAGTTCTCACCGAGGCCATGCGCGGTTGCCGGGCGGTGGTCTACCTCATTCATTCTGTCAGGCCGGGAGAGCAGGATTTCGCCACTCTCGATCGGCACATCGCCTACTCCACGGTACGTGCCGCACGCGAAGCGGGAGTGGAATGGATCATTCATTTCACCGGTCTGGGAAACCCGACACATCTCCCGGATCAGCTGTGCTCACGCTACGAGGTTGGTGAAATCCTGGCCCTGGGCGGTGCCAGGGTGACGCAGCTACGTGCGCCTCTGGTCTTGGGCTCAGGCGGGGCCTCTTTTGAGATGATTCAGGCCTTTTGCGGGAATATGCGGATCATGTTCGCCCCACGCTGGATGGATGCCAAGTGCCAGCCCATCGCCATCGCCAATGTGGTCGAGTATCTGGCCGGCTGCCTGGACCACCCTGAGACCGCCGGGCAGGTGTATGAGATCGGCGGTCCGGAGGTGCTTACCTGGCGTCAGCTGTTCCATATCTATGCAGAGGAGGCCGGGCTGCCGAAACGCCTCGTTCTGGTGCTGCCCATGCGCATCCATCAGATTTCCATCGGGTGGATGAATCTGGTCACCCCGGTATCCGTGGCTCTCATTCGGCCACTGGTGGAACGTATGCGTGATGAGATCCTTTGTCGCGACGAACGTCTTCGCGAGATCATCCCGCAAAAACTTTTCTCCTGCCGGGATGCCATCACCAAGGCTCTGGGGGAGGTGTATCGGAACGAGGTTGCCTCCAGCTGCTACGACGCGGGGTCCACCCTTCTGCCGGAATGGGCCGGGGGGCAGGACAAAGCGGAGACCAGGGTCTTCCGCGACACCTTCTCCATTACCCTCGATGGCCCACCGAAACTTGCCTGGGACGTGGTCAAGCGTATCGGCGGTGACACCGGCTGGTATTTTGGCACCTGCCTTTGGCGGCTGCGTGGTTTCGTGGACGAGCTTCTGGGTGGTCCGGGACTATCCCGGGGGCGGCGTCACGTGGATTCTGTGGCCATGGGCGACCACCTGGATTTCTGGCGTGTGGTGGCGGTTGAGGAACATCGCCGTCTCCTGCTCCGGGCCGAGATGCTGGCCCCGGGCGAGGCCCTTCTGGAATTCCGGGTCCAGGTTCTGCCGGACGGCTGTACCGAACTGCGCATGACCCCGAGCTTTGTCCCACGTGGGGTCTGGGGCAGGATCTACTGGTGGATCATCGCCCCATCCCACTCTTTGATGTTCAAACCCATGCTCAGGCAGATGGTCAAAGCCGCCGGTGTCCGTGTTTTGAGCGGCCCATCCTATGTCGCATGGGACTGATCCGCAAGGCTCCGGTATACCGCTAGTTTATAGACTGAATGGGCAGTCTGGATTTATTGTTCCTGAAAAAGGTTACCCCCGCCCGCCTTTTAGGCGGGTAGCATTCTGCTAGCAGTTAGCATATAAGCGTCATATGGACTATCGCCAAGTGAGTTATACAAAGTTCAAAATTGAGTACCAAAGCACCGCTGCCATGTTTTGCAAGGAGACCTGGCCTCGAGGGTGCGCTATAGCGAGGTGTTGTCAGCAAGGATCATGTGCATATTCTTGTATCTGCACCGCTAGTCATCTCACCATCTGACGTCATGCGCAGGGTGAAAGGTCGAGTGGCACGAATGATATTTGAGGAGTTTTCGTTAATCAAAAAGCGGTATTGAGGGCAATATTTTTGGGCTTGAGGCTATTTTTGTGTCACCTCCGGTGAACTCACGAAAGAAATGATAAAGGAATATCTGGCCCATCATTTTGAAAAAGACCCCAACGATCGTTTTGACATCGAATAGCTCAACCGGCGAAGGCAGGTGTCGCTGGACTTTCAGTCCGCGATCTTAACCCATGTTTGTCACAGATGCGGCATTTAAATGGTATGTTCAACGATTTCCACTCCATCAATGTTGCAGATATGACGGCAAATCAATGAGCACATGGTTAGGAGGTTAAATGTAGTGCCATGATAATGATATCAGCTATTGTTTTTTTACTGGAAACATGGTTATGATCCCCTGCCATGTATATTCGACAAATAAAAATCAGCAGCCGTAGATCGGGGGATGCCTGCACCACCTTTCGCCTGGCCGCCTCGGAACGGATCGGTGGCCGCGTCAAACAGCGAACCCTCTTGAACCTGGGTACGAACTTCAGCCTGCCGAAAGAGAAATGGCTGGAGCTGTGTACCCGGATCGAGCAGATCCTTGCCGGGCAGGGAGCGTTGTTCCCTTGGGCGGGAGATATTGAGCAGGAGGCACATCGCTATGCTGCACTTTTGGTCGGTAGGGGTGCTGCAAAGGACAGGCCAGACGAAAATGGGAGCAGCTTTGACTATCAAGAAGTGGCTGTCAATTCCCTGGAGTTGGTTCGGTCTCGGCCAATTGGTTTTGAACATGTCGGCCTTGCCGCCTTGCAAGAGCTGCATGTACCGCAAATTTTTGCCGCTTCCGGGCTGAACAAGGTGCAGCAGGATGCGGCAGGATGGCAGAGCCAGGCAGTGAAATTGCGACCTATTGCTGACCGAGCGTAGCGGTCTGGGCGAGCCTTTTGGGTTGTGATTATGCCGGGATGTCATTGATTCGCTGTTCTATGCCAGGATCGGTGCATTGTTTGCTCTGGAGACAACGGTGACTCTGTATGATCTGACCAACACCTCTTTCGAAGGAGACGCCGCCGGCAACCATAAGGGGCAACGTGGTCATTCCAAGGAAAAACGATCCGCTTGCCCCCTGGTGACTCTAGGCCTGCAGAGCCCTGAAGGGGCACTGGTGACCATGGATCGAGGTATCGCGACCGAGAGCAATATAGCCTGGTTGGCCGACCACCATTATCGGTATCTGCTGGTGAGTCGGGAAGGGGGGCGCCGGTTCGATACGGAGCGGCCGGTCGAGGTGGTGAACAAATCGGGGGGATCCATCCTGGTGCAGCGGATAGTCAACGAAGCGGCCACCGAAGCGCGGTTGTCCTGTTATTCCTCCGAGCGCCAGGAAAAAGAGGCTGGGATATCCAGCCTCTTTACCGAAAAGTTTGAGAATGGACTGGCCAAACTGGTCGCTGGGCTGACCCCGCCGCGCCGGGAAAAACCTCACGACAGGATTCTTCAGAGGATCCGCCGCCTGCAGGAAAAAAGTCACGGCAGCGGCCGGCATTGTCGTATCGACGTCATTCGGGGTGCAACCGGCGATAAAGCCGTAGCGCTGTCCTGGGAAAAAGTCACGGTTGCCGTGACGATGTTGACCCATCCCGGGGTCTACTGCCCGGGTACCAATGAGCTGAGGTGGGATGAAAAAATGCTCTGGCAAACCTAGGCTATGCTGACCGATCTCGAGGCGGTTTTCCGGAGCTTGAAATCGAAGTTGGGGCTACGCCCCACCTGCCACCACAAGGAAGACCGGGCCGAAGGGCATCTCTTTATCACCGTGCTGGCTTATCAAGCTGTTCAGGTTCTGCGGCGAAAATTACGGCCACACGGGATCAATGACCGCTGGTCGACTCTTCGACGAATATTTGCCGGCCAACGCAGGGTGACAGCCACCTTCAAACAAAAAGATGGTCGTACCCTGCACGTTCGCAAGTCCACCACCCGTGAGCCGAAACGGAAACAGCTTGACGATGGGAACATCCCGTTAGTAATGGGGATATTTATTGTTCTGCTAAGCATGGGCTAATATCTTCTCCATGTGCACCCTCTTTGCCGAGGGTGTTAGCGGGGTAGGAGGTTTTACTGGCCTCTATTTTAGATGTCAGGTGCTATATTCATGGCCTTGGCTCGTTCCAGCCATTGCTTCCGAGCAAGGGAACGCATATCTTCCACATCGTCTGTTTCATCCATGATTTCCAGTCCCATGAGTGTCTCGATTAAATCTTCGAGTGTCACCAGTCCATCCGCTCCGCCATATTCGTTGACTACTATAGCAATATGCTGCCGATCCTTAAGAAAGCGCTCTAGTAGTGAAGTCAACGATACTGACTCAGGAACAGCAATTATATTACGCTTCAAAGCCTTGAGTGTTTCATTACCCCGCTTCTGGGTAGTAGAAATCAATACATCATCTTTACGGACAAAACCCGTAATAGCATCAATATGCTTCCTGTAGAGCGGCAACCGTGAGAAGGGAGTTTCAGTTATTTGTTTTAATGAATCACTGATTTTCATATTTTCTGGAAGTGCCATGATTACTGTGCGTGGCGTCATAATATCGGCAACTTTCAATGTTTCGAATCGTAAAAGGTTTCGAATAATCTTTGATTCTTTGCTATGTATTTGTCCGGTTGCTACACCGACCGATGTCATGGCGATGAATTCGTCACGGCTGAATATGTGCACAGTTTTTCCATGAGAAATAAATCGCGTCATTTGCTCTGAGAGCCATACGATCGGATAAAGAGCTACAATCAATGTATTAACATAATATGCAGTCGGTGTTACAAGTTTTGACCAATGCACAGCACCGATGGTTTTTGGAATAATTTCAGAAAGAAAAAGAATCATCAAGGTCATTGCCGCCGAGAACAATCCGAACCAGGCGCTTCCAAAAACAATAGCTGCTTCTGCTCCGGCACCTATTGCACCAACTGTATGGGCAATCGTGTTGAGGGTCAGAATTGCCGCCAGCGACCTATCTACATTATCCTGTTTCAAGCGTTTTAGAAGGGCTGCCCGTTCAGGAAGCTTTTCTTTCATGCCTTCGATGTAAGAGGGAGTAATGCTTAACAATACTGCTTCCGCTATCGAACAAAGAAATGAAAAAATCAACGCCAGCAGGACATAAGTTATCAGCATCGGGACGGCAGCACTATGTTTTTCGATATTTTTTTCATAGGGACCTTCTGTACCATAGGCATGAGCGGCAAACAACAGCACCAGCAGCAATAAAGCCGGTACTATCCGGTACGGTTTTGTTGATCTCATAGTATATTCTCTTTTAACCTCGAGTTTGTGGCTCATTCTTCATGTAAAAATGTGTATTCATTCCACCCTCTCTGCCTACAACGAGTTTTCTCGGTAAAAATGAGCAAAAGTAAAGAAATGGCAATCCCGGTAGGCATTGCCCAAAACCGCTGCGAGAGGCGGCAGCACCATAAACCTAAATTATACAATAATTATATCAAATACGTTTAATAGATACAGTTCGCTTTACTAGATTAAACGCCGTAATCATCACAGAAAAAGCTCCAGCAAATAGCGTTAGAATACTTTGCAAAAGCAACTTCATGTCACTATCGACCAGAGATAACACAACACCAACACCTGCAACCGAGCCAAGCAACATTGCAATAAATAATGGCACCTATGATGACTGCATGGCTATTCGCTAATCAACCGTATCTGGCTATTGTAACAGCCAATGTGTTCATGGAAATGAATGGTATATTTAATTCTGCACCGCGACGAATATCATCACGCACTTTTCCTTTCCAGAGGTTCGGCAAAAATAAAATCTTGAATCTAGAATTTCTCCAGTTTTCTGAATAACTTTGCTCATCGCACGAATAGTGCAGACCCATCGCGGTTGAGCACTATTCTACGCCACCTGAAATCTCGTTCAAGGCCGGAGGAGTTTATCTCTGGAATCCCCGCGAAGATGCCGATCGATTACCCCGGAAGAGTGGAAAACTTTTTTTCGGGGGAAATATGGTACGGATCCTTTGAATACCAATCATGAGTGTTACGTGGTGGTCGATAATAATTCCAATGAGATAATTTCAGATTGTAAAAAAATGATGTAAAGTCGTATTGTATAAATCGTATTTTCTATATCGCAACAGCGCACAAATGTCCTGGCTGCGATTTGTCGAGGGAGCCGCGTGGTTCAAGCTGCGCGGTACAGGTATGCGGTTTGAAAATGATAACGGAAAGTAAATAACGACATTGGTAATAAATACGTATCGTGAGGCATTAAGCTCATGTGAGGTTTGCCCCAGAAAATGCGGTGTTGATCGTTTGGCTGGGGAATTCGGATATTGTCGGACCGGAACGGGGTATCAGATCGGTTCCATTTGTTTGCATCGCGGTGAAGAGCCGGTGATCAGCGGACAACACGGTATCTGCAACGTCTTTTTCAGCCATTGCAATCTGCAATGCTGCTACTGTCAAAATTATCAAATCAGTTGTAATTACGGAACGGAAATTGAGTACGCCCTTGCGCTCGACGATGTAACTTGCCGAATTGCGGCGATATTGGACCAAGGTGCCCATGCCGTTGGTTTAGTCTCGCCTTCCCATGTTATTCCGCAAGTTCAAAACATCATTTATGCATTGCGGGATCAGGGGCTTACTCCGGTCATCGTCTATAACACCAATGGTTACGACCGGGTAAAAAGCCTCGTTCCCTTGGAACCTCTCATTGATGTTTATCTCCCCGATCTGAAATATATGGATCGCAAATTGGCCGGGCAGCTCTCCGGTGCCCCCGACTATCCACAGGTTGCCATGCGTTCGATTCGGGAAATGGTGCGGCAAAAAGGGGTGGAGCTCGTGCTGAATAGTGCAGGAGAGATTCAGTCAGGAGTCATTGTGCGTCATCTAGTCCTTCCCGGTCAAGTCGAGAACAGTCGGCGTGTGCTGCGTTTTCTGGCCGAAGAAGTCTCCCCCCGGATCACCATTTCGCTTATGTCCCAATACAGCCCACAGCCGGGGGGGTGTCCTTTGTCTGAGTTAGATCGTGGTGTGATCCAGGAAGAATATGCGGAAGTCCTCGACGAAATGGACTTTCTGGGTCTTGAAAACGGCTGGGTCCAGGAACTGGAAAGTTGTGACTTTTACCAACCTGATTTTGTCAAATCTCATCCGTTTGAAACCTAGGAATGTGCGTCCTTGAACGATCACTGATTTTTTACTTTTTTAGGGGTGATTATAGCCCGGTAAACGGTTGCGGAAACTAAAAGGACACAGGGAAAAGTAGTCAATGGAGTAAATGTCGATCAATTATTCAACAGTATAGAACAGGTTAAGGAAAACCCGGAAATTGCTCAATTCAGATTTCGTGCAAAGAACTCTTGGGTTGACGGGACCCGCAACCGGGCGACAATAAAGAGTTTCTATGGCGCTAAAGAGGATGACACGCGAGATTCAATTGTTTTTGAAATTGGTGAACGACCGGTTTTATGTGGTAAAAATCTGGGAGCAAATCCGGTCGAATACCTTCTTGTTGCCCTCTCTGGGTGCCTGGCTACAAGCCTGATAGCTCATTCAGCCGCTCGGGGCATAGGAATAAAAAAAGTGGAGTCCAGCTGTGTAGGCTAATTGGATCTCCAAGGTTTTCTCCGAATATCGGAAGAGGTTCCAGTCGGATACAAGAATATCAACATTCACTTTAAAATTGAGGCTGATCTTTCAGAAGAGCAGAAAGATGAACTGCTCAAGGTGGCTAGAAGTATTCTCCCGTTTTCAATAGTACCGTGAAACCAGTTCCGGTTTCTGTCTACCTCGACAAGAAATAAATAAGTGAAAAGTGGTGTAAATTCAGGCACATACTTTGGTTTCTATCTGTCTGCAATATTTTTATTTCAGGAGGATCTCTGATGCGTTGGTGGATAACAGTTTTGATCATCTTTGCTGCAGCTTTATCCCGAGCGGGCGATGACCGCCGGTCGAGCAGGGGATCCGAAAGTCTTTGCACCTATTCGTGGTACAAATTCATAGAAGATAAGGTGGCGACCAGCGACGAGCAGAATCATGGTCCGGATGTCGGCTCGGACGAGTGGAAATCAGTGGTGGAGTTCAAGCTTGGCCTCCGAGGCCAAAGTGACCTGCCCCGTCGTAACAGCGAAGCCTGGTGTCGCGATATCAACCAACTTGTTCCGGGCTACAGTCCGTTTCGTTTCATCTGCGACGGCGACCCCGCCAAGGAGGTCATTATTACCTTTTTGCAGAGCGATCCTTCGTCCCTGGTCGCCGAATTTGACGGTAGTGTTGCACTGATGTATGTGCAAACGAGCGGCAGTGGTACAAGGTACCAGGGGAAGGACAAGACTTTTTGGGAACATCAGGGCGAAGCGACGATCACCTGGGGGGACGACATGCCGAAAATGCTCTGCAAGCAAGTACCCTGATGCTGACAGAACAGGTTGGAAAATAAAAGAGTCGGTTTATTGGTTGCCTGTGATATAACCAATAATGGTCTAGCGGCTCATGAGATACATTCAATTTTCTCTGCAATGAATCGGTGAAAAAATAGTTTTATGAAGTTTATGAAGGTAATATACAATGACATTTATGACTGACAGCACGGTATTTATTTATATAATTCTCCCCCTCCTGGTCTTTCTGGCGCGTATAATTGATGTTTCCATCGGCACTCTGCGGATCATCTTTGTCGCCAGAGGGTTGAAGTATTTTGCTGCCCTCCTTGGCTTTTTCGAATCCCTTATCTGGCTGATAGCGGTGGCCCAGGTCATGCAGAATCTTAATTCGTGGCAGACGTATGTCGCATTTGCCTGCGGATTTGCCGCCGGAAACTATGTCGGGGTGGTTCTCGAGGAAAGAATTGCCCTTGGCAATCTCTTGATAAGAATCATAACCATGAAGGAGGCGGATGAGCTCGTGAACGTTCTCTGGAAAGCGGGGTACGGCGTGACCAGCGTTGATGCACGAGGGGAGTCTGGGCCGGTGAAATTGATTTTCAGTATCACCAAACGGAGAAATCTCGCCAAGATCATTGCCATTATTAAAAAATACAATCCCAATGCCTTTTACACTATCGAAGATATGCGTTATGTCAATCAGACCTATCCGCTGCCGTTGACGAAGCGCTCCCTGTTCCCGCATATGGCCCTGAGAAAACGCAAGTAGGGCTTTTTCTATATCACTTGCCGTTCGGTACGCTTGAAGATAGCAAGGCCCCTCGAAACCAGGAGAAATAGACCCCTGCAAGGCAGAGAAGGGCGCATAGAGTAAAGACCGTGTGAATGCTGCGCAGAAACAGGTCATAGTTTTCTGGGACGATTGCCTGGCGGCCGACGATGAGTGTCAAAACAATGGTGGCCATGGCCATACTGAACATCTGACCAAGCAGGCGCATGGTCGCTACAGTTCCCGACGCCAGCCCATAGTGACGCTTTTCCACTGCACCCATGATGGCGTTCATGTTCGGGGAGCTGAACAGGGCAAAACCGGTACCGAGTAGGATCAGATTGGCAACGATAAGATATGAAGCGGTATCCGGCTGCAATGTTGAGAAAAGTATCACCCCAACAACTGTCAAGCTCATGCCGGCAGTGGCAAGCAGCCGGGGTTCGATACGGTCGGAAAGTTTGCCGGTTATCGGCGACAGCACCGCCATGACTATCGGTTGGGCCATCAGCACAGTACCAGCCGTCTGCGGCGACATTCCTTTCAGATACTGCAGGTAGAGGCTCAACAGGAAGGTGACGGCAAAGGTTGCGGAATAGTTGAGCAGAGCGGCAATGCTCGAATAGGCGAAGGTCTTGTTGTCGGTAAACAGCTGGATATCAAAGACCGGAAACCGGGCGGTCAGCTGATGGCGGATGAAAACAGAGATGAGGATGAAGCCGGAAAGCAGCAGCAGTATGCCCAGGGTCGATGGCAGTCGCGTCGCGCCATAGACCAGCGCGAGAATGGCCGAGGCATACAGCAGACACCCGACGACATCAAGCTTTTGTCCCGGCTCGCCCACCCATTCTCCTTTGAGATAATAGAGTGTCAATAAAAGGGTGAAAAGACCAAGAGGCAGCATGACAAGAAAGATACTGCGCCAGCCGAGGTAGTGGGTGAGAAAACCACCGGCAAATGGTCCCACGGACAGACCGATATACACAGCGGCGACATAAAGCCCGATGACCTTACCCCGTTTGTTTGGTGGAAAAATGGAGGTAATGATGGCCATGCCGGTTGTCACAAACATGGCCGCACCCAGGCCCTGAAAGGCTCGCAGGCCGATCAGCATTGTCGCCGAGTCGGCAAAAATGGCCAGGCCGGTACCAAGCGTGTACACGCCCAGGCCGGTGGCGAAAACTTTTTTCCGACCGTGAATATCGGCAATTTTCCCGGCCGGTACCAGGCCGATAGCCATAGCCAGCAGGTAGGCGGTGGCTATCCAGCTGAGCTGTACGGCATTCATTTGCAGTTCGACCTGGATAGCCGGCAAGGCCACATTCACCGAAGAAATCATGAATGGCCCCATAAACGAGGTCAGGGTTGCGACAATTAAAGCCGACCGCTCAAGTGCGGCATTGTTTTCAGTACCTTGCTGCATAGTTGCTCCCTGTTTCTAATATGATGATGTGATGGCTTCGAAAAAATCTTTATCGTGGGGCACCGAGGCTACCACGCTTTCTGCCGAGAAGCAATACCGCCACTCTTCCAGCTCAGCTTCTTAAAATCAACGAAAATATCTTGTCTAAATGGCTTGAAAAGGATAGGCTTTTGTATCGTTTATGCAGGTTCAGCGGGATAAGGCCGGTAGAAATGAGGTGATCGTTTACGAAAGTGTCTTGGAAAATGTATAAATGGAGGATGCCATGCCTGAATTCTGCAGTCCATTTGCTGTAAAGAAAAGCGATAGAAAGCTCACCGACCAGGAACTGGTTCGGGCGATACGTTTTATGGTGGCGGCTGAATATGAAGCTATTCAACTCTACCAGCAAACTGCCGAAAGTACGGATAATGTCTTGGCAAAAGAGGTGCTGTTGGATATCGCCGATGAAGAAAAAGAGCATGCCGGCGAGTTTCTTCGCCTGCTTCGCGAGCTCGATGTCCAGGAAGAAGAGTTCTATAAAGAAGGGTATCAGGAAGTTGAAGAAATTATCGCCAAGATGAAAAAGTAAGAGCTCACATTAAAATAATATAATGTCAATATCATACGAGAAGTTAGCAACACAACTCAAAGCCTCCCCCCGTTCCTGGCTGGTCACCGGCGTCGCCGGGTTTATTGGTTCTAACCTGCTCGAGACTCTTCTCAAACTTGAGCAACGGGTTTTTGGCCTGGATAATTTGTCAACCGGTTTCCAGCATAACCTCGACGAAGTCCGCTCTCTGGTCAGTGAGGAGCAATGGCGGCGATTTTCCTTTATTGAAGGGGATATCCGTACCTTGGACACTTGCTGCAGCGCCTGCGATGGTGTGGAATATGTTCTGCATCAGGCGGCTTTGGGTTCGGTGCCCCGTTCCATAGAAGACCCGCTTACGACAAATGAAAACAACATCAACGGCTTTCTGAACATGCTTGTTGCCGCAAGGGATGCAAAAGTACGGCGCTTTGTCTACGCCGCATCGAGTTCCACCTATGGCGACCATCCTGATCTACCCAAGGTCGAGGAGAAAACCGGCAAACCATTGTCGCCCTACGCCGTTACCAAACTCGTCAATGAGCTGTATGCGGAAGTTTTTGCCAGAACATATGATTTCAACACTATCGGACTCAGGTATTTTAATATCTTTGGTCAACGTCAAGACCCGGATGGCGCCTACGCCGCGGTCATTCCCAAATGGTTTGCCGGACTGGTCAAGAATGAAGCCGTCTATATCAACGGGGATGGGGAGACAAGCAGGGATTTCTGCTTTATTGACAATTGCGTCCAGGCAAATATTTTGGCGGCCACCGCCCCCGACGGAGCGGCGGCAAATCAGGTCTACAATGTCGCCTATGGAGAAAGAACAACCCTGAATGAACTGTACAAGCTTATTAAAGAGCGGGTTGTCACGAGCAATGCCCATGCTCAAGGGGCAAAACCGCTTTATCGTGACTTTAGAGAAGGGGATGTTCGTCATTCCCTGGCTGATATCTCCAGGGCCAGGACATTGCTTGGCTATGCACCCCGGTTCTCGGTTGTCAAGGGACTGGATAAGGCTGCGGAGTGGTATCTGCAAAGTCTTGGGTAAAAAATTGAATTTTTTTGAGAAGACATGAACTACTGTCCCCATTGTGCCGCACCAGTCATCGTTGAAACGCCCGAAGCCGACAACCGGCCCCGCTCGATCTGCACTGGCTGTGGCCGCATCCATTACCAGAATCCGAAAATGGTTGTCGGCTGTATTCCGGTATGTGATGAAAGAGTATTGCTCTGCAAAAGAAATATTGAACCAAGAAAAGGCTTCTGGACACTTCCGGCTGGCTATCTTGAATGCAATGAAACCACCGAGGCCGGCGCCATCCGCGAGACACTCGAGGAAACCGGAGTTGTGGTTACTGAACTGCAACCCTATCGCCTCTTTGATATTGTCCACATTGCCCAGATTTATCTAATGTATCTTGCCCGTCTTCAGACACTGGCGTTTCATGCAACTGAAGAGAGTCTCGAGGTCAGGTTGTTTGTGGAAAAGGATATACCCTGGTCGGTGATTGCTTTCCCGGTTATTGAAAAAGCATTACAGCACTATTTTGCCGACCGGCTGCACAATGATTTCCCCTTTCGACAGGATCAGATTACCGAAACCATTAGGACACGGTACTGACGTTTTCTCGGTCCACTTCTTTTTTCTTTCCGATCCTGGCATGAAATGAGTCGTTCTTATTTCATCACGCCCGGCAAGTGATTATTTTAAATAGAAATGCTATACTGAGAGCACCAGGCAGGTTTAAATCGGCCTTGGGGTAGATCTATAGATATAAATTGCAATAACAGGGGGATTCATGCAAAAAGCTCAAGATATTATGACAAAAGATGTAATTACGGTAACACCTGCAACAACGGTAACAGAGCTGGCCCTGCTTCTGGCATCGCATAAAATTGGTGGTGCCCCGGTGCTCGATTCCTCCGGTGCTCTTCTTGGTGTGGTTACGGAAAATGACTTGATCGATCAAAAGAAGAAAATCCATATCCCCACCGTCATTACCATTCTGGATTCTGTTTTTTATCTGGAAAATCCGGATAAAATGGAAAAGGAAATGAAAAAAATCGCTGGTTCAACAGTTGGCGATATTTATTCCAAGGATCCTTTGACAGTTACCGAAGATACCCTCCTTGACGAGATCGCTACCCTGATGGCGGAAAAAAACGTTCATACCCTGCCTGTCATGCAAGGTGATACGCTGGTTGGGGTAATCGGCAAAAAGGACATCATCAAGACGCTGATTTCCTGATGGTGCCGGTCCTTCTCTGCAGACCTCATGGCAAACGATAATAGCTACAGTCTGTACAGTCTCAAGACCTGTTACGCACATCCTCGGCCCTGGTAAAGGTTCACATATACAGAGGATATGCTGCATTTCAGGATTTCCGTTGCACGCTTACAAAAATCTTGACTAGTAAAAGATAACTAATTACATATGGGACTAATTATTATTATATCCGATATGCTGGAAAGAAATTGAGACGAATTTTAGCTCCTCTTGAGGAGGGATACATTCATTTACGATGCCCTTCTCCGGAAAAATCCGGAAAAGGATTTCCAGGGGTAATCACAAAGGGTCCGTATGCAACTCCGAATGACGAATCAGCGGGAAATGATCCTGCGCGAGTTGAAAAAAAGCAAACGGCATCTTTCTGCTGATGAGTTGTATGATATAGTCAAAAAAGTTATGCCGCGAATAAGCCTGGCCACGGTTTATCGTAATCTTGAGATACTCTCGGAAAAGGGGGTGATCCGCAAGCTGGAAATAAGTGGCAGGCAGAAGCGTTTTGATTTTGATGTCTCGGATCACGATCATATTTATTGTGCTATGTGCCACAAGGTCGATAATCTCAACATTGAGCGAAAAAATGTCAATTCCGAGCAGCTAGGTGTTGAGGCAGGGTATTCAATAACCGGGTATAGGGTGGAAGTCATCGGCATATGCCCGGAGTGTCAGAAAAAAGAAAAGATTAAGGAGAAAAAATAATGAGCGGATGTGGATGTGGTTGTGCATGTACAAATACGGTGAAAGAAACAGGCAGTGAATCCAAAAAGGTGCTGGAGGCGTTGGCCAAATGTGCTGGCCCATGCGGTTCGAAAGATATCGCTGAGGCTACCGGGCTTGATAAAAAAGTCATAAGCGACCAGATAGCTGCGCTGAAAAAACAAGGCCTGGTTGATAGCCCGGTGCGATGCAAGTACGGCATTACCCCAGAAGGCAAGGCCAGCCTAGGCTAAATTGAGCCGCCATGTGCGGCGTAATCAGTTTCTGATCCTTTAAAAAACCCGTGGATGGTAATATCTCTGCGGGTTTTCTTAATTTATTCCCGTTGATATAAATGCCGTCAAAGTGGTATCTTACGCATCCAGCTGAGTGAAACTGTAATGCAATTATTTTTCAACTATGGTGCCCTATGCAAGAGATCATTGCCAGAACACGTACCTTTAGGCGGTTTGTAGAAAAAGAGGCAATAAATACGGCGACTCTGCACGAATTGATTGATCTGGCCCGGTTAGGCGGGTCGGCTCGCAATGGCCAGCCGTGGCAGTATATGATTGTCAATAGCCCAAAATATTGTGAGAGGATTTTTCCCTATCTCGGCTGGGCAGGGTATCTGACCGACTGGAAAGGCCCGATTGAGGGAGAACGGCCCAGTGCTTATATTCTCTGCCTTTTGAACAAAAATAGGCTGAAGGGACCGGAGAGTGAGGCTCAGTTTGATTTGGGGGTAGCCTCGCAGAATCTGCTTCTCGGGGCAATGGAAAAAAGGATCGGCGGGTGCCGGATAGGTGCGTTTAATGCGCAACTGACCTCTCTGTTTAAACTTCCTGAACACCTGCGGCTTTCACTGGTTATAGCACTCGGCAAGCCGAGAGAAACCGTCATTATCGAAGAATGTAAAGACGAGGATGATGTTCGCTACTGGCGGGACGAACATGGCGTGCATCATGTACCGAAACGATCCCTGAAGAGTTGTCTGGTGGAAATGGAGTTGCGTTAACAATAAACCCGCTGGCAGCTTCGAGCAGTGACTGCATTGATGAGCTGCCGGCTATGTATTGCTATAAATCACAGGAAGAGTCATGGGTACTGAAAAAACATTTGAGCAACAGATTGATACGCTGCAAAAGGAAGTCCGGCAACTCGATGACGATTTTGACGATACGATTGTCGAAGAAACGGCAGCCCGTTTGCGGGGACTCAACTTTTCGCCGCCGGTTATTACGCCGATGGATAAATTTTTAAGAATACGCAGCCAGGGTGTGCTGGCCGAGATTGATCGTATTCTCGCCTTACCGGACGCCGAAGCCTGTGCGCTTGCACCAGATAATACGAAGAAGTGTGGAGATCTCCGGGTGCAGTATATTACTGTACTGATATTTTATTATAAAAAGCTTCTGCAGTTAAGGAAGGGCAACCCTGAAGAGTGGGATGAGGTGGATGAGCTGTACGTCCATGATTGACGACAGCCGTTTTTTGCTGTGGTGTTTCACTCTTTAAAAGTATTTTTCTTTCTTTCAGGTTCCCTATGTCCTCTCCGGTTATCCGTACCTTCAGCTATCACTACCGGGGTAAATATAGGCATGGCGTAGGCAAGATCCCGGTTGATATGGGGCAGCCCTGCCCGAATAGGCTGCAGGGAGGCTGCATTTTCTGCCGACCGGCCAGTTTTACTCCTGCTTATCTGTGCAATACCGATGATGTCTTGCGGCAGGTGGCTGAGGGGAAGAAACATCTGCTGCGGGGAAGATTCAAAAAATACTTTGCCTACTTCCAGCAGGAAACCTGCACGGCCTTGCCTGTCGAACAATTAATGCCGGTTTTCCAACTGCTGCTGGCCGATGCCGCCTGCATTGGCCTGATACTCTCCACCCGACCGGATTATGTCAGCAGCCAGCTTTTAGAGCCGCTTGCTGAACTGCTCAGTACGAGCGGCAAGGAATGTCTTTTCGAGCTTGGTCTGCAGAGTGTCCACGAGCGCAGTTTGCAGCTTCTCAATCGGAATCATAGCTATAGCTCCTTTGAGGATGCTGTCCGGCTTATTCGGCAGGCCGGCTGTTTTGAGTTGGGCGCCCATCTGATTTTTGGTATTCCCGGGGAATGCGCGGAAGATATGCTTTGTTCGGTGCAAACAGTCTGCCGGCTTGGCGTGAATGCTCTGAAGCTGCATCACCTGCAGGTTATTCGCGAAACCCCGTTGGCGGATCTCTATGCACAGGGGAGCGTCGAAGTGTTTACCCTGGACGGTTATATGCAATTTTTGCTGCGGGTCCTGCCGATTATACCCGCTGACGTGACCATCCATAGACTTTGGGCAACCGCCCACCCCGAGCTGCTTATTGCCCCGCACTGGCATGTGCTGGCCGGTCGTCTCAGTGAGATGCTGCGGCACAAAATGACGGAAGTCGGCATATGGCAGGGGCAACGAGCCGGGCGTCCCTTTCCTTCTCTTAATGCTACTCTCTGATGATGCTGTTTATTTTACAACCCGAGCGCCAGAGATCATCAATGAGCGGATCAACATCTTCTCCGCGAAATCGAAGCGTGAGCAGGCGGCTTTCGCTACTGCAATCGTTGCAGACCGTCAATGTCAAAAGATGCATGTCATGTTTTTTGAAAATATCCACAGTCCGGTAAATTGACCGGGCTTCACTGTCGATAGACAGTTCTATCCTGACACCTTCTTCATTACCGCCGAGAATTTCAATAAAAGCTTGAAATATATCCGATTCAGTAATTATGCCCACCAACTTTTCCTCGGCCACGACAGGTATGCCGCCGACTTTATTTTTGCGCATAGTGGCGGCAACTTTTTCCAACGGCTCCATCGGATCGACAGTGATGGGATTTTTGGTCATGAACGCTTCAACTTTTGCCTGATTGGCCAGTGCTCGTGCGCTGTCATCAAAATTTGCGTCAATAATCGACGGCAGAGCATTGTGAATGTCTTCCTTGCTGAGAATGCCGAGAAGATGATTTTCTGCGTTGATGACCGGCAGTCTCCTGATTTTATGCAGGGCCATCAGGTTTTCCGCTTCCGCGATGGTGCATTCCGGTCGTACGGTAATAATTTCCTCATGCATCCACAACTTTACAAACATATTCGTCTCTTTCCTTTTTTTACATTTTGTTGACGACTATCTGGCCGAGCATTTTATCAATGGAGAATTGCACGGCGGCGCATTCGTCTTCAAGGGTTCTGGTCAGGTTGCCGATACGCAGTTTTGTACCGATCGCAGCTGTTCCATGGATGGTAATCCGGGCATCACAGGAGCTAAATGCTGGTACATTTCGTGAATATGCCGGCGTTTTCGGTATCAGATTCAGTTTATTGAAAGACGATTGAACTTGTTGCAATTCATATTCGTACTGCTGGTAAAGCTCATCAGCAGTGCCTTTTTCCCCTTTGCGGGTGCGAAGAGTAACCAGGGTGTCTTCGATATTGAGGATTTGCTGGCGAAGCTCTTCATATTTTCTGTACCGTTTCCCGTCAACACCGACGGCAATGGTTGCTGCCTGTCCCTGGCTCGAGCCTACAGCGCCTCCCATAAAATTGCCGGCGCAGCAGAATACGCAGCCGACTATCTTGCTGTCGGGGCTGCAAAAGATATCGTCTCCTGCCGTAATTTCACTGTAATATATCCCTTTGCGCAGAGTAACTTTGCCGCCGGCATTGATTCTCGTCCGCTCGGCAAAGTTGATATCCGCGTCTCCCAGGGTATCCAGACTGGAATTTGCCCCAAGCAGGCCACCCTTGACCACTACATTGCCCTGGCAAGAAATTGTTGCACTTTGAATATTGCCGCCTATCCGGAGGTCACCTTTGGTTTTGACACTGAATCCGGGAAGGACGTTGCCTTTAATATCGACGCCATCTTTTGATTCTATATTTCCCACGGAAAAATCGACATCTCCGGCTATGAGCTGTTTGGCGCTTACTTTAATATCGGTACCTTTGATGGCCGAGAGCACACCTGCCCTGGTGGCGATAACCTGCCCCGTCTCGGGCGAATAGCTTGCATCGCCGGAGACTTTGATGCTGATATCCTTACCCGGCTGTTGCGAAAGTTTTTCTCCGAAAATATTGATGCCCGGAGTACCCGATGTTTGCGGCACTTTTACTGCAATAACCTGATTTTCGTTTACTCCCGTGAAGATCTTGCGCTCGCGAAAATCAATGGTGCCGTCGCGCAAAACCGTCCCGGGGAGCGGGCCAATTTCCATTTCAAAACGGAGAAAAGCATCTTTGCCATCTATGGGCAGCATTCCTCGGGCGATAGGTATGTTTTTTTCTATTTGTTTGAGGTGCACCAGTTTCTCCGTACATTCATGGAGCTTTGCCTGGTCAATACCATAGCTGATGCCTTCTTCTTGTAAAATGGCTTCGAGCTCCGCGGGGGCTAATGCGTCCTTGCCGGATGGGGTTGGGTACAAAGTAAGTGACGCTCCCATCTTGTCCGGTTGTATATGTATCAGAGGGACAAGATGGACCAGGGCCGAGAGTGACTGACCGTTTTGGTTACGTTCAATAAAGGGATAACCGGTAACCAGCGATACTATGGCATTGCCGTCTTCCGACAGGGCCGTGTTGCTACCGGGGAGCAGTTCGACTGTTTTGTCGGACGCATCTTTTGAGACAAGTATTTGGTCTTTAACAATAACTTCTGAAGTGTACTCTGCCGAATCGGTTCCATCCTCTGCCGTTTGGAGGGGTGCTGAGATAAAATGGACAGTGAACGATTGTTTCATGAACAGATATTCCGGGTAGCCTTGAATTTATCTTACTGAAATTGCATATATCTTTTACTTACTCTACATTTTGCGTATTCGTCAACGCAGTTAGTGCTTCGCGGCTCGTTTTCTTGTTTTTGTGCCAGAAAATAATCTGTCTTAAGGTAAGTATCCCTGCAAAGCACAGGGACTAAAAAGAGTACCCGCAAAGCAGGGGTACTGAAAAGAGTCGTGGCTTGTTTCATGTTTACCGGGGTTTATTATTATCGATAGGACTAGACGGCACGGTAAGTGTTGCTTATATATTTTTTAGGACGAACAAACAATATTTAAAGGCTTAGCTTCCTGGTCTCCGGAGGTTGAGGTTCAGAAAACAATTGACCACCATGAAAATTGATACAATAAAACAGGAGAGTATTATGGCCAAAAAGCAAAAGAAAAAATGTTGCGGCAAGGGCAAGAAAGACGGCGATAAGCGTTGCAGCAAATGCCCTAAAGCATAAGTAATGGTATCTGGAATATATCTCTTGGCATGTCTGAGGTCACGTTGATAGTGCAAAGTGAAAAAGAAGAAGTTGGCAACTTTAGTGGCCTTTAAGCGTTACAATCTATATACGTTTAAAGGCCTTTTTCATATTCTGCCTGTCTCCCTCCGAAGCTTTCTGCACGTGTTCCTTTTTGGTAATTGCGGTAATTCACCGGTTCTCGGTTGCCCTGCAAAATAATATTGATGAATTCAATACCGCCTGATTGGCAAGGTAAATGGAAAATGGTACGATAGCCGGATAAGTTTATCAATCCATCAAAATTACTGATGAGCTGGCTCTGTTTGGACAGCCTTGAAGAAAAGGAAAATCAAAGGGATACATATGGAAGAACAATTTAAGATACGATTTGCCGAGCGCATGAATCAATTGCCGCCCTATCTATTTGGCATGATCAATAAGATGAAAATGGAAAAGCGCTGGAAGGGCGATGATGTCATTGATCTTGGCATGGGCAACCCCATTGATCCGACTCCCGGCCCGGTAACCGATAAACTCTGCGAGGTTGCTATTGACCCGAAGGCGCATCGTTATCCGGTAGCCGGCGGTATGAAAAACCTCAAACGGGAAATCGCCCTCTATTATAAACGAAATTATGGGGTGGACTTGACCGGAGAAGATGATGTCATCTGCACCATCGGCTCAAAGGAAGGTATTTCCCATCTCTGTCTGGCTTTGCTCGGACCGGGAGATACGGTACTGACCCCGGCGCCGGCCTTTCCGATCCATGTCTATGCCGCGGTCATCGCCGGCGCCAATGTTCTGCGTATTCAACTCAGTGCGGAAGATACCATGCTGGCGCAGATTGTCACGATGTGCAAGTCGCTCTACCCCGGCCCGAAGCTGCTTATGCTCAACTATCCCCATAATCCGACAGGAACCCTGGCCTCGAAAGAGTTTTTTACTGAAGTGGTCAAACTGGCTAAAAAATATAACTTTATGGTTATCAACGACTTTGCCTATGCCAAGATAACTTTTGACGGGCTGGTGGCGCCAAGTCTGCTTGAGGTACCCGGAGGCATGGATGTCGGGGTGGAATTCGGCTCCTTTTCCAAGTCGTATAATATGGCGGGCTGGCGTCTTGGATATTGTGTCGGGAACAAGGAAATGATCGGGGGCTTGTCGAAGATCAAAGGCTACTATGATTATGGCATTTTTTCAGCTATCCAGGTGGCCGGGATAGTCGCCATGCGGGATTGCGATGACCAGATCACTGAACAGGTGGCTGTCTACCAAAAACGCCGGGATTTCCTCTGCGACGGCTTGCGCAAAATGGGCTGGGAGGTCGAGACCCCGAAAGCGGGGATGTTTCTCTGGGTGAAGATCCCCGAGCCATACCTGCAAATGGGCTCGATAAAATTCTCCATCGAGATGATGAATCGGGCCAACGTCGCCCTGGCGCCGGGTGCAGGTTTTGGCATTGAAGGAGACGATTATCTGCGGCTGGCCCTGGTTGAAAACGAAAACAGAGTCAGCCAGGCCCTCAAGCAGATGCGACGGGCGCTGAAGGATATCGACAATGAAGTTGCCGCCGGCACGTTTCAGTTGAGCAAATAAACAGGCAGGCCTCTGCGGCTCGGTCTCATTCTTTCGAGACTCGGGCCAGAAAGGCTTTCAGGTAGCGGGTTTCCGGGATGGCCGGATGCACCGGGTGATCCGGACCCTGCATGCCTTCAAAGAGTATCTGCACATGGCGGTTCAGGTGGCCGCCACCATGGCGCAGCACATCCAGCAACTCGTCCCGCTGCAGATGCATGGAGCAGGAGGCCGACAGCAACAGGCCGTCGTCGACGAGGAGGTGCATCGCCAGCTCATTGATGCGATGATAGGCCCGCAAGCCCTCTTGGTGATCTTTTTTACGCTTGATAAATGCCGGTGGATCGACGACGATGACGTCGAACTGTTCCCCGTCCTGCCTGAGTGCTTTCAGGACATCAAAGGCGTCCCCTTGGGCACCGCTGAAAATTTTCCCCACCCCGTTCAGGCCGGCGTTTTTTTCTGCCAGTTCCAGAGCAAAACGCGAGGCATCGACCGCCACAACCGCTTTTGCACCAAAGACTGCCGCCTGGACGGCGAAACTGCCGACATAGCTGAACACATCAAGAACCCGTTTATCCTGCACAAAGCGTTGCAGCAGGGCTCGGTTTGGTCGTTGATCGTAAAACCAGCCTGTTTTCTGACCGCCATGGAGCGGGGCGAGCATCCTGACGCCGTTTTCCAGCAGTTCCACTTCCGCAGGTGATGTGCCGTATGCCGTTTCGACCAGTCGGGGCAGTCCTTCGAGCTGCCGCATACTGCCGTCGTTGCGCAGAAGGATCGATTCCGGCCGCAGCAGGGCGGTCAGGGCGTCAAGAATTTCCGCTTTCAGTACCTCCATGCCGGCACTGTTCAGCTGCACGCTGAGGTGCGCGCCGAAGCGATCGACGACCAGGCCGGGCAGCAGATCACTTTCGCCATAGACCAGACGGTAAAAGGGTTGGTCGAATAAACGGTTGCGCAGGCGCAAGGCCTGTTCCAGCCGGTGCATAAGCAGCGTACGGTCGAGGCTTTGGTGGTCGCGGCTGAAAAGCCGGGCGCAGATCAGGCTATGGGGATTGACATAGGCTGTGCCAAGGAATTTGCCGTTATGCGTTTCGATGCCGGCCTGTTCCCCCGGCAGAAAGTCCTTCAGGGGTGTCTGCCGAGTATCGACTTCGTTGCTGTATATCCACAGATGACCGCCCTGCAGTCGACGTTCTTCATGACGCTTGAGGCGTAATTTTTGATGTTCCATAGGTGTTAGAGTAGAGTTTGCCACCTGGACCAAGGCGACAGTAATTTTGTGAAAAAGGTTTATCCACTGTACTGGTGGTACGTGTAAAAGTCGATGACAAAGCAGATGCGGTGCAGGTAAATGTTTACGAAAATCTTTGATTCTTATAAGCTACTTTTGCAAAAAGATGCTATCGTCAACGGCATGAAACGAGCAGTAAAATTGCCCAAATGCGGTTAATCGTTTAAACCAATCAAGGAGGAATACATGGCGACAACAACGGAAAATCTAAAAGATGCTTTTGCCGGAGAGAGCCAGGCAAACCAGAAATACCGAGCCTTTGCCAAGAAGGCGGAAAAAGAGGGCTTTGTCAATATCGCCAAGCTCTTTCGCACCACCGCCGAAGCCGAACGTATCCATGCCGAGGGACATCTGAAATCACTGGATATGATCGCCTCGACCGCGGAAAACCTGCAGGCGGCCATCGATGGTGAAACCTATGAGTTTACCGAGATGTACCCACCAATGGTGGAACTGGCTAAGGCAGACGGCCATAAGGCAAAAACCATGTTTAAGTTTGCCGTCGATGCCGAAGAAGTTCACGCAAGAATCTACGCCAAAGCCCTTGAAGCGGTGAAAGCCGGGGTGGATCTGGATGTAACTGCTTTTTATCTTTGCCCGGTTTGCGGCTATATTGAGCTCGGCAGCCCGCCGGAAAAATGCCCGGTCTGCGGCGCCCTGGGGAAAATATTTGTCCAGGTAGATTAGATATAATGGTTCTCTTCGTGCTGTAACGGCAGTGAAACTGATTCTTCCGCCGTTGCAGCACCTTCGCCGGCTGGCAGTTTACCCTTGTCGGTTATTTGCTCTCCTGCAGGTCTAATCGCACCCTTTTAGCCAGTTCCGCTGTCATAGACAATACTTTTTCGGCCAGTTCCGCTGACAACGATCCTGTACCGCAGGAAGGGGCGATGAACGTCTGCCGCATGAGCTGCGCTTTGCTGAAGCCGAAAGTTGTCAAAAATTCCAATTGCCCCTGCCATTTGTTGAAAAGTGTCGCGACGGACTCCCCGGCAACCACCAGCGGATCACCCGTTGGAATAATACCCCAGGCCAGGATGCCGCCGCGGGTGAGGAAGGCGATCAGTTGCTCCCTGTATAAGATAAAGTTGTCAAAATAGAAATAGGCGTCAAAACTGATGATGTCGGCAGCCGAAGACAGAGCCGGATCCCAGTCACCATTGGCGCAGATATGCACCCCGGCAAGACCTCCCGCCTGTTGAATTGTGCTGATCACTTCAGCTGCAGCCTCGGAAACCATCTCCCGTGAAATACCGCCAAAGCCACTCGAGCCAAAGCTGACAAAACCGGGTTCGTCGATGAAGATGATCGGCGGCGTCTGCCCGGTGAATCCCAGCAGTTCGGCAACCTGCCAGCGTCCCTTCATAGACAAAAGCTTGACGAGCATATCACGCAGATTATCATCATAAAAGATTGAGTTACCGTGCTGATCCTTAACACCGATGCCGGTAGTTATCGGGCCGGTGATCTGCCCCTTGGCGGTGAGATGTGGCGACTGGTCGTTTTTCAGATAGTCCATCAGGGTAAAAAAACCAGGCGCCGAGTCGACCCCCAATGCGAATCTGGAATTTTGTAAAAACTCCGGATCTTCTTCCACGCGCATGTAGTCTTCATAAAAAACAGCCATCTCCTGTTCGAAACCCTCACTACCGGTATCGATCCAGTAGCGGTTGCCCTGATCGACAAGACCTGGAAAGCCGGTAAGGAACTGACGTACCATTCCCTCCCTTTGATGTTTTGGCAGCTGCGGCCACAGCGGGATTTCCGGCGTGAAACGGGCTATGAGCTGCATTGCTTGATCGTGGTCGAGAAGAGGCAGACTGCCTATTAGAATGGGGCGACAATTGGCCTGGAACATATTGATCGATGCCTCCTTTATATGTATGTGTAACGCATGCCTGCACGAATAAAGTCTTCCGTGGGCCAGCAGTAGAAAAGTAGTATAGCGGTTTTTTTTCAGTAATTTTTTTTAAAAGCCTTTGCTCTGCTGGCTGTCGCCTGCATCATCAAAACATCTATTGCCTGTTTTCTGGTTGCATGTATTGCTTGAGACCTGCGTTGTTTTTGACAGAGTCCAAAAAGCAATATATATTCGCATATAAGTATAAGTTTATATGCTTCAGTCTACAGTCTTGTAAACAGTAGACTGAAGTGATGGAGGAATATGTGTGGGAGAATATGTAATGCATGAGGTAACGGAAAAACCACATTAAGCTCAACCGATAACGAATTGATTCTCGTTAACGAAGAATTTCAGGCGGCCTCTTTCCTGGCCAAAATCCTGTCCTATGAGAACCGATTAAAAATTCTCCTGTGTATCAGTCGAGGGAAAAAAGCGGTGGGGAGTATAGTCGAAGTACCCAATCTCTCTCAACCGCTTTTTTCCTATCATCTGAAAGAATTGATAAGGTCCTTGCTGGAAAAATAGAACGCAATGGGCCTTTTATATACTACGAAGTGCCTAATCCCCGTATTCTTGGGGCAATCGGCAGTCTGAATTCGATAGCGAAGATCTGCTGGCGGCACGGACAAGCTTTACAAACTGCAGGAGGATATTGGTTTCCCATGAACGAAATTGCGAGAATACTGAACCCTATGGATCAGGAAGATGCTGCAACCCAGACAACGCTGGTCTGAGAAGAAGGGCGAAACCAGTTCATCATGAACCCTCTCAAAATAGTCGGCGCGATAGGTGACAAAGAATTGGCCGACAAATTGAGCCGTTCCATCAGGGGAGCGGCGTTTCTCATGTCAAAGCTTAACAAGCCAACAAAGTTAAATGATTGACTCATACCAGAAAATTACTGCGGCACGACTTGTTCTTGAACTTCCAGAGACCGCGACAACTGAATCGATCAAAAAGAATTACCGTCGTTTGCTGGCCAGGTGGCACCCCGACAAATGCCTGGAACAGGAAGAGAGGTGCAATGAAATGACGAGGGAAATCATTGCCGCTTATGCTGTGATAATTGAATATTGCCAACAATATCAATATTCTTTCAGCGAAAAATCGGTAAAAAGACATCAATCATCTGAAGAATGGTGGTTTGCGCGCTTTGGCGTTGACCCAATCTGGGGAGACGGTCAGAAACGTAAGTCTGATAAATAAACCCGGTAAATCGAAAACAAGCCGGTGCTCTTTTCAGTCCCACTGCTTTGCGGGGATAAGTGCCTTGGTGATTACTTTCAGTTCCTAATTTCAAATGCGTTTTTAGTATTCTGGTTGTATTCACCACCCTGTGTGTCGGTCCCTTTGTTCTTGGGCTGCTCAGCTGGGTTGCCGCTGGGGGTAACCCCTGGTTCGGGTTTTTGATCTTTTTCGTCCTCAGTCTGGGGCTTGGCCTGCCTCTTTTCGTGCTGGCGTTTTTTTCCGGACAGCTGCAGCGGCTGCCCCAGGCCGGCGGTGATCACCGATTTCTACGCCGATTGGTGGACGCCATGCCGGTAATTTGAAGAAGAGACGTTTTATCAACCATGCCTGGTCCGTTTGGCGGAAAAACACTTAACCAAACGGCAAACCCTGAAAACATTTTCAACAGATTATGCCCAGGCTGTGCAAAAAAATATCCGGTTGAAGTTGAAATTACCGCAAAACCTAAAGCTGAATACGAAACTGATGCATATTTCGCACTCGATCTGCCGGAAGCACCGGCGATAGTGGTCGGTGACGTAATTATCGTTGAAGGGACCGACGTATCTCACCACGATGTGGAGGTGTGCATCTGCCGCCGGCTTGGCTTGCTGGAACCCAGGAAAAAAGGCTTTTTCGATCGTCTTTTAAAAAAATCCTGACATCTCTTCCATAAGCAGAAAATGCCAAGCCGTTGTAATCTGCTAACGGGTTCCGTTAGCGCGCGCCTACAGGAGCGTTTGGGAAGACATTCTCTTCGTATATGTGAAAAACATTAAACCTGCATCGAGGGCTCATCCATGGGAATGCACCGGCAAGAAGATGTCAAGCATGATAAGAACACGAAAGGCAGCGGGCTGGTGAAGATGGTTCTGCTGCTCATGCTCATGGCTGCGGCCATCTATCTTGTCGGAACGATCAAGGATGTTTGGGCAACCGGCCAATGGGAGGAACTCCTGAGCTGGAACGCCGCTTTGTCCCTCGCCTTTTTCGTTTTTCATACCCCAGTTTCTGCAAAGGGCCAAGGTGTCGAAAGGCATCTGATTTTCCTGGAGCAGGTGAAAGAAAATTTTGCAGCCCCCTCTAACTCCTTACTATAATACGGCTTACTGGTAGACCATTTTTGCGAAATACACAGGGATAATCTTTTTTCGTTAAAAGCTGGAAAGTCCCAGGTAAATTAGGTATAGTCGGCGCTTTTTTCGTAGCCTTGTCTCTCCTGTAAAGGCCCTTATTGTCTTATCTGAAGTTCATTTACCGATGCAAGGTTGACCATCACCTCGCGTCTTTTTCGAGTTTTGTAAAAGAGAAAATCAATGGCGAATAAATTGTATGTGGCCGGAACCGAACAGCGCAGCGGCAAATCTGCGATCGTTCTTGGGCTGATGGAACTCCTGACCAGAAATATCAAGAAAGTAGCATTTTTCAAACCGTTGATAGACGTCGATCAGTCGAGAGATGAGCGGGACAATACTATCAACCTTATCAAGCATCAGTACCATCTCTGTGCGGACTATGATGAGATGTATGCCTTTACCGTGGCCGAGGCGAGTCAGCTCATTGCTCTGGGGAAAAATGCTGAACTGCACGATGGAATAATGGCTCAATACAATAATCTTGCTGAAAAATCTGATTTTGTTCTGTGCGAAGGTATTGAGATGTCCGGGGCGGCATCCTCTTTTGATTTTGACATCAATGTCGACATAAGTAACAATCTTGGCTGTGCCATGATGCTTGTTGCCGGGGCGAAAAACAAGACGGTCGAAGAGGTTGTTCGTTCCGTCAAGGTGTATTACGAGTCGCTGGCTGAACGGAGTTGTGACCTGGTGGCGACTATCGTCAACAGGGTCGATCCCGCACTTGCTGAAGCAATGGAGCATCGGCTTGTCATGGAGAATATCGGCAGGAAAAAGCTCGTCTATGTCATTCCCAATAACGAAAACCTCGGCAACCCTTCCGTCGGGGAGGTCGCCCGCCTGTTGAATGCCGAGATTCTCTATGGCGAGGAAAACCTTACCCGTCATGTACGCAGCTTTACCATTGCCGCCATGCAGCTGAGAAATTTGCTTGGCCGCATAGAATACGGCACGCTGGTTATTACTCCCGGTGACCGTTCGGATGTCATCCTGGCCTGCCTCGCCGCGGGAGAGTCGTTGACCATGCCGAACATTTCCGGGATCATGCTGACCGGCGGGCTCGTTCCGGAAGAACCGGTACAAAAGGTTATTGAAGGATTTAAGCAGACCGTGCCGATAATTTCAGTGCATGAGAATACCTTCCAGGCGGCGATTCGCGTTGATAACATCCATGCGGCAATTACCCCGGACAATACCAGAAAGATTACCCAGGCGCTGGCGGTTTTCGAACGTCATATCAATATGGATGAGCTCAGCGACAGGATTATCAAGACCAAAACCACCATCATGACGCCGAAGATGTTTGAATCGCAGCTGCTGCAGCGGGCCAAAGCGAACAAGCAGCATATTGTCTTGCCGGAAGGTGAAGATGAGCGGGTTCTGCGAGCTGCGGAAATCCTCCTGCGTCGTGACGTTGTCGATTTAACCCTTCTTGGCCGGGAAGACAAAATTCACGAGCGGGTCAGAAGTCTGGGTTTGCATCTGCAGAAGGCCACAATCATTGATCCACGGACTTCAGTGCTGCTGGAAGATTATGTGGAAACCTATTACCAGCTGAGAAAGAATAAGGGTATTACCCTCGATAATGCGCGGGATATCATGGTTGATTTGAATTTTTTTGGCACCATGATGATCTATAAGGAACATGCCGACGGGATGGTTTCCGGCGCAGTGCATACCACCGCTGATACCATACGTCCCGCTTTTCAGTTTATTAAGACCAAGCCTGGTTATTCGGTTGTGTCCAGCGTCTTTCTCATGTGCTTGAACGATCGGGTACTCGCCTACGGCGACTGTGCGGTAAATCCGGATCCGACCGCGGAACAACTGGCGGAGATCGCTATCAGTTCCGCCCAGACGGCGGCCTTGTTTGGCGTCCATCCACTGGTGGCCATGCTGTCCTATTCCTCTGGAAGCTCAGGCAAGGGACTTCAGGTGGAGAAAGTAAGAAAAGCTACGGGAATTGCGCGAGAAAGGGCGAAGACGCTTTATCCAGGTCTAGAGATTGAGGGGCCGATTCAGTACGACGCTGCTGTGGATATGGGGGTTGCCAGAACAAAAATGCCCGAGAGCAAGGTGGCCGGCAGAGCGACGGTTTTTGTTTTCCCTGATCTCAATACCGGCAACAACACCTATAAGGCGGTGCAGAGATCGGCCGGCGCCATTGCCGTCGGTCCGGTTCTGCAGGGCTTGCGCAAACCCGTAAACGATTTGAGCCGTGGCTGTCTGGTGCCGGACATTGTCAATACGGTGGCAATCACCGCAGTGCAGGCATATGCCGACAAAAACAGCAAATAGTTGCCTGGCCTGCTTCTGGTAGAGACATCACCCAACGCTCTATTTTATCGCTGATTGTCCGGTCTCCGTTGGCATGTCGCCGACGGAGACCAGTGCTGCGGCGAGTCCCTGGGGCCTCAGTTTAAGCGTTTTTCTTCGCCCGCATCTTGTGTACTAATTCACGCAAATAATCGAGCCATTTTTCCATGCCGGTGCCGGTCGTTGACGAGAGATCCATGGTTCGCAGATGCGGATTGAGCCGAAGGGCGTCCCCGGTTGCCTCGGCTAGCGGGAAATCAAAATAGGGCAGGAGATCGGTCTTGGTGATGACGAAGGTTTGTGAGCTGGTGAAGGCTTTAGGGTATTTTGCCGGTTTATCGGGACCTTCCGGGACTGACACCAGAACCACGCGTTCATGTTCGCCTAGATCAAAGGTGGCCGGACAGACCAGGTTGCCGACATTTTCGATAAAGAGCAGCTCGATGTCCTGCCCACCCGGTTCTTTCTGCAGTCGATGAAAGCCCTTATGGGTCATGGCTGCGTCAAGATGACAGGCACCGCCGGTGGTCAGCTGAATCACCGGAACGCCTTTTGCCCGGATCCTATCGGCATCACGTTCCGTTTCAATATCGCCTTCGATAACACCGATGTTTATTTCCCCTTTCAGGGCCTCGATGGTGTTTTCCAGGAGGGTCGTTTTGCCGGAACCGGGGCTGCTGATCAGGTTGAGGGCGACCGCGCCTATTTCATCAAAATGTTCTCGGTTGACACGGGCCAGCGCGTCGTTTGCGGCAAAGAGACTGGCATGTACATCCACTGTTTTACTATGGTTGTGGCCATGCGCCTGGGAGTGATTATGGTCGTGATGATCGTGGTTATGGTCTGAGGGGCTGGGACAGCCGCAGGTATCGCACATTTTAGTACCTCGTTCAATTATGATGACCGGTTACGCCTTGGGCTGCCTTTTCGGCCATCGCTGGTTCAAGTGTTGATTCATAAAAAATCTGAAGCTTATTATTCCATTTCCACCTGGCGAAGCATAAGATCATTACCGCCGTCGGCAATAAGCAGTAACTCGCCGCAGGCGGGGCACTCTTCCGGTTTTCCGCCGGTGGTAACCTCGACGTGCCGGCAATTGGTGCAGCGATAACTGACCGGCGGCACCTCGATAATCAGTTTTGCCCCGCGTACCAAGGCGTCATCGGCGGAGATAATATCAAAGCCGAACTGGAAAGAATCGACGACTACGCCGCAGTGGGGACCGATCTCCATGGTCACGCTGATGATCTTGGTCGCATTATTGGCTGTTGCCAGTTCTTTTAGTTGGGCGAAGAGTTCCTGAACGAGTGAAATTTCATGCATAAGCGTATCCCGTGCTGCTGTATTTGTTGTGCTGGCTATTTCCTGGTCACCTGCACACCCATCTCGGCCAGGCGGGCAAGGACCATTTCGGCTACTTCAATCTTGCGTTGCTCAACCACATCGGATAGCTCGATAGATTCTTCCAGTTCCTTGGGGATGACCGTATAGAATTCAACATGCTCGGGAGCGGCGTCACGCAGTTTTGATACCTCGAGAATCTCAAGCAGTCCGAGTTGGTGGGGCGACATGCGCGTTTGGAAATTACCGGCCTTGACATCATCGAGGGTGAAAAAATGAAAAGATCCAGGCTCTCCTGCAATATCGACGACATCGATAACAAAGATCGGGTCGCATTCCTCAAGAAACGGCGCCATGTATATTCCCGCCGTACCGACATCCTGAATTTCCACATTGTCCGGGAAAGAGTAATTCTCTTGCAGATAGTGCACCACATGGACGCCGAATCCCTCATCACGTAAAATGAAGTTGCCGATGCCGGCAATGCCGATTTTTTTTTCTGTTTGCATAATTTTTTACCGGGAATCCTTTAGCAGATGCGTGGGAGAGGGACGCCGTGCAACGGAGTGACGACCCGTGCTCCGCCGACCGGGGTATTAATGATCACTCTGCCGGCTTTCTCGGCCACGAGCCTGCCGATGATCGCCGCCTCCCGCCCTTCGGGGGTCGCTCGCATGACGGCCAGAGCCTGTTCGGCCTTATCGCCGCTGACGATCGCCAGGCATTTGCCTTCGTTGGCCAGATAGAGTGGTTCCAGGCCAAGGAGTTCGCAGGCGGCGCGAACCTCCGGGCGTACCGGCAGGTCTTCGTCGCAGAGCTCGATGCCGAGACCGCTGTTTTCGGCAATCTCATTCAGGGTCGAGGCGACCCCGCCCCTGGTCGGATCGCGCAGGGCATGGACCGCGCCCGGTAGTTCGCGCAACAGGGCGGCAACAAGCGTATGCAGCGGCATGGTGTCACTATGCAGGTCGCCCTGCACGGAGATTCCCGCCCGCCGGGTCATGATGGTGATGCCGTGATCCCCCATGGTCCCGGAGAGTATGACCGCATCGCCGACTTTGGCGTTTTTCGACGAGATATCTATGGATTCGTCGACAAAACCGATGCCGGAGGTGTTGATAAAAATCTTGTCGCCCTTGCCCTTCGGCACCACTTTAGTATCGCCGGTCACCACCGGCACCCCGGCTTTCTTGCACGCCTCGCTGATGGAGATGATGACCCGTTCAAGTTCATCAAAGCGCAATCCTTCTTCAAGAATGAGGCCGAGACTCAGGCAGTAGGGCGTGGCGCCGCGCATGGCCAGGTCGTTGATGGTGCCATGGACGGCGAGTTTACCGATGTCGCCGCCGGGGAAAAAAATTGGATCGACCACATAGCTGTCGGTGGTGAAGGCCAGCCTTCCCTGCCTGTTCTCCAAGATGGCACTGTCTTCCAGGCCGCGCAGAATGGGGCTGTCGAGATGTTTCAGAAAGAGTTCGCTGATCAGCCGCTGGCTGGCCAGACCACCGCTGCCGTGGTCGAGTAAGATGGTTTTTTCAGACATGGAGCTGTTCTATCCTCTTTTGGAAAACACGTAAAAACCGAATTGGCACGAAATATCCCTGTCCGTTGCCCTTACAGAGTATTGAACCGGGCAACATTAAATATCCCGGCCATATTTATGGTAGGCGGCACAGGTGCCTTCACTCGACACCATGCACGGCCCAACCGGGTTGGCCGGAGTGCATCTGGTATCGAACAGGGGACATTCCCGTGGATTGTTCATCCCCTTGAGGATGTACCCGCACATGCAGCCTTTCGGCTCTTCTGCCTGGGGCAGGGTGATATCGAGTCGTACTTCGGCGTCAAAGGTGGCGTATTTCGGCCGAATCTTTAAACCACTGGCCGGAATACGACCAAGGCCGCGCCAGTCCATATCGGCTGGTTCAAATATTTCCTCGACCATTTTCCGGGCGCGCAGATTGCCTTCCCAGGAAACGGCACGGGGGTAGGCGTTTTCTACTTTGATATCGTTCTGGCCGATCTGGCGGGCAAGGAGGATGAGGCTTTTCAGGAGATCGGCGGTTTCAAAGCCGGCGACCACGCAGGCCAGATGGTACTTTGCTGCCATGGGCGACCAGGCTCCGGCGCCGATGATGGACGAGACATGGCCGGGACAGAGTAGCCCGTCAATTTGTAAATTCGGGTCACTGAGCAAGGCCTCCATCGGGGCCGGCATGGTTTTCTGTGTGGAAAAGACAACGAAATTTTTGATAGCCCGGTTGTACGCCGCAAGGATAGTCGCCGCGATGCCCGGTGTGGTTGTTTCAAAGCCAACGCCAAGAAAAACCACCAGCTCCCCGGGATACCGCATGGCCAGGTCGAGGGCGTCCATCGGCGAGTAGACGATGTCGATTTTTGCCCCCCGGGAGCTGGCCTGGGCCAGGGAGGCAGAGGTACCAGGCACGCGAAACAGGTCGCCGAAGATCGTCACCCGCACGCCGGGACGGTCGGCCATAGCAATGAACGCGTCCATGTGGGAGGCAGAGGTGACGCAGACCGGACAGCCAGGGCCGGAAACGAGCTCCATGCCATCCGGCAGGACACTTCGCAACCCATTGCGAAAGATGGCCATGGTATGCGAGCCGCACACCTCCATCACCCGGAGAGGTTTGCTGACGGCATTTTTCAGCTCTTCGACCAGGGGTTTCGTCAAGTCAGCGGCACGGTATTCGTCGAGGTGTTTCATAGTGCAACCTGGGTCAGGAAAGTAACTCTTCCGGGGTGTTTTCCGAGAGTTCACGCAGCAGAGCTATATTTTTTAATGCCTCTTCCTCGACGAGCGAATGGATGGCAAAGCCGGCATGAATGATGACATAGTCGCCGACGGACGGCCATTGGTCGACGATGTCCAGGCGGACCTCTTTGCTGATGCCGTCGGTATCAACGGTGGCTACCTGATTGCTGGTGAAGTCGTCCGGGTCACCCTGGACGCGGGTTACCCGCATGGGAATGGCGAGACACATGGCGCAGACCTCCTATAATTGTCTGACCGAATGAAATCGCCCCGTCATTAATCGGCAGCGATTGTCCGGTGAAAACGTCTAAATGAATACGTGTCAACGTGTGCAGAAGACCCGCAAGAAGCAGGCTGTTTTGCATACATCCTCCAGAAAGCACAACCTTATGGATGCCGGTCTGAAGGGAAAGATTTTCTATAAGTTGTGTGATGCTGCCGATTAACATCGTGTGAAATTCTAGGGCGATAGAGGATTTCGGCTCATCTCTGCTTATACCATCGACTACTCTTTTAACAAATTCTGCTGAACAAATCTCCCATTTTCCGTTAATTTCCCGCAAAGAAGGCAAAATATTCGTGTGCGAATTGGGCAAAATATTATCGACCCAGGAGCGCGTCCAACCCCTTTTGGCCAGCGTCTCAAGTTCCATGGCCGCCTGGCCTTCGAAACTGATGCGCATGCGCAGGCCAAGAAGGCAGGCGATGGCGTCAAAGAGCCGGCCGCAGCTGGAGGTGAGCGGGGAATTGAAACCACCTCGCAGCATGGCAGAGATAACGCGCAACTGGGTATCGTCGACTCGGTGGAGTGTCTCCGGCAGTCGGTCGCGGTTTATTCCGTCGGGGCCGAAGCTATGGTAGAGGGCTGACAGGGCCATGCGCCACGGTGCGGTGGTGGCCGCGTCGCCGCCGGGAAGGTGCAGGGGGCTGAGGTGGCCCAGGCGTTCATAAGAGGTTAGATCCGCCCGGAGGATTTCGCCGCCCCAGATTGTGCCGTCGTCGCCCAGGCCGGTTCCATCGAGTACGACCGCCAGGACCGGTTCGTCGAGACCATGTTCGGCCATGACGGCCACGGCGTGGGCATGATGGTGCTGGATCTTGTAAAGCGGCAGCTTACATTCGGCGGCGTATCTGCTGCTCATATAGTCCGGATGGAGATCGCAAGCGATTGCTTCCGGTTCGATTTGAAAAACCTTTTTCAGGTGTTCTATCGATTCCTGGTAAAAATCATAGGTGGCCAGGTTGTCAAGATCGCCGATGTGCTGGCTGAGAAAGACACTCCGGTTGCGACCGAAGCTGAAGGTGTTTTTCAGCCCTGCACCGCAGGCGAGGATATTCGGCAGCTGGCAGGTCACCTGGATGGGCGCGGGAGCAAAGCCGCGGCCCCTGCGCAAGAGAAATGGCCGGTTGCCAACCACTCTGACGACCGAGTCGTCGACTCGGGTGACGATCTCCCGGTTATGCAGGAGAAATAGATCGGCAATGGTCCCCAGCTGAGTAAGAGCTGCATCGTTTGTTGTGCAGAGAGGATTGCCGCTGCTATTGCCCGAGGTCATAACCAGCGCTTCGGGACAGTCGCCCTGCTGAAAGAGCAGGTGATGAAGCGGCGTGTAGGGCAGCATCATGCCGATCTCATCCATGCCTGGCGCAAGATTACCGGCAAGGGGGGTCTTTGGCAGCTTTTTAAAGAGAACTATCGGCTGTTCCGGTGAGGTCAAAAGCATCTGTCCCGGCAAATCGACAGCGCCGAATTTTTTCGCCGCCTCGATATTTGCCACCATGATCGCCAGGGGTTTATCGGGACGCCCTTTTCGTTGCCGGAGCAAGGCGACCGCGTCAGCCGTACAGGCGTTGACCGAGAGATGAAAGCCACCCAGGCCCCGAATGGCGAGAATTCGTCCATCTTTTAGGGCGGCGGCGGTTTCCGCCAGGGGCGAGTCGGTGTCCAGACGCAGCCCATTACGGTCGTGCAGGGAAATATTCGGCCCGCAATCGGCACAGGCGTTTGGTTGCGCGTGGAATCTTCTATTGCCCGGATCGTGGTATTCCTCGGTGCAGGCCTTGCACATTGGAAAGACCTTCATTGAGGTCTGCGGTCTGTCGTAGGGAATGGTTTCGACGATGGTAAAGCGCGGACCGCAGTTGGTGCAGTTGATAAAAGGGTAGTGGAATCTTCTGTCGCCGGGGTCGAGAAGCTCGCCGAGGCAGTCGATGCAAAGCGCAATATCGGGGGGAATGGCGGTGTTAGCTGAGATACCGGCGATGCTTGGCAAAATAGAAAAAGATGGCTCGCTTGCTTCTCCTTCTGTGTCAAGGGGCAAGGAACGGCTTTCAAGGGAGATAATCCTCGCCAGAACCGGCGCCTGTTCCTCTATGGCCTGGATGAATTGCTGCAGTCGGTCGCCATGCGCGGCAGCGGTGATGACGACGCCGTCACTGGTATTGGTCACCGTGCCGGAGATCGCAAACCGAGAGGCTAAGTTGTAGATAAAGGGTCGAAACCCGACGCCCTGGACAGTGCCCCGAACGAGAATTTCGACCCTTTGCTGTTTATGCTTTGTGTTTAAATTTTGCACCGGTAAAGATCGAGGAAATTAATCCCTCAGGCTCTGTACAGTCGTTCCATATGCAGAGATAGATATGGACGACGGCAAAGATCATAAACCACCACATGGTGATATGGTGGAGATAACGAGCAAACTGCTGGCTGCCAAACAGCATCACTCCCCATTTCGCCCAGAAAGCAGATTCCGGGTAGAGCATATAAAAACCACTGACAATCATCAGCAGGGCGGCGATAAAGGTGAGTAAATACGCCAGCCCGGCGAGGATATTGTGGCCGAGTCGTTCGTCGTGCTTGTTGCTGATATAGCTGTACTGCAGCAGGGTCATCTTCAGGTTGTTCAGATTTCGGCCGGTAATCGGCAGGATATCCCAGACTCGCTCTTGGGCATTGCCGAAAATATAGAGAAAAAGCCTGATCAGCACGGCGGAAGATAAGACATACGCTGCAATATAATGTATGTAGCGCATCGTTGCCATTGGGAAGCTTGCGCTTCCTTCAATCATGGTGTTTGTCCAGGGAGTGTTGATGTAGAAACCTGTAACTATCAGGAAAATGATAGACAGGGCAAACATCCAGTGGAACAGCCGAAGCAGCAGGCTCCAGCAGTGATGTCTCTCATAAGTTGCCATTCTTGTAACCTCCTACGGTTTGAGCCGGAAAGAAAAGTTTTGAGTGAGGTGAAATCCAGCTTACATTGCTTTCACTTTGATAACTTCCTTCCCTTCAGGGTCCAGCATATGTACGGCGCAGGCAATACATGGATCAAAAGAATGCACGGTACGGAGAACCTCAAGAGGTCGTTCCGGGTCAGCGATTGGATTTCCCATTAACGACGCCTCATAGGGCCCAAGCTGACCTGCCGCGTCTCGTGGACCGGCGTTCCAGGTCGAAGGTACGACACACTGGTAGTTTTTGATTTTGCCGTCCTGGATGACGATCCAATGGGATAACAGACCCCGTGGCGCTTCGTGGACGCCAACGCCGCGTTGTTCTCCTTTTGGAAAGACGGGCGGATTGAATATTTCGTAATCCCCGGTGGCGATATTGTTGACCAGCAGCTCCCAGTGCTTCAGGGCAAGATCGGCCATCATTCCGGCACGGACTGCACGGCCGGCATGGCGTCCGATAGTGCTGTGCAGGATCTCCGGTCCTACCTTTACCCCGGCAACCGCACTGATGCGGCTGAGGCAGGCATCGACGCTTTTCACCGTCAGTTCATGGCCCTGGGCGTAGCCGACAACCATCTGGGCCAGTGGGCCCACCTGCATCGGTTTTCCTTGAAAACGAGGGGCCTTCAGCCAGGTGTAGCGACCTTCATCTTCAAAGTCGGTGTACTTCGGATCAGTTGTCGATTCCCATGGATGTTTCGACCAGTCGCCGTCATACCAGGCCCTGGCAATCGACTCTTCAACATTTTCCTTGAAGTATGGATCGGAGAGGCCGGTGATCGGCTTGACCGTGCCGAGATCGCCGTCGAAGACGGTTCCACCGGGCAGATCCGCTTTGGTTCCGGCGGCATCGAGGAACATGTCCGGCGCTGCCAGATAGTTGGTCACGCCGGCACCGTATGGTAGCCAGTCGGCATAAAGCGCGCCGACGGCAACTACATCGGTGATATAGACCATTTTTACAAAGTCTCTGACTTCCTCTATCAGCTGTTTGACATAGTAGAGACGTTCCATGGTAACTGCGGTCTGATTCTCTGGGTTGATATTGGTGGTGACGCCACCGACCGAGAGATTCTGTACATGCGGGTTCTTGCCGCCGATGATGGCGAGAGCCTGGGTGGCTTTACGCTGATAGTCAAGGGCTTCGAGATAATGGGAAACCGCCATGAGGTTTGCCTCGGGTGGCAGCTTCATGGCCGAATGACCCCAATAGGCATTGGCGAAAGGTCCGAGCTGGCCACTGGCCACGAGGCCTTTGAGTTTCTCTTTTACCGCTGTAAACCGTTTCGGGCTGTTACCGGGCCAGTCTGAGAGGCTGTCTGCCAGTTTCGCGGTGGCCACGGGATCAGCATCCAGAGCAGAAACAACATCGACCCAGTCAAGGGCGGACAGGGCGTAGAAGTGGACAATATGGTCATGCAGACAATGAATTGACTGCACCATATTACGAATGAGCTGGGCGTTGAGTGGGATTTCCAGGCCGAGGGCGTTTTCCACGGCACGAACGGAAGCCAGGGCATGAACGGTAGTGCAGACGCCGCAGATACGCTGTACAAAAAGCCACGCATCGCGGGGGTCACGACCTTTGAGAATGTTTTCAAGACCGCGGTACATCTGGCCGGAGGACCACGCCTTGGTAACCAGGCCTCCGTCAACTTCGATATCTATTCTTAGGTGACCCTCAATCCGGGTGATTGGATCGATGGTAATTCGCTGAGCCATGGGTAAAACCTCCATATAAAATTAAACTACCAGACACCGCAGAGTGTTCTGCTTACAGGCGCCGGTAAAAAGAGTATCGCTAGTAAACTGCTGTTCGTTGCCCTGCTGCTAGGCTTTGTCGCTGCTCTTGCCCTTGATTAGCCGTTTACCGATGCCGACTGCCGCATGGATGCCTACTGCCGCGGCCGTAATGCCTAAAACGGTTTTGCCAATTTTGTCGGCGCTACCGACAATGCCGCTGGCGGGAATTTTTACCATCGGTAGTCTTTCGTAAAATGGCGTCATGGTATCCCAGAAATTTGGTTCGGTGCAGCCGATACAGCCGTGGCCGACACTGACTGGCCAGACATCGACGTCGTTGAAACGGACCGCCGGGCAGTTAGAAAAGGTCTCAGGGCCTTTACAGCCAACTTTGTAGAGGCAATAGCCGAGCTTATGGAACGCATCGCCGTATTGCTCAACAAAGCGACCTTCGTCAAAATGAGCGCGGCGTTCGCAATGGTCGTGTATTCTTCGGCCATAGGCGAAGAGCGGACGGTTCAGATTGTCAAGAGCAGGAAGTCTCTTGAAGGTAAGGTAGTGGAGGATGGTGCCGAGAAAAGAAACCGGATTTGGCGGACAACCGGGAATGTTAACAATGGGGACGCCGCTCACCAGATCCTGTACTCCGACGGCGCCGGTCGGATTGGGTGCTGCGGCCTGAACGCCGCCGAAGGTTGCGCAGGTGCCGATAGCGATGATCGCCGAAGCCTTGGGGGCGACTTCCGCCAGGATATCCATGGCAGTTTTTCCGGCAATCTTGCAGTAGATACCGCCGTCCTTGGTGGGGATGGCGCCTTCGACAACGAGAATAAACGGGTGATTGTTCACCGTGGCATGGAGGTTCTCTTCAGCCTGATGGCCCGCTGCGGCCATGACCGTTTCGTGGTAATCAAGAGAAATGATGTCGAGTATCAAACGGGCCAGATCCGGGTGGGAAGAGCGCAGCAGGCTTTCAGTACAGCCGGTGCATTCCTGGAAATGTAGCCAGATGACGCGCGGTCTTTCAGCGGTTGCCGCCGCTTCGACGAGTTTAGGAATCATAGCTTCGGACATTCCTAAAGCGGCCGCCGCCATGGTGCACCCCTTGAGGAATCCGCGCCGATCAAGCTGCGGGTCCAGTACCTTTTTTACTGTGTCTGCCATATCAACCTCCTATTGCTGTGTGACAACAAATGTGCGCCAGAGAGCGCGATGGTTCGGCGTGAGCATAGCCGAAAATAAAATTAAAAAAATACGGGTATAAAAGTTAAGCCGGCCGGCTTGGTAATTTTGTGGAAGACGAAATCTTCTGTTGTGCGAGCTGCTTGAAAAAAAGTAAGGATGCAGTCTGGTTTCTGCAGGGGGGCTGTGGTTGCTCCTCCTGTGAAAAAGAACGGAACTGTGGGGAGTTGCCAGCGGCGATAGTTCACTGCTCGAAAATGAATGTGGAATAGTTATGCGCGCCATTGTGCAAAAAGTGCATCGAAACGTTGAGAGTAGACATCGAAACTTTTGTGCAAACAGTATCTTTCGAAAGGAAATTGAATAAAATTACCACCTGCGTAGTACTAAATCAAGATCATTTTGTAACAATTGTGTTTTGGTTTCATGTTTTTATCAAAAGACTTGAATTGTTGCACAATACGCATAGTTTGAAGTAATTGTTTGTGCGATATTTTTCATTGCACAATCTGACCAACCTGACTTGTGTATGTGGATAGTGTGTGGTAGGGAAAGGGACCAACAATGCTCAGTGGCAAAGGCAGTTGGAACCGGTCTGCAAAATAAAGAAGGAAACAGACCAGCGCAAGAAGAAGGTCCGGGGGTGGCGGATGGTATTCGACCAGAAAAGGAGATCTATTTCTTAAAACCGAAGATGCCGCCTTTACTTTTTTGGGCAAATGCCGGCCTGCTTTTGGGAGGTATAAACTCCCGGTCGAATGTTTTGATTTCCTCCGCGGCAGGCTGCATAACCGGTTCTGCTATAAGGAGGTGGTCAATGGATGCGCCGGTGTCGGCGGCCATGTAAAAATGGTAAAAGAGCAGCGATCTTTTAAAATAGCTTTTTCTTTTCAACCATTTTGGCCAGCTATTTAGCTGTTTGTTATGAATCAGCTGCGACAGGTTTATCAGCAGGCTGACCATCTCCTGTCGGAGTGAGCGGCGCAGGTTGAGCTGGATGCCGATAGTCTGATCAATTTCTTCACGGATCTGCTTTGCCAGTTGGTACAGCGGTGCTCCTTTTCGAAACTGACTGATTAACTGGAACCGGGTTTCCACCCACGGAATAAGAAACAGGCCAAGAAGAACAAAATCCGGCTGGCGATGGATTTTCAGTTCAAGCGACAGGCTGTTGATGCGGTCGATGGTTTGGCAGATGCCACTGAGCAGCGTTCGGGTGTGAGCAGCTGCAGCGGGATTACCGGCTAATGTTTTTCGATAGAAGGGGAAGAGGGCGAACAGCAGGCCCGAATCGACGGCCAGCTCAAACCAAGGCGCCGCGGCTCCGCTATAGAGATCCTTGAGAAATTCGTCACGCAGCCTCGAAGGTGGACAGAGGGACAGCTTGTCGCTGTTGCTGCAGAGCGCCTTCCAGGTGTGCTCTTCTATAGTGAAGTTGATTCTTGCCGCATGGCGGATGGCCCGCAACATTCGGACCGGATCATGACTTATGCGCTTGACCGGTTCCCCGACAATGCGGATTATGCCGCGGTCTAAGTCCTGGCTGCCGTTGACATAGTCGATAATGGTGCTGGTTTCAATTTCGAAAAAAAGCGAGTTGATAGTGAGATCCCGGCGTCGGGCATCCTCGCTGAGTGTACCAAAGGTGTTGTTCGGGGCAAGGACGGCTTCGGGGCCGTCGAGGTCGTGCTCGCTGAGAGAGCGAAGCGTACTTATTTCAATGGTTTTGCCGCCCCGGAAAAAGATCTGCACCAGCCGGAATCTTCGACCGATGGTATTGCTGTTCGGGAAGAGTTTACGCAGCTGGCCGGGCCGTGCATCGGTGCTGATATCAAAATCTTTTGGTGTCTTGCCGAGGTAGAGATCACGTACCCCGCCCCCGACCAGGTAACCGGCAAATCCGGCATCACGCAGTTTTCTGAGGATGTAGAGCGCATCTCGATCGATCATCTCAGCGGTGATCGGATGGTTTTCCGGGGAAATTATCCGTTCGAGACCGGGCAGGGCCGCATCCGAAGATTCATCGATTTTGCTAAGAGGACGCATGTTTGAGTTGGAGGTTGATGTCACAGTGCCGGGTTGAATCCTCTTCCTTCTTTATAGACGGATTCCGCTTGTTCCTTAAATTGTCTGAAGATCTCGGCAACTGAGAGAATTTTATCCATTTTATAGGTGTTTTCACCGGAGAAAATTAAGCCGTCGCGGACGTTACCGTCGTGAGCCATCATCAGGCGTTCGTTGATGCAGTAGTGATGGTCGCACTTTTTCAGGCAGACATGTGGACATTTTTTCACGCTCACATCTTCACCGGCATTCATTGCCTGGACGAAGGGGTTGTTGATGGCGCGTCCGGGCATACCGACCGGGGAAGAGGTGAGAACGATGTCTTCTTTTTTGGCATTGAGATAGGCCTGTTTGAACTCGTTGGCGATATCACATTCTTCACTGAGGACGAATCGGGAGGCGATCTGCACCCCGTCTGCGCCATATTTGTCCATCATTTCGGCCATTTCATAACCGTTGGTGATGCCACCGGCGGCGATAAGCGGGATGTTTTTGACGACATCACGGATGGGCGGGAAGATTTCCCGCAGGGGTTTGTCGGTGCCGAGATGGCCTCCGGCCTCTTTTGCTTCAACGATAACCGCGGCGGCGCCAAGTTTTTCGGAGAGTTTAGCCAGGGTCGGAGAACTGACGATCATGACAATAGGCGTGTTACGTTCCCGTCCGATTTTAAAGATATCCCGGGAAAAACCGGCACCGGTAATGATCATGTCGATCCCGGCGTCAATGGAGGTTGTCACAAGATTGTAAAAATCCTTCATGGCGTACATGATATTGACGGCTATAATGCCGTCTGTGGCAGCTTTGGCCTTTTTGATATCATTGTGAAGTTCTTCAGGCGGGAGTCCGGATCCGCCGATAACACCGATTCCGCCACAATTGGCCACCGGGATGGCAAGTGCCGAAGTGGATACCCGAATGGACATCCCTCCTTGAATCAAGGGGAAAGAAGCTTTGAGATTGGCAATAGTAAGTGAGGGTAGCTGCATGCAGTGAATACTCCTTTTAGTGCCCCCGGCAATTATAGTTTGAAAGCACTTGTACCCCTTGCTTGGGTACTGAAAAAAGCACCCCACAATGGGGGTATTATAAAAATTCCCGTCTGTCGGGTTTTAAAAAATAAATATGAGAAATGAGATAATGCACTTCTTGCCTGGTTTTGTCAAGAGTAGTATGTGGTCGACTAACTGCGGTCAATGGGTGAGTGCCGATTTATCCGAAATGCCCGGAAAACAGCTCCTGCAGCGGAAAAAAGTGCACGATTTTCTGGAGATTGGCCGGGGGTAAACTTGACAAAACGACAAAATTGCGGTTATGTACGCAGTTTTTGGTTTAAATTATGCTGTTTTCGTTTTTCTGCAATTTCAACAATTTCACGAATTATAATTGGAGACTGTTTTGAAGATCAAGGCCCTGAAAGGCTTTAAGGATATTGTGCCGGGCGAGGTTGAGCTGTGGCAGTACCTTGAAAGAGTGGCAAGAGAGGTATTTGACAGATTTCATTTTCGCGAGATTCGTCTGCCCATTCTCGAAGAAACCGAACTGTTTGCCCGCTCCATCGGCGAAGCAACAGACATTGTCGAAAAGGAGATGTATACCTTTGTCGACAAAAAAATAACCATGCGGCCCGAGGCCACCGCCTCTCTATTGCGCGCCTATATAGAACATGGTCTCTATGTGCAGAAACCGGTGCAGCGTCTGTTCACCATCGGACCGATGTTTCGCCATGAGCGGCCCCAGAGAGGACGACTCAGGCAGTTTCATCAGATGGATATCGAGGTACTCGGCACGGATAACCCTTTGGCCGATACCGAGCTGATGGCCATGGCGGCCATGCTCTTTGAAGAACTTGACATAAATGTGAGCCTGGAACTTAATTCTCTTGGTTGCCCCGAATGTCGACCCGGTTATCGGGCCAGGCTGCTCGCCTATATAGCAGAGCGACACGACGCACTCTGTGGCGACTGCAAAAGAAGGAGTACCACCAACCCCTTACGGGTCCTTGATTGCAAGGTACCTTCCTGTCGGGAGCAGATTCTCGACGCGCCTTCGCTGCTCGATCATCTGTGTGGCCCGTGCAAAGACCACTTCGAGCAGGTCCAGGCCGGTCTCCGGCAGCTGGGTGTTAGCTACCGGCTGAATAAATTCATGGTGCGCGGCCTGGACTATTACTGCCGTACGACCTTCGAATTCATTACCTCGGATCTTGGCGCCCAGGCGGCTGTGGCTGCAGGTGGCAGATACGATGGACTCATCGAAACTCTTGGCGGGCCGAAAAACAGCCCCGGCATAGGTTTTGCCATGGGCATGGAGCGGCTGGTTCTCTTGCTGCAGCAGCAGGCGAAATCCCCGGTTGAGGAGGAAAAAATCGATCTTTTTGTCGCCGGGATCGGAGCACAGGCTGCCCGGGCGGGCTTTGGCCTCGTCCATGAGATGCGCGCCAGGAAATTTTCCGTTGCCATGGACTATGAGGGGCGTAGTCTGAAGAGCCAGATGAAGCAGGCCGATAAGGCCGGGGCGCGCTTTGTCCTCATTGTTGGAGATGATGAGCTGGCCCTGGGCAAAGGAATTCTCCGAAATATGATGAATAAAGAAGAACAGCAGGATATAGCCCTGTCGGCTTCAGCTATTGCAGAGTGTCTGCTTAAAAAATAAGTGGTAAAGAAAATAAAGCTGTCCAGGCTGGTGGCACATCAGTGCATTTTTTCTTACAGGGACAGCGTTTGGCAGAAAAAAATTCAACAGATTAAAAAATTATGGAATCAATGGGCAAGTTGAGCCGGACGCATTCATGCAATGCTCTCGGCAAAAAAAATGTAGGCGAGCAGGTAACCCTGATGGGCTGGGTTCTACGCAGGCGCGACCACGGCGGAGTCATCTTTATTGATCTGCGTGATCGTCGCGGCATCACCCAGGTGGTCTTTAACCCGGAAATCAACCCGGAAGTGCACGCCAAGGCGCATCAGGTCCGCAGTGAATGGGTGCTGGCGGTCCGTGGCCGGGTCGAAGCGAGACCGGGCGATATGGCCAATGCAAAACTGGCGACCGGGGAGATAGAGATTCTCGTCGATGAGCTGCGTCTGTTAAACAGCAGCGAGACGCCGCCCTTTCCACTGGACGAAGAGGTTGAAGTGTCGGATAACCTCCGCCTGCAGTACCGCTACCTCGATCTGCGTCGACCGGAAATGGCAGCGAACCTGATCATGCGCCATAAGGCGGTACAGTCCGTGCGGAATTATCTCAACGAGCACGATTTTCTCGATATCGAGACGCCGATGCTGACCCGCTCCACCCCCGAGGGCGCCCGCGACTATCTCGTTCCCAGCCGGGTGAACAGCGGCAAGTTCTACGCCCTGCCCCAGTCTCCCCAGCTCTTTAAACAGCTGCTGATGATCGCTGGCATGGACCGGTATTATCAGATTGTCAAATGTTTTCGCGATGAAGATCTGCGTGCCGACCGGCAGCCGGAATTTACCCAGATCGATATGGAGCTCAGCTTTGTTGATGAAGAACAGATCATGGCCATCAACGAGGGAATGATCGCCACGCTGTTCAAGGACACCATCGGCGTTGACCTTGCGCCACCCTTTCCGCGGCTGACCTTTGATGAGGCGATGAACCGTTTCGGCACCGACCGGCCGGATGTCCGGTTTGGCATGGAATTGATCGATCTGACCGACATTGCCGCCAACTGCGGTTTCAAGGTGTTCCGCACTATCGCCGACAAGGGCGGCACGGTGCGGGCGATCAACGCCAAGGGCTGCGGCGATTTTACCCGCAAGGAACTTGATCTTCTCACCGAGTATGTGGCGCAGTTCGGTGCCAAGGGGTTGGCCTGGGTGAAAATGAAGGCGGATGGCGAATGGCAGTCACCGATCGCCAAGTTTTTCACCGATGGGGAGCGGGCAGCCATCGCCGCAGCCACCGACGCGGTGGAAGGAGATCTGCTCTTTTTCGGCGCCGACAGCCGGAAGGTGGTCCTGCAGGTGCTCTCCGAGTTACGGGTGGAACTTGCCCGACGCCTGAACCTGTTGAAGAAAGATGACTTCAACTTTGTCTGGGTCACCGATTTTCCTCTCATGGAATACGATGAGAAGGAAAAACGCTTTCAGGCCCTGCATCATCCGTTCACCGCACCCAGGGAAGAGGATATTGCCAAACTCGACACCGATCCGGCATCCGTCTACAGCCGGGCCTATGATCTGGTGCTGAACGGCACGGAAATCGGCGGCGGCTCGATCCGTATCCATCAAAAGAGCCTGCAGTCCAAGGTCCTTGCAGTCCTGGGCATTGAAGCGGAAGAAGCGAATGAGAAGTTCGGTTTTCTCCTGCGGGCCCTGGAGCTCGGCGCGCCGCCGCATGGCGGCCTGGCCTTTGGCCTCGACCGTCTGCTGATGATCATCACCGGCAGCGATTCCATCCGCAACGTTATTGCCTTCCCAAAAACCCAAAAGGCGACCTGTCCCCTGACCGAAGCGCCCGCCGCGGTCGCCAGAAAACAGTTGACCGAGCTGCATATTCGACCCGACTGGAAAGAATAGGTCGGCAGCATCGGTTCATTCAATATTTCCACCGGTGGACCGTTTGGTCTGCCGGTGGACGTTTCTCCTCTCTAGCCAAATCCTGAGACACTCGCTAAAAGCGGCAACCACGGCGAGAAACAAAAAACAAGGTACAAATCATGAATCGATCGATTGATTTGTTTGATTATTCTGGGGCTTATGTTATGAAAAATGGGTAGAAGTAAGGTGACCAGGTGCTTTAACTACGTGCTATGAATTTTCGACTCACCATGAAATATCTCAGCTCACTACTCTTTCGCTCAAGATACCCAAACTCGACAATCTCGCCTCCGACATCCGGAAATCCGCTGAGTGCTTGCCCGGCCAATTCAAGACCTACGAATATCAGAGCGTCATCCTGCCCATCATCGTTATCCGCCGGCTCGAGTGTGTTCTGATTGACTGGCGCCATGACGAATTCCACCGAAGTATCGAAAAACCGGCCCAAGTTCGCCGAGAAGGAGCTTGCCAAGCTGGTCAAGGAACTTGGAGCTGAATCCCAAACAGTGTCCGTTCTCCACCGCCACCGACTGGACACTCCGCTCGGTCTAAGAGGAAGACCACGCCTTGCTGGAGGAAATCTTTCGCGTCTACATCAGTTGCTTTTCCAGGGACGTTGACGACGTTATCGAACACTTTAATTACCGTGCTATCCTGCCATTGGCCAGATGGTGAAACTTAACCGGTTGGCCCCGGTCCTCAGCCGGTACAAGAAACTCCCCCTCGGCCCCGATCAGCCCTCCGGGCTTGGAGATGGGTTACATCTACGAACCGGCCAGCGGCACTGGTGGCATGTTGTCCGTGGCCAATAAGCACCTGCTTCTATCGGGTCGACACGCCGGAGGAAAAGGTGTGGGTGGAGAAATGTGTCACCATGCACGGGCAGGAGTTTTCCCCCACCAACTACGCGTCGTCTGTCAGGCCAACCTTCTCATTAAGACCGACCAGCAGGCCACCGTCCACCTCGGTAACTCGCTCATCCCAAACGAACGGCACATCAAGGAGCCACGCGATCGGTGGCCGGAGCGGAAATGGCGCTTCAACCCCATGCTCTCCAATCCGCCTTTCGGCGTCGCCTGGGGCGGCAAGGACGGCCACGAAAAGGAGGCCCGCAAGCTGAAAAAGAGTCGTTACTAGGCAGGAATGCCGTGTGTGAACGACGGCGCGCTGCTCTTTCTGCAAACCATGCTGGCCAGGAAGGCCCCGCCCGAGAAAGGCGGCAGCCGCATCGCCATCATTTCCACTTACGTCTGGCTGCTGCGCAACGACAAGCCCGCCAATGACAAGGGCCGGGTCATGCTCATCGACGCCCGCCAACAGTTCGAGAAGGAACCGAAATCCTACGGCAATAAGTGTCACCGTATTACTGATCTCCACCGCGCATGGATCGAGGAGCGTTACACCAGTGGCTGGGCCGGGGGTACGACGATGAGCAGGTAAAAATCTTCCCGCGCGAAGACTTTGCCGACCACAAGGTCCGCGTCGTCTTCTGACAAACGGATGAGCACGACCAGCCGGTCACCATCACCGAGCCTTACGAAAAGGCTTTCACTGCGGCCAACACGAAGAAGGAACAAGCCTTCAACGAGAGCGACCTGAGCTTTTGCGTGCGGTTGATAACAAAGGGCAGGGAGAAGAACGTCGAGTTCACCGTCTAAGCTAATGAAACCTCATTAAAAAATATCAAAGAAGCCCTGGCTAATGCCGATGAAACGCTTTTTGTCGAATGGACGCGACGGCCTTATGTGCAGGATGACGAATACATCTCGCACGGCGAGGGCATCGCCGCATTCCTGAAACGGGTAATCGCCGAGCCGATCATCAGCTGGGAGGAGACCAAGAAGAACGGCCAAGCGACCCTCGGCTATGCAATCATGCCGAACAAATACTTCAACCGCTACCAGCCGCCGACCCCCGCCAAAGAATTGCTGGCGGAGTTGTGGCGACTGGAAAAGGAAGCGGAGAAGATGCTGGAGGGACTCGCCCGATGAAAACGCCAGCCGCCACTACTCTCTGGCCATCAGCGCTGACTACCGGCGGTTCATTGAGAAACTGAGGGCCCCGGTTTACTTCCGCCCGCATTGCAGCGACCAGGCCATTACCCATGAGGCCATCCTGCTTTACTGGGAAACTGGGCGCAGTACTGTGGAGAAGCAGCAAGCCCATGGTTGTGGGGATTTCGTAGTCGAAATGGTGGCGGCTGATCTGCAACGGGTTTTTTCGGGAATGAGAGGTTTTTCATCCTTCAATCTCTGGAGGATGCGGCAATTCTATCTGGAAGACTCGTCGGCTGAATTACTGGCACAGCTTGTGCCGGAATTGCCTTGCCCGATTCCTTGTGGGCATTATGTTGAAATGATGAAAAAGAATAGATTGCCCGTCTCTCGTCTTTGGCACCTCCGTGCTACCGCGAAATTCGACTGGTCGTGCAATGTCCTGCTTAATCAGATCAAGCCGGCGCCTACGATCGGGCGGTGACCGTGAAGAAGATCCACAATTTTCCCCTTGGCCATGCCGGAGTATCTCGCTTAACAGGCGGATGGGATGCGCAAAACACCTATAACCTCGAGTTCCTCGGTATCCACCGGCAGGTGAAAGAGCGGGAGCTCGAAGACCGCATCGTCTCGCGCCTGCAAGCCTTCCTGCTCGAACTCGGCTATGGCTTCTGCTTTGTCGGACGTCAGCACCGCTACACCCTGGGGCAGAAAGAATATTTCATCGATCTGCTCTTTTGCCACCGCACACTCAAGGCGCTGGTCGCCTTTGAACTGTTAGGTGGTCGACCACATAACAGTTCATGAGGAATTGAAGCTGGAACAGGTTATTAAAAAATTGCAGAAACTTCCAGATATGCTCAGTGTGTAGCGCCACGAGACAGGGCGTGTGGTCATCACCAGCTTTGGCAACATATTTGTGAAGAAGACTTGGCAGGTAACCTGGGAACATAATGTCTGGGAATTATTCTTCAGATTACTGAGGATGTGCGCATCCGGCTGTCACAAGGAATTGTGGTGATTCGGAACACTGAATGAAGATATTCAGGTTCTTCGCGGCGGTGTTTATCGAAGAATAGCTTTCGCAAGAATGACAAGGAACGTATCAATATTCAAGAGTTTTCAGTAAGTTAAAAGTTGCACGGGAATTACTGAAGTTCCATGCCTCTTTTTAGCAAAGCGGTTTAAAATATATTGATACTGCCATCGATAAAGCATAATTATAAACAATATCCATTAGCATTATAGATAGATATACCGCATATCAATCATTGGCCTGCTGCCTTGCATTTGTGCATATGAAATCGAAATGCATAATTTAATGAGTGCTCTGTTTTCAAAATTGAATTTGCTGTATGCTGAAGTGTATGAATCAATCAGGGATGGCGTCGTAAAAATTCTTCATCTGACGCTTCATATAGGAAAAAATTTACTTAACCATCTTGAAATCTGACTTTTTAAGCGTTTATAAAAGGAAAGCACGTCCCATGTCCTCGATGAGTTTAAAAGCTCGTTTTTCTTTGTCGATTGCAGTCGTTTATATCGTACTTGGCACCATAACTCTGGGCGCGATCCACTTTAGCACACAAAAGATAATCAGCTCCCTGGGAACACGTTTCGCCATCAAACAGGCCCTGTTGGAAAAATCAAAACTTATGTCCCAGCTTCAGCGAGATCTGTCACTGTCGCTGAAGATGGCGAGTTCTCCCCTGCTCCGGCAATGGCTCGTTAAGGAAGATAACCTGGAGCTCAAACAACAGGCTATGGAGGAGTTGGAAAGCTATCGACAGAGCTTTGAGGGTAAAAGTCTCTTTCTTGCTGTTGCCGATTCGGGCCATTACTATTTTGCCGATGGCGGTGAAACTGATTATGCGGTTCCCAGGTATACCCTCAATGTCGAGAATCTGAATGACGCCTGGTTTTATCGGACGATGACTACTATTGAATCCTTCGAGCTGAATATCGACTACGACAATCATCTCGATGTCAACAAGATCTGGTACAATGTTGTGATCCGTGACCGTCAGGGAAAAAAAATAGGCCTGGGTGGGAGCGGCGTCGATATCACCAGTTTTATCAATCAGGTCGTCGACATTGACGAACTGGGTATCGCAACCATCCTGTTCAGTGGCGGTGGGACGATTGAAGGACATAAAGACCGAAATTATGTCATTCACAACAGCAAGGTACGGGGGTCCGAGAAAAAATTTACCATTTTTGATCTTCTCGATACCAGGGACGACCAAGATGCGCTAAAGCTCTCCATAGATCGATTGAATACAGGACAATCTGAAGTTGAGAATCTGTCCCTTTCATTGCAGGGCAAGAAATATTTAGCGGCAATTGCCTACATGTCTGACATCCGCTGGTATAACCTGGTCCTGATTGATGCGCAGCAGGTCATCGGATCCCGAAGTTTCTTGCCCATCCTGACAATATCCATTGTTTCGCTGCTGATTGTCGTGCTGATTATTATTGTTCTTCTTAACCGGCTGGTGCTAACCAGGCTTTCGGTCCTGGCGGTCTCTGCAAATAGAATAGCTGCAGGAGATTTCAACATTTCGATTGCAGCCGACAGTAAAGATGAAATCGGCGCCTTGACCTCGGCATTTAACGATATGTCCATGATGGTCAAAGACCACAGCGAAAATCTTGAGCAGAAAGTGGTACAACGTACCGAGGAGTTGAATTTGGCCAACAGCCGACTGGCGGACTTCAACAAACAGATACTGGACAGCATTCATTATGCACAACTCATTCAGACATCGATTCTGCCGTCCGATGAGATTATTGCAAATCATTTCGACGATTTTTTTGCACTGTATCTGCCACGGGACATTGTCGGCGGCGACTTTTATTTTTTCAGGGTACTGGATGACGGCTGGCTTCTTGCGGTAATCGACTGTACCGGACACGGTGTGCCCGGTGCGTTTATGACCATGACGGCCAACGCCGTACTGTCAAACATTATCAGCAGTGGTGAAGTCAACAATCCGGCAACAATCATCGAGAATCTGAATCGGCAGTTTCATGCAACCCTGCATCGAAACAGTGGCAACAGATTCATAGACTACGGACTGGATATTGGTTTGTGTCACTTTAAAAATTTGGAAAATAAGCTTATTTATTCCGGCGCTCGGATAGATTTGCATTATCTTGCCGGTGGAGAAATGCAGACAATCGGCGGTCAGCGCAAATCTATCGGCTATCGCCGTTCCGACCGTCACCTGCGGTTAGAGAATCATGTTGTGGAGATTATTGGTGATTTGCGTTTTTACATGACCAGTGATGGTGTTCTTGACCAAGCCGGCGGCGCTAAAGGCTGGGGTTTTGGCAGGCGCAAGTTCGGTGAGATGATAAAGAGAGCGGCCAATCTGCCGGCAACTGTGCAGAAAGAACAAATACGGCAAGAACTGGCTGAATATCAGGGGATATATCCGCAGCGAGATGATATTACGGTAATAGGTTTTCGACTTGGTAATAAAAAGTAGGGTGTGGTTAAATGGAAAAATTTGATCTATATGATCTGAAACGGACAGTGAACAGTCACGGTATCCTCATCAGTTTTGCCGGCCCATTTTCCCATGGTATTATTGAGGAATTGGGGCAGGCAGTTACGAGGTACCTGGAAACGCAGGCATTAACCAAGGCCTCACTGATGGATGTTTTTTCTGTATTTATAGAGCAGACCCAGAATGTCCGCAATTACGCTGCCAAAAGAGAAGCCGAAGGCAACAGTGAGCTGGATTTTAATAATGGCATCGTCACCATCGGCCGAAACGGCGCACATCATGTTGTGTGCTCGGGAAATTTTTTAAAAAGATGTGATGTCGAACCCTTGACCGCAATGCTGGATCAACTGCAGAACCTGGACCGTAAAGAGTTGAAGATATTGTTCAAACAACAGCTGCGCCAGGAAAGGCAAGTTGATCAAGGTGGGGGGCTGGGCCTTATCGATATGTCGAGAAAGTCGGCTCTGCCGCTCAAATACGAAATCAGGGTGCTTGACCATGACTATTGTTTTTTCAGCCTTTGTGCGACGTTATAGGAAATAACTTATGGACAGTATATTTTTTCAGGAAACAAAATCATCCCCGGCAATAGCTTTTGACAGTGGCACTGGGTTACTGGAAATATCCGGGGAATCATATCCAGAAAACTCCTACGAATTCTATAAACCGCTGCTTCTCTGGATCTCACGTTTTTGCACCATTTTTCCAGGAACAATCGTTTTCAGCTGCCGCATCACTTACCTCAATACCGGCAGCACCAAAAGCATGATGGACATTTTCGATCTGTTTGAGGATCGGTTCCAGAGAGGTCAGGAGATCAAGGTGAACTGGTTTTGCGACATCGACAACGATCGGGCAATTGAAACCGCTGAAGAATTTATGGAAGACGTCACCTTTCCTTTTGAAATCAAACCATTGGTCAGAGCCGATGAGTTATGAAAGAGAGCATGACGACAACTGCATAATTACATCGCTGAAGAAACGCCTGGCGGACCCGGATTGCCCCGAGACCTTCAGCCGCCGGGAAGTAGCCGATCTGCTTTTTATCCATGAGTCCCTAGGAAACCGACTCAACCGGATCGTCAAAATCAGTGACGGCTACCAGTATGAGTTGAAACATCTGACGAGTGAACTGCAGCAGGCGCTGGCTAATGTCAAAACTCTCAAGGGTTTTATCCCTATATGTGCCTCATGCAAAAAAGTCCGCGCCGATGACGGATACTGGCGCCAGATCGAACAATATATCTGCGAAAATTCTGACGCGAGTCTTTCCCACGGACTGTGTCCTGATTGCACCTCTAATTACTTTCATCTGGCCTCGATATCTGATGAAGCCGAAGAGATTCCGGCCAGTTTTTCCATTAAAGTTTCTGCAGACGATCTAGAAAACCCTGTAATTTCTCACTATCTCAATATTATCAGCAACAAACATTTTAATGATACACCGCTCCGTGCCGATCTGCTCAGGTTGCTGGAAAAATACATCCTCCTGCAGCGGCGCCAGTTGCGTATTGCCCGCATCAGCGACAAGTACCAGGCAGAGGTCAAAGAGATTAAAGAAAAATTTGAAAAAGAGGCGAGGATTGATCACCTCACCGGACTTTCCAACCGGCGTGACATGTTCAGGGTGATGCATGCCGAGATTGCCCGCATCAACCGTCGCGGCGGTATCCTTTCTCTGATCATGTTTGATTTTGATGACTTCAAGAGCATTAACGATATGCATGGTCATGAAGCCGGGGATCTGACCCTGCAATATTGTGCCTGTTTGCTGCGTGATGTCCTCCGATGTGACGACACGGCTGCCCGCTGGGGCGGGGAAGAATTTATGCTTATTCAATCCGGCACCAGCCGAGACGGTGTCTTTCGATCTGCGGAAAGGTTAAGACAACTCATCGAACAAAGTCCGTTATATTACAAAGGCACCAAGATCGAGCCGACCATCAGTCTCGGCGTAGCTTTATACCGCCCAGGCGAACCTCTCAACGAATTGTTACACCGTGTTGATTCGAGCCTTTACGGCGCAAAGAAGCAAGGTAAAAATCAAGTCGGCCCCCTTAACGAGTAACCAATTGGGGAAACAACAAAATCCAACCGGATCGTCACGTTTTCCTTGACATATCGGCCGCAAATATTCCCGCATACTCGGCTGATGAAGCTGTGACTATTGCCAAGCCTGTTCTTTTCCTCAACTTTTCAGGCTCTGCCGGACGGAATACCCGAATTAACCTTGGCCAATATCTACCTGTTTCGGGCAGAACATCACTATTCATTTTCGCAGTTGCCGGATGATATCAATTAGCGTCGGCACCTCGGCAATTGATATTGTGTCCCCAGATTAAACCAGTTTCCCGCCATGGTGTTGGCCATCATACAAACGTCCATTATGCGTGGCAAGAAAAGTGGCTAAGGGGATTTCTTCCTGTTTGATAAAACCTTTGCGTGGCAGAGCGCCGCTATTGACCATTTCCAGGACAGCACAGATGGAGGCAGCCGTGGTCCAAGCGATTGCTCTTCTCGCTTTTCCTGCAATTACAACGGGAGGGTAGGCCCTGACAAATTCTTCCCGAGTGAGTTGACCATGGATCCAGCCCTCAACAGAGGCATGGATATAGACAACATCCTCGCTCACGGGCGGTTTGGCATTGACCAGCAATTTGCCGGCATTTACCTTGTCTTCACGCATCAGGAGTTCGTGCAGAAGAAAGTTCATCAAGGCGGCGTGTCCCATATATCGGATCGATTTGTAGTCGAGGTTTTCGACAAGACCATCGTAGGTTTCGCACATGGTACCAAGTCCTCCCGAAGTGGTGAATGCTTCGAGCTGCACACCATCGATGACAATCTTTTCCAGCCACTCCAGCGGCGATACCCATTTTCGGACACCACCTTCAATGACTTCACAGTCGTTGAGGTACTCGTTGACGACCCCCTCCGGAGACCAGTTGAAGGCATAACCGAGCAAGCCGGTCGGATGTTTTGGCAGGGCGCCGACACGCAATTTAATAGATCGTATTTTGTCAAAGCTACTGGCAAGAGAAGCTCCTGCAATAGCGATAAAGCCAGGGGCAAGGCCACATTGCGGAGCCATGACGACAGATGCGTTTCGACTCAATTCCATTATTTCTCTTGTGGTCTGTACATCTTCAGTCAGATCGAAATAGTGCGTGTCGCATTGTGCTGCAACTCGTGCTACTCCGACATTGAAATGGTACGGCAGGCAGGAAATTATTGCATCATGATCCTTGATGCCTTTGCTTAAGTCCGTTTCGCTGGTTATGTCGATGGCTTCGGCTGGGAATGGAAATGTCTCGGTTACCTTCAGGTCGGCTCCAGTCACTTTGAATCCGGTCTCATGGAGCAGGAGTGCAACGAGATGTCCGACTTTGCCAAGACCCAGAACCAATACCGAATTGATATGTTTGTTCATTGATGATCTCCAGTGTCATCTGTTTAATCTGGGGACACAAAACCGATTAACGGGGTGTCGACATTACATTGGACTCTTTGCCCAGATTTATTCTTTTTCTTTGTTGAAAAAACTTTTTGAAGTTAGTTGGCGTTAACCCTGGCTGATTCAAACTTTGAACACACGCATCCAGTACTTCGGTTGCGAGTTCCGCCGGGCACTTAAGGCGCTATTTTCCGTTGCCCTTTTTCACCCGAAAAGTAGTCAGTAATATGCCTCCGAATATCAAAAGGATGGCCTGGATATGGTTGGCCGTCAGTTTTTCTCCGAGAAAGATTACCGCCAGGATGGTGCTGAAGACCGGCATAAGATGGATAAACGGCCCGGCGATATTGGCACCGAGCATGGTTACCGCACGGTTCCAGAAGATGAAGGCCAGTACCGAGGCGAATACCGCCACATAGACGACGGTCACAATCGATCCGCTGGAAAGGGTCATGGTTTGCCCGGTGGATAATTCGACAAGGTAGAGTGGCAAGAGGATTGTCAAACCGACGAGTACGATACCCATCTGGAAGGCAAGAGGGTGCAGTCCTTTCGGGTATCTTTTCAGATTGGCGGAATAAAGTGCCCAGCAGGCTGCAGCCATAAATACCAGAATATCCCCCCGGTTGAAACGGAGATGCCGGAGCGTTGCCAGTTCGCCCTGGGAGATGATCAGCATGACCCCGCAAAGAGATATGGCGACGCCGAGATACTGCCTGAGGCTGAGCCGGTCGTTGTACATTGCCCAGGAAAAAAGGACAATGATGATCGGTGTGCAGGAGTTGACCAGCACCGCATTGATGGCGGTGGTGGTCTGGATGGCCAGATAAATGAGGCTGTTAAATCCGGCTACCCCGAGGACGCCCTGGATAATGATATATCTGCCGTGCGTCAGGACAAGCCGACGCTGGGCAAGGAGATGGCGGAGACTGAAGGTGGACAGAATCAGCAGTGCCAGTGTCCATCGCCAGAACGCAAGAGAAAATGGCGGAATTTCCGCATGCATGCCGCGGCTGAGCACGAAATTGCCGGACCAGAAAAGAGTGGTAAGGATCAGCAGGAGATAGGGCATTGCAGCGGTCGTTTCCGTGGGTTAAAGGTCGAGGAGGTCATCCCCGTTATTGGTTATCCGCTGGTTCGTCGTCGGCTACCGGCGCATCATGCCTCTTTTTCAGGACAACGTCAACATGGGGAAGATAGTCTTTGAAAACCACGCCGTAAATTTCCCAGATGGTAATAAAAAGAGCAGCAACGAGTGGGCCGATAATGATGCCGAGCAGGCCGAACATGGACAGCCCGCCAAGGGTACCGAAAAGGACAAAAAGATCGTGCATTTCGGTGTCCTTGCCGACCAGACGTGGACGGATGATATTGTCCAGATTGCCGGCAACCGCACCGCACAGGACAGCCAGTACGATCACCCCGGTGAAATTTCCGGCCAGGGCGAGGACGAGCAGGGCGGGAAACCAGATGATCGCCGTACCAAAAGCAGGGATGATCGACATGACCGCCATCAATGAGCCCCAGAAGACCGGCCCATCAATCCCGGCTATGGCGAAAGCGATGCCGCAGACAGTTCCCTGGATGATGCCGATTATCAGGGTTCCCTTGATGGTCGCTCTGGTGACCGAGGTAAAGCGGTAGAGCAGGCGTTGCTCATTGAGGTCATCCAGAGGGAGAAAAAAGAGAATTTTCTGCAGCAGCAGGTCGCCCATGGTGAGAAAATAGAACATCACATAGAGCATGATGATCGACGAGAAAATAGCGTCAATGGTTACCTTGGTAAAAGACGAGAGCGAATCGATGAGAAAGCTGGAGACGGTGCCGACAAGCTCCCCTGCCTTTTGCACGATGACATCGCGATAGGGGAGTATCTCCTCGTAATAGGGGATCTTCTCCAGATAGTTGGTCAGCGTGCTGGGCTGATTGATAAAACTCTGCACCCAGGGGGTTACGGATTGCCCAATCTCGATGGCCTGGGCCACCACCAGAGTAATAAGGACGGTGAGTGGTATCAGGACCAGCAGGATGATAGCCAGTATGGTCAGGATGGAAGCAAGTGTCTCTCGGCCGCCAAGTTTTCTGGTGAGCAGGTGATGGGCCGGCATGACCATCGCCGAAAAGAGCCCGGCCATGAAAATAGCCATCAGGAACTGATGGACCATGGACAGAAAAAGGGCGGAAATAAGGATGACCAGACAGAGCAGTGTCGTCTTGTTGACCAGTGCCTGTTTCATCTTTCTGTCACTGGTTCGGCGAGGACAATGAGATGCAGCTCACGCGGACCATGCGCTCCATAGACCATATGCGCCTCTATGTCGGCCGTTTTTGAAGGGCCGGAGATGAAAACCAAGCTGTCCAGGTACGATTTCTGCCGCAGCAGGGCGTAGGCCTCGGCCAGGTCAGCGACGATATTTTCCCTGCGCAGCAGGGCAATGTGCAGAGAGGGAAGCAGGGAGGTTGAGCGCGGGCGTCCGGGTTCGGTCAATTGTATCACGGTCGCCGAATCGGCTACACCGATGGTCGGTGCAGTTATGCCGATGAAAGAGGCGATGGTTTTGTCGGTAATCTGCCGGTCCCGGCTGAAGGTGGTGTGCAGGGTCACGGCTTCCCGGTTAAAACGGTTCCATAGCTCTAAGGCGGCGATATCCGGATGATCATGCATGATGACATGTTTTACGTAATTGAATTCCGGTTCTTTGGTGCGGATCAGTTCGACGACGACGTCGGCCGCTTCGTGCAAGGATTCGGCGATATGGCTGCTGATGTTCAGCATATTGCCGTTGTGCAGGAAAATTGTTACCAGCTCGTTAAGCTCCGTCACCGTGCGGCCGCAGATTTTCTTCAGCGTCTCGGTCGTGTCCGGAGCGGCAAACAGCCTGGGAAAAGTACTTTTTGAACGTTCAACTTGTGGTGCCTCGCCAAGAGCCGTCCGGACGTTTGCCAGAAAGGTGGTTTGCTTATGCATTGTTGTCCTCCTTGGTCGCCACAGGGAGTTTCGGCAAGGGGGTGGCGTGTTTTTCCTGCCAGATTTCGTCAAAGGTCTTTTTGGCGATGGGCGGCAGATCACGCCCATCGGTCCAGCCGGAGGCGACCCCCGCCATCCTTTTAATCATCCTGTTTTTCTCGACAAAGGGCCGCTGGCACAGGCGGGCGATTTTCAGACCGGTCCGGTAGAGAGGACTCCAGCAGACAATGAGCCGCCACAGGGTGAATGCATATACCTCGAGGGGATTATGCTGCCTGGTATTCCATCTGTCGCTGCCATAGGCCAGTTTTTGCCGAAGCGCGGCAAGCATGCGCGGCAGATCGATCTGCACCGGGCAGATATCCTTGCAGGCGCCGCACAGGGTTTCCCCTTTGCACAGATCGGCATGTTTGTTGATGCCGTCGAGCAGTGGCGTGACGACCGCGCCGATCGGGCCGCAGTACGGTGAATTATAGGCATGCCCGCCGATCCTGCCGTAAACCGGACAGATATTCAGGCAGGCGCCGCAGCGGATGCAGGCGAGAACCTCGCGGAATTCCGGGTCGGCGAGGATCTTCGACCTGCCATTGTCGATGATGACCAGATGAAACTCCTTCGATCCATCCGGGTCGTCGTCACTGCTCGGCCCGCCGACAAAACTGACGTAGGTGGACAATTTCTGCAAGGCCGCCCCCCTGGTTAGCAGCTGGACTGTCTCCCGGTGCTCATCAAGGGTTGCGACGATGCGCTCCATGCCCATAAGCGCCACATGTACCGGCGGCATGGTTGTCGACATACGGATGTTCCCTTCGTTGGACACCAGGCTGATATGGCCGGTTGCGGCACAAGCCAGGTTGCAGCCGGTCAGGCCCATATCAGCACTGAGCAGCTTTTCGCGCAGCGCCTTGCGGGCCGCCGCCGTCAGTGATGGCGGATCGTCGGTGTAGTCGATTCCCAGTTTTTCAGCAAAAAGTTCCCCGATCCGGCTGCGGTCCATGTGGATACAGGGCGCAATAATATGCGAGGGTTTGTCACCGGCCAGCTGAATGATGTATTCGCCGAGGTCGGTTTCCACTACCTCGATGCCGGCCTCTTGCAAAGCCGGATCGATGGCGATTTCCATAGAGAGCATCGACTTGCCCTTGACCACCCGTTTGACCTCGTTTTTTCTGGCCACGTCGAGGGTATAGTCGATAGCATCCTGCGCGGTTTCGGCAAAATGGACATGGCCGCCCCTGGTTCTTACGTTTTTTGCCAGTTCAGCGAGCAGTATGTCCAGGTACTCAAGGTTTTTCATGCGCGATTTCTTCACCCGCCTGCGCATATCCTGATCGTCCATTTCCGCCCACAGCGCCATGGCACCCTTGCCGAAGCGATTCTGCAGGCTGTGCAGGCTTGCCTGCAGTCGTGGCGAATCCATGCTTTTTTTTGCGTCCATGCAGTATTGTGATTGCGGCTTTTTGCTCATCTCTTCTCTCCTTTGTCGCCAGCAAGGATCTGGGCGATATGCAGTACCTGAACGTCTTCTCCCCGTCTTCTGAGGCGGCCGAGAATGTTCATGAGGCAGCTGATATCGCAGCCGGTTACCGTGCCCGCCCCGGTCGCCAGGATGTTGTCGACCTTCTCGTCGACCATGGCGACACTGATCTCGGGGTAGTTGACACTGAAGGTTCCCCCGAAGCCGCAGCAGGTATCACTGTCACGCATCTCGATCAGCTCCAGTCCCCGGACGTTTTTAAGCAGGGTTCGGGGTTGGTCGGCAATGCCCAGGCCACGGTTCAGATGGCAGGAGTCGTGATAGGTGACGGTGCCTGGGAATTGTGCCCCGACATCGTGTATGGCCAGTTCGTCGACGAGATACTGCGTGAACTCAAAGGTTTTAGCGCCGATGGCGAGGGCCCTGCTGTGCATGGCGGGGTCGTCGGCAAAAAGCTCGGGGTAGTGGTGGCGTACCATGTGCACACAGGAACCGGACGGACAGACAATAACTGCCGCTGCCTCAAAAATGTCGATAAAATGTTTTGCCGCAGCCGCGGCATCGCGGCTGTAGCCGCTGTTGAAGGCTGGCTGGCCGCAGCAGGTCTGTCCCGGTGGGTAATCATAGGCCACGCCAAGTCTGTCGAAAACAGAGATCATCGCCTCGCCGGTTTCGGGAAACATGGTATCAACAAGACATTGAATAAAGAGGGAAACCGTTTTGCCAGGCATTGTTGTGTCCTCAGGTTGACAGGAAAAAGAAGAAGCTGTCTATTTTTTTGATTGCAGGTGTATAAAATGTTATGAAAAATACCCGTTTTGCACCAACACTGCAACATGAGCGAGGTGCTTGAGGAGTGCCAGTTCCTTCTCCGTGGCCAAATGTGCTCGATGTTATTTCCTGGAAAAATTTGGCCGGTCGGGCAAAGGCCCTCTATTTGCTTGAATGAATTCGCATAATCTTCTACAAAGGTCAATAGGAATGTGCCGTACCCTACAATTACTAACTCAAACGAGACGAGGGAAGAAATGAAAAAAATTGCGAAAACTATTGTCCTGACAGCCTTGCTGGCCTTTGCCGCGAATGTCAATGCCCAGCCGGTCAAGATTGCCGTCAGTCAATTTGTCGAACACCCTGCTTTGAATGCGGTGTTGAAAGGGTTTAAAGATGACCTAGCGGAAAACGCCGTCGAGGTTGAATACAAAGAATACAATGCCCATGGCAATATGGGCACGGCCAGTCAGATTGCCACCCAGATCGCCTCCGATGCACCGGATATGATCGTGGCGATCGCCACACCGAATGCCCAGGCCTGTGCCAAGGCGTACGACAAGGCGCCGCAGCTGGCCCATACCCCGATGCTGTTTACGGCGATCACTGACCCCCTTGCCGCCGGACTGGTCAAGGACTATAAGCATCCCGGGCCAAATATTACCGGTGTTTCCAACCAGATGCCCATGGACAAGCATCTCGATATGCTTCGCCGTTTTCTGCCTGGGCTGAAAAAACTCGGGGTGATGTATAACGCCGGAGAAGTGAACTCGGTTTCAAATGTGAAACGGCTTAAAGCAGCGGCTATCGAGAGAGACATTACCATCATCGATGCACCGGTGACCAACTCCGCTGATGTCTATCAGGCGGCGCAGAGTCTTGTCGGCAAGGTCGATGCGGTGTACGTGCCGACGGATAATACCGTCGTCTCATCTCTTGAGGCGGTAGTGAAGGTCTGCGAACGGACCAAGCTGCCGCTGTTTAGTGCCGATACGGATTCGGTTGAGCGGGGAGCGATTGCCGCCATGGGTTTCGACTATTATCTACATGGCAAGCAGACCGGGGCCATGGCCAGGAAAATTCTCGCCGGCACCAGCCCTGCAGCCCTTCCGGTCGAGTTCCAGAAAGACCTCACTTTCCATATAAACCCAAAAGCGGCGGAGCGTATGGGGCTTGTAATTGACCAGGCGATTCTTGATTCAGCCGACACCCTGCACTAAGGCAATTCTCATCAGTCGAGGCTGTTGCCGACCCTCCCCGCCGCCTGTACCTGCGGGGAGGGTGTTATGGTATTGCTTCTGCCACGAGGTGCAGCGCGCGGGGGCGCTTAGCGCTGCGGATAATCCTTCTTCCACGGTTCTTTTTGTTTTCTGGTATAGTCCGTCAGGGCCTTATAAAATGCACCCACGGCAAGTTCCGCGCAATGGAAATGATCCGACGGCAGGGTTTGCAGATAATCCGAGACGTTTTCTGGAGTGAGCCGCCAGCCATCGGTGAGGGTTCGCCCTTCCATCAAGATCGAGACGGTGTTGCCGCAGGCCACCGTATTGGCGCATCCCTCTACCCGAAAGGTGATCATGCGGATCTGCCCGGCCTGGATGGACAGGTACATTTCGATGGTGTCGCCGCAGTCGCCTGTCCGCTTCCCATAGCCGTCCGGCTTTTCGAGCTCCCCATATCGTTCAATCCGGGAAACCATCGCCTGGAAATTTGTTGAGTGGTCCTGAAAGGAGGTGTTCTGCATCTGTTCCATACTCTATCAGCGAAGTTCTTTGCTTTTAAAAAAATCCTTATATTTCATGTCCTCTTGTAGGATATGTCCGACCAGCCAGGTGCCGAGATAATCCAAAAGTGCCACGGAGAGAACATTTGGTCCAATATCCGTCGCCGAGTAAAAGGAAATGGTTTTGTCGATAAAGGCCTGATGCTGTTTCTCTTGCACGCTTATCTGCTCATAGCCGTATTCTGCCATGAGAAATTCTTCAGCTCGAAAATGAACCTGGGCATAGTCGGTCATTTCCGTCAGAAGGTCGGCAATCGTTCTTGGGTCGGTCAGGGTGTGTTGTTCTTCAATCAGCCGGTTGATCATGCCGAGCAACTTTTTATGCTGCTCGTCCATTTCTTTTACGCCGACACTGAATTCATTTTTCCAATTGATTGTTTCCATAAGCTTCCTCGATACAAGTAGTTGTTTTTTCAAGATACTCTCTGAAGAGTTACGCAGAATACCACGAAGCGCATTCTTTACAAGAAATAATTGTGAAGAGCAGATGAGGAAGAAAAGACCGGCCTGATTCTTCGATAAAGAGAAGAATCAGGCCGGAAGGAGAGTGGCGGCGACTCTCTCTTACCGTTCGGCCATCGGGATAAAATGGCGGGTGGTTTCGCCGGTATAGATCTGCCGCGGACGTGAAATACGCAGGTTGTGATCATGCAGCTCTTTCCAGTTGGCTATCCAGCCGGGCATCCGTCCAATGGCAAACATGACGGTGTACATGTTGAGCGGGATACCGATGGCCCGCAGCAGAATGCCGCTATAAAAGTCAACATTGGGATAGAGATTTCTGGAAACGAAATAGTCATCATTAAGCGTGGTTTCTTCAAGTTCCAGGGCGATATCCAGCAGGCTGTCCTGCACGTTGAGGGCTTTCAAAACATCGTGGACACGCTTCTTCAGGATGATTGACCGAGGATCAAAGTTTTTGTATACCCGGTGACCAAAACCCATCAGCCGGAAAGGATCGTTTTTGTCCTTGGCCTTGTCGAGGTAGTAGGAAGCCGGGCGACCTGATTTCTGAATATCTTCGAGCATAGTGATCACTGCGGCATTGGCCCCGCCATGCAAGGGACCCCAGAGGGCACATACCCCGGCGGCTACCGAACTGAAGAGATTTGCGCGGGAACTGCCGACTACCCGGACGGTCGAGGTGGAACAATTTTGCTCATGATCCGCATGCAGGACGAGAAAGAGGTTGAGCGCCTTATCGATAATCGGCGTAACTTTGTATTCCTGATATGGATCAGAAAACATCATATGCAGAAAATTACCGCAGTAGGTGAGGTTGGGATTGGGATGATTGAGCGGTTTACCGGCGGCCATGCGGTAGGCAAAGGCGGCAATGGTTCTTACCTTGGAAAGCAGCAGCGCCGCAGTTCGGTCAAACTGCGCCCCGGTGGTCGGCACCTCGAGGACTTCCGGATGAAAACAGGCAACAAGGTTGAGCATGGCCGACAGGATGGCCATGGGCGGCGCCGATTGGGGGAAGCCGGAAAAATGGTGTTCGAGATTGGTATGAATAGGAGCATGTTCCCTGATTCTATCCGAGAAGGATTGAAGCTGTTCTTTGTTGGGAAGTTCGCCGTAGAGAATAAGATAGGCGGTTTCGATAAAAATCGCTTTTTCCGCCAGTTCTTCAATAGGATAGCCCCGGTATCTGAGGATACCCTTGGCCCCATCGACATAGGTTATGGCGGAGTAACAGGAGCCGGTGTTGCCAAAGCCGGGATCCATGGTAATATAACCGGTTTCAGCCCGGAGATTCTGCATATCAATACATTTTTCATCTTCTGTACCGGTAATGACATCAAATTCAAAACTCTTTCCGTCAACGGTCAGTGTCGCTTTCTCGCTCATCGTCTTCTCCAGGGCAATAGTATTCACTTGTCAGAACCGGAGCTGGTTATAGCACAGGTCTTAGTCGTTGTCTTTAGCATGACACATCAACTTGTTTAAAATAATAGTAATCATTTGCGTTGCTTGCAATGAATATTCACTCACCCGACGTTCAGCGTGGCTGTGCCGGAGTGTTGTCTGTTGCTGTTTTCTCGCGGATTGTCAGTGGCTGAGTTTTTTCTTGATATCAACGATTGGTGTGCCATCGAGGATATCCAGCCCGGACACCTCGAGAAGATTGCAGTTGATAGCCAGCACTTTTAGCTCTGAAATGGCCAGAGGATTCGGCCGTACCGGACTGCGCGTGTTAAATACCCCGCTGAGTCCTCTCGACTTGTCTCCGCGAGGATACACCTTGAGGGTATCGCGGCGCGACTTGTGCAGCCAGAAAAGGACAACGATGGTTTGACCGGCAACAATACCGTCAAGTCCGTCCTGATATTCGGGATAGATCTCCAGGGTACCTGTTCTGGCCGATTCAGAAAAATTTTTCGGAGCATCCTCAAGGCTGGCGATATCGCCATGCAGCACCCCGATGATGTGTAATCGGGGCTGTTCTGCTCCCGTTGCTTTCAGCCACGCCATAAACGGGTCGATCCATTCCCGATAGGGCTGGTAAATCAGACCGTGGCCGAGATCAAGTGCCAGGACGATTGCATTGAAACGCCCGAGTCCAGCAGATCGCTGAAAATATAAACCCGGAGTGATGGACAGTTTATCCGACCGATCATGGATCGACAGCACGTTGCCATATAATGTAAGTGATTCATCCACGAGGCATTTTTCGAATAATCCGGCCAGGAACAGATAATTTATCTCTTTTTCCCTCAGCATGGTCGAGACATACGCGCCGATGACGCCGCCTTTGGACGCGCCGATCACGGTGATATTTCCCGGCGCAATCCCGTGGGCCAGAAGTTTTTTTATCTGCGAGACGATATTTTCGGCGTAGGGTTTGATCTCCGTGCCTTTCTTTCGTGCCTCACTTATGACGATAAATCCTTCCCGGGCCAGTTCTTCAAGAATGCGCTGGTATTCATAGTATCCGTGTTCGTCACTTTTGGGTCGGATTCCAGCCTCTTCGACGATCAGGCCGTGCAGATAAAAGAGGTACTGTTGTGTGCTGCCGGGGTTGTCCGGTACGTGCTGCAGGATATTATTTTTCATCGCTTGCATTATAAGCTCCTTTTTGGCGGGTTTAACGGGGCCGATGTCTGCTGATTTGTCCGCGCGAGACGGCATTGTGCATGAAATGTAACGAAAAATGACAGACATGACACTAATTTCTTTAACTTTTTTTATTTTCAGAATATGATCCCTATAGATGGCTGGAATTATCTTCAAAACTAAAGGAGGGATGAATGACACTTACCAAGGCAGATCTGGTGCAGCAGGTGTATGAAAAACATGAAAACTTGACCAAGGCCCAGGCGACCGAATCGGTCGAGGCATTTTTGCGTTTGTCGAAAGAGACTCTTATCAGCGGATCGGATCTTCTTTTGAGCGGATTCGGCAAATTTAATGTCCGCGAGAAAAGTCCCCGTCGTGGACGGAATCCGCAGACGGGTGATGACCTTATGCTCAATGCCAGAAGAGTGGTGACTTTCAAACCATCCGGTATTTTGCGCAACAAAGTCAACGCCGGGCAGTAAAAGAGCGAAAAAACGACAGGCCTTCCTTTCCAGCGGAAAAGAATCAGGCTATGGGGTCTCTCGTTGATGCAGCCACGCCATCAGTCGGTGTCCGGGGGGAGGTTCGTGTTCCTGCCGGTATCGGCTGCCAATTCATGAGAGACCGCTTGGGCAAGGGATGTAATGGTATATGGTTTTTTTAAATACATGCCGGCACCGTACTCCTGGGCTTTCTGAACATTGCGACTATCAGAAAAACCGCTGACGATTATAGCCTTTTGTACATTTCTGAACGTTTTGATTCGCTCATAGGTGGCAAAGCCATCCATGCCGTTTGGCATGATCATATCCAGGATGATGAGGTCAAAGGCGCCTTCCCGGCATTTCTTCACGGCCTCTTCCCCGGAAGAGGCCACATCAACCAAATATCCCAGGAGATGGAGAATCTGCACAGCGAGAATGCGCTGTTCTTCCATGTCGTCCACGACCAGTATTTTCTCGCCTTTGCCCATGAAGCTCTGCAGAACTGCTTCTTTCTTTTCGGGCAGGGCCTCCCTCCTTATAGGAAAATACATTGTAAACAGCGTTCCCTTGCCGGGTTCACTCAAAATATCGATAAATCCCTTGTGGTCTTTAATCGCCCCCCAGACAACGGCCATGCCAAGTCCAGTCCCGCTTCGCCCAAGAATTTTGTTCGTGTAAAATGGTTCAAAAATTCGTTTAATCTCTAGAGATGACATGCCCACACCGGTATCATCGATGGACAACAAGGTATACTCCCCGGCCGGAACACATTCATAGCCGATATATTCTTTGTCAAAATAGCGATTTTCCGTGGCAAGAGTCACCTGGCCGCCTCCAGGCATGGCTTCGAGCGCATTACTGAAGAGATTCATCACTATTTTCTGCAGATGCACGGCCGAGCCGCGGATGTTAAGCAGATCCTTATCCAGTTTGAGCACTATTTTCATTGCCGCCATATTCTTGACGATGTCGTCTTGTTCCGGGCTGGCAATAAATTCTTCTATAATATTATTGAGGTTGACGATTGTTTCCGAGCCGATATTTCTTCTTGCCAGGGTGAGCAGGTCCTGCACTATTGCCGCGGCCCGTTCTCCTGATTTTTTGATCGTCTGCAATGGCTTGGTCATGGGATCATCTGCGGCTCTGCCGATAAGGAGCATGTCCGGATAACTGACAAGTCCTGAGAGAATGTTGTTCAGATCATGCGCGACACCTCCAGCCAGCAGACCAATCGCCTCCATCTTCTGCGCGTTCTCCAGGCGATTCTGTATCTCGATCTGTCCGGTTACATCACGGATATCGATGACGTATCCGGCAATTTCATCATTATTTAAATAATAGGGGCTGAGGGTGATACTCCAGTAACTGGTGCGGCCCTGTTCTTTGCGCAACATGGCCTGGACGTGGACGACCCGTCCCTGCAGACAGGCGAGAACCGATTCCTTGAGTTCATTGTCAAAAAAATCCCGGCCGAGCAGGTCTTGTACGGCTACGCCGGCAATGTCGGTGTCTACCGCTGCGATTTTTCTGAGATAGACACTGTTCGCCAAAATATGACGATGCTCCTTGTCAATCAGCGCCATAGCATCGCATGAAGCTTCAACAATATGGGCAAACTTGCGCAGCTCTTCCTCGGTTTTTTTGCGTTCTTCAATCTGGGCGTTTAATTGTCGATTGGTTGTAGAGAGCTGTTTTGTCCGTTTTTTCACCTCTGATCTGAACAATAAGGTCGCTGCTAAAAAAAACAGGGCGCTGCCGACGACGCCGGCGATGAGCTGCCACACCCAGCGAGGTAGTTTGGTTTTTGTATCAAAAACCAGCCAGCGATTTATTGCCTGGTAGTATACGGAATCTTGATCAATTTTAGCGGCAGTCAGGTACACATCGATCGTATTGGCTATTTTTTCGTTTTTGTACTTCGGAAAGGCATAGCGCAAGTCAATCGGGTTGAAAATGATCGGGGTATCCCGGACATTGTAGCCGGCCTTGTTGTCGTTGCCGTATAACCGGTTGACGACCCCAATGTCGACGTAGTGGCTGCTGAGCATTTCAAATATGGTCTCATACTCATCGGTTTCGATAAATCGGCAGGAAATATCAAAGCTTTCGACCATATTTTGTAGCGCTTTAAAGTGGATATCATCCTGTTTAACGGCAATTACTTTACCTTCAAGTTCGACCAGGGAGGTGATGTTGAGGAGTGTTGAAGTGTAAATCTCACCCCAGTTGGCAATCACCGTCTCATTGGTAAAATTGACATACCCCTCGCGCTCTTTGGAAAATGCCGTGGCGGGAAGGATGTCTATGGTTCCAGTTTGAAGACGATGCAACACCTCGGAAAAATGTCCGGCGACGTACTCAATTTCCCAGTCTTCTTGCAATGCGACATCTTCTAGAATATCGATGAAGAGCCCTTGAGCCGTTCCGGTTTCATCGACAAAAATAGTCGGCTTGTTATTGTAGACCCCCACCTTCAAGACGGTCTTGCCGACCAAACTCGATGGGATAAACAAAACAAGTACGAGAAAGGCAGTGAGAAGGGAGAAAGAAGAGGCTTTTTTCTTTTTCACTAAATGTACTCTCCATGATCCGGTTGGCGTAAGGCGCACAGGTGAAATTTCATTCAATCGAGTCCTAGGCCAGAACCTCGCGGACTTTGGCCGTAAGGTCCTTGAGCGTGAAAGGTTTCTGGATAAAGTGCACATCCTCGTCCAGCACACTGTGGTGGCCGATGACATCGGCCGTGTAGCCGGACATGAATAAACACCTTAGGTTGGGGGAGAGAATTAACAAGTGCTCGGCCAGAGCTCGTCCGTTCATTTCGGGCATGACCACGTCGGTCATCAGCAGATCGATTGCCCCGGCATGCTCGCCGGCCAGCTGTATGGCCTCGCCCGGTGTGGCGGCGGTGAGGACATTATAGCCATGTTGTTTAAGTATTGCCGCGGTCATATTCAAAATCATCAGCTCGTCTTCGACCAGCAGGATAGTTTCGTGACCGTGTTCCGTCATGTGCTCCGTCTCCTCCTTTGCCAGTAGTTCAGTCGGGCTCGTGTGTCGGGGCAGATAAATTTTGAAGGTGGTGCCTTGCCCCGGCTCACTCAAAACTTTGATGAAACCCTTGTTCTGCTGGACAATGCCATAGACGGTGGCCAGTCCCAGGCCGGTGCCCCTGCCGATTTCCTTGGTCGTGAAAAAAGGCTCAAACAGCAGGGTGAGCGTCTCGGAATCCATGCCGCAACCGGTATCGCTCACCTCGAGCAGGACATACTCGCCGGGGTTATACCCCACGTGGGCGGCACAATACGACTCGTCAAAGGTGGCGGCCTCCGTCTTGATGGTCACATCGCCCATATCGGCAATGGCATCTCTGGCATTGACACACAGATTCGCCAGGATTTGGTCGATCTGTGTGGGATCGATCTTCACCGGTGGCAGGTTTTCGCCCGGCAGCCAGATGAGGTTGATATCCTCGCCTATCAGTCGCCGCAGCATGGTGATCACCTCCTGCACGGTGTTGTTCAGATTGAGCACTTTGGGCGCGACGGTCTGTTTGCGGGCAAAAGCGAGGAGTTGCCGGGTCAGGTCGGCTGAGCGTCTGGCCGCTGTGTTGATCTCCTGAAGATTGGTGAACAGGGGATTGGTTGGGTTCAGACCCTGGAGTGCCATTTCCGTATGGCCAAGAATTACCCCGAGCATGTTGTTGAAATCATGGGCGACACCTCCGGCGAGACGGCCGATCGATTCCATCTTGTGCGCCTGGGCCAATTGCGTCTGCAGTTGCTCGTTTTCCTCTTCCACCTTCTTGCGCTCGGTGATGTCGCGTACACTGGCGATACCGCCGTTGATGGCAGGTTCAGTTAAAAAACTCTGGGCGGTGGTTTCAATAAAGACCCACTCCCGGGTTTTGTGGATATGCCGATACTCGACGGTGACGGTTTTTTCAGGAAATGCGATAGCCTCATTCCAGGCATCCTTGACGTTTTGCAGGTCGTCCGGATGTATGAGCATGTCGAGTGATTTCCCCTCGAGTTCCGTAATCGGAAAACCGGTGATTCTCTCCGCGGCGGGGCTGACATATCTTTGCCTGCCGTCGGCGTTGATAATGACCAGGCTGTCCGAGGCATTTTTGACGAGAAGCCGAAGCCTTTCCTCGCTTTCCCGCAGTGCCGTGGTCGATTCATTGATCTTGCCGCTCAGGCGGGCTATCAGGAAAAACAGCAAAATGGAGGTGCAGACAATAAAAAGAAGTCCCTTGAAGATGGCTATTGAGGTTATCATTTCCGGATCATGCACAAGCCAGTTCACCGCGGTATCCGAAAAATAAATCCAGGCACAGCCAAACAGGGCGTAAATAAAGACTATTTTAGCAGATTCCTGATGTTTGTCGAATTGTAACAGCGGTTTCACAGGGCCTCGTGCGTTGATGAAGAAATTCTCTCTCTACGCTGTATAAGGTAGAGGAATTTCTGTTAATGCTCAGGAACTATTTTGGCACGTCAGTCGGTAATACCTGTTTTTGGGCAGCGATTACCTTTTAACGAAGTGCTTCACAGGCAAGACACCGATAGAAATGTGCCTGCTGCTCATCATCAAGATCAAGGAACTGAACGGCAAACCGCTCCTCCTCTACCCGGACAATCCTCGCCTTGAATCGAAATGTGGAAATGTTCTCATGGTCCTGATACAGGGGAATGACAAGCGATATTTCATCATTGATACCAAGGGGTACTGTCGGCGCCTGCACTGCACAGCCACTTATGGAGATATCGACGAGATATCCTTGGCCGTCCTGTTCATTTATACTGTATTCAATCTGGCGCTGATGCATCTGAAAACGGAGGCCGTTACGTCTGATGGCATTTTCAAACCTCCCTTCAGCCTCTAAAAGAGTGTCGACATATACCGGTTTGTACCCTTGAAATGTCGTTGCCATTCTGATCAGTTGCTTGAAAAGGACACTCATTTTTCCAAGAACCCGCACGACTTCGCCGGGTTGGTTTGCAACCAGATAGGCCATTATCTTACGAAAGGTGGGAATGCCGTTCAGGTGTCCAAGGGTGCATTTCGATAGATCGGTGATGACCCCAAATCCAGGTTTGAGATCCGCTACGCAAAACCGGACATCGGTGTACACTTTCTCGAGTTCCTTTTTGCTTGCATCGGCGGAGATTGAGATATACAGCCTGTTCTTTTTTCTATTTGCGGTCACTTTTGATCTTTTTGGGTCAGCCAATTGACATCACCGAAATAATGTTTTTGCATGCGAAATGATCAGTGATAACAAAATCATATTGCACTAGGTCATCACTTCAACTCGATTTCTCCCACCCTTCATTGCCAGGTACAGCGCACTGTCGACACGCTCCAGCAGGTCTTCACGACTCACCTTCTGACGATATTTTGTTATACTAACGCTCATTGTGACACGTCCCGCATCAGGAAAATCATAGACTGCGATCGAGGCACAGATACGTTTACCCAGGTCAAAAACACTATTTCGATGTGTCTCGGGAGCTTTCACGAGAAACTCCTCGCCTCCCCAGTGTCCGGGGTAATCTGTTCGGCGAATGTACTGCCCTGCGGGGGCGGTGACCTTTTGCAATACCCTGTCCCCAACATTGTGGCCGCAGGTATCGTTAATTTCTTCTGGGTACCGCCAACCCTCGCAAAGCGTTGGCGGCAATTTCGAAAGAAGGACGGAGGACAGCCATAGACACACAAATTACCATCAGCGCAGGACTTACTCGTTTTATTATTCCAAGTACAGCATTTTACACATGACTTGATATCATCTTTTTTAAAAAATTCATCATTTTTTTCTCACTAATCGACATCTACGCCTTGGTTTTCATCAATTTGTCCATCCTCTTCCCAATACTTATCTTCTTCAGCTACAATCTTCGCGATTAATTTTCGGCATGTTTCCGGAGTGACTTGCGAAAAAGCCAAAGGTAAATTATCCCGGAATTTCTGGAGGGTAAAATCACAATGTTTTGCCATGTAATTTTTAACTACCCCCCAGCACACTTCTATGGGCTGAAGCTCCTGATGGTATTGAGGTGTACGCAAAACCGAATGCCCCGCTGCCCCGGCTATTTTGTCAATTTTATGCTTGGGCTTCGGTTCATATGTCTTACACAGGGCAAACAATTCAGCTTTCAATAAATCTTGTCCCCATGGAATTTCATTATCATCGAGCCATTTTCGCAAATCCTCTTTAACTGAGTTCGATTTTGGAAATGAAGTTTCTTCTGTTACGTTGTGATAGCTGGCATTATCCATTATAATAATTGAGTTTTCTGGAATGTTTGGCAACAACTGCTCGATAAACCATCTTAAGAAGTTGCCCCAGTCCATTTGGCCGTGGTAATCGCCAGTTTTTTTCTTTGCCTCAAAAACCAATTTTGCATCACTGACCCACCCATCGTGAGTGATGGCATTGACAACAATTAAACGTTCTCCCTTGCCCGATGGCTTGTTGACATCAGGACCATCGTCATCAAAATACCAAGTGAATTGGTGTGAGTGGTTTCTATTGATAAAGGTTTCATCGAGGTAGACTTCAGGGCGTATGAACGTTCCGTCGGGCCTCCGGTTTAATCGTTTTTGTCTAAGATATCGTCTTCTTGCAAGAATTACATAATCTCGCTCTTTTAAAGCTGATCGACGTTTTCCGGTTCCATAAGTGAAGCCCCATCTGTTTAAAGCTCTCCATAATGTAGTGGGGGGGGAACTCATACTCCGAATTAATTTTTGCTAAATGATCACGGACAAGATCAACAGATACATGTTGGCCCTTGAGGTTCTGGGAACGAATATATTGCCGAATAATAGGTTGCAAACTGCAGGGGATCAGGTATTCCGGCCGACCTCGTGCTTTAGGTAAATCAACTGGAATATTTTGCTCGTTCTTGTTGTATTCTGCCATTATTCTGCGGATAGTTGCTTCGCCGATGCCTATTGCTTTTGCTGTTTGTTGTATGGCCCATGAAGCTTTCAATTTGTTTTGG
>CAMBBS010000023.1 GCA_945863875.1 Desulfopila aestuarii DSM 18488
TGGTGCCGGGACCAGGAATCGAACCAGGGACACACGGATTTTCAGTCCGTTGCTCTACCGACTGAGCTATCCCGGCACCTCATATGGAGAAGGATATTTACCCGACTTCTCCTGCAGTGTCAACAGGTTTTCGAGTATTTTTTCTTTCCGTATTCTTAAACATCTTTATGAATGGACAGCCCGCCGAGATCCAGATCGAAGTCCAGGTCCTCATCCATATCCATGTTTCCCGATTTTTTTGAGCTACCTGAACCGCTTTCGCCAAGCGCGTCCGAAAAATCTATCTCATCAAGAGCTAGTACCGCTTCCTTTGCCCTGGCCTTTTTGTTTTTCTGCTCCTCATCCACCCCATCCAGACCGAGATCAAAGTAGAGGTCTTCCAGTTCCAGATCCGACAAATCGGCGTTTGCGGTTTTTTCCGCAGGTCGCCTGGCCGTTTCAGCCGCCTTGCCGGGAGGGGCAAGATCGGACATATCCGACAGTTCAGCTGGTATCTCCATTGCCGGAGCAACCTTGGCGATCGGCTCCGCCAATCCCTCTTCCGCCATATCCTCATCAAGGAGGTTCGCCTCGGGTTCGTCAGCATCGTCAAACTGACTAAAATCGATTCCAATCTCTCCTTCATCCTCTTCTTCTCTTTTTCCCGCCGCTACTAAACCTATATCTTCATCTTGCGCAAAACGGATTTCACCGTCCAGGTCGGCATCCTCATCCTCGACGAGAATTTCGAGCTCGTCATCGACATACTCGTCGATTTCATCTACTGAACGTTCTTGAAAAAGATCATTTTCTTCTGAAGATTCTTCCTGCTGCAGTGGAGGCAGCTTGAGAAAAGTCGGCACCTGAATATTATAAGTGGTACCAAACAGACTAACGGCAGTCGCCTTGATATCTTTATTACATTTGAGACATTTTTCCAGATGATCAAAAGAAATGTATCCACATTTTGGGCAACGCATGAGCTGGTACCTCTTGGTATATCTTGATCTAAACTGTCGATGAGTACTGTAGAACAAGCCTACTTGTAACGACAGTCGAGTCGCCTGTGGGAATCTCACCCCCCAGGCCCTCACAGTTCCGGACGTGAGTCTCTCAACTCATCCGGCTCCTCATCACTACTACAAGGTAATCCGCCCCTGTGCTCCGCATCGGAACTCTCATCCCTGTGGGGCCTCCACTTGGATTTCTTCCTTGGCATCGGAGCGACAGGTCCCCACGTTCCACTCGAGAGGCAAGATCATGTTCACGCCACCTTTGTGCCGGCCGCCGCTCGGACAGTAAACAGGCCCCCCCCCGAACTTATCCTGAAATAAAAACAGGTCCCAGTTTTGACGACATCCTTAATCTTTCAACACCTCATCAGTGGTTCGGCTCGTCTCCATGTTCCATACCTGACCCAGTCTTACCGGGCCTTTTCCTTAACGCTCACCACCATGGCTCTTTACCACAGCAGCTTAAGGTGGTTTGGTGCCCGCTCCTGCAAGCCGACCCCGAGGGACCTGCCCTCATCTTTCGTGCAGTTGCGAACAATACTTTCTTGCTCTCGTGGACCACTATTTCCCGTTTATCGGGGATAGATTTTACTAAGATCTACGTAATAAAATAACGTTTGAATCGAGTATCGCATATTTCCATGACAATAATCAAGAAATATACACCAAGTAAATGACATAACTTCGCGAACCCCGGCAACCGATAACAACACCGGGATAAGTATCAGCACCACTGTATGGTTTAGCCGCGACGACAGGATCTGCTCTAAAAGGACCAGTCCATGCCGATATCACAGGAAGGCGCGGAATGGGTTAAAGCGCCGACGGAAATGATATCCACGCCGCTCATGGCGATGGCTTCGACAGTCTGCAGCGTCACGCCCCCGGACGCCTCCACCAGGGCGCGACCGTTTATCAGTCGAACCGCTGTGGTCATCATTACCGGAGTCATATTGTCAAGCATTATGATATCAACACCGCATTCCAGACACTCTTTCACCTGTTCCAGACTATCCGTTTCCACCTCCACCCGGATGGTATGGGGAATTCTCTCCCGTACCTTGTCAACTGCCTCGCGGATAGAGCCACAGGCCGCGATATGGTTGTCTTTGATCAACACACCATCAGCAAGATTAAACCGATGATTTGCCCCGCCACCGACACGCACGGCATATTTTTCAAGAACACGCAGGCCTGGCGTCGTTTTTCGGGTGTCAGTGATGCGTACCGAATACACCTTCACCTTTTCTATAAACTGGGCGGTGAGCGTGGCTATTCCGGATAGCCGCTGCAGAAGGTTAAGGGCCACCCGCTCCGCTTTCAACAGATCGATAACCGGACCGCTGACCGTAAGCAGACCCATTTTCGGCCTTGCCCAGGTTCCATCAGGCACCGGATCAACGATAATGACATCAGGATTCTGCACTTTGAACACCTCGGCGGCAACACTCTCCACCCCGGCGACAATGAACGAATCCCGTGCTACCAGCCTGGCACTGCCGATTTCATGATCGGAGAAAATCGACTCACTGGTAAGATCACCCCGCCCCACGTCCTCAAGGAGGAACTGACGAATCATGCTCTGAAGAAGATTTTTATCCATTGTCTCTCCCCTTTCCATTCGCCTTATTTACGGCTCTGGTCATGCTAATTTTTTCAGTCGCTCTTCGGCTTCGACTATTTTGGCCATCGTGGCATCATAACCGGCCTTCTTTTCCTGTTCCTTGGCAACCACCTCATCTGGGGCGTTGGCAAGAAACTTCGTATTCGACAGTTTGCCATTCACCTGGGCCAATTTGACTTCGATCTTTTTCCGCTCCCGCTGCAGTTTGGCCAGCTCGCTCTCGACATCGACCAACCCCTTCAGCGGTACAAAGATTTCGATATCGTTATAAATATAGGTGGCGGCATCCGTCGGTTTGACCGCCTCCCGCTTGATCGTCAGCGTACTCAGCCTGGTCATATCGGCAATGGCTGCGGTAAATGCCGCGAGACACTCCGCTTTTTTACTATCGCCACAGATGACAAGCGCCTCAATTTTTGTCGAAGGATGCACCTCGGCCTCGGAACGGATATTTCTAATACCGGTGATCACCCCCATCAGCATCTCCATCTGCGCTACCGCCTCAACGTTCAACCAATTTTCCTGTCTCTCCGGAAAGGGACTTACGGCAAGCAACGGCCGATCGCCAGGCAAAACAGACCATATCTCTTCAGAGACAAAGGGGGTCACCGGGTGAATGAGTTTGACGATCGTCTCCAGGACGACGAGCAAAACACCCTGAGCCTGACGTTTGGTCACCGGGTCGGCACCGAACAGATCGGCTTTAATCCACTCAAGGTACCAATCACAGAATTCATGCCAGATGAACTGATAGTTGGCCGAGGCGACATCATTGAAGCGATACTCATCGAGGCCCGATCGTACCTCGTTTATAGCCGCAGCGGTTCTACTGAGAATCCACCGATGGACCAGCGGCAATTCCGCCGGCCGCGCCGCAACATCCTTTATCGACTCATCGCAGTCGCTGACATGCATCAGGGCGAAACGGGCGGCGTTCCAGATTTTATTGATAAAGTGGCGATAGCCCTCAATCCGCTCCTCATCGAGCTTGATTTCCCTGCCCTGGGCGGCGAAAGCAGTCAGGGTGAAACGCATGGCGTCCGTGCCGTATTCTCGCATGACGACCAATGGATCGATGACATTACCGGTCGACTTCGACATTTTCTTGCCATGTTTATCCCGGACCAGCGCGTGCAGATAGACATCCTTGAACGGTACTTCGTCCATAAAATGCAGACCCATCATCATCATCCTGGCCACCCAGAAAAAGAGGATATCAAAACTGGTGATCAACACCGAGGTCGGATAAAAGGTTGCCAGCTCTTTCGTGTTATCCGGCCAGCCCATGGTCGAGAAAGGCCAGAGCGCGGAAGAAAACCAGGTATCAAGGACATCGGTCTCCCGGGTAAGATTCACAGAGGCGCATTTCGGGCAGGTGGTCGGATCCTCGGACTCGACAATCAATTCGCCGCAGGCGTCGCAGGTCCAGGCGGGAATACGATGTCCCCACCAGATCTGTCGGGAAATACACCAGTCGCGAATATTATCCATCCAGCTGTAGAAGGTGTTATACCAGGTTTTCGGGTAGATATTTATCCGCCCTTCGCGGACAGCGGCCACTGCCTTGTCGGCCAGAGGTTTCACCGACACAAACCACTGTACCGAAGTTGTCGGCTCGCTGACCGTCTTGCAGCGATAGCATTGCCCGACGGCGTGTTCATAATCATCAACTTTTTCAAGAAAGCCGAGACGTTCCAGATCCTCGACCACTTTCTTACGGCAGGCGAAACGGTCAAGCCCGCAATACTCGCCGGCGGCGGCATTCATCACTCCCTTGTCATCCATGACCTTCAGCCGGGCAAGGGAATGCCGAAGACCAATTTCATAGTCGTCGCGATCATGGGACGGGGTCACCTTCAGCGCGCCGGTACCAAATTCCCGGTCAACATGCTCATCAAAAACCACCGGGATAGTCCTGCCCGTCAAGGGCAGACTGATGCCGACTTCGGCAAGATGGTTGTAGCGTTCGTCGTCCGGGTGCACGGCCACCGCCGTGTCACCGAGCATTGTTTCCGGCCTGGTGGTGGCGACGACGACATAACCGGAACCGTCGGCATAGGGATAGCGGATATGGTACAGTTTGCCTTTCTTATCCTCGTGCTCCACCTCATCGTCGGCCAGAGCGGTCTGGCAGCGAGGGCACCAGTTGACGATATAATCGCCTTTATAGATAAGCCCTTCCTTAAAGAGTCGGACAAAGACCTCCCGAACTGCCTGGGAAAGGCCCTCATCCATGGTGAAACGCTCACGCTCCCAGTCGCAGGAGGCGCCAAGCTTTTTCAACTGGTTGATGATCGTGCTGCCCTTTTCTTTACGCCATTCCCACACCTTTTCAATAAAGGCCTCACGGCCAAGATCATCACGGGTTTTACCTTCGGTTGCCAACTGACGTTCGACAACATTCTGGGTGGCGATGCCGGCGTGATCAGTGCCTGGCACCCACAGGGTATTGTCGCCGCACATGCGATGATAACGCGTCAAGATATCCTGCAGGGTGTTGTTCAGCGCGTGGCCGACGTGCAGTACTCCGGTGACATTCGGCGGCGGAATAACTATTGAAAAGGCCGGCTTGCCTGCTTCCATTCTGGCGGCAAAACATGCCGAATCCTGCCAGCTATTCAGCCATTTTTCTTCCACTGCGGCAAATTCATAGCCCTTACTCAAGAGTTCTTCTTTTTTATTCATAATTCATAATTGGTTTTTATTGATTTTTCTTATACTCCACACGGCGCACAATTCCCGAGAGTACCTACGAAGGCACCAGAATTCAACAGTTTTCCCAAAGGCCAGCCAAAAAGGTTGCCACGGTGCAGGTGCGCCTGGTCCCGTTTGTCATTGATCGGTATTTACTGCAGAGGCATTCGTTCGGGCATAGGGAACACGAGCGTGGAGAAAACCGCAACGTTATTTGGCGCTCCACGGTTCCGGCAGAAAAATGTGTTTATAAATGGACAGGGCATAACGATCTGTCATTCCGGCAACATAGTCACAGACCTTCCGATGGGCCTTTTTTTCATTCGCCCAGATCTCTTCGTCAATTTTGCACTCCCATTTGTTGTTCCTGAGACGAACGATCCCTCTCTCCATAAAATAGTTATAGAGGTCGGCGATTATCCGCTGCGCCTTGATAAACTCATTATGTACCTTGTAATAGGTGTAAACATTTTCATAGAGAAACGCGCGCATATTGGTGATTGCTTCGAGCATCCCCTCGCTGATGTGCAGATCACCATCGTCAGCGGTGAGGGTCTCGACGATCAAGTCACGAACCATCGAACCAATGCGTTTTGAATGTCGTTCACCCACGACCTGGCGAATTTTTGCCGGCAGGTCACCTTCAATCAAAATTCCGGCCCGCAGGGCATCGTCGAGGTCGTGGTTGACGTAAGCAATTATATCGGCAAGCCGGACGACCTGCCCCTCAAGGGTGACGGCGCTTTCCGACTTGTCCTTCGGCAGGATATCGGCGCGCCCCTTGGAGTGGCGGATAATGCCATTTCGTACCTCAAAGGTAAGGTTGAGGCCCTTGCCGTCATTTTCCAGGAAATCAACAACCCGCAGACTGTGCACATAATGGCGAAAACCACTTGGATGCAATTCATTCAGAGTCACTTCCCCGGCATGACCAAACGGCGTGTGGCCGAGATCGTGCCCAAGGGCAATGGCTTCCGTCAGCGGTTCGTTCAGACAGAGAGCCGAGGCGATGGTCCTGGCTATCTGCGAAACTTCAAGGACATGGGTCAGTCTGGTTCTGTAATGATCACCGGTGGGAGCGAGAAAAACCTGCGTTTTATGCTTGAGTCGCCGGAAGGTTTTCGAATGTGTTATTCGGTCCCTGTCGCGTTGAAAAGGGAGCCGAATATCAGACATTTCCTCCTCTTCTTCCACATGTCGGCCGGAGGAATGTTTATTCAGTGCGGCAAATGGTGAGAGGATTTTTTCCTCCCGTTCTTCAAGCTGCTTTTTGATCGATTTTCCAATAACTGGTACGAAAGACATAAGCTCACTCTGGTGACCGTGTACATCCAACTTGGGCTGGACTCCGTGCTCCTGTGCATATGACCCGAAAAATATCCTCCTTGTTTAACCACGATCAGCTTATGATTTCAATACTTTGCATCTTTAGCAGAAAGGCATCTTCTCCCCTTGTGTCATCTCTGGAGCCGTCACCGCGTCAGGTCAATAACATATTATGTTATAATATCTTCATGTTAAGCTTACAAACAACCAACGCCCTCCCCGTCTGCGCGGTAGATGACATAACCGGGGTGAAATCAAAAAAAGTGATTCTCGCAGGAAGAGAAGATATCCATTGCAACAATATTCCAGACGGTTATTTTCCATCAGAGTGGTTGACAAGTGCTCCAAGAGTAAGAACTTCTATCAGATAATTTCTAAAGAACGACGGAAATAAACAATAGTCGTGCGTAGACTTATGAAAAAGAACATCGTTTATCTTAACCAAAGGCATGCTCCATAACGAAACATCAGACTACCATGGACAAGGAGATAAAAATGGCCCAAATTACCCTTAAAGGCAATGCAATTGAAACGATAGGTGCACTCCCGGCAATTGGATCAGCGGCGCCGGAATTCACCCTGGTTAAAACTGACCTTTCCGAAGCGAACCTGAAAGATTATAAAGGCAAAACCGTAGTACTCAACATCTTCCCATCGATAGACACCGGTGTTTGTGCCGCGTCTGAACGTAGGTTCAACGGTGAGGCAGGAAACCTTGTTGACACGATTGTCCTGTGTATTTCCGCGGATCTACCCTTTGCCCATAACCGCTTCTGTGAAGCAGAGGGATTAAAGAACGTCATTCCCCTGTCGGTTTTCAGGGCCAGCGACTTTGGCAAAAATTATGGCCAGACCATCACCACCGGCCCGCTTGCCGGGCTTCTTGCCAGAGCCGTGGTAGTGATCAATCCACAAGGGCAGGTAAAATACACGGAACAGGTACCGGAAATCACCCAGGAACCAGACTACGAAGCGGCACTTAAATCCCTTAACGCGTAACAAAACTCGTCATTCCGGGCTTGCCCGGAATGACGACAGAAAAGAAAAATCACATCATGCACCAATACTGTTTCTACCAAAGTCCCATCGGAAAACTTCTGCTTATCGGTACCGACGGCATTCTTGAGGCACTGCATTTTCCCAACGAGACGAAAACAACCGACATTGCCGAGGAATGGCAATACGATGAGACATGTTTCCAACCAGTTCTCCGGCAACTTGCCGAATATTTTTCCGGCAACCGACAGCAATTTGACCTGAAAATCGCCCCCAAAGGCACACCATTTCAGGAAAAAGTGTGGCAGGAACTGCGCAGAATCCCCTTTGGCCGGACCGCCAGCTATCAAGACATTGCCGTAAGCATTGGTAATGCCAAGGCATGTCGGGCAGTAGGCATGGCCAACAATAAAAACCCTATTCCCATCATTGTTCCGTGCCACCGGGTCATCGGCAAGAATGGTTCCCTTACCGGTTTTGGCGGTGGCCTAGATATCAAAAAACAACTCCTTGACCTTGAACGAGGGGTTTATACAGGCGATTAACAACCGCCAGAAATGTGCCGGCCGCAACCAGATGCCGCTTGCGGCGACAAGCCCCTTTCACCAACCGCTCCCATGCATATACTCACCATACTTGGAATCGCCGTGGCCCTGGCAATGGATGCCTTTGCCGTGGCCATCGCCACCGGGGTCTGCCTCAAACAAGTCAGCTTTCGCCAGACGTTTCGACTCTCCTGGCATTTCGGCCTCTTTCAGGCCATTATGCCGATCATCGGCTGGACCATCGGCGCATCCGTGCAGGAGTATGTGGCGGCCTATGCCCACTGGGTGGCGTTCATTCTGCTCGCTCTGGTCGGCTCGAATATGCTGAAAGAAGCCATCCAGCTCGAAAATGACGAAGACACTACCGTTTGCCGAAAAGACTCAACCCGAGGGATGACCATGGTCATGCTTTCGGTGGCCACGAGTATTGACGCCCTGGCCGTCGGCCTGTCTATGTCGCTACTGCAGGTGTCGATCGTTTATCCGGCCTTGATAATCGGCATAGTTGCCGGTCTTTTCACCATCGCCGGACTGCACTTAGGCAAAAGGATATCCGGTCTCACCTGGCTTTCCACCTGGGCGGAAATAGCCGGCGGGCTGGTGCTCTGGCTGATAGGTCTTAATATTCTCTGGGAAAATGGCGTTTTCCGCACTTTATTTTAATAAAAAATCGACCTGCAAAAATTGTCCGGCAACAGAGCGGTCGATGGACAAACGTTTACAGGCAACATCCATTTGACCTGCTCCATCGAGTGTTTATTGTTTCAGCTCATGGCGCAACGGCCATTCTATCCACGCTGTAATTTTAGATGACTTGCCGGAAAACGGCAGAGGACAGCTTTGATACCAGCTATTCTCACATGACGATCCAGTCTAAACAGGGGGCAACGTATGAAAGATACAATCACAGCTGTGCGAGGGATGGAGATCCTCGATTCCCGTGGCAACCCAACGGTGCGGGTTTTTGTTGAACTGCGCGACGGCACCAGAGTTTCCGCCTCCGTCCCTTCAGGGGCCAGTACCGGCGAAAACGAGGCAATTGAACTGCGAGACGGTGATAAGGCCCGCTATCTGGGCAAAGGTGTTCTCAAAGCGGTCGATAATGTCAACACCATAATCAGCCCGGCCATCATCGGCATGTCGGCAACAGAGCAGATTGCGATAGATTTCAACATGATTAAGCTTGACGGTACCGAGAACAAATCAAATCTCGGTGCCAACGCCATTCTCGGTGTCTCCATGGCGGTTGCCCGCGCGGCCGCACAATCAGTCGGCCTGCCCCTCTATCGCTACCTGGGCGGATCCGGTGCCAGGAGGATTCCGGTGCCGGCAATGAACATTATCAACGGCGGCGCGCATGCCGACAACAGTGTTGATATTCAAGAGTTTATGGCCGTGCCGGTGGGTGCACCATCGTTTAGAGAAGGTCTGCGATATATCGCCGAGACCTTCCATGTCCTGAAAAAACTCCTGAAAAGCCGTGGGCTGGCTACCAGCGTCGGCGACGAGGGAGGTTTTGCGCCAAACCTGCCCAGCAATGAAGCAGTTATGGATATTATCATGGAGGCCATCGAAAAGGCCGGATATACGCCGGGCAAGGATATTTCCATTTCCCTGGACAGTGCCGCCAGCTCTTTTTCAACCGATCTGACCACCTCATACGATCTGGCCAAATCGGGCGCCGGAAAAATGCAATCAGCCGATCTCATCGAAATGGGAACCAGGTGGGTCGAAAAGTACCCCATCGTTTCCTGGGAAGATCCCCTGGCGGAAAACGACTGGGCGGGCTTCAAGAAATTTACTGAACGGGTCGGCAACAAAATCGATATTGTCGGCGATGACATCTTCGTCACCAACACCCGGTACATTGCCCGGGGTATTGAAGAAAAAACGGCTAATTCGGTGCTCATCAAACTCAACCAGATAGGCACAGTCTCCGAGAGTATCGATGCCGTACGGATGTGCCGGGATGCCGGCTGGCATTACTTTATCTCCCATCGCTCGGGTGAGACGGAAGACACGTTTCTCGCCGATTTTGCCGTGGCCATGGACGGCGGCCAATTGAAAACCGGCTCGGCCTCGCGAAGTGAACGGATCGCCAAATATAACAGACTCCTGGAAATTGAACATGATCTTGGCGGCTCAGCCCTTTATTACTGGTAAATTCAGCTCGGGTAAAAAACCCCAACTGCGTTGGAACAATGAGACAAATCGGTTCTGACGCAGAAAATAGCCGCAGATGGCCGGATGGGTATTTTTCAATCTATGTTTCTGCTATTACGATAGATTTTCAAAAAGTCCGCTCTGATGCTTGACAGCAGTGTGCATGGCATCAAAATTATGCTAATATTGCTCTTCTTTTACCCGGGAAATACCTATCGGGTCCGTCGGAAAAAATCAGCAAGGAGTTGTCCGTATGGCTGAATCACAAAAAGAAAAACCGGATGCACAACGTGTGGCAATATTGCGTTCCCTGCCTCTCGAAGTGAAAAAACAGATTACCGGCGAAGAGGCGGAGGCATTCATGTTCAATCGTGAACTCCCTGAATCGCTTTTGGAAAAGCTCAAGGATTACCTCATAGAGGAATAGCTTGAATATTTTTATGTGCAGTTCAAACCAAGAATCAAGCAAAAGGAGAAATACATGACCGAAGAAAAACGCACCCCATGTCCTACCTGTCAAGGCAAAAAGGTTATCGAAGGTGTCTGTGAAGTGGCCCAGGAATGGAGTGGCACGCAGGAAGATAATGATGATATGCAATGCACCCCCGACCAAACATGTCCCACCTGCAAAGGTAAGGGATACGAAGAGAAAGAATAATTCCTGAATATGCTTTTTCCGCCTATACTGTCGCCTAAGACAGATGGGCGGAAAGGCTGCATCCTCCCCTTCTCCTGTACCGTCGATTCTCCTCGTTGCCTTTATAATTGTGCCCTGACCGGCACAGACATCATTGCTCCACTTGCCGGTAATGATTAATTTAATGCCTGTATGTGATAATTCGTCTTACTCGAACATTCCTCACGCAACAAAGGATACAATTACTACTTACAGGAGAACAACATGCGTGTCCATTATCTGCAACATGTTCCCTTTGAAGGTCCAGGCAGTATTGGCCCCTTGCTTGAGTCTGCCGGTCACCGGGTAACCGTGACGAAATTTTACGAATCGACATCCTTACCACACCACGACCAGCTTGATCTCCTCATCATCATGGGCGGTCCCATGAGTGTCAACGACGAAGAACGTTTTCCCTGGTTGAGATTGGAAAAACAGTTCATCAAACATTCCATTAAATCTGGCAAGGCAGTGCTCGGCATTTGCCTTGGCGCCCAACTCATTGCCAGCACCCTGGGGGAATCGGTATACCCCAATCGCCGCAAAGAAATCGGCTGGTTTCCGGTGCAGGGTATTCCTTCCGAAGATGATCATATTTTTCGTTTTCCACCCTTAATCGAGGTCTTCCACTGGCATGGTGAGACCTTTGATCTGCCCGAAGGCGCAGTGCTCCTGGCAAGAAGCGAGGGCTGCGAGAACCAAGCCTTTCAGGTCGGGCGAAAGGTAATTGGCCTGCAGTTTCATCTGGAAACCACGCCCGAATCGGCCCGGGCGATAGTGAGAAACTGTCGGGCGGAAATTTTGCCGTCGAAATTCGTCCAGCCCGAAGCCGTAATACTCGATCAGCCTCCTGAAAAATATCGGCGAATCAATGATCTGATGGCGGAAATATTCCTTTTCCTGTCAAGAAAATCGGTCGACACCTCCCCGTAGTCAAATAAACTGGGCGACCAGCCGGAGACAGTTGCCACGCCGATATTGATCTTATCATACGAGGTTCTTATTATGGGTGTTAAACGATGCCGTGTGCATTCTCACCGGCATTTTCATATAGGAAAAACAGGAGGCTGCCGACAATGGAACTGGAAATTTTTTCTGACTATATCTGACCTTACTGCTACTTCATTACCGGGCGTATAGAAAAACTACAAAAAGAATATGATCTGAAAGTTCGCTGGCGGACCTTTCCCCTGCATCCGGAAACGCCGGAGGAGGGACAGCTTCTTGAAGAACTTTTCCGGACAACCCCGGAAAAGATTGCCGGGATGATCGATCGTCTGCGCGGCACAGCCGAGGAACTCGGTTTGCCTTTTGGTGCAAGAAAAAAAACCTATAACACCAGGCTGGCCCAGGAACTGGGCCTCTGGGCGGAAGACCTCGGCAAAGGAGAACCGTTTCATGTGGCTGCCTTTCAAGCCTATTTTGCCGACGGCCTCAATCTGGCGAAGATACCCGTTCTTCTTCAGCTCGCCCATCAGGTCGGCCTCCCGGAGCAGGAAGCGGAAAAAATTATCAGCAGTCGTGCCTACCAGCATCAAGTCGACCGAGACTGGGCGGATTCACGCCGCAAAGCAATCAATGCGGTGCCGACCCTGGTCATGGGAGAGCACAAGATAGTCGGCGTGCAAAGTTATCAAGCCATGACGGAACTGATTACCCATTATGGGGTAAGCAAAAGAGAACAACCGAAACAGTAACAGAAAAGACACGAAAAGAGGCAAGGTCAACTGCCCCGCCCTGCAGGACGGAGCTTGTGCAAGCAAGTTCCTGTTTTGACCAGGCACAGCCAGGGCCGCAAGGCTAACGGGCTACGTTAAGAAAGAATATATAGGCACTCTGGAATGCTCCACCAGTTCCAGGCTCTGCGACAAGTGGTTAAACAGATTGAAGGGGTTAGGCCAGTGGTGCTGGGACAAAACCTTTCATTCCCATTGCCGGGGTGGTTTTTACTCGCGAAAGTGAAGAATTTTAAAGGTAACCTTCAATGCAGCATGTGTTGGTCATAGACAAAAACAAAATGTTCTTGAATCCTTGTCATCCGGCAAGGGCGAGGGGACTTTTGCGAAGGGGAAAAGCTGCTGTCTATAAAAGATTTCCTTTAACTATCATCTTAAAAGAAAAGAGCGGCAGTGATGTTCAAGATCTCGAGGTAAAGCTCGATCCAGGGAGCAAGATGACAACCATTGCCCTGGTGGCAGAGTGTCAGCAGGGCAGAAAGGTTGTTTGGGCCGGAGAGCGTACTCACCGTGGACAGGCCATGAGAAATACTCTGCTCTCAAGAGTGAACAATGTTTTTACCTGGGCAAAGCGTCCCATCAACTTTGCTCCAGTATCCGGGATTGTCGTTGATCTTTTTAGACGGTTCATCAACATTCCTGCCCGGGCCAAAGCACCGTTAAAGGATGCTGCCGCAATCAATTCGATTCGCTATGCCACCGGCGGCAGGTTGAAGGCATTCGGCCTGCCGGTTACCTTCTGGTCCGGAGGAGGAACCACGTATAACCTGACGAACCAAAGCTACGGAAAATCCCATTGGCTTGATGCCGTTTGTGTCGGTGCAACAGGCGGGCGTGTCCATATTCCGCCGGGACTGCAACCTCTCCATGTTTCTGCTACGGACAGAGGATCACGGCAGATGTGCCGGGTGGATAACTACGGTTTTCCTCGAACGTCGGCGAAAGCAAGAAGAGTTGTCAAGGGATGTAAAACCGGAGATCTGGTCAAGGCACTGGTCAACAAAGGCAAAAAGCCCGGGACGTATGCTGGCAGGGTGTCTGTGCGAAAGTCCGGCAGTTTCAATAGCAAGACAGAAGCGGGTACAATACAGGGGATTTCAAGGAAACATTGCTCTCTTTTGCAGCGTGCCGATGGTTACAACTACGACAGAGGAGACAGCGTTTCCTCCTCCACCTGAAGGAGGAGGTAGCCATGCTGTATTTTTAGATGATGATGAAAAATAATAGTGTACTGATGGTGTTGCTGGCAACGCTCGTTCTTGCCGGCACGGCGCAAGCCTACACCAGAGCGGAGGTTGTCCAGCGCGGTTTTCTCCGGTGCGGTGTTTCGGCAGGATTTCCCGGTTTCTCCAGTGTCGACGCCCACGGCAGGTGGGCCGGTCTCGATGTTGATATCTGCCGGGCTGTCGCGGCAGCGACCCTGGGAAATGCCGACAAGGTGGAATATCTGCCGCTGGCGGACAACGAATCTTTCACCGCTCTGCTCTCCGGCGAAGTGGATATTCTTTCCCGCCACTCGACTTGGAGCTTTGCCCGGGAATCGTCCCTCGCTGTCCATTTCGCCGGGATCAGTTACTTTGACGGCCAGGGCCTGTTAGTCTCAAAAAAACTTAAGGCCGATAGTTTATCTGAGCTGAGCAAAGTGCAGGTCTGCAGCCCGGTCGACTCGCGTTTTGCAGCGAACCTCCTTGATTATTTCGAGAGAAATAAAATTGACTACCGAATTGTCTCCTACGACAGTCTCGATCTGGCATTAGAGGGGTTTAAGGGGGAAGCCTGCGATACCATTTCCATGCAGCAGTCACTGCTCTATGGACTTCGGCTCGGTCTGGCCGAGCCGGACAGCGCCGTGGTGCTTCCCGAGGTTATCGCCAAGGAGCCTCTTGGACCGGTTGTCCGGCAGGATGACCATATCTGGGCTAATATCGTCAAATGGTCACTGTATGCCATGGTCAACGGCGAAGAGCTGGGGGTGACTTCGGCAAATATCGAAGAAATGAAATCCAGCAATATACTCGCCGTCAAAAGATTGCTCGGCTTGCAGGGAGCTGCCGGAAAAGGTATTGGTTTGCCGGATGACTGGGCGGCCCGGATAATTCGTCAAGTAGGCAACTATGGGGAGGTCTTCGAACGAAACTTCGGATCCGGGTCTCCTTTGAAGATAGAGCGCGGTTTGAATAACCTTTGGAACAATGGTGGGCTGCAGTATGCACCTCCGCTGCAATAACAGACCTGGTGTTTGAAGAAATGGGAGGAAATGTATGAAAATTGAGAAACGTGTTCTCTGGAAAATAATGGCAACCTTGAGTTGTCTCATGCTTCTCGCTGCCCCGGTTGCAGCGGCGGAGGAACCCGGCAAATGGAAAACCGCCGGCAAAGAGGTGAGCGAAGCGGCAAAGGCCGTTGGTAACGCGTCCGGCGAGGCGTGGCGGACAACCAAGGAAAAAACTGCTGAAACCTGGGATAAAACTAAGGAAAAAAGCTCTGAAGTCGCAGAAAAAACGGTAGAAGTCTCTGGAGAAGTGGCCGTGGAGACGGCGGAAAAAAGCAAGGGATTCTGGCAGAAAACCAAGGAAACAACAAAGTCATGGCTGGGGAAAGCCAGGGCGAAAATCCATCAGATGACCGCACCTAAGGGAGAGACCGAGCCTGAACCGGGGCCTCAGGCCGAGCCGGCAAAATAAACGGAGAGATCCGCTGTCCATCTATTGGTCGTTCAGGCAGAGGGTCAACTCCAGCAGGGAATCAATCGCCCAGGTCGGAGGGACCGGCAGGGAGGAGAGTTCGGCGTGACTCCAGTTGACAAAGATGGTGTCGATGCCGGCGCTGGCCCCGCTGCAGATATCGTAGAGGGCATCCCCGGTAAACACGGTGCTGGTTTTCTCCGCTCCAAGCAGGGACATGGCCTTGAGGGCAGGTTCGGCACCCGGCTTATGTCGGCTGGTGTCTTCAGGGGTGACCAGCACGTCAAAATATTTAGCGGTGTCGGTGGACTCGAGAATTTTCTCCATGCTGAAGCGTCTTCGTGAGGTGACAATGGCCAGTTTTTTTCCGGCGCTCTTCAGTAGTGCCAGGGTCTCGATGACGTGGGGAAAGGGGTGGATGCAGTCTTCCATGATGCGCAGCTGGTACTGGAGATAATCATCAAGTATTCGATCATGGTCGAGTTCCACGCCCAGATGGGTGATCAGCTGACTCTTCAGCGGCAGGCCGATACCGTTGATAATGGTCTCCCTGGCCATGGTCTTGCCGGCATATTTCTCCGCAACATATTGAAAACAGGAACAGATGAGGTCGACTGTGTCAAAGAGGGTGCCGTCGGCATCGAAAAGGTAGCTGTCATACGGTTTCATTGTACATCTCCAGGTAGTGAAAATTGAGCTGAGAGAATACACCATCAGCTGCTGTCGGGCAATCTCCCATCAATTATTTTCAGAATAAGGGCCGGTAAATAAATGTCCATCCCCCCACCGACGCACTCCGACGAAGAGCTGCACCGTCTCTTCACCGGGGCATGTACTGCTCAGACCGAAGGGCGTCTTGCTGAAGCCATGGACAACTACCTGCTGTTGCTGAAGTATTTCCCGGAAGCGGCCATGCTTCGTTATAATCTCGGCCTGGTTTACTACAGTCTTGAAAATTTTACCGCCGCCCTGGGCGAATTTTCCACGGCCTTGGCCATTCGGCCTGAAGACAGTGATACCCTGTTTAACCTCGCTCTCTGTCAGAAGAAGACCGGCGATAGTGCCGCGGCAATCGCCTCATACCGTAGGCTGCTGCAGGCAATGCCGGATCATGCCGACGGTTGGTATAATCTTGCCGGCTGCTACCGTGACACCTTCGCCGATACCCAGGCCATTTCCTGTTACAAGAAGGTGCTGGCGCTCGATGGTGCATATCTGCCGGCCCTCAACAATCTCGCTTATCTCTATCATCGCGGCGGTGATACGCAGCAGGCGGAAGTCTGCTATCGACAGGTATTGGCCTTGCGGCCAAAAGACGATGCCGCGCACTATATGCTCGGCTCACTTCTCGGCACGCCGCTTGACCGTGCCCCCGATGCCTATGTGCAGCATTTTTTTGACGCCTATGCCGAGGGCTTTGAGAAAAGTCTGGTCGATGGTCTGGGATACGACACACCCCGGCAGTTGTTTGCCTGTTTGCTGGGCTGTACCGGTCTGCAGGATATGCAAAAGCAATACACCCAGGGCCTTGATCTCGGTTGCGGAACTGGCCTCAGCGGTATTGCCTTTAAGGAAATCGTGACGGTTTTTGATGGCGTGGACCTCTCCGCCAACATGCTTGCGCAGGCGGCGGCAAAAGGTTGTTACCAGGGGCTGTATCAGGATAGCATCAGCCAATTTTTACAGACGACCACAGCCACCTATGATTTTTTTCTCGCCACCGATGTGTTTATCTATGTCGGTGCGCTGGACGATATTTTTACCGGCCTCCGCGCTGTCGCCCGGCCGGGGGCCATTTTCTGCTTTTCCACGGAGACGCTGGGATCGTCAGGGTATCAGCTGCAACAGACCGGCAGATTTGCCTATTCCCGCGACTATATCCATAACATTGCCGCTGTCACCGGCTGGACGGTAATGACCGGAAAAGAGACAAAACTGCGTAAAGAGAAAGGCCAATGGCTTGCCGGTGATCTTTGGATTCTGCAACTGCAGGTACGGGATGAATGACGGTGAAGTGCCATCCGGTTCGAGGCCTTTAGCAATCCCAAAAGGGCATTCTCGGACAACCTCCCTGGAGGCTCTTTGTGCCCCTTTATCTCTCCTTACTGTTAGTGGGTGAAGTTTGATTCCTGATGGTCGACCATAACCGTTGGCAAAACATTAAAAGGTATCGTACCGATCTGCCCAGATAGTGTCAAACGATTATATCCTGACTTATAGATCAAATTCATGCTATACAGAATCGTACCGACGGTGAGTTGCGTCTACTGAAAAACCATCAGCGAGATGCTCTGAATACACTTTTTCGCTTGCAGGATTCCCTATGGGATCCAAACTGTATGTAACAGCAACGCCTTGCTGGGGGGATGTTGTTTTTTGAAAATATTTGAGGAATGAAATAATGGCGAAGCCTTTTTCCACCCACTATACTGTAAAGGACATGGATATCAGCGCCGGTGTTCATCTTGGCAATGAACGAGCTCTGATGATCTTCCAAAAGGGCCGTGTCGACTTCTTTCACCATATTGGACTTTCAGATAAAAATATAGGCAGCAAAATAGGAATTATAATCGTGGAATCCGGGGTGAAGTATCACCGCGAAGGTTTTCTTCATGACCAACTTATTGTAAATGTTGCAATAGCAGAAATAGCCGGAAAAAAATTTACCCTCAGGTATACTGTCATCAGAGAATCGGGGGGGCAGGAACTGCTAAGCGGTTTTACAACTTGTCTGGCATTTGACTATCAGTTGAGAAAAGTTGTCGAAATTCCAGATGTTTTTATCGAAAAAACTGAACATTTTCTTATCGAAAAAATCAATCAGTAATTATAATAAAAATACTGACAAGTAATGCTTCATATCGGAACGATGGCATTACAGACCAAACTGTCGAGGCGCTGTTACAGGAACTTGAGACAGCTGGTAGAACGGTTGAGGTTTTCAATCACGTGGCGGCCCTCGTATGGCTTTCAAACTTCAAAATCAGCCAAGGAGGTTAACATGGAAAAGAAACTGACAAGCCTATGTGTACATTCTGAAAAAGATTTCAAGAAGCAGGGGAAAGCTATCATCAAACTGGCAAAGAAACAGGGGCTCATTGCCATAACAAATCGGTTGGCACTTTTTATAGACAAGACCTGCCGCCGCTGGTGGTTTGGCGATAAGAAAACTGGAGTTCTCCTCTCAGTAGAATATGGTTTGACGGACAAAGAAGCTATTAACTTTCTCACCAATGAAATTTCCATCTAGAATCCCCTTTTGCTTCCGGCCCGATTTTTCTCTTTTCAGGAGGGATCGGGCCTGTCCAACAACACCATCAACCCGGGCGTGCAACAGCGTTGCTTCGCTCTGCTTTTGCACGCCGGCAATGTCTTCGTATGGGAGTGCGGGTGTCAAAAAAAAGCGTCTCGCCCGTGCGGTTGCGGCCGCCGCGCCCGCTGTCGGCTTTCTTTGATTTACTGAGGAACCACAGGCAGACGGGAATTTTGGTGATGTAGAAGAGCTGGCCGGGCAGGGCGATCATGCAGTCGACGAGGTCGTTCTCGACCAGTTTCTGGTGGATCGTCCCTTCGCCGCTGGTGTTAGTCGACATTGAACCGTTGGCCAGGGCGAGGCCGGCGACGCCGCGGTCGGAGAGCTTGGAGACCCTGGGCAGGATCCAGGCATAGTTGGCACTGCCGGTGGGCGGGGTTTCGTCGCCGCTCCAGCGGGAGTCGCTGGTCAGCTCGTCGGCGGCCCGCCATTCCTTGAGAGTGAAGGGCGGATTGGCCATGGTGTAATCGGCCTTCAGGTCGGGGTGCTGGTCCTTGAAAAAGGTATCGGCGGGGACTTCGCCGAGATTGGCCGACAGGCCGCGCACCGCCAGATTCATTTTGGCCAGCTTGCAGGTGGTGGCGAATTCCCGGGGAAATATTCATAGACCCGACCGACCACGCCCTCCTCCTTGCCTTGTACCGTGTCGATGTTGTTGACCGTATCGATCAGGGCTGAGGGCGACGTGTTTGTATTCCGAAGACTCGACGCTGCCACGCAGCCGGTTTGCCGAATCCCACAGGGCTTCTTCGAAGCCTTTCTCGTTTTTCGGGGCCGCTGTTTTCCTGGCCATTGGTAATCCTTGAAATCTGTCGTCAGTGTGCGGAGGGTGGTGGTTGAGAACACGGTCTGTGTATTTTTCTTCATTGAAAACAATGCGATATTATCATACGCCCCTTGCTCTGCCGGGTCAATGTTATATGGCGGCGTCGGATCGCGCACGTCTGTCACTTGCAATTTATGGCCACAAAATGGAGCTTTTCAGCTTGACAGCCGAGGCGTTTCCCGGCTAATACTGCAGTTAGATTGTGAGCATATGTTCGTGTTTGGACGATGTATTCCCAGGAAAAAAGCATGAGGAGGATTGAAAATGCTGAAAAGAAGCGCAGCACATCATCGAATCCTGTTTGCAGCCGTGGTGATCGCGCTTGCAGGCCCTGCGGTATCAAAAGCAAAGGATCATGTTGGGCATGACTGGTATTGCCCCGATCCGCAAGCACATGCGCAATATGAAAAACATCGAAAAATGCACATGGAGACCGATGCGGAAATTATCGTCGACATGTTGGATAAAGTTTACAATGATCCCGTATTGACCGCCGAACAGAAAAGGGCGCACGCCTTGGAGATTCTCAAGAAAGATCCATCGGAACTTGGAAAAGGCAAAGGCGTGGGGGATTAACAGGGCGCTTTCCTTATACGTATTATGTCCCCAGGTTACTGTCACAGCTTCTTCAGCGATTCCCTGATAAAGGCGGGGAGGTCGGATGGATGGCGACTGCTGACAATGTTGCCGTCCACCACCACTTCGCTGCCGATAAATTCAGCTCCGGCGTTTTTGATATTCTGGATGATCGATTTATAACAGGTAAATTTGCGCCCTTGCAGGACCTGGGCCGTGACCGGCAATTGTCCCGCATGACAGATTGCGAAAACCGGCTTGTTGCTTTTGACAAAATCAGCCGAGAATTGAACCGCATTGTCATCGACCCGAAGCTTGTCCGGAGAATAGCCTCCCGGAATCAGCAGCCCATCGAAATCGTCGATAGTGACCTCACCTACGGCTTTATCAATTTTCACTTTCGTGCCTTCTTTCTTGCCCTTGACCGTCTTCCCGGCTATCAGACCGTTATTGATCACTTCATGGCCTTTTGTCGCAAAGGCCTTGGCCGGTTCGGTATATTCCGAATCTTCGAACATCTCCGGGAGTATTACAGCAATTTTTTTTGCCATATTGGTATCTCCTTCTGCAACGGTTTCTGGTTATTTTACACCCCTGCGAGACCGGCTCCCACGGCTGCCCCGGCAATGGCGATATGTCAGGGGCTTGCAGTTGGACCCAGGTCAGAGAAAAGATCGATCCAAAGGATAGAGAGAACTGCTGCCTGGATTTCCACCGATGCCGTTTTATGTTAGAAATCCACTCTCCGTCGTGGGCGATCTCAAGGGAAACCGACAAGTTCGCTGCGTTCTTCATCCCACAGTTTCAGGTGAATGCCGGAGAGACTCTTGCCAAGAGAGAGGGAGGCCTTATCCCGGAGTGCTGGGATGGCCTCACAGCACTGTTTGATACAGTAATTGGGAATTCGAGGGTTCAGGTGATGAACGTGATGGTAACCGATGTTGGCAGAAAACCAGCGCAGGACCGGAGGCAAATTGTAGAAGGAGCTGCCTTCCAAGGCGGCGCGCATCGGATCCCAATCCTGTTTCCGCGCCCAGTATCCTCCCTCGAACTGATGTTGCACATAGAAAAGCCAGATGCCCATTGCACCGGCCAGCCAGAGTACGGGCAGCTGGATAAGGAGATATGTCCGCCAGCCGATGGTCGAAGAGGCCGCCAGGACGACGAGGAAGATGAGCAGATTGGTGAACAGAACGCTGACTCGTTCTTTTCTCTTCGACTTTCGTGCGGGAAGTCGGAAGCGGAGCAGAAAACTGAACAGCGCACCCAGGCCAATCAAAACCACAGGGTGTCGATAGAACCGGTAGGACAATCTTTGTGCCGGCCCGGCCTCCTCATATTCCGTGCGGGTCATGGTCCAGATATCGCCAAAACCGCGGGTATCGAGATTGGCGTAGGTCGTATGGTGTCGGAGATGGCTGAATCGCCAGTCGTCAAAGGGAGTAAATACCAGCAGGCCCAGAGCATGTCCGAAAAAGGTGTTGGCCGTCTTGTTCGGGAAGAGCGACCCATGTACGCAATCGTGGAACAAAATGAACAACCGGACAAGAAAAAGTGCGGCAATCGTCGACAGCAGCAGGGTTGTTACATAGGGATAGCCGCGCTGGATGGTCTGTATCATCAGGAACCACAGGCCACAATATGGCAAAAAGGTATTCACCAGCTGCCACACGGCGGTCAAGGTGCTGGGCTTTCGGTAGGCTGACAAGCCTGCATGCCAGGTAGGCCATTTGCGACCTGCTTTGGTGTTTGTTTGCGTCTTGCTGGAAGACGCCGGACGTGTCGTCTTCATGGTCAAAACTCCTCTTTATGGTACTTGTACCTGTCAAGGGGGGTACTGAAGTTAGATGGTTACCAAATCACTCTCACTTCATATAAATCTTTTGATACTGTTTTTGCAAGTTGTTAGTCATGCTGTCGTCACGGTGCCTTGTTATGTAAGCTCCTTAGGGAAAAAAGATCTTGTTTGCAGAGGATCAACCTGTTTAAATGGAGCAGGATGATTCGTTCGACACCAGAGCTTGAAATAGATATTCTCCATTCCCGGGGGGCAAAAGGTGGTTCGCTGTCCACTGCCCAAAACATTCACCAGAAGGAGATACACGTGATCTATCAATTTGACACGGTCATCGTCGGTTCTGGGGGCGCCGGACTCTATGCGGCGCTCGAGGCCGGCCAGAAGTCGAAGACAGCGGTGCTCTCCAAACTCTATCCGATTCGCAGCCATACCGGCGCCGCCCAGGGAGGAATCAGTGCGGCACTCGGTAATGTCGAGGAGGACAAGGCCGAATGGCACGCCTTTGATACCGTCAAGGGCGGCGATTACCTCGTTGACCAGCAGGCAGTGCGCATCCTGGCCGAGGAGGCGATTCAGGCAGTCTACGATCTGGAAAACCGCGGCCTGCCATTTAACCGGACGCCGGATGGCCGTATCGATCAGCGCCGCTTCGGTGGGCATACCCGCAATTTCGGTGAAGGCCCGGTGCGCCGCGCCTGTTACGCCGCCGACCGGACCGGTCATATGATCCTGCAGACCCTCTACCAGCAGTGCATCAAACACAACGTTGCCTTCTTCGATGAGTATCAGGTCATTGACCTCCTGCTGCATGGCAGCACCTGCAATGGCGTGGTGGTCGTCGAACTGGCCACCGGGGAGATCCATACCTTCGTTGCCAAGGCGGTGCTCTTTGCCACCGGCGGCTTCGGCCGGATGTTCAGGATCACCTCCAATGCCTACGCCAGTACCGGCGACGGTCCCGCCGTATGCGCCAGGCGGGGCATCCCGCTCGAAGACATGGAGTTTTTCCAGTTCCATCCGACCGGCATCATGGGGCTTGGTATTCTTATTACCGAAGCGGTGCGCGGCGAGGGTGGCGTTTTACGCAACCGTGACGGCGAGCGGTTCATGGAACGCTATTCACCCACCTTGCTTGATCTTGCTCCGCGAGACATTGTCTCTCGCGCCATAATCACCGAGCTTCGCGCCGGCAAGGGTATCCGTGGCGACGGTAAAATCGATGATTATCTGCATCTCGATGCAACCGGCCTCGGTAAAGAGGTGCTGCAGAGTAAACTGCCCGATATCAGCAGCTTCTGTCAGACCTACCTGGGCATCGATCCGGCCGCTTCGCCTATCCCTGTCCTGCCCACCGCCCATTATGCCATGGGCGGTATTCCCACCGATGTTCACGGCCGGGTACTCGGGGATGCCAAAGGGACCATCGTCGACGGTCTGTACGCCGCCGGGGAATGTGCCTGCATCTCGGTCCACGGCGCCAACCGCCTCGGCACCAACAGCCTGCTCGACCTGGTGGTCTTCGGCCGCCGCGCCGGCCGGCACATCGCCGACTATGTCAGGCAGGCGGACCTGGTCATGCCGGGTAAGGATGCGGCGGATGAAGCCCGCGCCCGGATCGCTCGTCTCACCGACGGCGGGACCGGTCCGCACGGCGGAGAGATCACCGACGAGATGCAGATCGTCATGATGGAAAAAGTGGGTATTTATCGGAACGAAAATGACATGCGGGCGGCCATCGCTGCGATCCAGGCGCTTCGTGAACGTTATCAACACGTTCGGGTCCAGGACACCGGCAAGAGCTTTAACACCGACCTGCTGGAGCTCATCGAACTGGGCAATATGCTCGATCTCTGTCTGGTTACCGCTACCTCGGCGGTGGCCCGTCAGGAAAGCCGCGGTGCCCATAGTCGTGAGGATTTCCCGGATCGGGACGACGGGGCCTGGCTCAAGCATACCCTGGCCTTCCTCGAACAGGATGCGGTCCGGCTGGACTATAAGGAAGTGGACACCTCTATCTGGAAACCAAAACCTCGCACCTATTAGGGTACAGGGGCAAAGGAGCGGCAATGAAGATTATTCTCAACATACAGCGTTTCAATCCGGACACCGATACGGGGCCGTATTTTCAGGAATATGGAGTGGAGGCGGACCCCAACGAACGGCTGCTCGACGCACTGATGCGAATCAAACGGTTTCAGGATGGCAGCCTCGGCTTTCGTAAGAGCTGCGCCCACGGCGTCTGCGGCTCGGACGCCATGCGTATCAACGGCCGGGACGGCCTGGCCTGCAAAACCCTGGTGAAAGATGTGGTGGAAAAGGAGGGCGAGACGATCACCGTCGAACCGCTGCGCTATCTGCCGGTGCAACGGGATCTCATCGTCGATCAAAAACCATTTTTTACTAAATATCGCTTTATCAAACCCTATCTGATCAATGACGAGGAGGTCGAGGGGAAGGAAAGGCTGCAATCACCGGAGGAACGGATGGTGTTCGATGATACGACCAATTGCATTCTCTGTGCCGCTTGTTATTCTGCCTGTCCGGTGCTCGGGGAAAAGCGCGGCTTTGTCGGCCCGGCAGCCATCGCCCAGGCCTTTCGCTTTATAGCCGATTCCCGCGACCGGGGCAGGGACGAGCGGCTGCAGCTGCTGGATAACAAAACCGGCGTCTGGCCCTGTCAGAACCATTTCAAGTGCACCGAGGCCTGTCCCCGTTCGATTCTCATCACCAAGAGGATCAACCAGACCAAGGAGCTGATCAAGAAACATCAACGGTAAAGCGGCAGTTGATCGGATAGCACCGGGAGCGCCGACGCTGTTTCAGTGCGGCGTATCAAAGGAGTCGAGCAGCATCTCCTCCCTGTCCGTCTCTTCTGCATGAACCTCCGGATTACTGTTAATTATCCGGGCGCATGCGTTCCAGCGCAGCACCGCCTCCTGGTTTTTCGTGTCGCATTCGGTGATCGCCGTATTGAAAGCGTCCATCGCCTTCACCAACCACTGATAAGCTACCGGGCCGGCTCCCGGCCCGCCCTGTCTGAGATGGAATTTGGCCCGGCGCTCAAAAATTATTCCGGAATAATAGGCCTTGCAGTGGGAGGCATCCAGCTTGTCGACGATCTCCCTGGCCTGTTCAAACGAGGGATTGACTCCGAAGGTGGGAAATTTGTCGGTCAGGGCCAGCAGCAGGGTCTTCAACGCCTCCTGATGGTCCGGCATCACGGCTAAAATATCCAGGCAGATGCTTTCCGCATCATTGGGTTCATTGAGTCTTCGATATTGTTGTGCTTTCTCCAGGGCTGTCGGTACTGCTTCAACTGCTATAGTTTTTAATGTCAGCATATGAACCTCCTGCAGGTTTGTCTTGAGAAGTATTCTCTTGATAGGCGACTACGTTTTAAAATAATTATCCGGAGCGGGTTTGCAAGGAATGGTGATGGAAATGGGGCGGTGGAATCCTTATCGAATCCTTATTTATTGATAGAAAAGATCCATCGGAACTTGGAAAAGGCAAAGGCGTGGGGATTAAGAGGGTGCCTTCCTGGTTTGATAATTGCGAGATCGTACAGCTGGCTGAATAATCTGGGACATAATACTGAAGGTGCAGATTATAAATGGCATGAGAGAGGGTAGTATCACCAAGGCGCGCAACGGGGAGCACGCCGGTACTTTTATTTACAGGCAATAGGCATTCTCGGGCAGGCTCCTAAATGGAAGCATTGAAACGCGCTAGCTTGCCGGTTCTAAGATTGTGCCGATAGACCTTCAGAAAAAAACGATAGGCGAGAAACAGGTAGAATACGGCCAGGCCAAGTCCGAGAACGAGATTGTGCATGAGCATTGGCCCGGTTGCCGTCTGCTCCAGCAGGGAGCGGAGGCTTTCAAAAACATAGGCGGGGGGGAACAGTTCGGCGACGAATGCGAGGGAGCGGGGCAGGGTGTCGATCGGATAATAGACTCCAGAAATAAGGGAGAGGACCATCGGTAACGGCCAGGCCAGCCATTCGGCGGTCGGGCCGAGTCGAAAGATCATCGCGCAGGTAAAAAGCCCCAGGGCCATGCCGAAAATAAACAGGATGGCAATAAAAGGGATCATGCTCAGGCCGATGATAAAAATATTATAGCCAAAGCCGAATCCGGCAATGATCGACATTCCCACGAATCCCATAACCGCCGTGAACAGGCTGCTGGCTACGAGACCGGTTGTATACTCGGAAACCCTGAGCGGCGAGGCAAAATAGTTTATCAGATTGTTCGACCAGATATCCTCCAGAAAGGCCATCATCATGCCCTGCTGGATACGGGTGAGAAATTCCCATAAGATCAGCGCGCCCAGAATCACGGTGATGAAATTGAAGTTGGCCTTGCCCAGCGTGCCGAGATATTTGGTGATAAACCCCCACTGAATGATGGAGATGGTCAACCAGACGAAATTTCCCGCCAGCCGGGTGGGATTGTTGCCCAGCAGATAGAATTGGCGTAGAAAGATCGCATAACTTCGTTTCAGGTTCATGGTTGCTTTCGGCTCACTGGTTGGTTGACAGAGGTTCTCGGGCAATGGCGATGAACAGTTCTTCCAGGGTCTTCTTGCCGTTTTCCCCGGGCAGGGTCTTTGGGTCGCCCACCAGCAGGATTTTCCCCCGGGAAAGAAAGAACACCTTCGTACACATTTTCTCAATCTCGTTCATATTGTGCGAGGTCCAGACCACCGCTGCACCCGTCTTTGCCGCATAGCTGCGGATCTTTTCCCGAATATCCTCGGCGACACTGGGGTCAAGCGAGGCGGTCGGCTCATCGAGCAGCAGCAGTTTCGGTGTATTGATCAAAGCCTTGGCCAGATTAAGCCTAGACATTTCTCCTGAACTCAAGACTCCCGCCTTGGTGTTTCTAAATTTTTGCAGATCAAATTCTTCTAAAAGTGCTTCTATTTTCTCGGCCAGGCCGGGGACAGTATAGAGCAGACCGAATATTTTCAGGTTCTGCAGTACGGTTAAGTTGGGGGGGATCTGGGTGTACACCGCCGAGAAGTTGATGTCGCCGGCGATGGCATCGGCATGTCCGGCCATGGATCGGCCCATGATTTCTATCGAGCCGCTGCTCGGTTCGAGAATGCCGAGGATCATCGAGATGGTGGTTGTCTTACCGGCGCCGTTTGGTCCAAGCAGGCCGACGATCTCGCCAGCCTCGACAGCCAGGGAGATATCGCGGACGGCGGTTATGTTCTGGTAATTTTTTGACAGATGCTTGACGTTCAGGATATTGCCCACGGTGCTGGATCCTTTTTCCTGGTGCTGAATGGAACGGGAAGAATAAAACAAGGAGACGGCCACGGATGCGGCGGTCTCCTTGGAGGCTGTCCGAGAAGGCCCTTTCCCTGTTATCCTGCCGCCTGTTCCAGGGCAACGGCCACGGACACCGAGGCCCCGACCATCGGATTGTTGCCCATGCCGATCAGTCCCATCATCTCCACATGGGCGGGGACGGAGGACGAGCCGGCGAACTGGGCGTCCGAGTGCATGCGGCCCATGGTGTCGGTCATGCCGTAGGAGGCAGGGCCCGCGCCCATGTTGTCCGGATGCAGGGTCCGGCCGGTGCCGCCGCCGGAGGCCACTGAGAAATATTTCTTCCCCTGCTGCAGGCACTCTTTCTTATAGGTCCCGGCTACCGGATGCTGGAAGCGGGTGGGGTTGGTCGAATTGCCGGTGATGGACACGTCGACGCCTTCCCGATGGTTGATGGCCACACCCTCACGGACATCGTCCGAGCCAAAACAGCGGACCTTGCCGCGCTCGCCCTCGGAATATTTTGTCTCGGCGACAACATGCAGTTCCCCGGTGGCATAATCAAACTTGGTCTGCACATAGGTGAAGCCGTTGATCCGCGAGATGATTTTGGCGGCATCCTTGCCCAGGCCATTGAGAATGACCCGCAGCGGGGTTTCGCGCACCCGGTTGGCAGATCTGGCGATACCGATGGCGCCTTCCGCCGCGGCAAACGACTCATGACCGGCGAGAAAGGCAAAACATTTGGTCTCTTCTCTTAAGAGCATGGCGGCAAGGTTGCCGTGGCCGATGCCGACCTTGCGGTCATCGGCGACGGAGCCGGGAATGCAGAACGCCTGCAGTCCTTCGCCGAGGGTTGCGGCAATCTCCGAGGCCTTGGTCAGCCCCTTTTTAATGGCGATGGCCGCGCCGAGGGTGTAGGCCCAGACCGCATTTTCAAAGCAGATCGGCTGGATGCCCCGGACGATTTGGCCGACGTCAACGCCGTAGGTCTGGCAGATCTCTCCGGCCTCTTCGAGAGATTTCATGCCGTATTTTTCCAAGACAGGAATAATCTGGTTGATCCGCCTGTCATAACTTTCAAACAGTGCCATGGTATTCTCCTTATTCCTTGCGTGGATCGATGGTTTTGACGGCATCGGCAAATCTGCCGTAGCTCCCGGAAGCATCCTGTAATGCCTGGTCGGCGCTGACGCCTTTTTTGATGGCGTCCATCATTTTGCCAAGACTGACGAAGGAATAGCCGATGATCTCATCGTTTTTATCGAGGGCAATTTCGGTCACGTAGCCTTCGGCCATTTCCAGATATCGAGGACCCTTGGCGTTGGTGCCGTACATGGTGCCGCACACCGAGCGCAAACCCTTGCCGAGATCTTCCAGACCCGCGCCGATGGGCAAACCTCCTTCGGAGAAAGCGGACTGGCTGCGGCCATAGACTATCTGCAGGAACAATTCGCGCATGGCCACGTTGATGGCGTCGCAGACCAGGTCGGTATTCAGGGCTTCAAGGATGGTCTTGCCCGGCAGAATCTCCGAGGCCATGGCCGCCGAATGGGTCATGCCGGTACAGCCGATGGTCTCGATCAGCGCCTCCTCGATGATGCCCTTTTTCACATTGAGGGTCAGTTTGCAGGCGCCTTGCTGCGGCGCGCACCAGCCGACACCGTGGGTGAGTCCGTTGATATCACTGACCTCTCTGGCCTGAGTCCATGCGCCTTCCTGCGGAATAGGGGCAGGACCGTGATTCGTCCCCTGGGCCACGCGGCACATTTCCTTAACTTCAGAAGAGTAAAGCATCCGTTTCTCCTTGGGAAATTATAGTTTTTTAGTACTTCTGCAAGTAAAAGAAGGTCAGGCGGGGAGCCGGCCGTCATATGGCGGCTGCTCGACACGTCCCCCTCTCTGGTCGACGTATTATAGTAGGATCGTAACAAATTACAAGAGCCGGGGTCGGTGGGGCGGGTATTCCTTATCCGGGCAGGGGGCCCCGGATAAGGAACGGCGTGCTCCTAAAGTTCGGTAATGCTGTCAAACAGTGACGAGTCGGCTTCGATCTTGTTGCGATTGCCGATAATCGACCGGTAACTCTTGGGCATCATGTCGGCAAAGGCCGGAGCGAAGCTGCGCAGGTCGGTGGAGGTGGTGGAGATGATGTCCGTCATCAGCTGTTGCTTGTATGCCGCATCGATGCCGTTCAAGTAGTCGTTTCTCGCCGACGCGCCTCTGGCGGCGGCACTGCGCAGGGGATCGAAGTTGCCGTAGGTGCCGATGATGAGCTGTTCCATGACCTTGCCTGGTAGATCGAGTCCGGAGACGACCGCCGGGACACTATTATAGGCGTCATAGGTTCTCTGTACCTGTGGGTCGCGATAACTGACAAAGGCCAGGTTGCCGCTGATCTGACCAAATTGAATGAAACAGCCGTAGGCTCCACCTAACTGCCGCACGGTATTCCACAGATAATCCCGGGAGAGATAGGTCTTCAGCACTTCGAAGTGGCCGTTGTAGCCCCTGCCGCCCGGCAGCAGGTTGCCGCCCTGAACGGCGAAGACCACTTCGGCTGCGGTAATGAACGCCTCGTGGTCGGCAAGCTGCAGCTCCGGCAGGACATATTTTTTCACCGGAGTATCGGCCAGACTGTCGGTGAGACAGCTGCCTATCCTGGCCAGGTGCCCCAGTTCCTGACTATCCGCCGTCACGGACAGCAGCAGGTTGTTTTTATTGAACAACAGGGTGGACATCTGCGCCAGGGCGGCGAGGAATTGTTCTTCCTTGCGGTCATAATTGAGGGCCAGATCTTTGGTGGCCAGGTAAGAGGTTACGCCATTGAACATTTCACTGTATCGCCCGCCCAGGCTTAGATGGGCGAAGACGCGGGTGGCCGGGAGACTGTAGCCCTCGCTCTGTACGGCATGTTCCGCCCAGGCAAACTCGCGGCCGACTATTTCACGGATCCGGGCCCGGTCGGCAAACGACACCGAGGAGAAGATCTCCGCCAGCAATTGCAGGGCGCGCTCGAGGTAGTCGGGTAGACATTTCAGGTGCAGCCAGAACATCGGCCGGGTGCTTTCCGGTTCCTGCCTCTTGGTATAGCTGGTCAGAGAATGGGAGAAGGAGCCGGTGCAGGTGGCTATTTCCTTGGCGAACTGCTGGTAGTTGAGCCTCTTGGTGCCGATTTCCGTGACGATGGTGCCGAAGAGGTCAAGCCAGGGCAGCAGGTCCGGGGGCAGACAGGAGATATCAAAGCCGACATCGATATAGGAAATGTGATTGGTGATCAGTTCGCTGACCAGCACTTCGCGGCCAAACATCTTGGTCGGCACCACTGCGTGAAAATCGACCTCTGTCGACAGGTCGGACAGGTCCAGCTGCGGCAGCAGGGACAGTGTTTCAATACTGTTCGGCTGCTGCTGTTCCTGCATCAGTTCCCTGGTACGCTCGATGCGTTTTTGTCTCTCTTCCTCGGACACCGATTTGTCATAGTCGGCGAGCCGCTGCAGTTCTTCGGCCTGACTCTTCTGCTGCTTGCCGGGGTCGGGGACCAGGGTGACGGTGACCGTTGACCGGTTGTCGAGCAGGAATTTCTTGATCAATTCTTCAAAATAGCCATCGTTTAAGGCCTTGTGGCGGATCGTCTGGATGAGTTCCTCGCTCATCAGATGGGCGATGGGATTGCCGGCATATTTCAGCCCGGTCATCGCCTTGCCGATAAGATCCAGGCCGCGCTGGGCCTTGCTCGCCTCCTCCCGGAAATTGAATTCGAACTTGTTTAGCTCGCTGAGGACAAGATCCCGGTCGAGACCCTCGGTGACCATCTGCAGCAGCGAACTCCGGTACAATTCGAGGAAAGTGTCGCGATGTGTTGCTTCGCTGCCGACCACATAGGTGACCATCATGGTGCGGTAGGAGGAGGTGGACAGGTAGAAGCCGCCGAAATCCTTGCAAAGGCCACTGGAGACAATGGCGTTTTTCAGGGGTGAACCGTCGGAGTTGAAGAGGATGTTGGCAATGATCTGAAAAGCACTGTTTTCTTCGCGATTGGCGACCGTGGACACATTGGTGCCGACGGCGAGAAAGGTCTTGCCGGAAATATCGCTGGAGTCGACGGCATAACTGTCGGTGATGAAGACCGGTTCGGTCGGCAGAATGCCCTGTTCGATGACGGCCTGGGGCACGGGCTGATCAAAGGCCGAAAAAAATCTCTGCTGGAGAAAGGCCAGTTCATCTTCTAACGGGGCGTCGCCGTAGACGAAAAAGAAGCCGTTGGACGGATGGTAATGGTTTTTGTGGAAATCGCAGAACTGTTCATAGGTCAGATCAGGAATATTTTTTGGATCGCCGCCTGATTCGTGGGCATAGGTCGAGCCGGGCATCAGGCCGGCAAAGATGTGATGGAAAATAAAGCGAATCGGGTCGGAGAAGGCGCCTTTCATCTCGTTGTAGACCACGCCCTGAAACTTCAACGGTTCCTCCGGGCCTTCCTGGTGATAATGCCAGCCTTCCTGTTCGAATGTGGAGCGGGCGAGCAGCGGATTGAAAACTACGTCGCAGTAGACGTCCATGATGTTAAAGTATTCTTTCAGGTTCCTGGTGGCAAAGGGGTAATAGGTGATGTCGGCGCCGGTCATGGCGTTGAGAAAAGTGGTCAGTCCGCCCTTGTTGATCTCGCCGAAGACATCCTTGACCGGATATTTTTTTGAGCCCATCAGCACCGAATGCTCGAGAATATGGGCGACCCCGGTTGAGTCGGTGGGGATGGTGTTGAAGGCGGCGGAAAACGTTTTATTGGTGTCGCTGTTTTTGATGGCCAGGAGCGGGCATTTCAGCAATTCGTGTTCAAAAACATAGACATCGGAATCGATTTCCTGGATAAACTTGTGGGTCTTGAGGGTAAAACCGGAGTAGGTGGAGCCTGGTGTGAATATCATTGAAAATCCTTGTGCGAAAGTGAGCGACGCTGTTAAAATTGTTTTTCTGAGTCAAGCAGCAGGGTGACCGGGCCTTCATTGACCAGCTCGACGTCCATAACGGCCTGAAAGATGCCGGTGGCAATCTTGACCCGTTTGTTTTTTACTTCTTCAATAAATCGCCGGTACAGCGGCTCGGCAATCTCCGGGGGAGCCGCCGAGGAAAATCCCGGTCTTCGCCCCTTGCGACAATCACCGTAGAGGGTGAATTGGGAGACGATAAGCATTGCCCCATCAATGTCCGCAAGAGACAAGTTCATTTTTCCCTGCTCATCGTCAAATATTCGCAGATTGACGATTTTTTCCGCCAGCCACTGCAGGTCGGTCAGCGTGTCTTTGCCGTGGATTCCGAGCAAAACCACCAGGCCCCGGCCAATTTCGCCCTGGATTGTGCTGTCTATGGTCACCGACGCCCGGCGTACTCTCTGAATTACCGCCCGCATATATTCTTCCTGTCGTGCATTGCTGGCATTCCGCCTGCCGTTGCCGTTGTAATGGTAAGAAATTATTTCATATTGACTTAGCCAAATGGTATACTCATTTGCAACAGGTATTTAAAGACGGTTCATTGCCAAACTGGATTTCATGCAGGAAAACAGATGATAAAATTGCTTCAGAATCTCCTCGATCAGATGTCGATGGAACTTCCCGGAATACTCGCTGCCGCCGTCGTGACCGTCGAAGACGGCATGTCCATTGCCGAGGTGAGGCGGAGAGAGGACGTCGAACCCGCCGTCGCCGCCGCCTATCTGGCGTCAATTGTCAAGTCGAACGCCAAGGCCATCAATCTGCTGGCCGACGACGAGGTCGTGGAGGATATTCTAATTACCACCCGGCACTATCATTTTATCATCAGGCACACTGCCAACCAGCCGTTTTTTATCTTTGTCATGACGACAAAAGAGGAATGGGTAGGCAAGGCGCGGCTGCTGATCAAAAAATATGAGGCGCAGTTTGCCGGCTTTGCCAGTTATTTTCAGAAGAATTACCAGTAAAGAAAGCTGCTGCAACACGGGTCTTCAATTCCCGCCTGTGTTGTCACAGCGATGCCAGTTCCTGGATTTTCGTTGAGTATTTTTTGATGCTGATCCTGATCCAGCCGAGGTTGGTTTCCCGGTCGGCGACGATGACCAAAAAGGCGTTTTTGCCGACGGGAGCGAACATCACCGGTCCGTTTTCAAACTCAAACATGGTCATGCGCAGATACCCCTGGCCGAGTTGCTTGCCGAGGGATTCAGCCGACCCTAAACCGGAAGAGGCGATGGCGGCGACCATTTCCGCGTCAATGCCCGACCGCGCCAGGCTATCGAGTAAAAATCCGTCGCGACCGACGAGGCAGGCAGTATGAACGCCTTCGATGTTGGTAAATTCTGCTAAAATAGTCTGAATTTCCGTCATGCCATATTCCTCTGTGAGCATTTCGGGTATATTTTCCAGTAGATCATTCAGATTCTCCTCTGCTTCCATCGCTGATTGTGTCGGCTGGGCCTGCTCGTCGCCTGAATTTTGGGCGATTGGATCGGTCGCCACCGGGGCGTTGTCCGGAAGGATGTGGTGCAGGGCGGAATTTTCATCGTTTTTCACCGCCGCTTCAAAGAGCAGGGCTTCGATGCTTTTGCGGATACTGACGATGGGTGGCTGCACCCCACGGATATTTTGCAGGGAACCGCCATTAAAGCCAAGGATGGTAAAAAAAGCGTTTTCCCCGATCTGCTGCCCGTACATGGCGTGGACCACCGCGCCATCCTTGAAGAAAATCATGCCCTCCTGCTCGCCGGTTGTCACCTTCAGGGCCGCGGTTGCCCGGGAAAGTGCGTTGAACTGGACGATATCGATCAAATCAACCCCGTCGACGGTTCCCTGGAAACCGTCATTTACCTTAAGCGCTTCCTTGACAATCGCCCGCACCTCATTAATGTCGAAAGGTTTTTCGATAAAGCGTAGGCTGCCGCTCATCATCGCCTTGTTTTCATAGGCGTTGGATGGGTAGGCGGTCATGATGATGACCCCGGTCGCCGGAAAGCGGTTGTTTATTTCGATGAGGAGATCGAGGCCGTTCATCCCCGGCATGTTGATATCGGTGACTACAAGGTTGACTGGCTGGTCGCTGAGAATTGCCAGGGCCTCTTCGGCGGATTTGGCGGCGAGAATTTCAACATCCTGCATGCCTTTATTGAGATTTCTCTGGAGCATCCAGAGCATATCTTCTTCATCGTCTACTACCAGCACTCTTGTCATAGTTGCACCATTTTTATGGTTCTTTTGGTTAAATTAACACTTCCCAAAACTACCCATCTGTCTCCGCCTTGAGGAAAATGGTAAAAGTCGTTCCCTTTCCCTCTGCGCTTTCAAGGACGATAGCCGCATCGTTTTCTTTCAGGGTGCGGTACACTATCGACAGGCCAAGCCCGGCGCCTGAAGTTTTCGTGGTAAAAAAAGGTTCGAAGACCTGTTCGGCGGTTGCCGGGGACATTCCCGTGCCGTTGTCGGTAAAATGAACGACGACATAAGGACAGTTTTCCAGGAGCGCCGGATAACTTTTGTTATATTGCCTGAGCCGATTTTTGCTCGGCAGGCTCGCCTTGATGTCGATACGGCCCTGCTCCTTGATGGCATCGATGGCATTTAAAAAGAGATTGAGAAAAACCTGTTGCAGCTGGTGCGGATCGGCAATGATTTTCGGCAAGGTACTGTCAATCTCTGCATGCAGCGTGATATGATTTTTGGTCAGCCGGTTGTTGATGAGTGGTCTGGTTTCGCCAAGAATCGTCCGCAGGGAAGTCGGTTTCTTTTTTGGTTCCGCCGGTCTGGCGTAGGAGAAAAAATCGCTGAGGAGTATGTTCAAACGATCAACCTGGCGGGTAATCCGTCGCGCGCATTCCTGCTGTTCGCTGTTGTCTCTGGACTCTTCTTCGATCGACTGGGCCATGATTTTTATGCCGGCAAGGGGATTGCGGACCTCGTGGGCCACGGCCGAGGCAATTTCGGCAATCGTCGCCAGTCTGTTCATTTTTTCCATTTCTTTACGGACGTATTGCAGCTTGGAAATATCCGCAAGGGAGATGATGACGCCAATTTTGCAACCCGAGGCATTTTCTTGGCTGACATTGGAAAAACCGATGGTCTTTTTCTCGTCGGTGGAAGTGGCAAAAGAAAACTCACGATCAAATTGATTCGATCGCACCAGACTGGTTGCCAGCAGTTGCTCAACCGCCTCCGCGCCGAGAATATCCCGCAGATACTGTCCGTCAAGCTGTTCGGTGACCGGTTTGAAGATCGATTGGGCGACGGAATTACTCTTTCTGACTCTTCCGTCGAGGTCCACGACCAGCAGGCCATGATGCAGCCCCTGAATAATCGATTCGGAAAACTTTTTTTCTTCCCGTAAATTGATGATTGATGCGCGGAGACCGTTTAGCAGCTGAAGAGTCTGCTGCTCGGAAAGAGGAATAATGAAGGGGGCCGCCTCCGACAATACGGCCTCCAGAGTCTCTGTTTGCTGCTCTGCGCTTTGTTGCGTGGTCATCGATACTTTGCGGGTTGTTGTCGTGTTTACTCTTCATGAATGTCGGCAGCAGGCTTTGTCGTTGCAACAACTTCATATTACATTGATTTTTATTGAAGAAACAAGAAAACAATTGTTCAGACCGAAAAATGCCCTTTTTGTCATGTGGAAAAACCAGCCGAATGTGGAAAATTGGTCGAAAGGACGAAGCGAAGAGGGTAGTCGGAAGCAGATGTCTGTATTGGTTGTTTTTGGTTATTATTGAGTAATAAAACTGCTAAAGATGGATTAAACCTGTGGTTTTGAGTATTGCATAGCGCAGTATAAATGTCTAGCCAAGGAGAAGAAAAAGCTTGATGAACATGATCCAGAACGAAAAATTTCTCACGACCAAAGAAGTCGCACAGCTTCTCCATGTCAACGACAAGATGATCTATAGCCTGGTCAACGATAAAGGGCTGCCGGCAACGAAAATTACCGGCAAATGGCTTTTCCCGCGAAGGCTTGTCGAGGATTGGCTGGAGACGAATATCCTTAACTATCGTAAACCGGGATTGAGCGGTTCTTCGGATGAGGGAATCCTGCTGCTGGCCGGCAGCGACGACCTGCTCTTTCAGAAAACCTTGTCGCTTTTTCACGCAAAATTTCCCGCCACGGTCGGTTTTTTTGCCAATCTCGGCAGCATGGGCGGCTTGAAAAGCCTCCGGCGGGGCATCTGCCACATCGGCGTCTGCCACCTGCTGCAGGATGACAATGAAGAATATAATTTCGATTTCGCCAATCAGGAACTCGATAAGGCGCCGGTTTTTGTTAATTTCAGCCTTCGCCGGCAGGGGCTCCTGATAAAAAAGGGCAATCCGAAAGGAATAACCGGCATAGCTGATCTGTCCAGAAGCGATGTCACGCTGGTCAATCGTCCGCTGGGAACCGGAACGCGGCTGCTCCTTGACTATGAGATTGCTAAGTCGGAAATTTCCTCCGGGCAGATTTCCGGCTACCACCATGAGGTTTCCCGGCATCTCGATGCAGGTCTGGAAGTTTTTGCCGGCCACGCCGATGTCGCCCCGGCCATTCAAGCCGTTGCCGGCCTGCTCGGGCTTGATTTCATTCCCCTGCGCTGGGAACGGTTTGATCTGCTCATCTTGCGGGAACGCTTTTTTGAACGGGCAATTCAGAATTTCATCGGCTTGCTCCATGAGGAGTCTTTCAGGCAGCTGGCCGGTACATATGAAGGGTATGATGTGTCACTGTGTGGGAAAATGCTTTTTCCCGATAATTTTACAAGTGAGGACTAAGGTATGAAGAAAAAAGTAATCATCTGGTTAGGGATATTTTGTCTTATCGGCTGCCTTGGCGGCAATGCCTACTCGGAAGAGAAGGTTCTGAAGATGTCCACCACAACCAGCACGGAGTCGTCCGGCCTGCTCGATCTGCTCCTGCCGGAATTTGCAAAGGATACCGGCATAAAGATCAAGGTCATCGCTAAAGGAACCGGAGCGGCGATCCGCGATGGAGAGGATGGCAATGTCGATGTGATTTTCGTCCATGCCAAAGATCGTGAGGAAAAATTTGTCGCCGATGGTTTCGGCACCAAGCGCTATGCGGTTATGCACAACGACTTTGTCATTATCGGGCCTGATGCCGACCCGGCAGGGATCAAGGGCATGTCCGATGCCGGTCAGGCGCTGCAGAAAATCGCCGCGGCGAAGGCAATCTTTGTCTCTCGTGGAGATGACAGCGGCACGCATACCAAAGAGCAGGAGCTTTGGATTGGGTCCGGTGCCGCTCTTGCCGAACAGACGCAGAAAATAATCGTCAAAGGAAAAGAGAAGGAAATTCGTTTCCAGGTCCCGGCTGATGCCGGCGCCTGGTACATGTCCATCGGCCAGGGTATGGGCAAGACGATCACTTTCGCGGAAGAAAAACAAGGGTATACCATGACCGATCGTGGCACCTACATCAAATATAAATATGGCAAGACTCCGGCAGTTGCGCTTGAGATCCTCTGTGAGGGTGGTGATGCACTGGCCAACCTGTATGGCATCATTCCGGTAAATCCGGCCAAACACCCCCACGTGCAAAATGACCTTGCCATGCAGTTCGTCAACTGGATTATTTCCGAGAGGGGACAAAAACTTATCGGCGACTATCGTCTCGAAGGGAAGCAGCTTTTCTTTCCCGATGCTTTATAAGTTTTCTCGTATAACTATTTTGAATTAGTACATTTTGGGGGGGCGTAGGGGCATGTACGCCTCCCCAAAATATCTTCACGGAGTCATGACCGGCTCATTGATGGAGTATCCATCCCCCAGATTTAGGTTTTTACTATTTTGTCATAGTTGGATATGATATGCGATTTTTGGAAAAAGGTGACTTGGCTTTTTGATATGGCGGTTTTTTCAGGTTCTGGAGTAGGGCAAGTGGATGGATTTGTTATTTGACAGTGTGCAGTCGGCGGTCCTGCTGCTTATGTCGTTTGATGCGGAACTTTTTGAAATAGTTCTTGTTTCACTTAATGTAAGTTTTTCGGCGACCCTGCTGGCTTCGATTCTTGGTATCCCGGGCGGCTTTGTTATCGCCTATGCCACTTTTCCCGGCAAGCGGCTGGTGTTAACCTGTTTAAACACCCTGTTGGCCCTGCCCACCGTGGTCATCGGCCTGCTCGTCTATTCCTTTATCTCCCGGCGCGGTATTCTCGGCCCCCTTGAGCTTCTCTATACCCAGAAAGCGATCATTATCGGGCAGATCATTCTCATCGTGCCGGTCATCATGACCCTGACCATTGCCGCCATCAGCCGGATTGATAAGCGCTACCGCATGACCGCCCTGACCCTTGGTGCGAACCGTAGCCAGATGGCGCTGGTCATACTCAAAGAGGCACGCTACGGTATCTTCGCCGCGGTCATCGCCGCCTTCGGTCGAGTTATCGCCGAGGTAGGCATAAGTATGATGCTCGGCGGCAACGCCAAAGGGTTCACCAGAACCATGACCACGGCCATGGCCCTGGAGTATGACAAGGGCGAATTCGTTCTCTCCGTGGCCCTCGGCATCACCCTCATGGCCTTTGCCTTTGCCATCAATATGCTTTTTCACCTCTTGCAGGGCAGGACCGGACACGATGTTGTATAAACTGGAAAAACTGCAACGTTGTCATGGCAGCCGGACTATCTTGAACATCGATGCCCTGGAGATCAGGCCGAAACGGATCTACACCTTGATCGGGCCGAACGGCGCCGGAAAAACCAGTCTGTTGCAAATCCTCGCCTTCCTGGATAAGCCGTCGAGTGGCAAGGTGAATTTTCTCGACAGGCCGGTGTCGTTTGACGAAAAACAGCTTTATACGTTGCGCCGCCAGGTGGTGTTGCTTGATCAGAACCCGATTATGTTTACCGGTTCGGTGTGGAAAAATGTCGAATTCGGCTTGAGGGTGCGTAAGCTGGACGCTAAATCCCGCCGGCAGCGCATTGAGGAGGCGCTCGAACTGGTTGGTATGGAAAACTTCTTCGATTATGACGCCCGAGGGCTGTCCGGAGGTGAGACGAAGCGGGTCGCCCTGGCCAGGGCCCTGGTTTTACAGCCGGAGGTGTTGCTCTGCGACGAGCCGACGGCCAATGTCGATAATGAGAATCAGGAAATTATTCTCAATATTATCGAGAGAATCAATAAGGAACGGCAGGGTTCCATCATTTTTTCAACCCACTATCTTTCCCAGGGACAGCGGCTCGCCGACCATACGCTGCTGTTGCAGAACGGTACCCTGTCGGATATCGCCAGCGATAATATCTACCGGGTAAACGTTATCGATTCGACGGAGGAGGGATGTCTCTGTCAGCTTACCGGGCAGCTTTTTTTGCGGCTTCCGGCACATACCTTCCCCGCGGAGACCAAGGTCGCCAAGGTCCATATTGATCCGGACAGTATCATTTTCAACCCGCAATCGACCAACCCCCCCGACGGAAACCCCTTGAACGGCCATATCACCGAACTTGCTCAGGACAGCGGCCGGATACGTGTTGTCATTGATGTCGGTGTTAAACTGACCGCAGTGCTTTCCATGGAGCAGTATCGCCTGGAAAAACCGGCTATTGGTGATAAAATGTCGATTTTTATTCCACACAGCGCCACCCATCTTACCCGAATAGATCTGGCCAGGTAATACAGGCCTTCTTCAGCGAACGGTCTTTAATTATCTGCGACACCTCTTGCGCAAAGGCAAATTCACAATGTGCGGGACATCGATCAAGTTGCTGCCGGTCATGACATTTTCCTGAACATTCATCTGTAAAAGATATCCGAACTCTTTAAGTTTATCAGGTAAATCTATCTCAGGTGGCCATCTTCCCGGCAGGGAAATGTTGCTAAGTGGTGGAGTTATCGTTTGTCCATGGGTAAGTGGCAAAGATGATTTTTTGACTTGAAATTGTCTTGAATAACAAGTTAAATGAAATTGATACGAAAAGGCCGATTCCCAGCACATGGTCGAGTCGCCTCCTAATATCAAAGCACAAAATCTCCACTCTCCCTAAGAAGCAGCTTCTCACTCTCATCTTACAGGAGGTTCAATGGACGCCGCAGAAAAAACCACGCCCGCCAACAAAAGGTATTCGCTTATTGCAGAGATTGATCCCCCTAAGGGGGTGAATCTGGACACTTTCCTCGCCACCGCATTGCAGGTAAGGGGACGCGTCGATGGTGTCCGGGTGACTGACTGCGAACACGCGATCATGCGCATGTCGCCTGTTGCTCCCTGCCTGGCGCTTAAGGAAAAGGGTATTGAACCGGAAATGATCATCACCGGCAGGGACAGAAACCGGATTTCTTTTCAGGCCGAACTCCTTTCCGCCGCGGCGCTGGGTATTAAAAATATCGTCATCAAGGAAGGCCACGATCCGGCGGAAGGGGATCAGCCGGTGGCCAGGACCAGCGGGGATCTTGATCTGGTTTCCATGCTGCAGTGCGTCGCCGCCCTGAACAGTGGCAAGGATCTGGCCGGTGAAACCCTGGACGGGGCCACCGACTTTCATGTAGGTGTGGCGATTGAGCTGTCCGACGACGTAAATTTTAACCGGGAACGGGCGGAGTTTTTTAAGCAGCTTGGCCAGTACGGCGTGCAGGCGGTGACCCTGGGACCGACCTATGACCTGAATATTGTTGAACAGTTCCTGCCTTTTGCCGAGGAGACCGGCATCAAACTTTTTTCCTCGGTGATGTTTTTAAAATCGGTGACGATGGTGCGCTACCTCAATAACCTGCCGGGAGTACCGTCGATTCCTCAGGAATTTTTAAAAAAGATGATGGATGCCCCGGTTAAAAAAGATGCCGGGATGCAGGTTGCCGCTGATCTTATGAGGGATCTGGCCCCTCTTGGCGACGGAGTGGTTTTACATGCTATGGGGTGGAGGGACAGGTTACCTGAATTTCTGGACTTAATTGGTCGCTAGGACGCCGTGAAGATCGCAGCCGTTCTCTCAACAGCAAACCGGGAAGCAGATGCCCTGATCGAAGATCTTGGTCCGTATCACTATCTGCATACCATTCTCGAAGAAACGCCCAACGGCGTGATCGTTGTCGGGCAGGATCATACCGTCATCCACGCCAATCCGGCTGCGAGCAGATTCCTCGGGATTCCTTACGGCAGGATCGACGGCGCCGGTTTGCCGGAAATCCTCGGAGAACATAACAGTGAACTCTTTCTCCTCATACGGGACCATTTTGAACAGCGGGCCAAGAAAATCGGCGGCAAGATCCGCCATGAAGTAGAATTTTCCCGGGAAGATGAACACTGCATCCTCAGTGCCGTGGTTGTTTTTCCTCCAGCGGCAACCGAATATTACCTTCTTTATCTCATCGATATTACGGCGCAAAAAAATCTTGAAGGCGAGCTCAGGCGCAGCAACGCCTTTTTCCACAATCTTATCGATAGTTCGGTCGATGGTATTATTGCCTCGGATATGAAGGGGAAGATCGTCCTCTTTAACCAGGAGGCCCAGTCGCTGCTCGGCTATAATGCAGCGGATATCCAGTCCCTGCATGTCACCCAGCTGTACGGTGAGGGGGTGGCCTACGAACTGATTAAAAGAATGCGCAGTGATCATTTCGGTGGCAAGGGGAAACTGCTGCGCCATGAACTGAGTGTCAAGCATAAGGATGGTCACGATATCCCGGTCAGTTTTTCCGGCGGAATCATTTACGACCGTGACAAGGAGATTGCCACTTTTGGTCTGTTCACCGATCTTCGAGCCATGCAGCGGATTGAAGAAGACCTCGAACAGACCCACCGCATGCTCATGCAGTCGGAAAAAATGGCCGGCCTTGGCCGTCTTGCCGCCGGAGTGGCCCACGAAATCAACAATCCGATGTCCGGGATCATGCTCTATGCCAATCTGGTGCAGGAGGATCTTGGAGCGGATCATCCGCTGGCCTCCGACCTGCAGACCATTGTCCACGAGGCGGAGAGATGCAAGGTCATCGTCGCCGACCTGCTGGAATTTTCCCATCAGACCACCTATGAGATGGAGCTGGTCAACCTCAATGATGTCATCCGCAAAACCCTCACCGTTCTGCAGCATCAGCCGCTTTTTCAGAATATCACTATCATCCGCGAACTGAACCCCGAGCTGCCGCCGATCTACGGTAATGCCATCAGGCTGAATCAGGTGGTGATGAATATCGTCGTTAACGCCGTTCAGGCCATGGCCGGCAAGGGGCAGCTGCGCATTACCAGCAGGACCAGGGCCAACCAGGATATCAACGAGATCCTCATCGAGGATTCTGGGCCCGGGATTGACAACGACCTGCTCGAAAAAATCTTCGATCCCTTTTTTACCACAAAAGCAGCGGGCGAAGGGACCGGGCTTGGTTTGTCGGTCTCCTATGCGATAGTCAAGGAACACAAAGGGTCAATCAGGGTAACTTCCTCGCCTGAGACGGGAACCACCTTCACCCTCAGATTTCCGGTTGTCATGGAAACTATGACTGGAGAGAACCATGGATAAAAACTGTATTTCCCCAGATGAACGGAGTGAAAAATTCCTCGCTAAACTGAAATCACGGGATATCGACGTGCAGGCCTGCTATCAGTGCGGCCGCTGCTCTTCCGGCTGTCCCATTGGCGATTTTTTTGATCTCAATGTCATGGAAGTCGTTCGGCTGGCCGCCTATGGCCAGGAGGAGAGGCTGTTGCACAGCCATGCCATCTGGCTATGCGCCGCCTGTGAAACCTGTGCGACAAGATGCCCGAATGAGATCGAAATCGCCGGCCTGATGGACGTCCTGCGCGAACTTGCGCTCAGAAAGGGTATAACGCCCGCCGAACCCCGTATTCCCCTGTTTCATCAATCTTTCCTTGGTTCTGTCGGCAGGTGGGGAAAGGCCTACGAGATAGGCATGATAGCCAATTACAAAGTGAAATCAGGAGATCTGATGGGCGATATGAAACTTGGCGTGAGCATGTTTTTAAAAGGCAAGCTCAAGCTGGTGCCCCATTCGATTGAGGGTAAATCGGAAATTAAAGAAATATTTTCCGGCAAGGGAAAGGAGTATGACCGATGAAACTTTCTTACTACCCCGGCTGCTCCCTGCAAGGGACAGCGCTTGACTATGACCAGTCGGTCAGGGAAATCTGCCGGACACTTGATATTGAGCTGGTCGACATCCCCGACTGGAACTGCTGTGGAGCGTCTTCCGCGCATATGACCGATCATGAAGTGGGCATGCGGCTGCCCATGCGCAACCTGCTGCAGGCCATGGATGCCGATCTTGATATCCTTGTGCCCTGCGCCGCCTGTTTTCAGAGGCTGAAGGCGGCGGATAAAACGCTGCGGGAAAACCCGACCTTCTGGGACGTCAAGGCATATGCCCCGCGTTTGCAGATCGTCCATATCAGCACTTTTCTCGCTAGAGCTGAAATTCTCGCGGCCCTCAGGCAAAAGGTGTTTCGGCCACTTGGTGATCTGCCCATAGCCTGTTACTACGGCTGTCTGTCCCTGCGTAATCCGCGCGTCACCGATGCACACAACTATGAGATGCCGGAAACCCTGGAGCAGATCGTCACGGCCATCGGCGCCAGACCTGTTGCCTGGTCGCACCGGACCGAATGCTGTTCCGGCAGCCTGACCATGGCCCGGCCGGATATCGCCGAAAAACTGGTGGGTGACATCGTCACCGCCGCAAAAAGGGCAGGGGCCGAGGCAATGGTCACCGACTGCCCCATGTGTCAGGCCAATGTTGAGAGTCGCCAGGCGCCGGAGAGTGGCGCGCCTGCCGGAATGCCGGTATTTTTTGCCACCGAGCTCATTGCTGCGGCACTGAGCGGCAGTTATCCCGCCAGGCAGCAGAAGGTGCATTTGATTTCTCCGGCGGTTCTCGCCAATGTAATAGCTGATGCGTCAACCAGAAAGGAGGATTCGGCATGACAGGAAACCTCAACACCTTTGCAGGCAGTACAAAAAATCCAACCGGTGCGGTCATGGTTATCGGTGGCGGCATCAGCGGCATGCAGTCGGCGCTTGATCTGGCTAACGCCGGCATCAAGGTTTATCTGGTGGAAAGCTCTCCGGCAATCGGCGGCAAGATGGCCCAGCTGGACAAGACCTTTCCGACCAATGACTGTTCGATGTGTATCGTCTCGCCAAAACTGGTCGAGGTCGGCCGCCATAAAAATATTGAACTTTTTACCCATAGCGAGGTGAAAAGCCTCTCGGGGGATGCCGGCAGCTTCAAGGCCACCATCGTCCGTCATGCCCGCTATGTCGATGTCGCCGCCTGCACCGGCTGCGGCCTGTGCGAGCTGGTCTGCCCGGTGACGAAGATTTCTTACTTCCCTGAAGTGCCGGCGGAAAAAGAGAAAAAAAGCCGGGCGAAAGCTAAGGAAAAAAGGCTCATTAAAGGACCAGGTCTGCCGCACCCGACCTCATCGCACAAATGGACCTTTTCCGTTGATGAACAGGCCTGTTCCATGTGCGGCAGCTGTCACCGCGCCTGTCTGCACGGGGCGATCAGCTGGGAGAAAAAACAGAAGGCGGTTATCGATCAGGACAAATGTACCGGTTGCGGGGCCTGCTTCGCCGCCTGTCCGGAAAAGTTTCTGGCCATCAAGGTCGATGGAGCCCCCGATCTCGATAAAAGCATCGGTGCCGCCGTCCATGCCCGGTCGGAAATCCTCGGTAGAGAATTTGGCCGGTCGAAATCCGGCGATTCGGAGCAAAAGGACTGCATCCGCTGCGGCCTCTGCGCCATAACCTGTGAGAAGGTGATGCACATCGGCGCGCTGAAGATGGTCGAACAGGGGATCGAGGCCGGGGTCGACATCTGCCAGGTCTGCGGTGCCTGCGTGTCCGTCTGTCCGGTGAGTTTTCTCACCATAGATCAGGTCACCAGCCGGACGCCGCGACCGCTGCTCAATTTTTTCAACGAAGGCCTGAACGGGCGAAAACCGATCAATATTCATTACCCCCAGGCGGTGCCCCGGGTTCCGGTCATCGATGCGGCGAGCTGCGTGCAGCTCAACACCGGCGCATGCGGTACTTGTGCCACGATCTGCGGCGTCGGGGCTATCCACTATGACCACCGCGAGACCGAAACGGAGATCGACATCGGTTCGGTCATCTTCTCGCCGGGAATTGAGGTGTTTGATGCCCGGATGCGCGGCGAGTTCGGCTATGGCCTGTATAAAAATGTCGTCACCAGCATCGAATTTGAACGGCTTCTTTCCGCCTCGGGACCAACCTCCGGCACGGTTGCCCGGCCGGGCGACGGCCAGCATCCAAAGAAAATTGCTTGGATCCAGTGTGTCGGTTCCCGGGACCACTCCTGTGATCGCGATTACTGCTCGTCGGTCTGCTGTATGTATGCGACGAAAGAGGCATTTATCGCCCGGGAACATGATTCCTCCATCAAGCCGACCATCTTCTATATCGACATGCGCTCCTTCGGCAAGAATTTTGACGAGTATGTGAAGAGAGCCAAGGAACACCAGGTGCGTTTTGTCCGGGCCATGGTCAGCCGGGTTTTTGAAGATCCCCTGACCGGGGACCTTGAACTGCGTTATGTCGACGAATCCGGCAAGAGACAGACGGAAGCCTTCGATATGGTCGTCCTGTCCGTCGGCATCCAGGTCGCCAAACAGACAAAAGAGCTGGCTGCTACACTTGATATTGAACTCGATCGCTATGGGTTTGCCGTGACCGACTGCTACCAGCCGCTGGCCACTTCCCGGCCGGGCATCTTTGTCAGCGGAGCGGTCAAGGGACCAAAGGATATTCCGGAGACGGTCTGTGAGGCCTCGGCGGCTGCGGAAGCGGCCTCGGCCAGTCTGGCCGAGGCCCGGGGCAGTCTGATTAGCAAGGAGGTACTGCCTCCCGAACGGACGCCGGGGCCGGATGACGAGCTGCGCATCGGGGTTTTTATCTGCCACTGCGGCACCAACATCGCCTCGGTGGTCGACGTCGCCGCGGTGACCGAGTACGCCAGGACGTTGCCGGGGGTGGTCTACGCCGAACATCCCCTGTATACCTGTTCGCAGGATTCCCAGGAACGGATGCGGGAAATCATTGAAGAGCACCGATTGAACCGGGTGGTCACCTCCGCCTGTTCGCCGACGACCCACGAACCGCTTTTCCAGTCAACCCTGCAGCAGGCCGGGCTGAATAAGTATTTCTTTGATATGGCCAATATCCGCGATCAGTGCAGCTGGGTCCATGCCAACGATCCAATCCTTGCCACGGAAAAAGCGAAAAGACTGACCCGTATGGCCGTGGCCAATGCCACCGCCGGAGAACCTCTGGATGAGCTTGAATTTACGGTTGATTCACGGCTGCTTGTTGTCGGCGGCGGTGTCGCCGGGATGACCGCGGCCATCGAGGCGGCCCGGCAGGGTTTTGGCGTCTATCTCATTGAACAGGAACCGGTTCTCGGCGGCCAGCTGCTGCACCTGCAGCGCAGTGCCGATGGCCGGAAATTTGCCGATTTTCTTCTCAGCCTCAATGAAAAAATTGCCGCCGATGACCGGATCAAGGTCTTTACCAGCAGCCAGGTGGTCGAGCAGTCCGGTTTTGTCGGCTCTTTTGAGACGGAGATTGTCATGCCCTCCGGCGCAACCCGGACGCTCAAGCATGGGGCTATCCTTGTCGCCACCGGGGCCGAGGAATATCGGCCGGAAATCCATGGTCTTGGAACCCTTGATTCGGTGATGACCCAGACCGATTTCGAGACGGCTCTGGAAAACGGCACAGCAGCTGACTGGCACCATGCCCGCGTCGCCATGCTGCAGTGTGCCGGATCCCGCGATGACGAGCATCTGCCCTATTGTTCGCGAATCTGCTGCAATCATGCGATTAAAAATGGCTTACGCTTCAAGAAAATGTTCCCCGAGGCGCGGGTGGATGTGCTCTACCGGGATATGCGCTGTTACGGCCTGGGTGAGCTCGACTACCGGGAGGCCCGACAGGCCGGAGTGAACTTTATCCGTTTTGATCCCGAGGAGAATCCCCCGGCGATCAGCACTGGTGAGACCGGCATCGACATCACCGTAACCGATCCGTCAATTCGCCTGCAGGTTCGTCTGCAACCCGACCTGCTGGTCCTGTCCACCGGCATGAAACCCCGGGATACCGAGGAGCTCGCCTCTATGCTGCGCGTACCGAGAAATGACGGCGGCTTTTTCATTGAGGCGCATGCCAAGCTGCGGCCGGTGGATCTGCCGAGTGAAGGGCTGTTCATGGCCGGTACCGCCCATGGGCCTAAGAGCAGCAGCGAGACTATCGCCCAAGCCCAGGCGGCGGTGGCCAGGGCAGCAACCCTGCTGTCAAAAGACAGCAAGAAATTGTCCGGCATCGTCTCCCGGGTTGATCCGACCAACTGTGCCGTCTGTCTGACCTGTGTCCGGGCCTGCCCCTATGGGGTACCGTTTATCAATGATCAGCATTCCGCGGAGATTAATCCGGCCCTCTGTCAGGGCTGCGGCATCTGCGTGGCCGAGTGTCCGGCCAAGACTATTTTTATGGGTCGATATGATGACCGGAATATCAGGGCCAAGATTGAAGCGTACTGCGCGTCCGAAGCATCGCACTCACCCCGGTAAACGGAAAATAATCCGTAAGGTACTCACCTTCAGGAGGAATAAAAAACATGCATGACTTTTCACCCAGTGTCATTGTTTTTGCCTGCCGCCACTGAGCGTACTCTGCCGCGGACCTGGCAGGTTCGGAGAGAAGATCGTATCCCCCGGCAATCAGTATCGTCATGCTGCCCTGTACCGGACGGATTGACGAGTCGCTGTTGCTCAAGGCTTTTGAAAATGGTGCGGATGGCGTGATGGTGATCGGCTGCCTGGAGGGAGATTGTCACTATGTCTCGGGAAACATTCGTGCCCGGGCACGTGTCGAGAGGGTCTATGCCATTCTTGAGAGAATCAAGATTGGACCCAACCGCATCAGGATGTACAATTTGAGTGCGGGAGAAGGCTCGAAATTTGCCGCATTTGCCAATGAGTTTGTCGATCAGATCCGTGAAATCGGACCGAGTCCCATCAATCTGGTTCGTGCCGGCAATCAGGGAGTAACCGAGAAGGAGGCAACATGATTACAGGAACACCGAAACCCATCGAAGAGATCCTGGAGATGCTTGAACCCTATGACAATATCATTGTCGCCGGTTGTCATGGCTGTGTCACTGTCTGTCGTGTCGGCGGGGAGAAAGAGGTGCAGGTGCTGGCATCGACTCTTCGGCTGGCAAGAGAGGCGGCCGGCAGGACCATTACTATCCGCGAGGTGAGCCTCGAACGCCAGTGTGATCCGGAATATATCGAACAGATGCGCCCCTATGTCGGTGATTATCAGGCGGTTCTATCCATTGCCTGCGGTGCCGGCATCCAGTTCCTCGCCGAAAAATTTACCACCACGCCGCTGTTGCCGGGTATCAATACCGGCTTTCTCGGCGTCACCGTACGCCAGGGCGAGTGGTCGGAACGATGTCAGGGCTGCGGCGACTGTGTGCTGCACTTGACTGGCGGCATCTGTCCCGTCACCCGCTGCGCCAAATCGCTTTTCCACGGACCCTGCGGCGGTTCCGTGCAGGGGATCTGTGAGGTGGACAAAGAGGTGAAATGCGGCTGGCAGCTGATCATCGATAGGCTGAAGGCCCTGGGGCAGATGGAAAATTACGGCAAGCTGAAACCGTACAAGGGGTGGAATTCCTCAAGAGACGGCGGTCCACGCCGAATTATCAGGGAGGACATGATCTAATGAAATCGGGAAGCAATCTGGAAAAGGTACTGGCAGCGGGACACTTTTCAGTCACAGCGGAATGCGGTCCTCCCCGTGGCGCCGACCCGGACATTGTCCGGAAGAAAGCGGCCTTTGTCAAAGGCAACGTCGATGCCTGTAATGTCACCGACAATCAGACATCCGTCGTGCGCATGAGTTCGCTTGCCGGCTGCCTGCTGATCAAGGAGGAGGGCATCGAGCCGCTTATTCAGATGGTGGTGCGGGATCGTAACCGCATCGCCTTGCAGTCGGATCTGCTCGGGGCCTCGGCCATGGGGGTGCGCAATCTGCTCTGTCTGTCCGGCGATCACCAAAAATTCGGCGATGATCCCCAGGCTAAAAATGTCTTTGATATTGACTCGATGCAGCTCATTCATATGGTGAAAACCATGCGCGATGAAGGGATTTTCCCCTCCGGGGATAAGATTCAGGGTGCACCGCAATTTTATATCGGCTGTGCGGTTAATCCCTTTGCCGATCCTTTTGAAATTCGCGTGCCGCGCCTGAAGTTGAAGATGGAGGCCGGTGCCGATTTTGTGCAGACCCAGTGTATCTACAATATGGAAAAATTTAAAAAATACCTGGAGCTGGCCAAACAAGAGGGCCTGCCGGATAAAATTAAAATTCTCGCCGGCGTCACGCCGCTAAAATCGGCGGGAATGGCCAAATTCATGCGCCGGATGGTTGCCGGTATGGATATTCCCGATGAAGTGGTTAACCGAATCGCCGCCGAGCCGAAAGAAAAACAGGCGGCAAAAGGCATTGAAATGTGTATCGAGCAGATCCAGGAACTAAAAGAAATGGAAGGAGTTGCCGGGGTGCACGTGATGGCCATCGAATGGGAAGAAAAGCTGGAAGAGATCATCGGCGGCGCCGGACTGTTGCCCCGACCGGTGATGGCCTAAGAGAGAGAAAATTCACTGAGTAATATCATAAAGCATTTATAACGGAGGAAAGAAATGGCTGAGAAAAAAAAGATCCTGCTTGTTGACGACGATCCTGATTTTGTAGAAGCTGTCAAAGTGATTGTGGAAAGCGGCGGCTACGATGTGAGGGTGGCCTATGACGGTAAGGAAGGGCTTGAGGCGGTAGAAGAAGAAAAACCCGATCTCATTGTCCTCGATGTCATGATGCCGGTGATGAACGGTCATGAAACATGTGCCCGTCTGAAAGGCAACCCGGAAACCGCCAAAATTCCGATTATCCTGCTCACCGCCGTCGCCGACCGGGTGACCACCAGCACCTATACCCATCGGGATATGCTGGAAAGTGAGGCGGAAGATTATATGCCGAAACCGGTGGCGCCGGCGGAACTACTGGAGTTGATTAAAAGCTGGTTGAAATAGATAACATTCCACCCGCTGCCGGTGTAAAAAGCAGCAGGTGGAATATTCATCAACGTGTTTTGCCTTCAGTAACCTGGAAAACGCTATGGAAGATGTGCGTATATTGATCATTGATGACGAGAAGGTTATCCGGGACGGTGTCGAACGCGCCTTGTCCAAGAGGGGCTACCATATTGTAAAAGCCGAAGACGGGAATCGGGGCCTGGCTCTTCTCCAGGAACAAGACTTTGATATTGTGCTCACCGATCTGATGATGCCCGGCCTCGACGGCTTCGCCGTCCTCGACTGGATACGGGAAAACCGCCCTCAGGTCCAGGTTATCGTCATCACCGGCTTTGCCACGGTTTCCAAGGCGGTCACCGCCATGAAACAGGGCGCTTTCGATTTTGTCGGCAAGCCCTTTACCCCGGACTATATCCGGGTGGTGGTGGATAGGGCCATCGATAAGCTGTCCATGCGTGCGGAAACGGAACAGCTGCGCGAGGAAAAAAACCGTGGGCTGGAGGCCATCGACAAATCCCAGAGCCGTTTGAAATCTGTCTTCAGCTGCATGGCCGAGGCTGTTCTCATAACCGATGCAGCGGGGGTTGTCGTGCTGCATAATCCGGCGGCCATCAAGATCCTCGAGATACAGACCGATCCGGTTATCGGTAAACCACTCTCCGCTTCCATCCGGGATCAGGCGGCGGCAGCCATGGTCTCCGAGGCGGTGAGTAAATCGGTGGTGGTGACCCGGGAGTTTGCCCCCGGTGCCATTTCCCGCAAATACCTTCGCGCCTATTGCTCACCGGTGAAAACCGAGCATGGCGATGTGATCGGCTCGGTCACCACCTTTGAGGATGTCAGCGCCCACAAGGAAATTGACCGGATGAAATCCGATTTTGTCGCCATGGTCGCCCATGAGCTGAAATCCCCCCTGGCATCCATCGAACAGATGATCTATGCTCTGCAGGTCGGCTGTGTTCATGAGGCCGCTAGTTCCTGTAACGCTCTGCATAAGCGGATGACCACCCGAACCAAGGATCTTTTGCGCCTCATTGATAACCTGTTGAACCTGTCCAAACTGGAAAGCGGGACGGTGGTTTTTAACCTTGAACCGGTGAAAGGCGAGGATATAATTAAAGATGTCATCGACATCAGCACCCCGCAGGCGGAAGGAAAGAACATACGCCTCAGCTATGAACCGTGTGGCGAAGAATGGTGGATAAATGTCGATTACGACCATATGCGGACGGCGATAATGAATATCGTCTCCAACAGCATAAAATATACCCCGGAGGGGGGGCAGGTCGTCCTTTCGACCTCGGTGTCGGGAGGCTTTGCCAATTTTTCGGTGAAAGACTCGGGCATCGGCATCAGCAAGGAGGATGTGCCGCATATTTTTGACCGTTTTTTCCGGGTCAAAGGCAAGGCGACCCGGCATATAACCGGCTCCGGCCTCGGTTTGGCCCTGGTAAAGGAAGTCGTCGAGGCCCATCAGGGCTATATTGATGTCCAGTCAACCCCCGACGTGGGGACCACTTTTACCCTCAGCTTTCCTCTTGCGCAAAGAAACGGATCAGCAGTGGCGGAGATTCGGCTGGCTGGTTGAACCTGCATGCCCAATAGAGTAAAAGAGCCCCCGGTGCGTAACCACACCGGGGGCTCTTTTTTATAATGGAATGTGCCGGTAAAAATGGTAAGATTGTGCTTCTTTCTAGCATGTCCGGCGTTGCCCCCCGCTTGCAGGCTGGCGATGCGGCGATATGCGGTCCCGCCTGATTGTTACTCCTTGCTACACAAACGAGACGCTTCGAGAAAAACTTCCTTTTCCAGCCGAGCCAAATAAATGATCGCTAAAAAACAGCTGCTGTACGTAACTCTGCTCACCATTGTCTTCACTGCCGGCGCCATGGGCGCATCGTCTCCGCCGGAAACAGAAAGTATCCCCAACAAAGATCAGATGACCAATGGGCAGGCGATGGTCCTTGGTATTGTCGAGGGATTGACCGAATACCTGCCGGTCAGCTCGACCGGTCATCTGCTCCTCGCCCAGCGGATTATGGATATCGGTCAGGGCCGGGAACTTGCCGAAAGTGAGCGGGCCCGGGATAAAGAGGCCGCCGACGCCTATGCCATCTGCATCCAGGCCGGGGCGATCATTGCCGTGCTCGGCCTCTATTTCCGCCGGGTCAGGCAAATGTTTGGCGGGCTGTTCGGCCGTGATCCGATTGGTCTGCGTCTGTTGATCGGTGTAGCGGCCGGTTTTCTTCCGGCGGCGGTGCTTGGCCTGATATTTAACAATCACATCAAGGAATATCTCTTTGGGCCATGGCCGGTGGTGGCCGCCTGGATGGTGGGGGGGCTGGCCATCCTTGCGGTCAGCTACCGAAACCGCAACAACCGGACTGCACGGAGCGGCAGTGCGCTCGAGGAGCTCACCTGGAAAATGGCCTTTGTTATCGGCATGGCCCAGTGTATTGCCATGTGGCCGGGGGTCAGCCGCAGTCTGGTGACCATCGTCGGCGGGATCCTGGTCGGGCTCAGCCTGCCTGCCGCCGTTGAGTATAGCTTCCTCCTTGGCGTCGTCACTTTGGGCGCGGCCACCGCCTATGACGGACTCAAGCACGGCCAGGCCATGCTGCAGACCTTCGAACCGCAGGCCCTCGCCATCGGCCTGTTCTTTGCCTTTATCTCGGCGGTGATCTCGGTGAAATGGATGGTCGCCTACCTCAACCGCCACGGTCTGGCCATCTTCGGTTATTACCGGGTGGTGCTGGCTGTGCTGACCGCCGTCCTGCTTGAGACAAATATCATTTGAAACGACGCCCGCCGGGGAGTTGGAGAGACGGAACACCTTTTTCGTTGAAGTGTTGAAGATACCGGGGTTGGACTTGAGACTGGCCTCAACGCGACATGGGCAAGGAGGAGGTCTTTTCCCATAGTTGAGTTATCATCCAAAATTCAGTAACACTTTACGAAACGGCGTTCCGTTTTCTCGCAACTCCTTCCGGACAAGCGATTGTGTGCCGCGGCAATTGTTATACATGCCGCGTCGGAGACGCATCCGCGCAGGGGTACAGAGGCGCACTGTTCAGTCGAGGATAATCGGCTGATCCCCGTCATTCTGACAGAGTTGCTGTAAAACAGGATAGGGCTTCTGCTCGAGAAAATCGTCAAAATTTTCCATATCGAAGATGTACCTGTTGTAGTAATTCCTGAGTCTTTCTTTGTTGTCGGTTTTGCAGAAATCTTTGCAAATATCGACAAATTCGATGATTTCCGGCATGTTGAGGCCGTAGTTTCCGTAACAGGCCACCGGAGTGGCACCAAAAGGCTGATCAACTACCGCATCAACCACGTAAAAGGGAATTTCTGTAAGGTTTGGATAGTTTTCAATACTGGTGTTGCTGATAATTTCCTCGGCTGTGACGATGGTGCTGACCGAAGCCCGAGCCATCTCCCGGCAGGAGCCGTGATCGCCGAATATTCGGCCGTTACCGTACATGTCGGCAGCCTGGACGTGGATCAGGGTCAAATCCGGACGGCAGGCCGGGACCAGATAGATGTTTTCACCGGTGAAGGGGCAGACGATCATCTTGCCACGATTGTGCAGCGCCATATCATTGCCATGGTCTGCGGTCGGAAGAAAAGGCACACCCATTGCCCCGGCCTTGAAACGAGCCGACATGCCGCAACTGGTATACTCATCCGCCTGCACCATTTCGTTGTCGATCAGATAGCGGAGCAGTGGGGCTTTGCCCACGTTATCATGGCTGGACCAAGCTAATTCTATGCGGCGAAGAGACAGGTGGTCGGCATTGAGTATCATCGCGCCTGCCAGCAGCTCACAGCAGATCGAATCGGACTGGACAGAGAGTGTCAGTTGACGGGCTCCCCGGCGAATAATTTCATGGATAGTCGCAACCGGCAAGCGGGTATCGGCTAACCCACCGATGCTGATATGCATCTTATCTTTCAGACAGCGACGCACAGCCTCTGACAGCGAGGTTCGTTTATCATACATACCTTTTTGGGGCGCAATTATTTCGGCAGGCTCATAACGTGGTACTGCTTCACGGAAGGGAGAACATTTTTTTCCACGAGAGTACATTGCTTTATCCGACAGGAAGATTGTCTTTCTCGTATCCGAATGTGCTTGCTCGTGCATGGGCCGACTCCTTCGTTATACTTTTTGCTGTAGGTGGCGATAAATCGATGCAACGTCCTTGATAATAAATACGACCCTGCGGTATTTTTTAAGACCTTTGCAAGGTAAGATATTCTTCAAGGGTTGTAAATCGGCGGCAACCGCAAAATTCCGTGAAAAAAAGATACAGCAGCTGTGGGTTGAAAACGTCCGAGGAGGTAGGTTGTAACCTACGAGAATGCAGTGTGGGGAAAGAAGGAGGTAGGAAGAGAAAAATGGTCGTGCAAGGCACTGCAGGAGAATAACTTCATTGGCAGCCTACAGTTCACCCTTCTCCAACCAGCGGACCGCGGAATGTATCAGATCTGAGGCGTTTTGCAAGTCTAATTTCACCTTAATGCGTTCCCGGTAGGTGCCGATGGTTTTGGCACTGAGGTCAAGTTGCGCGGCGATATCCTTGGTGGTCATGCCCTTGCCGAGGAGGCGAAAGACATCAAGTTCGCGGTGGGTGAGGCGATCAATAGGAGAGCGTGTGTCTTCAGGCGAGTGACCGAGGAATTTGTTGAGGACATTGGCCAGGAACTGCTTCGAGGCGTATTTCTGGCCCCCTTTGACCATCCGGATCGCCTTGATAATGGATTCCGAGGTCTCTTGCTTCATTATATAGCCACTGGCTCCAGCGCGAAAGGCCCGTTCGGCATACAGCGACTCATCGTGCATGGAGAGTACCAGCACCGGGAGAAGGGGGGCGTCTCGATGCAACTCTTGTATGAGTTCAATGCCGTTTCGTCCTTTCAAGGTAATATCAACAATGACCAGGTCCGGCTGCTTTTCTTCAATGACCCTGAGCGCATTGTTGATAGTGTCCGCCTCCCCGCAGACCTGCAGGTCTTTTTCCGTTTCAATCAATTCTTTTAACCCTGTACGAAAAACCGGGTGATCTTCGACGATTACGATACGAGTCATAGCTGTTGTGTTTTCCTCAAAGGGTGTTGAAAGAAGGGACATGTTTCAGACGTCATTGTCGTTCTCAATGGTTACACCGTCGAGGGTGACAATGACCTGGGTCCCTTTCTCTTCGCCGGGATGTGCCGTCAGCTCCGCGCCGATCCGTTCCGCCCGGTAGCGCATGATCTTCAAACCCATGCCGGTTGCGTCATCCCTGGGGGATATGCCCCTGCCATCGTCCTCAACGACGATTCGCACCCGGTTGTCCACCTTTTCCAGGCGGATAGTAATGCTGTCTGCCTCCGCGTGCCTGACGGCATTGGAAACGGCCTCCTGAATGATCATGAAAATATGGATGGTATCTTTGCTGTCGTTAAAGGACAGATGGCCCCACCCCTCAAAGGAGCAGGCGAGGCCATACACCTCTTCCGTATTGGTCGCCAGTTCCTCGATAGCTGCTTCAAGTCCGCGATCAACAAGAAAGACCGGACAGAGTCCCCGGGCCATTCCTCTTGATTTACGGATGGCCTCTTTTATGAGCGTACGAATCTTTCCCGCCAGTTGCAGTGTCTGAGAGTTTTCATCTTCCAGTTTTTTCAGGAGAATTTTCGACATGACTTCCGTGCCGATCAGATGGGGACAGAGGTCATCATGGATATCCTGGCCAATTTTGCGACGTTCTGTTTCCCCGATATCAAGAATACGTTCCTGCAGCTGTTTGCGCTCGGTTATATCTTCGGTAATGACGAGGACATAGGTTCCCCCCCAGAGATCAATGAGGTCGGCTGAGACCAGGGCCTGCCTTTTTTCCTTTTTGCGGGTACGAAAGGTAATGGCCCTTTCGCGGATATGTTTATTGCGGGCAAGTTCACGCTGCAAGACAACGAGGGTATCCGCAGACGACAAAATACCGGTGCGAAATAGAGTGCGACTCAGGAGTGCCCGGCGCTCGAAGCCGCTTGCCTTGACGAAGCTGTCGTTGACACTGACTATCTGTCCAAGAGGGTAGCTCAGGATCATTATGCCGATGGGACTGACGCTGAAGGCCTTGGAAAACATCTCCTCGGATTGCCTGAGGGCAAGTTCCGCCTGGGTTCGCACCTGGATCTCTTTTTTCAGGTCATTGCTGTAGAGTTCCAGTCGGGCCATGAAGGTGTTGAAATATCCGGCAAGTTTGCCTATCTCACCGCTGTAATCGCCGGTTATGCGCGGGGTGAAATCGCCATTGGGCACCTTGGAGAAATGGGACATCAGTTCCTGCAAGGGGGCGGTGATAGTGCGACTGATTATTAAAGTCAGGGGCAGGAGCAGGAGCAGCGCCGTGACCATTGCCCCGATCATAAATCTGCGGATGGTATGCAGCGGCGCGTAGAACTCATCGAGATAGCTGGATGAGGCGACGATCCACTGAAATTGTTCAATGTAATTGAAGATGACCAGTTTTTCCCTGGCCTCGAGGTCTTCGGGGTTTTTCCAGGGATAGATGATTTTGCCCTTCTTGTCGCGGCACACTTCCTGGATAAAAAATCGTCCGGTGGCATCCCTCTCCTGGAAAATATTATGTCCTTCCAGCTGCGGATGGATGACCAGGTTGCCTTTGAGGTCCATGACAAAACTGTAGCCGGTCTGCCCGAAGCTCAGGGCAAGAATTTTCTCCCGAAAATCGTCAATCTTGACCAGCTGGGCAAATTCACTGCGATAGGTCGACACTGAGATAATCCAGTCCCAGGGCTCAAAATAGGCCATGTACAGTGCCTTGCCCCGCTGGCGCTCTTCCCCAGGATTTTGCCAGTCATAGACGAGATAGCCGTTCTTGCGGTCCTTCTGGTCGCTGACGAAATCATAGTTGGAAATATTAACGCCGACCAGAGACCGTTCCGGGTGGACCTGCAAAATGCCGTCACTGTCGATACTGTAGATATAGCCGGATTCACCAATATGCTGGTGCAGAAAAATCTCGGCCACCTGGCGCTTTGCCTCCGCTGCGGAAAGTTCACCGCGGCTGGCCCGCTCCTGATAATACCGGGCAATTTCCAGGTTCTTTTCCGCCGTTGCCCGGAGATAGTTTTTCAGAGAAACTTCGGTGGCGATTTCCACCATATTGAGCAGGGCGCTGGTGGATTGTTCGAGCTCATTCTCGATATTTCGTTCGATCGACGCCCTGAAAAAAAAGAAGATGCCCAGGCTAAGAGTAATGAGAATGAAGAGAAAGGCGCAGGAATAGCTGACGAAGAGCTTGGTCCTGATGTTGAATTGAAATGATTTCATAGACCTGATTCCGGCTTGCTCCTCTGCAAAGGACACATAACATACTATCCGAAGGGCACTATACGGTAAATCCAAGGGCACGGCAAGGGCCCAAAGATCCTGCATTAAACGCTGAAGACCGCAATGTTAGCGACGAACTGCTCTTTTTGCAGTTTTTTTCTCGTCATCCGCATGGTGCTGAACGTGATCTGGAAAGGTAAAGAAATCAGCGGGTCGGGTGATGGCGAGCAGGGCGCCTGAATCCTTCACAGGCAAGAAAGTCATCAAGACTCCCTTTATAAAAGCAAGGAACGTTGAGTTTTTTGTTACTGGAGCCACGGCTTGCCAACCGGCAGAACGGGCCTGCCGAAAACCTGGGCATAAATCGCTGCGGCCATCATATACAAGGCAAGTCCGGCACAGATAAACAGATCGATCGTGGTAATTGTCAGGAGACTGGCCTTCATGCCGGCGAGAAAAACCAGATCCAGGCCGATAAAACCGAGGAGCAGAGTGGTAAAAGTCAAAGCCATCGCCGTATGAATGCGCATAGACGCAATCCACATGATAAAGGTATAGATGGTGTAGCCAAGGAGGAATAAGCCGATGTCATGCGGCGTGATTTTCAGATGAGTCCATCCCTCGGGAACCGCGTCAGCCAGGAGCCAGATCAGGCCAAGAGCAATCCAGAAAGCGCCATAGGAGCAAAAGGCACTGTAGCCGAAATTGTTACCGCACTTGAATTCCTGGAATCCGGCGATCATCTGCATAAGGCCACCGACCACCATTGCCGCGCAGAAAACTGTTCCGGTACCGCCCCAGCCCATATTATGGAACTGTAGGAGTATCGTTGTCATACCAAAACCTGCCAAACCGACAACTGCTGGATTTCCTTGTGGAGTTGCTTCAGCCATTTCTTTTTCCTGTGTGGGATGAGGGTCTTTACTCACTTAGGTGAGCCGTTATTGTTTACCAATTGATGCCTAGAGAATACCCAGCAGCGTTAGGACGTTACCGCCTCACCTGGGTATTCCACTCTTGGGCAAAAATCGGTCAACTCTGCTGTGAAGCGTGCAGCATTCTTTCGTTTTTTGGGGTGAGAAAAGGCATCTGGTCATTGCTGTCAATCCCGTCGCTGGTCTGTTTCGGAGAGCGCTTCACAAAGGCTTGGGTAGGATCGATATCTTCACGGATCATACGTACCTCTTCCACGGTTGGAGCGGGAAAGGTAGAGACGTTCGGGGCGACGAGCAGCTCGAAACCAGTCGCTGCCTGAACAGACTCAACGGTCTCTCCTGGGAAGACCTGCAGGATGCGCATCCGGTGGGTTTCTTCGTCGAAGTCGAGAATTGCCTTGGTGGTAATGACGCGATAGGGACCCTTGCCCTGCAAGCCTACATTATAACGTGCATTGGGGCTTCCATCGAGAAAACCCGGGCTGGTCACATACTGGAGCTTCTTGTTGAATTTACGCTTATCGTGCGGGACGATAAGGATGGTACGCTCGCAGGAGGCAGCCATATCGCTGGCGCCGCCGCTTCCGGGCAGACGTACCTTCGGTTTTTGATACCCATCGGGGAAATTGCCGATCATGGTGGAATTGAGATTACCGTACATGTCCACCTCCGCTCCGCCGATAAAGCCGATATCGGCAAAGCCGCGCTGGGTCATCTCGAAGGCCGCATTCAACCCTTTTAAATAGGTGGCGCTGGTAAAGGTTTTCGAATCACCTACCGAGAGCGGGAGGCCCACCTTCAGCGGGGGACCAACCGCCCCTGCTTCAAAGACCGGGATCAATCCGGGGGCGTGGGTCAGTTTGGCAAGAAGGGAGGCAACCATCGGCAGGCCGGTGCCGACAAAGACCACCTTTCTGTCTTCGAGTATCTTTGATCCCGCCACAACGATGATCTCCTGGGCGGTGTAGTCGGTTGAAGCTGTCATAATAACTCCTTTTTCTGGGTAGTGTCTGCGTGCATTAATTTTGCGGGCACGAAAGATCAGGCGAGCCGTTCATAGTTGAAGGACTCAGCTGTCTGGGCGGCCAATATTTTTTCAAAAGGAAACTTCGAGATAAAGTCGCCGAAGGTTTCCACACCAAAGATATTTTCCGCATAGTAGGCCTGCAGGAGATCGCTTCTGCCTTCTTTGCGCATTGTCTCCGCGGCTGCATGAAATTGTTTGATATGTTCGCCGTCAAAGTAGTAATGCCGGCGGCATGCGCCGGGATAGGAACCGAAGGGCACTTCAACGATGGCATCTACGGCGAGGAAGGGAATAATGACATCCTTGGGATTACTTACCACCAGCTCATGGGCAACGAGTTGTTCACAGGTGACGATGGTATGGGCGGAAGCCATGGCGATCTCGGCGCAGGTGCAATCCGTACCGCGAATGATACAGTTGCCGTACATGTCCGCGGCCTGAACATGGATGATGGCGACATCGGGATTACATGCCGGCAGCAAGGCTATCGGCCGGCCGGTGAAAGGGCAGTCGACAACATTGGTCCGGCTTGTCTGGGTGATATCACTGCCTAAAGGACCACGTGTGGGCAGAAAGGGAAGCCCCATGGCGCCGGCTTTGAATCTGGCGGACATGTTGTAATTGCTCCAGTCTTCAATCTCGATCAGACCGCGCTCCGCCAGATATCTGAACATCGGCGAAAGACCGAATGCCTCATGGGCCCAATAGGCCATTTCGATACGCTTGATGGAAAATCTATCCGGGTCGAGCATCATGGCGCCTGCCAGATAATCTGGGGCCATGCCGGCAGACTGCCAGGAAAGGGTCAATTCCTTGAAACCATGACGAACCATTTCGTGGGTAATGGCGATGGGTTGACGAATATTTACGAAACCGCCGATGCCGACATTGTCCCCATCTTTGATAAATTCGGCCACCGCCTGCTTCAGGGGCATTCGCTTGTCTCGCATGGACTTGTCTTTGTTGACGAGTTTTTCTCGGGCCTCATCGGGGGACAGTCCTGTCCAGTACATGCCTGATTTTTTTTCCACGTTTTACCTCTTGCTGTTGTCCACTTATTTTGACTGGTGCTGGAGACGGATGGAATCAGGCCTCCGATTTCTTGATATAAGAAAAACAAGCTTGATTGTTCAGAGCTTGTGGAACAATGTCGACGGGCTGCATTTCCCCGGCGGACAGCTTGCTTCTCGGCCTTCTACCGAGGATAATGGCGCAGCCTTTTTGGACCTACCATTAAATATGGAAGGATATCTGGTTCCATGGGACTTGTAAATCGTTGAAAAACTGATTGTTTTCGAGTGAAAAGAGACAGGAGGCGAGGGCGTCAAACGTCAAGAGCTGTAGGTAATTAGCCTACAAGATGCTGTGGGTGATAAATTGATTGCATAATGCCGGGCAGATAAGCGATTGCGCTTCCTTTTTCTATACGTCATCTGCCATAACTTCGCATTGCGCGTATCACTGCGCATAGAAGAGGGAAAAATTGTCAGACTAGGCGATATTTTTCCCTGAGGGTCTGGGAGAGATGGTTGAGCATGTCAAAGGCCCGGGCAACCGTTTGCCCCTGGTCCGGATTGACCAGGCAGCAGGTTGCCGGCGAGAGCATGCTTCTGGAAATTATATACTCGATATCCAGCCCTTTTTTGCTTAAATGGCGCCATATTCCTTCGAGTTTCATGCTGAGAAAACCGAGGCTTTCCTTGGAAAATAGTTCAAAACCGGTCGGAATAATACCCCAGACGAGCACGCCGCCCCTGTCGAGAAAATTTTTGATGGATCCGGCGCAGGAGGAAAAGATGTCACCATTGGTATAGATATCCATGGAGAGGATATCCATATCCAGGTTGAGGAGGAAATCCCAGTCCGGGTTGCCGCAGAGATGAATGCCCCGCGGACGGTCAACCATGGCAAAGAAATTATCCAGGTCGGTTTTGGCCTTTTGCTCGCCATAGCCGGAGAGGGCGGAAAAGATGAACTGCAGGCCCGGTTCGTCGACAAACATGAAGGCATTGTCATTGCGCTCTTTCAGGCGGGCAAGCTGCACATTTATTCTTTTGGCCATGAACTCGAACATAAACGGTCGGATCGAGTCATCGAAGAGGATCGGCCGATCATCCTGATCAAGAACATTGAAGCCAAAGCTGATCGGTCCTTCCAGCTGTCCGCGGATAGCCGGTCTGTCGGCCAGATCCCGGGAGAGAAAATCATGGTAGACCTGCGAATACTGCTCGCTGATATCGAAGTAGGACGGCTCTTCGAAGTGGCTCATGGTTTCTTCAAATTCAGCAATAAATTTGTCCAGTGAAAAGCGCAGGGTCTTTTTTTCCACATCAAGGACTATGCCGGGAAAATGCTCCGCCGCCTGGACATACATATCTTCGTAATAGCTGAGATTTGGCAATTGCGGCCAGAATGGCACATCCACGTTCAGCGCTATGTCAAGGGCCTCGTTAACATTTTTATGCGGCATGACGGCCATCGCCGTGGTCAAAAGATTTCCGGGTATCGGCATGGGGAATGTTCCTTTTTTTCAGGTTGGTGCCGGGCAGGCGAAAGAAATTTACGTTATTGCCACCAGGCAGGCACGGATACGCCCGCCTGGTGGCTACTGTTGCTTGTTGATCAATGACCGGTCATCATTGCGGCGATATCTTCCTCTACCGTGCCGATGGGTTTGATGTTAAAATTATCGACGAGCACCTTGGCCACGTTCGGTGACAAGAACGCCGGCAGCGTCGGACCGAGACGGATCCCTTTGACGCCCAAAGATAGCAGCGCCAGGAGCACTGCCACGGCCTTCTGTTCATACCAGGCGATGTCATAAGAGATGGGCAGCTCGTTGATGTCGCTCAGACCAAACACCTCTTTGAGCTTTAAGGCAATGAGCGCGAGAGAATACGAATCATTGCACTGTCCGGCATCGAGGATCCGGGGAATGCCGCCGATATCGCCGAGCTTCAGCTTATTGTAGCGGAATTTTGCACACCCGGCAGTGAGGATGACCGTATCCTGGGGAAGATTCTCGGCCACTTCGGTGTAGTACCCACGAGACTTGTGACGGCCATCGCAACCGGCCATCACGACGAAGCGTTTGATTGCTCCGGACTTGACCGCCTCGACCACCTTAGCGGCCAGGGCGAGAACCTGATGATGGGCGAAGCCGCCGACGATGGAACCGGTTTCGATCTCCACCGGCGTTTGACAGGTCTTGGCCTGGGCGATCAGGGCCGAGAAATCCTTGGCGCCTCCGGCCGGTCGGGACCGAATATATTTCGACCCATCGTAGCCGACAATACCGGTGGTATAGAGACGGTCGAGATAGGTATTGTCTTTTTTCAGCGGCACCAGGCAGTTGGTGGTCAGCAGCACAGGGCCGTTGAAGGACTCGAACTCGACGTTCTGATGCCACCACGAACCGCCGTAGTTGCCGACAAAGTGCGGATACTTTTTGAAGGCCGGGTAATAGTTGGCCGGCAGCATCTCGCCATGGGTATAGACGTCGACGCCGGTCCCCTCGGTCTGTTTGAGCAGCTCTTCCATGTCTTTCAGGTCATGGCCGCTGATGAGAATGCCGGGATTTTTGCCCACGCCGATATTCACCTCGGTGATTTCCGGATGGCCATAGGTGGTGGTGTTCGCCTCATCGAGCAGCGCCATGGTGGTCACCGCCATGGTGCCCGCCTTCATGACCAGGGCGACCATCTCATCGACGGTGAGATCCTTGGTGGTTGACGCCAGGGCTTCAAGCATGAAATTATCGATCTCATCCTTGCGATAGCCGAGTACCGCCGCATGCTCGGCGTAGGCGGCAATGCCTTTTAGGCCGATGATCAGGAGTTCACGCAGGGAACGGACGTCTTCATTGACCGTACTGAGCACGCCAACCGATTTGGCTTTTTCGGCAAAATCTGCCGCCGCGCCGGTCCAGGTGGCCGCTTCCGGCAGTACTCCGGCAAAATCCCGGCCATTTTTCGCCTTGTAAGCGGCCATGAAGGCATCTTGCAGTTTGTCACGCCGAACCAGACCGTCGAGGATCATGCTGACGAAACGGGAGTCGGCCCAGTTGGCGTTGGTGATGGTCGTAAAGAGGCTTTGCAATACAAAGTTGTCGTTGCTGTGATCCGGCTGTCCCAATTCCTTGAGCTGTTCACCGTAGATGGCCACGCCCCGCAGCACAAAGATGAGCAAATCCTGCAGGTTGGCTGTTTCCTCCGGTTTGCCGCACACACCCTTGACGGTACAGCCACTGTTTCTGGCGGTTTCCTGACACTGGAAGCAAAACATGGTGGTCCTCCTTTACTGGTTGTTTATCGGAATACTTCTATTTATTATTCAGCCGTTCGGCTGTCGAACACTTTTTTTCTTACCGTAGGTCACGGCCCTCACCCGCTTCTTCGTAGGTTATCCCATCACGAATATGGTAGATGCGTTTGAATGTTGGGATAATTTTTTCATCGTGGGTAACAACGATGATTGCCGTACCGAATTTTTGCGCCATCTCATTTAAAATCCGGATGACCGCCAGGGCACGTTCACTGTCAAGAGGGGCGGTTGGTTCATCGGCGAGGATGACCGGCGGACGATTGACCAGACCGCGGGCGATGGCGACCCGCTGCTGTTCTCCACCGGACAGCTGGGACGGCATCGCCTCGGCACGATGTTCCACTTCCAGTGCCTGCAATAGTGCCACCGCCTGCCGGCGTGATTCCCTGTTGGAGGTGCCGGCAAGCATCGGCAGTAAGGCGACATTATCGGTAACATTCAGAAACGGAATAAGGTACGGTGCCTGGAACACAAAACCGATTTTGTCACGCCGCAATGCCCGCAGGTCGTTGATTTTCCATTTGTTGTCGTAGATGACCTCGGCCCCCAGCGTCATCCTGCCGGCCGACGGTTCGATTATGGCGCCGAGGCATTTGAGCAAGGTGCTTTTGCCGGAGCCGGATGGGCCGATCAACCCGACGACCTCCCCGGGAGCAACCGCCATATCAACGCTTTTCAAGGCGTCCACGGCGGTATCACCTTTACCGTAACGTTTTCGCAGTCCTTCGATCTGAATGCCGGTCGTTGCTGTCTGGAGTTGTTTATCCACCGATTGCCTCCGCCGGATCGACTTTGAGTGCCGCGCGAATAGCCAGAACACTGGCGAGCGCGCAGATGACCATGACTGCAACAAAACCCCGCAGGGCGTCAGGGGGAGTCAGCAGGACGTACTTCGGGAAGAACGGCGCCCAGAAGGTGGCGGCAATCTTGCCGACGACAAAACCGATAAATCCCAAGGCCAGGGCCTGCTGCAGGATCATTGCGGAGATGGTTCGGTTCTTCGTGCCGATAAGCTTGAGCACGGCTATCTCACGGATTTTTCCGAGTGTCAGGGTGTAGATAATGAAGGCGACGATAGCGGCGCTGACCAGCGCGAGAATCACCAGAAACATGCCGATCTGTTTGGCCGAGGTGGCAATGAGTTTAGATATCAGGATCTCCTCCATCTGCGTCCTGGTGTAGACGGTTAACCGCTTCCAGCGCCGGATTGGTTCGGCTACCGCTTCGGGGTCCGCGCCGGAGTCGATCTGTACCAGTACCGCATTGACATAGGGATTGGTACTCTGCGAGGTGATCACCGCATCGAGCATGCCGGGCATGCCGGGAGGGTTCAGCGCCGGATTCAGGGCGGTACGGGCGCGCTGACGGACGATGGCGTCGTTGTCTTTGAGGAATTGTGCTTCCTGGGCGTCCTTGAGGGGAATGAACACCATCGGGTCACCGCCGGATGACACCATGCGCCGGGTCAGTCCAACGACGGTGTAGAGGTTACGCCGAATCTGCATGCGGTCGCCGAGCGCGAATCCACCGGCGATATCGGCAACCGCTTCATAGTGACCGCGGGTGATGTGCCGCCCCTGCACAAGAAAACCAGGTTGTCCGGGATGGCCCGGCCCATCGGGGGTGATGCCGACCACCATCGCCCGCACATCTCGCGGCGTCACTCCGCCGACCTGGCGCACCTGCATGGTCAGATAGGTGACGTTGGCCGCGCGCGCCACTCCGGTCATACCGAGAATTCCCCGGTAGGTATCGTCATAGATGCTTGAAGATTCGGCGTACGGACCAAGCGTTCCCTGCTGCACCACCCAGAGATCGGCGCCGCTGTTGTCGAGCAGCACCTTGGCGTCATCGACCATGCCGCGGTATACCCCGGCCATGGTCAGTGTCACACCAATGAGCAGGCCGAGGCCGATTCCGGTAAAAACGAACTTGCCCCAGGCATGGAGTATATCGCGTCCGGCGAGGCTGATCATGACGATTTGTCCTCGTTGTGTTCGACAATATTCACCCGGCTGTTTGCCCGCAACGCCTTCCGGCTGTAGACGACAATCTGTTCGCCGCCAACAAGACCATCGGTAATCTGCACCCAGCCGTCAAGGTCGGATACCCCGGTTTTTACTGGGATAAAGCGCAGGTCTTCCTGTTCGACCAGCCACACGCCAAGATGTCCATTGACCCGTTGCACGCTGGCGTTTCTTACCGCCGGCAGTACTTTTTGCGCGTCCAGCCGCACGGTGACCTCCGCCAGCTCACCAATGGGCGGAAGGGTTGCCGGGAGCTGGTCGAAGCGCACCTTGGCGAGAATTTCTTCGGTGACCGAATCGGCCATGGGTTCAATACGCTCGACCTGTCCGGCCAGAATCTCGCCGGCCGAGGAGCGCAGGGTAACCTGGGCCGGTAAGCCGGCCCTCAGGCCGATTGCCCGCTGCTGGTCGAACCGGACATTGATCCAGATGCTGTCCGGCTCAACAACCTCGATAACCGTCTGGCCGGGCACAACAGTCGTGCCGACATCAGCATCACGCCGGGTGATAAATCCGTCGACGGGAGAGATAAAGCGCAGATTGTCGCGCTGGCGGATCAAGCCGTCGCGTTCCGCCTGCAGCCGTGCGGCATCCTGTACGGAGACCTCAAGATCTGCCGTGGCCGCCGCCAGAGTTGCCTCGGCAATCTGATAATCCTGTCTTTTATTTTCAACCGAGTCCTTGCTGATCGAAGCGGTAAGAAACAACTGCTCGTAGCGTTTTGCCTGGGCCTCGGCGTACTTCTTTCGGGCATTGATCTCCTGGATATGCGCCTTGGCCGCCAGAACAGCCGCATCGGCACTCCTGATGAGCGCGTCATGGGCGCTGATCCTGTCGACCAGATCGACGGCGTCCATTTCTCCAAGCAGCTGGCCGGCCTCGACCTGATCCCCCGGCTCGACGTTGATTTGTTTAATGCGTCCAGCCAAAGTCGGGCCGATTTTATGAATAAAGCGGGCTTCAACGGTGCCGATACCGAAAAGCGCCGGGGTAATGCCCTTCAGCTCGACGGTTGCCAGGGTGACCGGTACCGCGGCAAGGGGGCCGGAGCGCGAGAGAACAGAGACAAAAAGACCAAGCAGAAGCAGCAAAATTCCAACCAGCAGCAGGGTCTTACCGTTTTTTGACAGGAACCTTCTCATTTCCAGCTCCTTATACCGCGTTGGTAGATTTTGAAGACCCCCGGCGCATCGTTTCGGATACGCTGGATATCTCCGGACAGTATTGACTGCATGATTAATCCTTGAATAGTGCCGATAAAGAGAACCGCGGCGTCCTTGGTGTCAATGTCATCGGAGATGTCGCCGCTGGCCTTGCCTTGTTCGATGAGGGCGCACAGCCGTTCGGTGTAATGTTTGATAAGGGATTGGGCTGCACCCTTGGCCGGGGTCCATTTTGCTTTCTGCAATTCGCCGAAAAGCATCCGCGGCACTCCGGGGTATTTCGTGACAAAGTCGATGTGCCTCATAAACATGGCCTGCATCGCCGCCAGAGGTTCGGACATGGAGTGTTCGGTACGAATAATTTGCCCGGTAAACTGGTCTCGTACCCATTCCATGACGGCCAGCCAGATGTCATCTTTTGTCGCGAAATGACGAAAAAGAGCGCCTTGGGTCAGCTGCATATGCTTGGCAATGGCCGCCGTTGTAATTTCACTGGGATTTTGCAGACCGGCCAGCTTTATTACAGCGTTTATGGTTATTTCCCGTCGTTCTTCCGCGGGTAGTTTGCTGCTTATCTGCACAACTGTCTCCTTGTCTAACCCGGAAAATGAGGAACAGGCCGGGCTCCTCAAGTAAGTAATCAATTACTACCTTAGTCATTAAAAATTATCGCCGCAAGGCCCTTCGTAATATTTCAATGACCTTGGAGTCTGTGGGAAAAGAACCATTTTCTCCGACAGACTCCTGCATCGGTCATTATTCGAGAGTAGCAAGGATAGTGCGGGTTAATTCAGCAGCGTGCCGAAAACAGCCGAGTCGATCATGCTCGATAACTTTGTCGAAAAAGGGGCCGGTCCATTGCCGCAGGTGACCGAGCAGGTAGGTGAAATCCTGCCGGGCATCAACATCTGTTGTTGCCTGTCCATGCAGCCAGGCGAGAAATTCACTTTCCACAGCGATATGATCCGCCGGTTCCTCGCTTGCCACGCCGTATTTGCGATAGATTTCCGCAACCTTCAGCGTCGACTCGCCCATGATCGATCCCTCCAGATAGACGGAGCCATAGGGCGAGCAGGGTACTTCCGGCATGGCGTTGATAAACAGCCGGACATACTCGTTCTCCAGCAGGATGTGATCGATGTCTTTTCTTTCGCCAAGCAGGGCGCCGACATCAGTGCCGGGAATCTCCGGCACTGATGGAACTTCGGCCTGTACTGCCGGATAGCTGAACAGGAAGGAAATAAACTGCAGCCCTGGATGCATCTGCTTTTCTCCCTCGGTCATTACATCCTTTCCTTCATGAGAATCGGCAACCTGTCGATTGCCAGAAGAACAAGGAACAGGGTATAGGCGGCGATTCCAAGGAGAATGATTACTTCGATCGACGAGGGCATATAATTGTACTGGTCGACAAAGGTACTTAAGCCCGGGGAAAATCGGCCCGAAGAAATGGGCAGCGACCAATGGGTATTCGGCAGGCCGAAGGGTACCATGGTCATCGGGATTGCGTTATAGGCTGCGGGCATAATCAAAAAGCGATGGACAAAAACCCCGGCGATAAATAATCCGGAGCTGAGCATGAGCAATGGCAAGGAGCGTCGCACCGTCTTTAGCATGAGCAAAACGGCCGCGACCACCAGAGAGGCAACTTCAAAGATATGCGCCCAGGCAAAATCGCCCCAGGCAATTTCCATGATCCGGTGCGTCTCGGCATTGCCGTACCAGGCGTGAATAACCAGGTCGTTCATCATCAAAAAGAGATGTACACAGGTCGCCATGAAGATGATCAGGGCGAGAATCCCATAGGCATCCTGGTATTTTTCGCCGGTGCCGTAGGCCAGGGCTCCGGCCAAAAGGACGACGGTCGTGCCGACGGCAATGGCCACCGAAACGAAATCCGGAGCCATGGCCGGTGAAAACCACCAGTCGCGGCCGCCCTGGGTTGAAAAGATCCAGGCGGTAACCACATGGATGCCGATGGCAAACAGCAGGGCCACGGGGGCAATACGTTTCGCCCATTTTTCGGAAAATTCGTGCGGATTATCCACCTTGATTGCCAGCCGACTCAGCTTGCCGGTAAGGTCGGGGAGCAGCAGGATATAGAGATAGATTGCCGAGGCCAGAGCGTACAGATTAAGGACGATGACATCCCAGACCAGCGGCGACATGAAATTTGGGTGAAGAATGAGCTGATAAAGCCGTATCGGCTGGCCGATATCCGGCAGAACGATGAGCATCGCCGCGGTGACATTGGCAAAGGCGGTGAGGGCCCCGAGCTTGGCCAGGGGTTTCAGTTTTTTGACGCCGAACAGGTAGATCGACGAGGTCAGCACCAGCCCCCCGGCGGCATTGCCGACAAAGAAGGCCAGTCCCGAGATATACAGTCCCCAGCTATAGGAATTCTGCATATTGGTCAGGATCAGGCCTTGACGCAGTTGATAGACCCAGGCGACCAGAGCGACGAGGAAAACACCACCGCAAAGCCACATACTTATTCTCATTTTTAACGACATGATTACACCTCCTTGGCCTTGGGCGGCAGATAAAAAACAGTGGGCTTGGTGCCTTTTTCCGGTAAGAGATTAAAGGCGTTGCGGGCCTTGATCATTTTGCTCACCTCACTGTGCGGATCATCGAGATCGCCGACAAAACGGGCCTTGCCGGGACAACCCTGCACACAGGCAGGCAGCTCGCCCTTGTCGCGGTACTGCGTGCAAAATGTGCATTTTTCAACGATACCCTTCGGCCGCATCGGCATATAGACCAGACGCCCTTCATGGCGGTGTTCTTCCGGGTAGCCGTAATGGTATTTATCCTGGTACTCGGATCGCTTGTGCGCCTCTGCCGGATCTTCCCAGTTGAACTGCCGGACACCGTAAGGGCAGGCCGACATGCAGTAGCGGCAACCGATGCATCGCTGAAAGTCGATGAGTACCGCGCCGTCCTCGGCGTGATAGGTTGCCCCAACCGGACAGACCTTCTCACAGGGTGCATTTTCGCAGTGCTGACAGTGCACCGGCAGGAAAAACTCGACGCCCGCTTCCGGCGGCGTCAGGTGGCGGTGGCTGCCGGGGGTGAACACCCGATTCCACCAGGTCTGCGGCGGCTGGGCGTTGTGCTGCTTGCAGGCGACCATGCACGATCGGCAGCCGATACATTTTTCCAGATCTATGACCATACCCAT